>NZ_JBWKDP010000011.1:41336-309150 GCF_056435905.1 Streptomyces sp. NPDC043861 | reverse complement strand
CCCGACACCCCGATCATCACCACCGACGCCCGCCACCGCGCGGACGCCAAGAGCGCGCTGATCACCCTCGTCGAACACGCACTCATGGCACGACTGCGGTAGGTCGTCGTCGCAGGCCGCCGTACACCCGGTCCCGTACGCGAGAAGGCCCTCCCGCTCCCCCGGAGCGCGAGGGCCTTTCTCCATGTACCGCCGGGTTGACGCGCCCCAGGTCCTGGAAGCGGTACGGAGCTGCCGTCACGGTCCTGCCCGGTGAACGCGTACGAGGACGAGCACGACGGGATCGTGCCCACGGGTCCCCGCCACGACCGCAGTGCCTGGGAGCAGGCCCGCTCCCGGCCGTCCGGACCGTCCCGCACCGCGAGCGCCTTCGCCCTCGCCGCGTGCGCCCCGCGGAACGGGCCGTCCACTCCCCGGCCCTTCCCCGGGCAACGCGGCAGACGACGGAGGGCAGCCACGGGCCCAGGGCGTTTCCGTGCCGCCACCGGAGAACGCCCCGCGCGGAAACGGCCACGGGGGCCGGCACAGGGTGGCAGGGGCCCGGCCCGCGTAACGCGGGCTCAGGGCGGCAGAGCGGCAAGGCGGCAGGACCCGGCGTCGGCCGCCGGGCCGGGGAATTGCCCCCGCTTGCACAGCCGTGCCGGATCGGCGGATCGGCGTACGACGAGCGGCCGCGCACGGGCGGTGCCTCGCGCAGCCCGAAAACTGCGCAGGGCCCCCGCTCGCACACGGCGAGCGGGGGCCCTGAGGCACGGTCGGGAGGGTGTCAGCCCTGCCAGCTGTGCGGGGCGCGGAAGCCGGACTGGCGCTCCAGGCGCCGCCACCCGGCGGTGCTGCGGCCGCGGTGCGCCGGCGCGTCGGCCGGCTGCGAGGCGGCGCGGGCGAGGAGGACGGCCGTGATCGCGGCCAGCTCCTCGGGGTCGGCCTGGCCCTTCTCGACGCGGAGCAGGGACTCGGCGGGCATGGTCATCTGCAGTGTTCTCCTCGTGGGTTACTGCGGGGGGTTGCCGTGCTTGCGGGACGGCAGGTCGGCGTGCTTCGTGCGGAGCATCGCAAGGGAGCGGATGAGCACCTCGCGGGTCTCGGCCGGGTCGATGACGTCGTCGACCAGTCCGCGCTCCGCGGCGTAGTAGGGGTGCATGAGCTCGGCCTTGTACTCCTTGACCATGCGGGCACGCATGGCCTCGGGGTCCTCGGCGTCGGCGATCTGGCGGCGGAAGATGACGTTGGCCGCGCCCTCCGCACCCATCACGGCGATCTCGTTCGTCGGCCAGGCGTAGGTGAGGTCGGCGCCGATGGACTGGGAGTCCATGACGATGTAGGCACCGCCGTAGGCCTTGCGCAGGATCAGCGAGATGCGCGGCACGGTCGCGTTGCAGTACGCGTACAGAAGCTTGGCGCCGTGGCGGATGATGCCGCCGTGCTCCTGGTCGACGCCGGGCAGGAAGCCCGGCACGTCCAGCAGGGTCACGATCGGGATGTTGAACGCGTCGCACATCTGCACGAAGCGCGCGGACTTCTCGGACGCCTCGATGTCGAGCACACCGGCCAGCGACTGCGGCTGGTTGGCGATGATGCCGACGACCTGGCCGTCGAACCGGGCCAGGGCGCAGATGATGTTGCGCGCCCAGCGCTCGTGGATCTCGAGGTAGTCGCCGTCGTCGACGAGCTCCTCGATCACCTTGTGCATGTCGTAGGGGCGGTTGCCGTCCGCCGGGACCAGGTCGAGCAGCACGTCCGAACGGCGGTCGGCCGGGTCCTCGGTGGCGACGTGCGGCGGGTTCTCGCGGTTGTTCTGCGGCAGCATCGAGAGCAGGTACCGCACCTCGGCGATGCAGGTCTCCTCGTCGTCGTACGCGAAGTGCGCCACGCCGCTCGTCTCGGCGTGCACATCCGCGCCGCCGAGACCGTTCTGGGTGATCTCCTCACCGGTGACCGCCTTGACGACGTCCGGGCCGGTGATGAACATCTGCGAGGTCTCGCGGACCATGAACACGAAGTCCGTGAGCGCCGGGCTGTAGGCGGCGCCGCCCGCGCACGGGCCGAGCATCACGCTGATCTGCGGGATGACCCCGGAGGCCCTGGTGTTGCGCTGGAAGATGCCTCCGTAGCCCGCGAGCGCGGAGACGCCTTCCTGGATACGGGCGCCGGCGCCGTCGTTGAGCGACACCAGCGGGGCGCCCGCCGCGATGGCCATGTCCATGATCTTGTGGATCTTGGTGGCGTGGGCTTCGCCCAGCGCGCCGCCGAAGATCCGGAAGTCGTGTGCGTAGACGAAGACCGTCCGGCCCTCGACCGTGCCCCAGCCCGTGACCACACCGTCGGTGTACGGCTTCTTCGCCTCCAGGCCGAAGCCGGATGCCCGGTGCCGGCGCAGCTGCTCGACCTCCCGGAACGAGCCCGCGTCCAGCAGCAGCTCGATCCGCTCGTGTGCGGTCAGCTTGCCCTTGGCGTGCTGCGCCTCGGTGGCGCGGTCACTGGGGCCACGGCGCGCCTCGTCACGAAGGGCGTGCAGCTCTGCCACACGCCCGCGGGTGTCGGTCGGCTCGCCGGCGGTCTCGTCCAAAACGGTCATGTAACGACCCTACGGACCCGAACAAGAAAATCCCGCCGTTGACTCCGTACAGTCTCGCGACCGTTCTCCTGTCACCCTCGGACAGAACCTCTCCGTGGTACAGCCGAAGCACCAGCGTGGGAGTGCCCCGGATTGTCGGGGTCCGACAAGGGCGTCATACGCAGGTCAGGCGACGGTCACCTGGCGGTCATGGCCGGCACTCCCCGTTCCCGGGGTGCTGCGCAGCGGCGGCGGGGGGTCTTCGGCGAGGAGCTCGACGGACGGAGCACGGTGGAGGACACGCCGGACCGGACGGCGCCGGACGAGCTCCACGGGGTCCCCGGAACGCACGGGTTCAGCGAGGTGCAGCGCGGCGGTGCCGGGCGGTGCCGTCCGGACGGGCACGCTCGCCGGAGCGGTCCCGGCCGGTCCGCCCACCGTACCGGCCCGCCAGAAGTTCGCCGCGGCGAGTCCGGGGGAGGGGACGGCGACCGCCCGGCACGGGGCGCTGTTGTCGAAGATCTCCAGCCGGGCGGGGTCCTCGCCGAGGGCCGGGCGGTCCCCTCGGAAGACGCCGGGCAGCAGAACAAACGCATACGGAGCATTCACCGGATCGGCCCCATGGTCCGGCCTCGGGGTCTGCGGCGACGGCGTTCGCCGCTCGGCGGTGCCGGCCGGTTGCCGCCCTCCACGCCCCCGCACCGCACCCGCGCCCCGTGCGCGGAGCCGTCGTACCGCCGGGGAGGATCCACGCGGGTGCGCGTTCCCGGCCCGGGTGGCAGTTGCCACCCGGGCCCAGGTCGGCCCGTGAGAGTCGGGGAGCGCGGTGGAGCTCACGGCACGCAGGGGGACTCAGGTACGCGGCGGAGCTGAGGGCGCGCAGTGGAAGCGAGCGCTCCCCCAGTCGGCGTGGTCGTTGCCGTTGCCGTCGCCACCGTCGCCGACGACGAGCTCGACGTACTTCGCTCCGGTCACATCGGCGCTCAGGCCCCATACGTCGTCCGTCGCCTTCAGCACGGGCGACTTCACCTTCTCCTGGCCGTCGGCCGTGACGGCGAACTGCACACTGCCCCGCGACGGCTGGACGTCGTCCACGCCCACCCCCGCCGTGAAGGAGGTGCACCTGCCACCCAGGTAGTAGCGGACCCTGGCCGGGGCGTGGCTGCCGAGGCCCTTCTCGTACGCCACGCCTCCGATCCTGAGCGGGCTCCCGTCACCCGTGCCCGTCCCGCCGTTGGACAGGTCCCGCTCGACCGGCCCCCAGCCGTTCTCGGCGGCCGTCCAGTCCAGGTCGCTCGCCCAGGCGTCGGCAGTGGGCCGAGGCGGCAGCGTCCGTACGGAGGTGACGGCCGAGAGGGTGCGTGCCGTGCCGTCGACGGTGTACGCCGCCGTCGAACCCCTCTCGTACGTGCCGTTCTCGGCGTCCGACGGCGGGGTGACCTGCCAGCGTCCCGTGACCCTGGCGCCCGGGGCGACCGACGCGAAGGAGACGGGCCCGTCGGGCTCGGCGGTCCAGCCCTCGGGAAGTCGCAGGCCCAGCGAGACTTCGGCGGCGGCCGTCGCTTCGTCGTTGGTGAAGACGGTCCTGACCTCGTTGCGTACGCCCGGCTCCAAGGGCTCTGCCCCGGGCGCAACGCTCAGGGTGGCGCATGCGGGCGCCTGCGCGGCCTTTCCGAGGTCGGTCACCGTGAAGGAGTCGAGGACGAAGTCCGCCCCGTCGGGTGCGTCGGCGCGTTTGCGCAGCCCGGTCCAGGTGTCACCGCAGCCCGCGACGACGGTTTCGGCGAAGTGACCGGTCGTGTTGAGGACTCCGATGGGTGTGGCACGGGTCTCGACCTGGCCGCCCCGGGCGCGGTCGTAGCCCGTGATCCACTCGTAGGCGCCTGCGTGGCTGGACTGGTAGTCGTATGCGACCCGGTAGGCGTGCCCGTTCCGCATCGGGACGGTCCAGGGCGCGGTGCGGTAGACGAGACCGGCGTTCTCCTCGTGGGACTTGAGGGATTCGGCGCCGGAGAGCACGTCGTCGATGAGCTTTCCGTTCCAGCCCGCCCGGGTGTAGGGGGCGTGGAGCCGGCTGATGTGGGTGCGTGGGTCGGTGGCACCACCCGCGTCGCCCTTGAGGAACGGCCCCCAGCCCTGGTCGACGTCCTCGAAGTCCTCGTACACGACCGATCCGGCCTTGATGGCGGGGGCGTTCGCGACCACCCGTACGTCATCGACGCGCACGGTCGCCGTGCTCCCCGCCGCCGCCTCGATCCGCAGGGTCGCGGTCCCGCCGCGGGGCGCGGTGAAGTTGACCTTCACCCGCTGGAAATGGCTGCCGTGCCGGTCCGACGCGGCGACCTGGTCCTCGACCGCGGACCGCTCGACGGTGACGGAGCGGCCGCCGATGCTCAGGGTCGTACGCCGCTCCTTGCCCGGCTCGACCTCGACGAGCGCGGACGCGGTGTACCGCCGGCCGGCCTTCAGCCCGGTGACACGCTGGGAGAGTGCCGCGACCGCGGCGCCGGTGAGGCGCGCGGCGTTGCGGCCGTGGTCGTCGCTCTCGCGCGTGACGGTTCCACTCGTGCGCCAGTCACCGAGCTCGCTGTCGTTGAAGCCGGGGTCGTCGACGGGGGTGCCTTCGCCCCAACGCGGGTCTGCCTGCCGGGGCGCCTTCCGGTCCGGATGGAGCACGTACGGCTGCCCGGCCTTGGCGTCCAGGGTGATCCTGCCGTCGGCGGCACGGACGGTTCCGGTCTTCACCCGGCCGTTGTCGGTGAGCCTGTAGACGGTGTACGAGCCGGCGGGGACCGTCCAACTGCTGGTGCCCCCTGCCTTGTTGTAGTGGTACAGCTTCTTCCCGCCGTCCCAGGGAAGCAGATAGCGGTTCCCGTCGAGGACCTTGCGTCCGTGGTCGTAGAACGCCCGCCGTCCGTCCTCGACCGTTCCCCGCAGCCCACCGGTGAACGAGAGGTCGTTCCCGTCCCAGCGGGTGATCCGCTGCTGCTGCAGGAATTTCGCGGGGAGGTTCCGTTCCCAGATGTTGGCGTAGAACGTCGTCCAGTCGGTCTCGCCGGTCCAGCCCTCGAAGTCCTCGAGCGCGCTCCGGCCGAGGACCGGGTGGTCGTTCCAGATGTCCTTCTCGCCGTTGCGGATGAACCGGATGATCCGGGAGTTCAGTCCCTTGTTGGTGGCACCCCCGTAGTCGAGGTCGTTGGCCCAGTGCGACCACAGCGACGCCCGTTCGAACTTGTCGGACCACTCCGTGCCGACGTTCCAGCCCTGCGCCTGCACGGCTTGAAGGGTCTTGTCGGCGATCCAGCCGTGCGAGTAGTACACGTCGATGTAGAGGAAGCCCAGATTGCGGTCGGTCTCGTCGCGGAGCTGCTGGAACCTGCGGGCGAGATCACCGCTGTTGATGTCGCGGCGCTGGTCGATGTAGTAGCTCTGATTGAGCCAGTTCCAGCCGGGTTTCGTCTTGTCGACCAGGGTCTCGCTGAAGTTCCTGGCCTCCGGGTACGACTCGGTGGCGTTGACGTGCACGCCGAAGGCCGCGCCCCACTTCCGGCCGCTTCTCAGCAGCCTGTTCAGGTCGCGGAGACCGCCGGCGCGCTCGTTGTAGTTGCCGCCGTAGTCGGGGTGCGCCGAGTCGTGCCCTTCGGCGCCGTAGCCCTTGAGGATCGCGAGCTGCCCGAGGCCGTCCGTGGCCAGGGAGATCCGTTTGACGTCGTCGAGGGTGCGCAGGAACGGATGAGTGGCCTGGCTGGCGAAGTTGAACGGGATGTGGGTGACGACCCGGTCCGGGGTGTCGTCGCTGCCCGGTGCCCTGATCCCGATCGCTCGGAAGGCGACGGCGCCGTCCTGCCAGTCCGTCTTCCCGTCCCCATTGGCGTCGGGCGTGACGACGACCTTGGCCCAGGGCAGGTCCTTGCCGCGCTCGGGAGCCGGAGCGCCCGCGCCCCGGTGGGTCCACTGCCCCGACCAGACGCCGACACGGACACTGCCGTCCGCGCCCTTGCGGGCCTGGTGCCAGAAGCGGGCGTCGTCACCGTTCGTGGCCCCGGACGGCTTGTCGTAGCTGGAGTTCGACTCGACGGCGGCGGCGAGGGCGCCCGTGTTGACGAGGGCGTACGAGGCCCCGACCGGCGTGGGCTCGGGAGCGGTCGCCTCCGTCACCCGGCCGAACACATCGGCGGTGCGCGTCGAGTCCGGGTCGAGCCGGGTGAACGCGGTCGCGGCCCCCGCGTCCGTGCTTCCCACCGAGACGAGGTCATGGCGGGGGATGTCGAGGGTGCCGACCCGGAATTCCGCCGTGTCCCGGACCGCGGTGACCTTGAAGGTGGTGGCGCGGCCGGAGACGGAGAGCGTTGCGTCGAGCTCCACGCCGGCGAGGTCCGGGAAGGCGAGCGTGTACGCGGCGCTCGTGGCCGTGACCACGGGCGGGGCCTTCAGCCGCACCGGATGGGCGGTGCCGTTGAGGGTCACCTCGGTGACCGGGCCGGTGCTGCCCAGGAGGCGTGCTCGGGTGGCCCGGTCGGTGTACGACAGCACGCGCGGGAAGTCCTCGGCGACGGCGACGGCCAGCGGGCCCGAGCGGAGGACGGGCGCCCCGGCGTCCGGTTCGGATGCCGGGGCCGCGTCGACGGCGTTCGCAGGTCCGGCGAGTGAGGCGACGGCGGCCATGGCCACGGCCGCCGCGCACAGGGCGCGGGGACTCTTGGTGAGCGGCATGGGGACTGGGTAGTCGCCGCGTCATGGCGCGGTCAACGACGTCGCACGCCGGCGGCACCGCCAGTCCAAGAGCCGCGCCCGGTAAGTCCAAGTGACGCAGAGCGATTCCGTCATCACGCAAAAAGATCGCCGCAAATGTTGAAAGTTAAACGGGAATGGTTCTATGGTGGAGCTCGTTGAAGGTTCAACGAGTGGCCGGGAAGGTCACTCCCCCGCCCGCCCACCACGTCCCCGAGGAGTAGTCATGGGCCTGTTCAACCGCAAGAACGAGACCGCCGTCGCCACCGCCACCGCCCCGAGCGAGGTGGACCCCGCCCTGGCTGCGCTGACCGGCGAGTACACCATCGACCCGGCCCACAGCAGCATCGGCTTCACCGTCCGCCACGCCATGGTCACCAACGTCCGCGGCACCTTCGGCGAGCACGAGGGCAGGCTGAAGCTGGACGGCTCCGACCCGGCCGCCTCCAGCGCCGTCATCGACGTCAAGATCGCCAGCATCGACACGGGCATCGGGGACCGCGACGGCCACCTGCGCAGCGCCGACTTCTTCGACGCCGAGCAGTTCCCGGTCATGAGCTTCCGGTCCAGCAAGGCCGAGCAACTGGGCGGCGACAAGTACCGCATCACCGGCGACCTCACCATCAAGGACGTCACCCGCCCGCTCTCCATCGACCTGGAGTTCAACGGCTCCGCGACCGACGTCTACGGCGCCGAGCGCGTCGGCTTCGAGGGCAGCGCCGAGATCCTGCGCTCCGAGTGGGGCCTGACGTGGAACGCCGCCCTGGAGACCGGTGGCGTCATGGTCAGCGACAAGGTGAAGCTGAACTTCGACATCTCGGCGGTCAAGGCCGCGGCCTGAGCCGGCTGCCGGGCCCCCTCCCCCGGCACCGCCCCACGAGCGCGCCCGCCACTCCGGCCCCCTATCCGGAGCGGCGGGCGCTCGGGCGTTCCCGAGCATGCACTCGCGGGGTTCGGCGACGACCGAGTCGGAGTCCACCAACTTCCCGCTCAGGCAAGGTGCTTGACGATTTCCTCCGGCCCACGCGTCGACGGCGACGACGGCACGCGGGGCGACTCCGGGTCAGGTCGTCCCGTCGATCACCCGCGCTAGGCTGCCGGCATGACCGGGGGAACCATCGACGATCGAGGCTGGGCCGGTACCCGCGCGTGGGTGGAGAAGCAACTGCCCCTGTCGGCACGGCTCGACGGCGTGGAACGACTGCGCGGCGGCTGGACGTCGGACATGCGACGTGTGCACGTGTCCGGCCCCGGCCTGGGCGACGGACACTGGCTCGTCCTGCGCTCCTTCGTCAAGGAGTTCTACGTCCGCCACGCGGAAGGACTCCTCAACCGCGAGGCCGCCATCCTGCGCCTGCTCGCCGGGACGGACATCCCGGCAGCCCTGCTCCACAACGTCGACGCGACCGCTGACTACTGCGACCACCCGTCCCTGCTGATGTCGCACCTGCCGGGCCGTGTGCGGGTGGACGAGGCGGACAGGGAACGACGGACTCCGCTTCTGGCCCGTCAGCTGGTACGCATCCACGAGGTCGACGTCCCCATGAACGCCCGCCCCCGCACGTACCAGGCGTGGACCGCGCCCGACCGCGTGCGCATCCCGGGTGCCACCCACCGCCCTGAGCTGTGGCGCCGCGCGGTGGACGTGATCCGCCGCGAAGCCCCGCCGTACCAGGGCCCGCTTCCTGCACCGGGACTTCCACCCGGGCAATGTCCTCTTCGGCGGAGAGGGCGACGACCTACGGATCACCGGGGTCGTCGACTGGGTGGAGACCTCCTGGGGACCGACCGACCTGGACGTCGCCCGCTGCTCCACGGCCCTGGCTTTGCTGCACGGCTCCGATGCCGGAATGCGGTTCACCGACCACTACGCCGCGGCCGGCGGGACCCTCACCGAGGACCCCGCCGCCCATCTCCACTGGCGCCTGCTCGACGCCCTGGCCTGCGCACCGGACGCGGAGAAGGTGGCGGTGCCATGGCGGGAGCTGGGGAGGGACGACCTGACGCCGGCGCTGGTGGCGGGGCGGCTTGAGGACTACATCGAGGCGCTCTTCGAACGGTATGGCTGATGGGCGGGAGCTCTGCCAGAGGCCGGCGCACGCGCACGACACGATCCTGACCGGGGCCACCGGCCAGTCAGCCAACTGGGCTCCACGTTCAGGGCGTCTGAAGGTCATGCCCTTTGGGGCATTCCAGGCCCTCCATGCCTGTCACACACCGAGGGGAGCGTGTGCTTCCGGCCGCGCAGGCAAGACGCTCGGCTGGAAAACCCCAACCGAGCGCCTGCACAAACTGCTCGCAGCCTGATCAACCGAACACGCGTTGCAACGCCCTCTGGAATCCGCCCTCTTTCCTGGAGGGGGCTTCAGTTCAGCGACTCGGCTATCGGACTACGGTTCCCCCGAGCTCTCCCACTGTGCCCTGTTCACCCCGTCCGAGTCCGGTACCACGGCGCACCAATCGGCCATCACCCTGTCCGCCAGCATGAGTGAGAAACCCTCACCCGTGACCTCGGAGAGCGTATCGACGCCCCCGGGGTAGGCCCGGTAGGCCAACTCGCCTGGCAGCAGCGGGGCTACGAAGGCGGTGAAGTCGTCCTCCAGTAACTCGGGCCTTGGTTGCAACTCCGGCTCGGTAGCTACGCACACCAGTGAGCGCCGTTGGTGAAGATCGCCACCAGCAACCGCGGCGTCCCCGTGGTCTCCGCCCAGGGCAGCGTCGGCGCCTACCTGATGGCTGGCGAACATCGCCGTCCACCAGCTCCGCGACACCACCCACACCCGCTACACCGCCTGCGTCACCCAGTACCTCATCCCCGGCCTCGGCAAGAAGAAGCTCGCCAAACTCACCGCGAAGGACGTGCGCGCCTGGCTGAACGGACTGCGGACCGTCTGCCAGTGCTGCGCACGCGGCATCGACGCCCGCCGCAAGCCCGACGCCCCGGCCGGCCGCCGACCGCGCTGCTGTGCCATCGGCAAGTGCTGCCGCAAGTACCTCTCGCCGCTGACGCTTGCCTACATCCACTCGTGTGAAGTCGGCCCTGGAGCACGCCGTCCGTGAGGAGGAGATCCCGCGCAACGTCCGCACCGGCACACCCCACCCCGCCGGTTCAACCCCCTCACTGGCGACGAGGCCCGCACCTTCCTCAATGCAGCGCAGGACCACCGCCTTCAGGCCCTCTTCGAGCTCGCTCTGTTGTACTGGTCTCCGCAAGGGCGAACTCCTCGGTCTGCGCGGGGACGATCTCGACCTCGACGCTGGCACAGCCAGCATCCGCCGCCGCTCGGAACGCCGCATCGCCCTCCCGGCCGCCTGCGTCGCCTCGCTCCGCGCGCACCGTGACGGGCAGACCCTCGAGAAGCAGCAAGCCGGCGCAAAGTGGGCGGACAATAGCTTCGTCTTCACCCGCCCAGATGGCCACCCCATCGAACCCGCCACCCTCACACGGCACTTCAACATGCTGCTCCGCTGCGCCCACCTCCGGGCGATCCGGTTCCACGACCTGCGGCACTCGACCGCAACCCTGCTCCTAGAGCAGGGCGTCGAACTCGTTCTCATCAAAGAGCTGTTGGGTCGCGCCCATATCGGCGTCACCGCGACGGCGTACGCACACGTCCGGCTCCGCCTCCAGCGACAGGCCATCGATCTGCTCGGCCACGCCCTCCGCGACCGCTCGGAGTCGACCGCCAAGCCCAACGATGGCGACGACCCACCGGTCTGTGCAGCACCCGTCCACTGACGTTGCCGTCAACTACTACCGTCACGATGACCAAAAGCCCCACCGGAGTGAAATTCCGATGGGGCTTTTGGGGTAATTACTGGGCGCTCCCGATAGTCGGTCGGCGGGGCTCCTCATTTACTGAAGTGAACGTGTCATCCGTTACTCGCGAGAGCTTCAGAAGCCACAGTAAGAGCCTCCCTTAAAGAATCTACGACCGTCGGGTCGAGCAATCGAGGATTCTCCACGCGGTAGGAACCTTCAGAAAGTGGAGTAATGCTCACTTCCTGGGCCCCTTGCTCTCGGCGCACCGATCTAAGGCGTAGCGTTCCATGGCTGAGAGTTGGGAAGAAATAGCCGAACCGACCATCTGCGTAGGCCGCTTCCACTAGCGGGCGCTCCTCGGAGAACTCCCCAGCAGTCCGCAACCAATTCCACTGAGCGGATACCGAGTCTCCCGACTCGTGGGCTCTCGCTAGCCGCCCCGGCATCATGAATGGGAACCTTCCAGTGAAGTCATCCACCGAAATACCATCCCGCCACGCAGCCAATGACTCAATCAGATCGCCTAGATCATCAGTGGCACCCTCAGCCCATGTGAATCCCTGCCCCTGGATTGCTACGTAGAAGGTCCTGCTTTGGCTACCGAGCTGAATAGAAGCCCTTCCGCGACTCGAATTCAGCTCAGCCGTGGCTAGCAGGCCAGGTCCCGATGGATAGTGACTGTAGAGCCGCCCCAGGTCGAGATCTTTCTTTGCCGACGCCAGCTCCATCGCCGAGATGAGGCCGCCCACAGCGAAGAGGTCTGGGTAGAGACCAGGGTCAAGCGAATCCATGCTCGTGAACCCCCCTCCGGTTCGTTTTGCTAGCAGCCACAGAACTTCCTTGCATCCGATATGAAGGGCCGGAGCCTACCGAAGCTCGCCCAATCTGGTTCCGCGACATCGACTCTTTCAAGAGCCCCCTTCGCGTTCGGTCGATAGAAGTTAATGGAGGACCATGACCGTTCGCCATTACCGACAGCTCTGGCGATCCAGCCCATCTCCATATCAGTGGCGTACGCTCCCGGCTGGAGCCCGGCCTTCGCCGATTCAGTGAAGTTGCCCAAGCCGCGGAGATTTACATGAAGCGTCACCGACGAGTCCCGGATCGCGTTCTCCACTGGGCCCTGCCATGCGTCAGGGGCATAGCCGCCAAAGCGCTTGAACCCATTACCGTCCGCCCATGAATAGGTGCCTTCCGCCTTCTGCCCGAGCGCCACGTTGCAGTTGTGAACGAGTACCGGCGTCTGCCCCGCCAGCACATAGTACGTGTGCTACGCGACCCCTCTCTATCTGCGTATTCGCAGATCAGCGGTGGTTTCGGGTTCCGCTGGTGTCCGTGGTTGTGCGGGGGAATCCGTGGGCGTTGCCGTCGCTACTGCCGTCAGCGACTCGGGCCGCACGGGTCGCGTTGCCGCTGGCGTGCTGTTGGCGCGGGGGACTCTACTGCCACGCACCGGGCTCGGCACGGACGAGGGCGCGGACGGTCTGCTCGTACAGTTCGTGGCCGCTCTGGGCGCAGTGTTCGGCGATCCAGCGGGTCAGCTCGTCCGGGGTGTGCAGCGTGCCTGACGTGGCACCGCAGTTGCGCTCTTCGCCGGTGACGCAGACCGCCTCGATGCTTGGCAGTGCCAGGGGGTCGGGGACGGTGGTCACGTGGTATTCGCGGAAGCGGTAGCGCCCCCGAGAGGCATCGCGTACTGGTGCGCCGGCGTTCGGGGAGTCAGGCATCTTCGGTCGCCTCTTCGTGATCCGGGATGCGCTGTCCGCGCGAGTCGGCGACCCGGAGCGCGTCGGCGAGGGCTTCGGTCAACCGGCGAGCCAGCCAGCGGTATTCGGTGGCCGTAAGGATCTTCGCGCCGGGGGCCATGGCGTCTCGGGCGTACTCCAGGAGTTCCCTGCCCATGCCGATCTGTACCGACTCGATGTTGTCGGCGAGGGTGGAGAGGTAGCCGTGGCCGTCGGTGCTGAGGTAGCAGGGGTTTCCGTCGGGGGTGGTCCACGGCAGCAGGCGGGGGCCGGTCGTCCTGAACACCAAGACCCTGGCCTCCGAGCGCCGCATCGTCCTTCCCACCGAATGCATCAACTCCCTCAAGATCCACCAGGAACGGCAGGAGGAAGAGCGCAAGGCAGCCGGAACGGGCTGGACGGACAACGGGCTCGTCTTCACCACCCCGAAGGGCAGGCCGCTCGACCCCACCAACCTGACCCGGCGCTTTCGGCGCCTCCTCCACCGCGCAGAACTCCGGACGATCCGATTCCACGATCTCCGGCACTCGACCGCCACCCTGCTCCTGGAACAGGGCGTCGACCTCGTCATCATCAAGGAACTGCTCGGCCACGCCCACATCGGCGTCACCGCCGGCGTCTACGCTCACGTCCGGCTCCGCCTCCAGCGCCAGGCCATCGACACCCTCGGCAAGGCCCTCAGCCCGACGGAGAACGACCCCGAGACCCACCCGCCACAGCCGCCGTCCGCTGACGTTGCCGTCATCGTTGCCGTCAGACACTCCAGAGGCCCCACCGGAAACAAATCCGGCGGGGCCTCGATTGGATTACCGAAAAGACTTCGCTTCAGCCACGATCAAGCACTTCTTCGGCTGCTGCCTTGACGGCTTCTAGTGCGCTATCGTCCACCGAAAGTGGCGCTGCGAGCGTTTCAATCCATTGATGCATCTCGACCGCATCTAGATCCCGCCAACGCGGATGCAACACAGCCCTTTGCGCGACGACCCCCCAGCGATGCGGGTGGCGAGAAAGCTGATACCAGTCAGCCTGCTTTTGCGCTCGGCCCGGCGTTGAACTCGAACGCAACCCCAAGATCAAACCTTCACGAAGGCGATTCAACGCCGACGCGTAAATCGGACTCCCGTTGAGTATGTCCGAGCCCTCAGGGTGCTCGAATTTGAACTCCATGCCAGCGCGAAGCAAGACCTCCACCTGGGCAAATGAGTCGAACTCGATGAGCTCTGCCATCAGAATGGATTCCTTCCATGAAAGAGGACGTTCCCGGCCGGGATTTTCAAGGAACCCCTCGCGATCAGCTCATTTGGCTGAGACCCAGGACCAAGCTCAACACCTTGAGGCATACGGAAGGCGAAAAGGAAATCCGCTTTCCCGGCGTGTGACGGATTGTTGATCATTACGTTTCGCTCAATTTCTACAGAGCTCCCGATCTCCTGCGTCACATGCACCTTCCCTGCGGAGTTCGCACCGATTCTAAGACTGCCGTCACCAGACAGGATACCCGCGTGTCCATCTGCGCTGGTGTAATGGAAGTAGACATCGTCATCGAGGTTATCGACGAGGTTATCGACTTCATGAGTCGCTGCGTTATTGCAGTTATGCACAAGTACCGGCGTGGCCCCCGCCAGCACATAGTACGCGTGGATGTCGTCGATGGTCAGGTCATGCGTGCGCTGACGCTTCGTGGAGTGGCTGACTGCCGTGATCTGGACATGCGTGCCCGCGCTCGTACGCAGCAACTGGCCGACATTCAGGTCTCCGGCCTCGACCCATTCCTTGAGTTCCGGGACCCAGAAGGGGTGAGTATCAGTGGCGACAATGCTTGACAGGCCCCCCTCAGTAGAGACGGTGATCTCAGTGAAGTCCTTGTCGTCCTCAGTCGTAATCGTATCTACGACCGTCTTTTCTACCGTCTCACCGGTATCCGCGTCAGTCGTCAGGACGACATCGCCGATCACGACGTCCTCGATGGCTTTCCTGGTTCCATCGGCAAGGAGAACGCCAGTGCCGGGCAAAAAGCTGTGACAGGGAACATTCTTTGTGACGGATAGTACCTTCTCTGCCCTGCGCGTAACCAAAGCAGCAGCCAAATCGAAGGCAATCTTTGCTGTGCCCTTTGCCGACTGCCCGCTGTCGAAATCCGAGTGGATCTCACCGACTCGATCGACCGTTCCCCGAATACTGGAAATGATCATGATCGAGGGGTTAGCCATCACGGCACCTCTGAGAACCTCGGTGCACTTGCCGTTTGCTGTGACACAGCTCCACAAATTGCTGTAATGGCTGGTGAACCCATCAACGAGACCATTGCCGAAGTTCACCACCTCGTCCGCGAAGGTGCTCCCGAAGTCCGACCACCAGCCACCGCCACCACCACCGGAGCCGCCGCCACCGCCACTTGCGCCACCGCCAGTGCCGCCACCGCCACCGCCACCGCCACCGCCACCAGAGCCGCCACCGCCACTTGCGGTACCGCCAGTGCCGCCCGTGGCCGGGCCACTCGGCGGGTACGGAGACTTCGGCGGCTGGTCACCGAGCCTGCCGCCGTCATCGGGTGTGCAATGCCCATTGCCGGGGTCGATGCACAGGCCCGTGGGGTCGCTGGCCGTGACGGGGGTGTTGTTGGCGTAGGCGTACCCGTTCAGGGACTGGTGCTGGCCGAGGACCAGAACGGGGTCGACGCTGATGAACTGGCCGATTCCCGGGTCGTATTCGCGGGCACCGATGTGGGTCAGTCCGGTCGTCTCGTCGGCCGGCTTGCCGAGGAATCCCTTGTCGTCCGGCCATGAGGTCGGGATCGAGCCGCGGGGCGCACCGAAGGGGGTGGTGTAGCGCTTCGTCGGGGCCATCGTCTCGGCGTCGATCGCCACGCTGCTCGTGCCGTGGTGGTCGGCCGCCAGGAAGCTGAGTTTGCTGCCGCTCGTACCGAGGGTTGCGGTACGGACGGCAATCGTCTGGCCGGCTGCGGTGTAGTACCGCGTGCCCGACAGCGTCTTCGCCGTTCCCTTGGTGGTCAGACGGACCTCGGTGTCGCCGAGGTAGAGGACCGTGTCCCCGTCCCCCTTCGTGGGTCTCCGGATGAGGAGTTCGCCCGATGCGTCGTACAGATAGCTGGTGTCGAGGGCGGGCTTGCCGCCTGCCGCCGGTTCCTTCGTCCCGGCCAGCTCGCCTTCGGCGTTCCAGGTCAGGGTCTGCTGGGCCTGGGTGCCCGGGCGGCTCTCGGTGTTGCCTGCCTTGTCGTATGCGTAGGTGGCGGCCTTGGCCCCTGTGGTCTTGACCAGCGGATGGGGCTGCTTCAGCGCAGTGCCGTAGGTGTGTTCGGTCGTTTTGTCACCGGAGGGAGTGTGCTCGGTCTCGGTGTCGCGCTGTCCCGAGGCGGTGTAGGTGTAACTCGTCCAGTACGGCGCCGCTCCGTCGATATTGGCCTTCGTGCGCCCTGCCGCATCGCAGTTCGCCGTCTTGGGTGTCCACGCCTCCGTCAGGCGGCGATGGCCGTCGTAGGTGAAGCACTGGTAGTCGGTTTTCGGTGACTCGTCCTGCTTCGACGAATCGAAGATCGACGTGACGTTACCGGCGTCGTCCTGTGCGAACGTCAGGTTTTGCAGGTATCCGCTGTGCACGTTGTCCGAGGCAAGGGAATTGACCAGGCGTCGGGTGCCTCTCTCGTATGAATACGTGAGATAGGCCTTGTTCGCGACGCGACTCATTCCGAGGTGGAGTTGCCGAAGGTCGCCGACTTCCGAGTACTGCGCCTCTTGCACGTAGCCGCTGGCACCGCGTGACGAGAGCAACTGTCCCTGAGCACCGTAGGTGTTGACGATGTTCTCCGCGGGGAGCCCGGCTACGGCGGGGCGAGCGCTGTCCTCCGGCACTCCGCTCCAGTTGTATCTCACGGAGGTCGACAAGGTCTTCGGCACTCCCGCAGCGACGAGGGCGTCGTTGTCCGGAAGGACCAGGGACGCTCCGGTCGGTCGGTACAGGGCGTCGTAGCTTGTGACTTTCTGGGTGTAGGCCTTGCTCGTCGACTGCCCGACGCCGTTGACGTATCTGACCGCCGTGTCCTGCTGTCCGTTGGCCAACGAGTCGAAGGTCCAGGCCGCGAGCTTGTTGGCATCCGATTTGACGGCTTCGCTCGTGTTCCACAAACCGGTCCTGCGGCCGAGGGCGTCGTACTCGGCGGTGAGGGACATCCCTCGGGAGTCGGTGGTCGTGACGATCTGGTCGAGGGTGTTGTAGGTCGTGGTCGACTGGCCCTTGTCCGGATCCGTGGAGGTGGTCTCACGCCCGAAGAGGTCGTACGAGTAGGCCCACTTGGCGCCGTCGGGCCCGGTGACCGTGTCTTGATGGCCGGAGGGGAAGTAGGTGTGGTTCGTGGCTGTGCTTTCCCCCTTCGGTTGAGGACCGGCGTACTCGCGGCGCTGTGTCGTCTGGCCGAGCGCATTGGTCACCACTGCGGTGGCCTGGCCGCCTGCGGGCGCAGTGGTGGTGACGGTGTCGCCTGTATAGGTGGTATTGATCGTCCAGCGGGGAACACCCCCGACCTTCGTCACCGCCTCGAAGGCCCGGCCGGCTCCGTCGTAGGCGGTGTCGACCTGCATGGGCGCCTGGCCACCGTCGACCTGAACCAGTTCACCCGACGGTTCAGCCTTCTGGTCCCAGATGTCGGAGTGTGTCGAGGTCGCATGTCCCCGCTCGTCGTACCAGGTCAGGCCTACGACCCTGCCGCCTGCTGGTGACGGTGCCTGGCTCTGGCGAGGACGCAGCAGACTGTCGAAGATCTCGTACGAGGTGTTGTAGCCACGGCCGTCACCCTTGATCGTGCCGGTCGACACCCAGGGCAGTGCGGAGGCGGTGACGCTGTAGCCGTAGACGTAGTTGGGGGTCATTCCATCCGGTCGGGACCGGTTGGGCAGCCACGTGCTGGTCACGCGCCCCAGCGCGTCGTACTCGCTCTCGGTCGTCTTTCCGTTGGGGTCGGTGATCTTGACGGCGGCGCCGGTGGCGAAGTCGAACAGGCTAGTGGTCGTGTGGCCCTTGGCATTGGCGACGGTGCTGCCGGTCGTCGGGCCCGCGGCTGTCGGTGTGTACCTCGTCGTCGCGGACGTCGCGTCGTTGGTGTCCTTCACGGTCAGTATCCGACCGAGCACGTCATACGTGGTCGTCGTGACTTTCTGCCACACCGGGTTGTTCGACGCGGTGTACCCCTTGGCACGGCCGGTCCACTGAGGCTCGCCCTTGGTCGGCTTCTGGGTGGAGGACCAGGTGGTCGCGTCGTAGCCGACCGCGGTGTCGGAGATGACGTCGCCGGGCTTGGTCGAGTCGGCCGGCAGGTCGAGGTCGCTGCCGGAGACGGAGCAGGGCTTTGCGGTGACGCGGGTACGAGAGACCAGGCTGTTGATGCTGATGCCTGCGGCGTCGTTGCGGGCGTACCAGGTGCGGGTGCACTTCTCGTCGCCGCTCACGGCGTTGTCGCCCTTGTCCTCGACCGTTTCGGCCATGCCGTAGTCGTCGTAGGTGGTGACGGTCGAGCGGACGCGGTCGCGTGGGGTGCCGCTGGTGGTGATGTTGGTGCGGGTGTGGCTGGCGCCGGTGCGGACGTAGTAGGACTCGGTGTCGGCGTACGACTTGTGCTGGGTGGCCGTGCGCTTGGACCAGGGGTCGTTGACGGCACCCGTGACTTCCTGTGCACCGTTGTAGGTCACGGTCTCGCGGGTGAAGCCGGCGTACTGGTCGGCATCGGTGACGGCCGGCGCCTTGATACCGCTGACGGAGACGGACTTGCGCTTGTCCTTGTCCGGAAGTTTGCCGTCGGCGCCGAGGACGCGGTCGCCGTTCATGCCGCGCATGTAGACGGTGACCGTCTTGGACTGGGTCGGGCCCGCAGGGCCGGTGAGGTGGGTGACCTTCTGAAAGCCGCGCCAGACCGACCAGGTGCGTTCCTTCTCCTTGACCAGCGGGTCTTCGTTGTAGTGCCAGGCGCCGCCACCGGAGTAGGTGTAGGTGTGGCGAACGGTGAGACCGCCGCCCTGGGGGTCGGTGGTCGAGACTTGCTCGACGGGGTACTTGTGGAACCAGTCGAGCTTGGGCTCCTTCTCACCGTTCGGCGACCAGTAGACGGGATAGCAGCGCCGGGTGTTCTCGTCGACCTTGGGCTTGGCCTGCCGGGCGAGACAGTCGGCCGGCATGTAGTTGACGATCGTTGCGGCACCTGTCTCCGACCTGATCGTGCGCAGGCGGGGCTTGTTCAGAGGCAGGATGTCGTCCTCTTTGCCGTCCTCATCGCCCTCTTCTTTGCCGTCCACGCGGTTGGGAAAGAACTCGTGGTCGAAGACGACGGGGTCGAGGGTGATCGGCTTGCCGCGCATACCCGTGTGCCGCAACTCGCTCAGCCATAGCGCCTGGTCGGAGGAATCCCCCGTGTCGCCCGGCTCCGGGTAGTCGTGGGTCAGGGCCCACGCGTCCACTTCGGTGAAGTCCGGCTTGCTCGCGGCGGCGTCCCATGCGTAGGTCGTCACCGTTGTCATCCGCTTGCGGGTGAAGAACGTCGGGCCGACGTTTCCGGTGCACTTGGCGTCGTTCTGGCAGATGGCGTCGAGGGGGACGTCGGGCCAGTTGTCCCGGGTGTCCGGCTTGAGGCTGCTGCAGCCGGTGCCGGACTGGATGCAGCGTTCCTTGTAGGTGAACACGACCTTGTTCGAAGCAGCCGGCTTGCTGCTGAACAACGCGCCGGCCCTCTGGCCGTAGCGGATCTCGTTGAGATGTCCGCCGCGCGTGTAGGGGCTGCCGGTGTTGTCGTCACCGAGCTTGTCGTAGTTGTTCTGCTCGGCGGTGTACCAGTAGGTCATGGCGTTGCCGTGGGTGTCCTCGACGTAGTCGAGGTTCCAACGCCAGGCCTGCTTCTTGTCACGGGTGGCGAAGCTGGTGCCGTCCGCATAGCCGGGCTCGCCGGCGTCGTCGCCGAAGACCGGGACGGTCCAGACCGACTGGGTGCGGTCGGTCGCGGAGGCGCCGTTGAGCTTGTTCAGTCCGAAGACGTACTTGGTGCCGTCACCGGTGATGACGGTCCAGTACTCGCCGTCGTCGTCCCCGTTGTCGGCGCCGGCGGAGCGTGTGACGGTGGAGGCGTCGTCGTTCTTCAGCCGCCACTTGCCGCTGATGTCGTCCTTGACCAGCTCTGTGGCCTTGCCGTTGAGCACGAGTGAGGCGTTCTCGTACTTCCAGCACAGATCGAACTTGTCGTCATGACCGTCGTCGTCGCACGAGCCGTACTTCCGCTCGATGAAGGAGGACGTGAGGTCGAAACCTTCGCCCACCAGGCTGCTCTGGTTGTTGGTGTTGGCCGTGCGGCCGTCCACGCTGCCCGAGTCGTAGGAGATCGTCAGGTCGGGCTTCGGCCCGGCGGCCGATGGAGGAACACGCAGCGGGTACGACCAGGTGAACGCTCCGGAAGAGCCGCCTGCCTCCCAGTTGGAGGAGGAGGCCAGCGGGGTGGCCTTGTAGTCGCCGGAGCCCGACTTCGTTCCGGGGGCCACCGCGAGGACCATCATCCGGCCTCCGGCCGACGCCGCGGTGCTCCTCTTGAGGCGGCTCTTGGCAGCAGGCGCGGTGAAGGACAGTTCGCCGTCGAGTCTGTTCTGCTTGCGCTTGTTGGTGAAGGGAAGAGGTGTCCGCTTGCGGCACTTGGAGCTGGCGGGGTCCTTCAGCGCGCAGTCGGGCAGGCGAACCACTTGCAGACGACCGGCGTAGTCGCCGCCATAAGCAGAGCCGAACTTGCTGTAGTCAATGCCGAGTTCGGCCCTGCCTCCGGAAGCCGGGCCCGTCACCGTGAGAACGACGCCCTTCACGCCCAGCGCGGCGGCCTGCTTCTGGTCCAGCACGTTGACTGTGACGCTGTCGGCCGGCTTGGCGGACTTAGCCGCCTTGGTACCCTGCGGCGCTGACATCGAGACGGGAAGAGTACCTGGAGCCGCCTGGGCCTTGCCGTCCTCCGGGACCACCAGCTTCGCGCTGCCTGCGGTCGGCCAGGCGACGTCCTTTGCCCGATCCTTCTTGGCCCGTGCCAAGTCGGCACGGCTATTCGCGGCCACCTTCCGGACCTGCGCGGCAGTGCTGGGATCGGGCTCGCCCTTGAATCGGGTCAACTTCTGTGACGTGGGGGCGGGCAGGTCGGGGCGGCCCAGTGGCTCGGGCTTGGGTGCGGCGAACGCCACAGGGGTCAGCAGGCCCGGGATCAGGCTGAAGCCGACAATCGCCGCCACATGACGCGCGACCGAGCGCTTTGCCCTTGTTCCGTTTCCGCCACGCCTGACGGCAGGCGGGGTGAACCCTCTCATGCTGTCCGTTTCCGTTTGGCCGCGCAGATGGCGGCAGGGATTGAAGAGGGGGCACAGCTCGTGCCCGTGCGCACCGGGGTGCTGCTGGTCGAGGGGGCGACACGGGAGCCGGTGTGCTTTCCCGGCCCCGTGTCGACCGGAGGCGGAAGTGCCGTCAGGAAGCCGGCACGATCTTTTCGCTCACCTGGGTGGAGGTCATCGCGCCTGCCCACACGCGCAGGCTCTGGACGCTGCCGGGGAGGTGATGTCCTGTCGTTCCCGCAGCAGGGCCACGTCCGGCGGTCAGTCCACCGCTTCCCTGCATGAGATCGCTGAACACGTATCCCGAGTCCCGGCTCGTCGACCGGGGGCCCACAAAGAGTTGCGTGGTGCCGTGGACCGTCTCGTCATCCGCAGACTCGGCGGCGTTGTAGACGCCGGTGACCTCTACCGGCGTACTCATCACCGCGATCTCCTCCGATGTCGTGACTCCCCTGCTGATGACCTTGCCGGCGGCGTCGGTTGCCGTGCGGCCGAACTTCCACCGGTAGCCGGTGGGGCCCTTCTCAGCCCAGAGGGCCCAGGACGACTCCTCCCCGTCCGGAACTGCCTGCCCGAAGACATGGACGCGGTGGCCCAGCGGCTTGGCCCGAAGCTGCTCTTCGTCCAGGGTCACGGTCGCGGACACGGTGAACGAAGCCGTCTCATCGATGACGGGGCCGGCGGCCGAGGCGTAGCCGGTCTTGCCATTCAGGACGAGGCCCTCATCGCCACCCGACAGCGACGCTCCGGAAGCCGACAGTTTGAGAGGGCCGACCGGATACGCGGAGGTGTTGTTCAGCTGGGTGCTGGTGCGGCCGATGGCGTCCCAGTGGGCCACCAACGGCACCGCCGGGCTGTCGTCGCGCGGGCTGAGCGCCTCTGCTTCGCTGCGCAGTTCATCCGGCAGGAGAGCACGCTGCCAGACCGCGACTTCATCGATGTTGCCGTGGAAGTACTGGGAGAAGGAGCCGTCCTGCGTCTTGGTACGCCCGAACTGCAGGCCGCCGGAGGAAGTCCAGGCCGTGTAGGCGGACGACTGCTCGTGGGCCACGACCGCATCGCCCTGTGGACGGCCGTTCACGAAGAGCTGAAGAGTGTCGTTCTTCGGGTCCGTGTCGTCCTTGGTGTCGAAGACACCTGCGATGTGTGTCCAGACCCGTGCTGTCGCGGGTCTGCTCGCGACCTTGACGAGGTCCACTGCGTCGTCCTCGTCCTTCGAGGCTCGCTTGAACACCCATGTCTTCTTGGTCGGTGAGTAGAGCAGGATGAACGCCGAACTCATTTCACCAGAGGCGGACAGCACCGTCCGGTTGGCCGTGGTGTCCGTCAGGTACACCCAGGCCGAGACCGTGAACGAATCCTTGGTGTTGACCGCGGCCTTGCTCGTAGCGGCGTACCCCACCTGCTTTGCGGGATCGGTGACCGCGCTGTTCAGCGAGAGCGACGTGTCGCCGTCACCTCGGCGGCCCATGGCCGACCATGAGACGGTGCCGGGCTGGGGCCCGAAGAGCGTCGCCTCGTGCCGGTTGGAGCCTTCGACACCGGTGTCCTTCGCCGTGGCGCCGCTCTTCTCCGCGAACGACCAACGGCTGGTCTCCCTGGCACCCGGCTTGACCTTGAAGACGAACTCGGCCGGTGTGCCGTAGCGCTCACGGACATCGACGGCTTCGACGGTCAGCACCTGAACGCCCGCCAGCGCCGGTTTGACGTCCGGGACGGTCACCGTGGTTCCGGTGACCGTCTTCGCTCCGGATCGTGCAGTGGTCAGCAGCCTCCAGCGGTACCCCTTGATGTCCTTGTCCACCGGGTTCGGCCTGAAGGTGAAGCTGCCCGGCACGCCCGGTCCACCATGCGCCTCGCAGAGGTCGGTCGTGCAGGCCGTGTAGCTCTTGCCGTTCACGACGTTTGCGCTGATGACCGGCGCCTTCGGCGCGCTGGTGTCGACCTTGAAGTAGCACCAGGCAGAGCGGCCCGAGGACAGCTTCCCGCTCTCGCCGTCCCAGGTCCAGTACGACTCGGTCAGGGCATTGAACCGGTAGGTCGCACCATCGGCCACCTTTTTGATCTGGTACTTCTCCAGGGTGTCATCCGGATCGGATCCCGTCTTCGGCTCGTTCAACGTGAACGCGTCGGCCCAGGTACCGTCGCTCTTGCGGTACTCGGTGTTGAACAGTGCGCGCAGCGAGCCACGGAACTCATTGCCCTGGGGCTGCTGCTGGGTCTGAACCATGGCCTGGATCGTGGGGTCGATCCGAGTGACGATCGTGGGGGTATCGGCATCCTTGCTGCAGTACTGCTGATTGGTGTAGCCCGGGATGACTCCGACGTTGTTCGGCAGGTAGGGCTTGGGAACGTAGATGACCTGGAGTTCTGCGTTGTCCTCGAACCGCTTCCAGGCGTCCGGGTCGCTCTCGTCCTGCGCCTTCAGCATCAGGGTCAGGCGGGAGAAGTCACCGTCCGCGAAGTTCTTCACGGTGGCGGTGAGGTTCTCGCTCGTCTCGGCCGGGTTGTCATGGAACTCGATCCACTTGTCCGGCTGCTCCGGGGAGCAGTTCTCCCCACGGCCCGCGGAGACGTCCCGGTCGCCCATGTGGTCCAGCTCGGCGGGGCCCGGCCAGCGGGTGGCCTCGGACATGTTGTTGGTCCGTACCAGCTCGACCTCGTGCGGGGAGCAGGAGAACGACCAGGTCTCGTACGCGCGGAACGTCGCGTCCAGCACGTGCATGCCCGCGATCTTGGTGGGAGCGAACTCGAACAGCATGCGGTTGGTGTGGTCGGCGTCGCAGTACCAGGGGCCGACGCGATAGCAGCGGCCCACCCCGTAATCGCCGTCGAAGTTCCACCAGCGGTCGCCGTCGGAGGAGATCACGGACTTCTCCGAGGCCCCGGTGCCGATCGGCGGGTCGATGTAGACCGGGAAAACGGTCTTCTCGCCGCGCAGCAGCTTCTGGTCGGGGACCACGCTGACCGCGCCGTCGGCGATCTCGACGGGCAGGACGGCGGTGGCGTCGCCGGCGTCGGGCCGTGCCGGGTCGTCGGCGCCCTCCGCGGGCGCTTCGGCCTCGTCGGAGGTGGCGCGCCGCATGAGTTGCGGCTGCGGGCCGGAGTCCGGGTCACCGGCCGAGTCCCACATCATGCCTGCCGGGCCCGAGAAGACCGTGTTGCCGTCGCCGTCCAGCGCGCGCAGACCGCCGCCGGCACCGGGGACGATGTCCAGGCCCTTGCCGGTCGCCGACAGGCTGATCTTGTTCAGTGCCGGATTGGCCGCGGCCTCGGCGGACTTGACGACGAGTACCTCGCGGAAGCCTTCCGCGGTGGCGGTCAGCTGGAGGTCGACGCCCTTGTACACCTCGGGGTACGTGGCGGTCGGTCCGTTGAGCTCGGGCTCGGGCAGCTTGCCCGGCCAGCCCAGTTCGATGGCGCCCTTCGGCGACGCAAGGCGGATCAGGTCGTCGCCGGTGCCTCCGCCGGAGAAGGACAGGTCCACCACGGTGGACTTCGGTCCCACCGTGCCGTCCTGGTGTCGCTCCAGCGTGGCATCGATACCGCGCCACGAGCCGTCCTCGGCGCGGGCCCGCTGTGGGCTCGTCGACTGCGTCAGCGTGTAGGTGCCGTCCGGGTTCGCCATGGTCCGCGTGTACTCGGAACGCTCGGCGACGACTTCGACGGGCTCTCCGGTCCGTTCGGCCCGCTCGAGCGGCGACAGCGCCGCATTCGGAACGCCCCGGGTCACGGCGTACGCCGGATCGGCCAGCAACCCGGTGGTCAGTACGCCCGACAACATCGCCAGCGCGGCTGGTCTGAGACCACGCAGGCATGCAAAAGTCTTCACTTATCCCCCTCCGGGCCCCCCAGCCCGTCCCCAAATGGTCGACGATCGTGCAGATCGACGCACGAAATGTAAACAGTCGTTCACAACCTGTGCAAGGGCTTACCGCCCCTGCTCGACGAGGTTGCAGGAAGATGGCCCCCCGCGAAACGGCCACAAACACCCGAAAGGATGTTCTAAGCCTTCGGGTGCGATCGGGTAGGCGTCGACAACGAATGAGCGGACGCGTCCTGTTCGTGGCACTCGGCGCGCGCTCGGGTATGGGGATGCCCGGTCGGCGCCGGCGCATCCGGGCACGGAGTTCACCACGCCGATGGTTCAGGCCGACGCCGACGAGGACCCGAACAGGCCGTCTCCGGCGCCACGTTGATGCGCGTTCACCCCGACATGGCGCGGGAATTGCCCGAATGCCCCGGGCTGCGAGCCGACGGCCGTGCGTCTGCCAGATCCCTGGCCGGCTGACAGAACGACAACCGTTTGGGAACGGTGCGACGGCACCCCGGAACCGTCCTCGGCCTCGCCGCCCCGTCACCCACCCCTACGCCGAACGCCCGTTCAGTACCTCTCGGACAGCGGAGCGAGGCACAGGGTGAACCGGACTCCGCCGTTGGACTCGGCGTACTCGGCAAAGCGCTCGCGGTCGCAGCGCGCGTCAGCGCCGTCGTGCCGCTCCGCGACCTCGGACTCCGCCTCGGGCGAACCGCATTCGACGACAGCGAAGTCGGGAGCACTCACCGTGCCGCTGTTGCCCGCACAGTCACCGACGGCCCGGAGTTCGCGCTGTCGTCCAGCTCCGCACGGATCACAAGGGCGCCGACGATGAGGAACGGCGCGAGGACGCCGAGCGCTCCGGCGCATCGTACGACCCGCTTGCCGGGATCGATCGAAGGTCGCAGGCCGTTGGCGGAAGGTGCCATTCGGCCGAAGCGGACGCGAGCGACCAGGTTGGCCAGCAGGGTGACCGGAGCGATTACGAAGGAGGCGATGCCCACCAGCCCCGCCACAGCGTTCTGGTGGTCATCTCACGGTGAAGAGCGATCCCGCAGGTGCGAGACACGACGGGGCCGAAGAGACGACCGGCCGAAGGGACGACGGGGCCGACCCGCAACTCCCTTCGGCACGTCGCCCCTTCACCTCAAGGTATGTCCCTGGCACACGGGAACGCTCAGACGCCGGTCCGCCCGTCGGCCAGTTCCCGCAGGATGTCGAGATGACCGTTGTGCCGAGCGGTCTCCTCGATCAGGTGCAGCAGGATCCAGCGCAGGGTGACGTGCTGCCCGTCGCGGGTCGCCCGCTGCGCCTTCGCCTCCAGGTCGTGTGTGGCGACCAGTTGGCGATGGCGGGCGCTCTGCTCCTCGTATTCGGACAGAAGGTCCGCCAGAGGGATGTCCACCGCGATCCGCATCTCGCGGTCCGGGTCCTCCTCGGTCCAGGGCCCGTGGTCCTCCTCGCCGAGGAACACCACCTCGAACCAGAAGTACTCGACCCAGCGCAGGTGGTTGATGAGCCCGCACAGGGTCATCAGCGGGGATCCGGGCAGCGGGGCCTTGCGGGCGTCGTCCGGCGAGGCGTCGTCGCACTTCTTGCGTGCGGTGTCCCGGACGTAGTCGAGGAAGGTGGTCAGGGAGGCTCGCTCGTCCCAGGTGGACGGCATGTCAGTTCGTGTCATCGGGGCACATGATCGTGGACCGTCAACCCCGTGTCGAACGGTTATTCAGCAGGCGGTCGTCCAGCTGCGCACCGCACCCGCAACGGCACACACCCCCGACTCCCGACGGTCGTTCCACCGCGGCGAATCGTTCCCGGCCCCTCGGTCCTGGGCCGGCGCGTGGCCAGCGTTTTCATTCCCTCAGCTTCCCCACCCGCTCCCCCGTCCGTGTCTCTATCTCCGCCGCCACCTCGTGCAGCAGCTCGTGGCTCACCCCGCTCAGCGCCCGCGCGACGGCGATCTCGTCGCCGATGTGGGGGATGTCCTGGTCGGCGCGGTTGCGGTGGGCCGTGCCCTCGCCGACGAAGAGTTCGGCGTTCTGGCCGCGCAGTCGGGCCTCGGCCGTGGTCGTGCGGTCGTTCTCGGTGATGACGATCTCGATGTTCCATTTCTTGGTACGCATCAGAAGCCTCCGCCCGCGTCGAAGCCACCGCCGCCGCCCCAGTCGCCGCCACCGAAGCCACCGCCGTCGAAGCCGCCGCCGTTGTCCCCGCCGAAGTCGGAGGGGTTGTAGTCGGCACCGGAGAAGTCGCCGCCCCCGTACTCGGCCGCGTACGCCGGGGTGGACAGAGCGCTGCCCAGGAGGGTGCCCACCAGCAGACCCGGCAGGATGCCGCCGCCGAAGTAGCCACCGGCCCAGGGGCCGTAGGCGGGACCCGCCTCCCAGTAGGGGCGGGGGCCGGACTCGGTGGCGACCTGGCGGGCCATCGGGTCCTGCCCGTCGGCCAGACGGGCCGCGTCGGCGGAGCAGACCGGGACCTCGCGGGCCATGCCGGCGGCGGGGGACCAGGTCATATCGGTCGTGGAGGGGCCGTGGCGCGGGTCGAAGAAGCAGGGTGCGCGGCGCTCGGGGAGCGGGGCGCCCTTGCGGCGGGCGTCGAGGACCGCGAGCGAGAAGCGGCCCTCCTCCAGGGCCTCGGTGACGGGCCGGACGTCGTGCGGGCGTGCGGCCGCGGCCATGTCGGACTTGGCCTTGTCGTAGGAGTCGAGGGCCCGTTCGTAGTCCGCCCGCATCGCGTCGTCGGCGCCGGTTTCGGCCGGATGGAAGTCGAGCCGGTCGAGTTCCTCGCCGTACGCGGTGATGTCCTCGTCCACGACGACGCGGAGCTTCTCGAGCGCGGCCCGCTCCTCGTCGGCGCGCCGGCGGCGGTTGCGGCGGACGTAAGCGTACGCACCCGCACCGCCCGCAACGAGGATCGTGCCCACGCCGATCAGTGTGCCGATGGAGGCGCCGCCGGTGCCGGAGACGGTGCTCCAGGACGCCGGGGCGGTGCCCTTCACGGTCGGGAGCGACTGGTCGACGAAGTTGTTGAGCTGGGTGGCGGCGTCGACGCCTGGGGCCTTCACACCGGCCACCACGTTCTCCACGGCATTGGACGGCATCACGGCGCTGTCCGCGCCCGCGTTGAAGCCGTCGCCGAGACGGACTCCGTACAGTCCCGTGATCCCCGTCGTGGTGCGCAGATCGCGCAGGACGCTGTCCTCGGGGAAAGCCGGGCTTTCGGGCAGTACGGCGACGAAGACGGGCTTGTCCGCGTCCTCGATCTTCTTCTCCAGGGCGTTCTCGTCCGCCTCGGAGAGCTGGGAGCGGGCGCCCGGATCGACGTAGACGGGGCCTTGCTTCAGAGCCGCGGCCGCGTCGGAGATGTCCGTGGCCTTGGCGTTCGCGCCTGAGGCGACGGCCAGCAGCAGGAAGAGCGCCAGCCCGGCGAGGGCCGACAACAAGGTGAACGGCCTGATCCTCATATGTTGACGCTACCCGAGAGGAACAAATAAGGACATAGTCACCAAAAGCGAGGGGTTCGCTCACTTTCCGCACCCGCTCGACCGCACAAGGGGTGAGCCCGCCACCGGGTCCCCGGCGGGGACGCCCTCGCCCGGGCGGACCGGGGCCGAGCACCCCGCGATCGAGCGCGGTGCTCGGGGGCAGAGCACACCCGCGGGGACCGCGACCAGGCCGAGCACGGCCGGGTCGACCGGGTCGACCGGGAGGCAGAAGCGGTTCGACGAGGACGAGCACGGCTGGGACACCCGGGGCAGGAACGCGGCAGCCGATTTCCCGCTCTTCTCCCCTCCCTCGGAGTGGTCCGTCGAGCGCATCGGTCCCCAGCGGCTCCAGCCCGGCCACACCTACGAGCTGATCTTCGGCGATCCCGACGACAGCTATGCGTACGTCGGCGAAGTCACCTTCCGCGCCACCGACCTCGAAGGCCTTCGGCCCGGCGAGGTCTGGGCGAACGGCCGGGCCGTGTCCCGCGGCGACTTCGAGGAGCTCGCCGACGACGCCTGCTGAGCGAGGCCGGTACCGGTCGGGCTCTCCGCCGCGACCGGTACCTGTCCGTTCACCGGAGAACCCGGCCGTACCGGAATCACCACTGCACCCGCACAGCCTGCCGGGCTACTCCGCCGGTTCGACTCCCGCCCGTACCAGTCCGTAGGTGTACGCGTCCTCCAGCGCCTGCCACGACGCGGCGATCACGTTGTCCGCGACACCGACCGTCGACCACTCGCCCCTGCCGTCGCTCGTCGTGATGAGCACACGGGTCGTGGAGTCGGTGCCATGGCGGCCCTCGAGGATACGGACCTTGTAGTCGACGAGCTCCAGCTTGGCGAGCTGGGGGTAGATGCGCTCGAGGCCGACCCGCATCGCCCGGTCCAGGGCGTTGACCGGGCCGTTGCCCTCGGCGGTGGCGACGATCCGCTCGCCCTTGGCCCACAGTTTCACCGTGGCCTCGTTGGCGTGGGTCCCGTCGGGGCGGTCCTCGACGATCGCGCGCCAGGACTCGGTGCGGAAGTACATCCGGGGTCTGCCCTCGGCCTCCTCCCGCAGCAGCAGCTCGAAGGAGGCGTCGGCGGCCTCGTACGTGTAGCCCTTGAGCTCACGGTCCTTGACCCGCTCGACGACGCGGCCGACGAGCTCGCGGTCACCGCCCAGGTCGATGCCGAGCTCCTTGCCCTTGAGCTCGATGGAGGCCCGGCCCGCCATGTCGGACACGAGCATCCGCATGGTGTTGCCGACCTGCTCGGGGGCGATGTGCTGGTACAGGTCCGGGTCGACCTTGATGGCGGAGGCGTGCAGGCCCGCCTTGTGGGCGAAGGCGGAAACACCCACATAGGGCTGGTGCGTGGAGGGCGTCAGATTGACGACCTCGGCGATGGCGTGCGAGATCCGGGTCATCTCCTGGAGCGCGCCTTCGGGAAGCACGCGCTTGCCGTACTTCAGCTCGAGCGCCGCGACGACCGGGAAGAGATTGGCGTTGCCGACGCGCTCGCCGTAGCCGTTGGCGGTGCACTGGACGTGGGTGGCGCCCGCGTCGACGGCGGCGAGGGTGTTGGCCACGGCGCAGCCGGTGTCGTCCTGGGCGTGGATGCCGAGGCGGGCACCGGTGTCGGCGATGACGGTGGAGACGACGGCCTGGACCTGCGCGGGCAGCATGCCGCCGTTGGTGTCGCAGAGGATGACGACGTCCGCGCCCGCCTCCGCGGCCGCCCGGACCACGGCCTTCGCGTACTCCGGATTGGCCTTGTATCCGTCGAAGAAGTGCTCGCAGTCGACGAAGACCCGGCGGCCCTGCTCACACAGGTACGAGACGGTGTCCCGGACCATCGCGACGTTCTCGTCCAGGGTGGTGCGCAGGGCGAGTTCCACATGGCGGTCGTGGGACTTGGCCACCAGGGTGATGACCGGCGCCCCTGAGTCGAGGAGGGCCTTGACCTGCGGGTCCTCGGCGGCAGAGCCGCCCGCGCGGCGGGTGGCGCCGAAGGCGACGAGCTTGGCGTGCTTGAACTCGATCTCCTGGCGGGCACGGGCGAAGAACTCGGTGTCGCGGGGGTTGGCTCCGGGCCAGCCGCCCTCGATGAAGCCCACGCCGAAGTCGTCCAGGTGCCGGGCGATGGTCAGCTTGTCCGCGACGGTCAGGTTGATGCCCTCACGCTGGGCGCCGTCGCGCAGCGTGGTGTCGAAGACGTGGAAGCCGTCGTCGGAACTGGCGTCGAGGCTGCTGCCTGTCGTGGTCATGGCGGTGGTGACTCCTGTCGGAAGAGTGGCTCCGGAACTTCTGGCTCCACTTGCCCCCATCTTCGCGCGCGTTCTCCGTCCGGCCGGGGTGTGGCCGTAAAACGAAAAAACCTCTCGCGGGTGCGAGAGGTCTGCGCGCGGGTCTGGGGCACGGTGCCACTGCCACGGGGGTGCTGCCCTGGTCAGCGGTCACTGCGGACCGGCGCGCTGCTGCCGATAATCATGGCGAATGCGAGCACGGTGGAAGTCTGCCACAGGTCCCCGCATACATGGACACCGGTCTCACCATGCGGGCGCGGTGTCGGGGACCGGACGGTCCTGCGCCGGGTGCACCCGATCGGCGGGCTCGGGGCAGCATCTCCGGGTGGTAGGGGAACGAGGTGCCCCCGCCCTCACCGCCGCCGCCCACCGGTCCGCCACCGGGTCCCGTGCCCCCTCCCCCCGGACCGGCCGACCCCGGCTCCGGCACCCCGCCGCCCCAGCGCACGGGCGTGCTGATCGCGGGATGCGCCGTCCTGCTCACGCTGGCCGTCACCCTGGTCGTCCTCCTGCGGGGCGCCCACGACCGGACCGCTTCCGGGGAAGGGGACGTGGCCCCCTCGTCCGGGGTGCGGCCGTCGTCCGCGGACTCGGTGGCCGCGGCGGCAGCAGCCCGGGGCCACGCCGCACGGGTCGCCCTGCGGCACGCGGACTGGGGGCCGGGCTTCGTCCCGGGTGAGCCGTACGAGGACATGAGCATGCATGAAGCCGCCCTGCAGGAGGCCGACTGCGAGCTGCTCGTCCGGGAACGGCGCACCGGCACCCTGGCCTCCCTGTCCCGCACCTCGCTCGATCGCGCGGCCGGCATCGCGGCCAGCGCCGAGGTGCGGGTCTTCAGCGACCCGACGACCGCCAGGAGCTATCTGACGGACATGACGGAGACGCTCCACGACTGCCCGGCACGGAACATCGGCGAGGCACGCTGGGAGGGCGTCCGGGAGGCGGCCCCACCCGAGCTGAGCGGCTTCGACGACCTGATGGCCGGACAGAGCACCCTGGTCGCACTGGCCGACGGCACTCGGACGCACGAGGTCTTCATCGTCCATTCCGGGCGGATCGGCGCGACCGTGCTCACGACCAAGGTCAACGGGCAGCCGCAGCGGGAGGAGAGGATCCGCAGACACGCGGCACTCGGGCTGGAGATGATGCGGCAGCGTCTGGCGAAGCCCTCGGGCGAGGCACTCGGGAGCCGGTGAACGCGGCCGCCCACCGCGGTGCGCCCCCGGCGTCCCTCTCCCCCAGGGGCCCTCCGGGTCCCTCCGACCTGACCGACGGGCCGACCGGCTCGGCGGCCCGGGGACGGCGACCCTGCCCTGCCCTGCCCTGCCCTGCCGGCGAATGCCACAGCCTGCACCGCCCCCCTGGCCGGCCGCCCGGCCCACGCGCGGCGCCGGTCCTGGCACAGGGAGGGCTCGAGGACCGGCGCCGGGGCAGGGCCGGGTGTCAGTGGGAAGCGGTGGGCGCGGATGCGGGCTCAGGGGCCGGGGCCGCCTTCGGCGCGGGGCCACCGACCCGCCCCAGGTCGATGTCCCGCGTCTCGCGCATCGTCAGGTACACCACCAGCGAGACGGCGGCGCACCCGGCGACGTACCAGTAGAAGCCGGACTCCATGCCGGCGTCCTTGAACCAGAGCGCCACGTACTCCGCTGTGCCGCCGAAGAGCGCGTTGGCGATGGCGTACGGGAGCGCCACGCCCAGAGCACGGATGCCCGTCGGGAAGAGCTCGGCCTTCACACAGGCATTGATCGAGGTGTAGCCGGTGATCACGAGCAGGGCGAGCAGGGAGAGTCCGAGCGCGGGCCAGAAGGAGCCGGCGCGCCCCAGCATCGTCATGATCGGCACGGTCAGGAAGGTGGAGCCCAGTGCGAACGTGATCAGCAGGGGTCGACGGCCGATGCGGTCGGACAGCCTGCCCGCGAGCGGCTGGAGGCAGGCGAAGACGATCAGCGCGCAGAAGGACACGAGGGTCGCCGTCTGCTTGGGCAGCCCGGCCGAGTTGGACAGGTACTTCGTCAGATAGGTGGTGTACGTGTAGTAGGCGACCGTCCCGCCCATGGTCAGCGCGACGACCAGGAACGCCTCGCGCTTGTGCGCCCACAGGGCCCGGAGGGTGCCCTTGTCGCCCGCCGGGGTGTCGTCGGCCGACTCCTCGTAGACCTCGGTCTCCAGCATGTTGCGGCGCAGATAGAAGACGACGGCCGCGCCGAGGGCGCCGATGATGAACGGGATGCGCCAGCCCCAGCTGTGCAGGGCCTCGTCGGACATCGTGCGCTGGAGCACGATCTGCAGCCCGAGGCCGAGGATCTGACCCGCGGTCATCGACACGTACTGGAAGCTGGATGCGAAACCTCGGTGCTGCGGCGCGGAGGCCTCGGTGAGGTAGGTGGCACTGGCCGCGTACTCGCCGCCGACCGACAGCCCCTGGAGCAGACGCGCGATCAGCAGGACGGCCGCTCCCCCGTATCCGGCGACCGCGTACGTCGGCGCGATCGCGATCAGCACGGCGGAGGCGGACATCAGACTGACGGTGAGGGTGAGTGCGGCCTTGCGGCCCTTGCGGTCACCGACCCGGCCGAGGAGCCAGCCGCCGACGGGGCGCATGAAGAAGCCGACCGCGAAGATGCCCGCGGTGTTCATGAGCTTCGCGGTGTCGTTCCCCTCGGGGAAGAACGACCCCGCGAAGTAGGTCGCGAAGCTCGCGTACACGAACCAGTCGAACCACTCGACCATGTTGCCGGCGGAGCCGACCCAGATCTTTTTCCAGTGCTCTCGTCCCATGCTGCGGAACCGTGCCGCAGGGGACCGGGCCGAGCAAGGATGTAGGCGGCAACGATCAGGAGTACTTGCGTTCGTTACGTTCCCGGAACGAGGGCGTCCGCAATGAACTCCCGTACATGGGTGATGATTTGAGCACGGCTGGTGCCTGGTATCCCGACGGCCACATGGACGCTGAAGCCATCGAGCAGGGCACGCAGCCGGGCGGCGAAGCGGTCGGGGTCGACGGCGCGGAAATCGCCGCACGAGATGCCTTCGGCGAGCAGCGCGACCAGGTCACGGTGCCAGGCCCGCTCGATGGCTGCCTGGCGGGCGCGGGCGTCGTCGTCGGCGTTCTGCGAGCGGTTCCAGACCTCGAGCCACAGCATCCAGTGCGGGTCACGCGGACCGTCGGGCACATACAGGTCGACGTACTCCTCCAGCCGTTCCCGCGGAGGGGCCGGCTTGGAGAGCAGCGCGCTGCGCTCGGCGCCGAGGCGGCCCTCGCTCCACTCCAGGGTCTGCAGCAGCAGCTCGTCCTTGGTGCGGAAGTAGTAGAGCAGGTGCCCGCTGCTCATCCCGACCTCACGGCCGAGCCCGGCCATGGTCAGCCCGTCGAGCCCGCGCTCGGCGATGGTCGCCATCGCCGCGGCCAGCACCTCTTCGCGGGGCGGGGCGACATTGCGACGGCGGGCCGCGGGGGTCATTCGGCGGTCTCCGGGAACGGTGGTCTCACTCGTACGTTCTACCTGATCCCGCTCGGCCGGCGTCGCTGATCGTCCAGCCTTCGTCGGCCGAGCGGGCGCGAAGCGCCCGGACCTCGCCGGGGGTCGGCCTGCCGTGCGTGAGCGCCGGCTGACGACGAACCGCCGCGTCACGGTCGGTACCGAGGGCCCCGCGGCCACCTCCGAACGGGAGTTCAGACCCTCGGCTGCTGCTGGGTGATGCAGTGGATGCCGCCACCGCCCGCGAAGATCGCCCGAGCGTCCACGGCAGTCACCGTGCGGTCCGGGAAGAGACGGCGGAAGACCGCTGCCGCCACCTCGTCGTTCGGGTCGTCGAACGCGCACAGGACCACACCGCCGTTGCAGAGGTAGTGGTTGATGTACGAGTAGTCGACCCACTCGCCCTCCTCGTCCTTCAGGACGGTCGGGGCAGGCACCTCGATGACCTCCAGTGCCCGGCCGCGGGCGTCGGTCGCGCCGCGCAGGATGTCGATGTACGTACGGGATCGCTCGTGGTCCGGGTGGGCCGGGTTCTGCTGGCTGTGGACGAGGACGACGCCCGGCCCGGCGAAGGCGGCGACGATGTCGACGTGGCCCTGCGTACCGTAGGTTCCGTAGTCGCCGCTGAGGCCGTGCGGCAGCCAGATCGCCTTCTCGGTGCCCAGCCTGGCGTGGACCTCCGCTTCCACCTGCTCGCGGGTCCAGCCGGGGTTGCGTCCCGCGCCGAGCTGGACGGTGTCGGTCATCAGGACCGTTCCCTCACCGTCGACGTGGATCGCGCCTCCCTCGTTGACCAGGTCTGAGGAGTGGACCGGGACGTCCACGAGGTCGGCGACATGGCAGGCGATCTTGGAGTCGTGCTCCCAGCGGGCCCAGTCCTGGGCGCCCCAGCCGTTGAAGACCCAGTCCACGGCTGCGAGGCCGCCCTGCCCGTCGGTGACGAAGGTGGGGCCGATGTCGCGCATCCAGGCGTCGTCCAGCTCGTGCTCCGCGATGTCGATGTCCGGGCCGAGACGTTCGCGGGCACCATCGGTCTGGCCGGGGCCGACGACGACCGTGACCGGCTCGAAGCGGCGTACGGCACGGGCGACCTGGGCCCAGACGGCACGGGCCTCTGCAAGCTCCTCGTCATTGGTGAATGTCGGATTGGGGCCGGGCCAGGCCATCCAGGTGCGCTCGTGGGGGGCCCACTCGGGTGGCATGCGGAATGTCATGTCAGGTCCTTGTGTCCGGAATCGGATGAGGCGTCAGAGGAAGTAGAGGCGGTTCAACGACATGCACTCGACCGGGTCCGAACGGATCGGATCGCCGTCGAGGGTGACGAGTCCGGTGCGCTCGTCCACGCACACGTCGCCCACACGGGAGTTGAGGAGGAGGTCCCCGGGTCCGATGCTGCGGGTGCCTCGCACGCCGACCCGACGGCGTCGTGTGGGCATCCTGTCGTCGCCGAGTGCAGCCGCGGCCTGCGACACGAACGCCACGGAGATGTCCGCGGGGGTCGCGCCGTGGGCGCCGATCTGCGGCCCCAGGACGAGGGGTTCGCAGGTGTCGGTGGCGGCGTTCGGGTCGCCGGTCACTCCGTAGGCGGGGAATCCCGACTTCAGGACGAGCTGCGGCTTCGCGCCGAAGAACTGCGGCTTCCACAGCACGATGTCGGCGAGCTTTCCGGGCTCGATGGAGCCGATCTCGTGCGCGAGGCCATGGGCGATCGCCGGGTTGATCGTCAGCTTGGCCACATAGCGCAGGACCCGCGCGTTGTCGTCGTGTGCTCCGTCGCCCTCCAGGGGGCCCAGCTCGGCCTTCATCTTCCCGGCCAGGGCGAAGGTGCGCCGCACGGTCTCACCCGCCCGGCCCATGCCCTGGGCGTCGGACGAGGTGATGCCGATCGCACCGAGGTCGTGCAGGACGTCCTCGGCGCCCATCGTGCCCGCACGGATGCGGTCGCGGGCCATGGCGGCGTCGCCGGGCAGGTCGGTCTTCAGGTCGTGGACGGAGACGATCATGCCGTAGTGCTCGGCGACCGCGTCCCGGCCGAAGGGCAGGGTCGGGTTGGTGGAGGAGCCGATCACGTTCGGCACGCCCGCCATCCTCAGGACGTTCGGTACGTGTCCGCCGCCGCAGCCCTCGATGTGGAAGGCGTGGATCGTCCGGCCGTCGAGCACGCTCAGGGTGTCCTCGACGGAGAGGCACTCGTTGAGGCCGTCGCTGTGCAGGGCCACCTGGACGTCGTACTCCTCGGCGACCCGCAGGGCGGTGTCGAGCGCCCGGGTGTGCGCGCCCATGTCCTCGTGGACCTTGAAGCCGGAGGCACCGCCCTCGGCGAGCGCCTCCCTCAGCGGCGCGTCTCCCGAGGAGGAACCGCGGGCGAGGAAGCCGATGTTGACGGGCCAGGCGTCGAAGGCGCCGAAGGCGTGCCTGAGGGCCCACGGCGAGTTGACGCCGACGCCCCAGACGGGACCGAACTCCTGGCCGATGATCGTGGTCACGCCGGATGCGAGGGAAGCCTCCATGATCCGTGGCGAGAGCAGATGCACATGCGTGTCGACGGCACCGGCGGTGGCGATGAGGCCCTCGCCGGAGACGATGGACGTGCCCGTGCCCACGACGACGTCGACGCCGTCGAGCGTGTCGGGGTTCCCCGCTCGCCCGATGCCGGCGATCCGGCCCTCGCGAATGCCGATGGACACCTTGCGGATGCCCTGGACGGCGTCGATGACGAGGACGTTGCTGATCACGACGTCGCAGGTCTCCCGGACGGCGGCGGCCTTGAGGTGGAGTCCGTCACGGGCCGTCTTGCCGAAGCCCGCGAGGAACTCGTCGCCGGGCTTCTGGGAGTCGGCCTCGACACGGACGACGAGGCCGCTGTCACCGAGGACGACGCGGTCTCCGGCGCGCGGGCCATGGACGCTGGCGTACTCGCGGGGGTCGATGCCGGTCACCGGTCCTCCTCCGTGGATGTCCGGGCGCCCGGCGCGGCGGGTCGGCTCCGGGCTCCGTGTTCGCCCTGGCCGCTCCGGGCGCCGAGATAGCCGCAGGCGGCCGCCCGGCGCAGGGCCTCCGCCTTCGCGCCCGGGGCGTCCAGCGGTCCGTCGACCAGGCCCGCGAAGCCGATGGCGACGCGGTCGCCGCCGATCGGCACGAGGCCGACCTCCGCCTCGCCCCCGGGGTCGAAACGGACGGACGAGCCGGCGGGGACGCTGAGCCGCATGCCGTAGGCCGCGGGCCGGTCGAAGTCGAGGCGCGGGTTGGCCTCGAAGAAGTGGAAGTGGGAGGTGACGCTGACGGGGACGAGCGCGGTGTTGCGTACGGTCAGCAGGACCACGGGCTCCGCCTCGGGGTCGGCCGGCACCGGCAGAACGGCGCCCGGCGCCCTGTCGCCGAGGCTGCCGCCCTCGATGGGGTCGGAGACGACGGCGAGCCGGGACCCGTCGTCGAAGACGGCCTCGACGTGTACCTCCGTGACGACATCGGCGACGCCGGGGAGGACGTCGTCGGGGCCGAGGACGGCTCGGGCCGCCGCGATGGCATCGGCCAGCCTCAGCCCGTCCCGGGCCGCCTCGCAGACGGTGTCGGCGATCAACGCGGTCGCCTCGGGGACATTGAGCTTGAGCCCTCGGGCGTGCCGCGCCCGGGCCAGTTCGGCAGCGCCGAACAGCAGCAGCCGGTCGCGCTCGGTCGGGGTCAGTCGCACGTCACCACACCTCCGTGTAGATGCACCCGCACTGGAATCATCAAGTCCGATTCCGGAATTTGAACGACACTCTAACCACAACTTTCCTTAACCGAAAGCATTGACGAGCCAACCAAGCCGGGTTCACATAGAGCAGCACTCAAATTGTCGCCGGAGTAGCAGGGAGAGCCCGATGCCGATCGAACAGCGCGGAGTCGACACCATCCCCGAAGAGGAACGGACCAGTGGTCCGCGCGACCTCATGGCGATCCTGCTCGGCTCCAACCTCTGCCTCGGCGTGATCGTCTTCGGCTGGCTGCCGGTCTCCTTCGGCCTCGGTCTCCGGGCATCGGTCACCTCGGTCGTCGTCGGCACCGTCGCCGGCGTGATCGTGACGGCACCGCTCGCGCTCGTCTCACTGCGCACCGCGACCAATCTCTCGACGTCCAGCGGAGCGTTCTTCGGCGTGCGCGGACGGCTCATCGGTTCGATCGTGGGCCTCCTGCTGTCCCTCGGCTACACAGCGCTGACCCTGTGGACAGGCGGCGATGTGATGGTCGGCACCCTGGCCCGGATCGCCGGCCTGCCGGCCGGCGGCACGACCCATGCACTGGTCTACGCCCTGCTGGCCGTGCTCACCGTGATCGGCGCGGTCTTCGGCTACCGGCTGCTGCTGCGGCTGAGCAAGGTCCTGGCCATCGGCATGACCGTTCTGCTCGCGGCGGGCCTCGTGGCCTACGCACCCGATCTCACCAGCGCGCCACCGCCCGGCACCCCGTATCTGCTCGGCTCGTTCTGGCCGACCTGGGCACTCTCCGCCGTGGCCGCCGGGCTCAGCGGCCCGATCGCCTTCATCACCCTGCTCGGCGACTACACCCGCTACATCTCCCCCCGGCGGCACGCCCCGCGGGCGGTGCTCGGGGCGACCTGCCTGGGCCTGTTCGCCGGGCTGCTGGTCCCCCAGCTGTTCGGCACCTTCACCGCACTCGCGGCCCGCGCCTCACTCGACTACGCGGGCCCGCTGGTCGCCGCCTCGCCCGCCTGGTATCTGATCCCGCTGCTGCTCGCCGCGGGGGCGGGCTCCGTCGGCAACGCAGGGCTGATGCTCTACTCCATGGGTCTCGACCTCGATGCGATCGTCCCGAGGGCGAGCCGTACTGCGGCCACCGTGGTCGTCGCAGTCGTGGCCACCGCGTTCGTCTTCCTGGGGCACTTCGCCTGGGACGCGCAGTCGGCGATGACCTCGTTCGTGCTTCTGCTCACGGCCATCGGCACCCCTTGGGCCGTGATCACTCTCATCGGACACGCCCGATGCCGTGGCGCGTACGACGCCGACGCGCTCCAGGTCCACAACCGTCGCGCCCGGGGCGGCGTCTACTGGTTCCGGGCCGGCTGGGAGCCGCGCGCGACCGTCGCCTGGGCGGTCGGCGCCGCGGTGGGCCTGCTCTCCGTCTCCACCCCCTTCCTCGAGGGCCCGCTGCTCGCCCTGACCGGCGGTGTGGACTGCAGCTTCGTCCTGTCCGGGACGGCGGGTGGCGTGGTCTACGCGCTGCTGCTGGGGCCGGCGGCAGAAGCCGGAACCGAACCGGCCGGTAAGATCATCACCGCCGTGGAGTGATGACGGCCGGGGACCGGAACGGGGAGGAAACATGGAAGAGGCTGCGTTCGTACTGGGCAAGGTGGTCAGAGGGGTCGCGGGCCTGATCTACCTCTTCGGTGACGCCCTGATCGGCCTCGGGCCCGACGGCTCGTCCAAGGTCGCCGAGCGCAGGCGCCGACGCCGGCGCGGTCGCTGACGGAATACGAACCGACAAACACGAGCAGACGGCGAAGGCCCCCGCACGGGTACGCGCGGGGGCCTTCGCCGTCTGCAGGCCGGGCCGCCGCCTGCCGGTGCGGTGACCGTAAGGTTCACCGGCCCGCGATGCGCCGCACGGCGCGTCACAGCCTGTCGCAGTCAACCGGGTGGGGCGCCCGTACGGGGGCGATCCCGGGATTCCTCGGCCCGGCGGGCCTTGGGGAGACCCCGCGCACCGGACGCCACGGGCCTCCGGCAGACCCTCCGGTCAGTGCAGGGGCATGCCGAGCTCACGCATCCAGCCGTGGACGTCGTCGGCCTTGCCCGTCTGGATGTCCAGCAGCGCCTTGCGCAGCTCCATGGTGACCTTGCCGGGCTGTCCGTCCGCCTGGGTCCACTCGGCGCCGGCGGACTTGACCGTACCGATCGGGGTGATGACGGCCGCGGTGCCGCAGGCGAAGACCTCGTGCAGCGTGCCGTTCTCGGTGTCGCGCTTCCAGTCATCGATGGAGACCCGGCCCTCCTCGGCCTCGTAGCCGAGGTCGCGGGCGAGCTTCAGCAGCGAGTCACGGGTGATACCGGCGAGGAGCGAGCCGGTGAGCTCGGGCGTGATGATCTTGTTGCCGTACACGAAGTACAGGTTCATGCCACCCAGTTCCTCGACCCACTTGTGCTCCACGGCGTCGAGGTAGGCAACCTGGGCGCAGCCCTGCTCCGCCGCCTCGGCCTGGGCGAGCAGGGACGCGGCGTAGTTGCCGCCCGTCTTGGCGAAGCCGATGCCGCCGGGCACGGCACGCACGTAGTTCTCGGAGAGCCAGATCGAGACGGGCTTCACGCCGCCCGGGAAGTAGGGTCCGGCGGGCGACGCGATGACCAGGAACAGGTACTCGTTGGCCGGCTTCACACCCAGACCGACCTCGGTCGCGATCATGAACGGACGCAGATAGAGCGACGCCTCGCCGCCGTGCGCCGGGACCCAGTCCTTGTCCTGCTGGACCAGGGCGTCACAGGCCGCGATGAAGGTCTCGACAGGGAGCTCCGGCATGGCCAGGCGGCGGGCGGAGATCTGGAAGCGCTTGGCGTTGGCGTCGGGCCGGAAGGTCGCGACCGAGCCGTCGGGCATGCGGTAGGCCTTAAGCCCCTCGAAGATCTCCTGCGCGTAGTGGAGCGTCATGTTCGCCGGGTCGATGGAGAGCGGCGCGTAAGGCGTGAGCTGGGCGTCGTGCCAGCCACGGCCCTCGGTCCATTTGATCGTCACCATGTGGTCGGTGAAGTGGCGGCCGAATCCGGGGTTGGCCAGGATCGCCTCGCGCTCCGCGGTGGCCAGCGGGTTCGAGGAGGGCTTGAGCTCGATCGTGGTCGTCGTCATGTCTGCGTGTCCTTCACCGTGTGTTTGTGACGGACCGCTTTCACGTCTGCTTCCGGAACACCAGTACGTCCATACGTCAATACGTCTGTACTAGGACGTCCGAGCTTCCCCGCAAGGTGCGGCCCCACGCTCGATTATCGCAGTGCGTGGGGACCGGAGCAGAACAGCGTGAGTGCGGCCCATGGCTTGATGGTGGCACCCGGAGGCCGCACAGGTGAAGCCGCCGGGTCGTGTGGCCCGGCGGCTTCGAGGTTTCGAGAGTCGACGGGTCAGCCCGCTACTCGTACGGCGAGTGCATCGCCGATCTCGTCGGTGGTACGGGTGGCGCCTCCCGCCGAGCCCGGCGCACCGCGCTCCGCCAGGTCGGCGGCGACGGCGTCCTCGATCCGGGCGGCCTCGGCCTCGTAGCCGAGATGCCGCAGCAGGAGCGCGACGGACAGGATCGTCGCCGTCGGGTCGGCCTTGCCCTGGCCCGCGATGTCGGGCGCGGAACCGTGGACGGGCTCGAACATGGACGGGAACTCTCCCGTCGGGTTGATGTTGCCGGAAGCGGCCAGACCGATGCCGCCGGTCACGGCAGCGGCGAGGTCGGTGAGGATGTCACCGAAGAGGTTGTCGGTGACGATCACGTCGAAGCGCTCCGGCTGGGTGACGAAGAAGATCGTCGCGGCATCGACGTGCAGATAGTCGGTGGTCACCTCGGGGTACTCCTGGCCGACCCTGTCGAAGATGCCCTTCCACAGGTGGCCCGCGTACACGAGGACGTTGTTCTTGTGCACCAGCGTCAGCTTCTTGCGGGAGCGGGAGTTGGCCCGCTCGAACGCGTCACGGACGACACGCTCGACGCCGTACGCGGTGTTCACGCTGACCTCGGTGGCGACCTCGGCGGGCGTTCCGGTGCGCAGCGAACCGCCGTTGCCGGTGTACGGACCCTCGGTGCCCTCGCGGACGACGACAAAGTCGATGTCCGGACGACCGGCCAGCGGGGTCGCGGTGTTCGGGAAGAGCTTCGACGGACGCAGATTGACGTAGTGGTCGAAGGCGAAGCGGAGCTTGAGCAGCAGTCCGCGCTCCAGGACACCGGACGGTACGGACGGATCGCCGATCGCGCCGAGCAGGATCGCGTCATGGTTCTTGAGGGAGTCGAGCTCCGCATCCGGGAGGGTCTCTCCGGTGCGGTGCCAGCGCCTGGCGCCGAGGTCGTACTCCTTGGTCTCCAGCTTCACATCCTCAGGAAGCACGGCCGAGAGGACCTTGAGGCCCTGTGCCACGACCTCCTGACCGATGCCGTCACCGGGAATCACTGCGAGATCAATGCTGCGAGACATACCGGAACCGTACTCCGCGTCCCAGCGCCTGACACGCACCGTCCACCATACGGACGGCGCCAGCACGGGCGTACGGACGGAATGTGCGGAGGCCTGCACTCAATTTCGTTGAAATCTGTTCATCCGAAGTCTGGCCGGGGGCCGTAAGTTACTGGCAAGTTTCCCCGCATGACCGAAGACACCCCACGGGTCGGGATCCCCGAGCGGCTCGCGCATGGCATGAGCATGCCCGAACAGCACGAGTATCTGCGTGCCCGGCACGCCCGCCCCAGGGTCTCCCGGCGCGGCGCGCTGACCGGCGGGCTGGCGGGCGGCCTCGCCGCTGCCGGCGGCGGGCTGCTCGCCGGCCGGGCGAGCGCGGCCACGGCCTCCCCCACACTCGTCACCGCGACCGCCACGGCCGAGGTCGACGGCTCGTTCGTCGCCCCGTTCGGCCGCCATCTGGCCTTCGGCGCCGACCCGAGGACCCAGATGCGGATCTCCTGGCAGGTGCCGTTCGCGGTGCAGCGGCCGTATGTGCGCATCGGACTGAAGCCATGGGAGCTCAGCAGGAAGATCGAGGCCGAGGTGCGCCCGCTGCACACGCCGTCGCTCTCGCGGAAACTGCCGGCGGTCGACCAGTACTACCTGCATGCGGGCCTGGACGGACTGAAGCCGGGAACGACGTACTACTACGGCGTCGGCCACGACGGCTTCGACCCGGCGGACGCCTCCCGGATGTCGACGATCGGCTCGTTCCGCACGGCGCCGGCAACGCCGGAGAGGTTCGTCTTCACCGCCTTCGGCGACCAGGGCGTGAGCTATGACGCCCTGGCGAACGACCAGTTGATCCTCGGTCAGAACCCTTCCTTCCATCTGCACGCGGGCGACATCTGCTACGCCGACACCAGCGGGCACGGCAAGGAATCGGACACCTACGACGCGCGAGTGTGGGACCAGTTCCTCGCCCAGACGGAGAGCGTCGCCTCACGAGTGCCGTGGATGGTCACCACCGGCAACCACGACATGGAGGCCTGGTACTCACCGAACGGTTACGGCGGCCAGTCCGCGCGCTGGTCGCTCCCCGGGAACGGCCCGGATGCCAGGAGCGCTCCGGGGATCTACTCGTTCGTGTACGGCAATGTGGGCGTCGTCGCGCTGGACGCCAACGACGTCTCGTACGAGATCCCCGCCAACAAGGGCTACACGGACGGCGCGCAGACCGCATGGCTGGACAAGCGCCTCGGTGAGCTGCGCACCCGGCCCGAGGTCGACTTCGTGGTCGTCTTCTTCCACCACTGCATGTACTCGACGTCGACGCACGCCTCGGACGGCGGTCCGCGGGACGCATGGCTGCCGCTCTTCACCAAGCATCAGGTGGACCTGGTGATCAACGGACACAACCATGTCTACGAGCGAACGGACGCCATCAAGGGCGGCGAGGTCGGCAAGCCGGTGCCGGTCGGGGCGACGACCGACCCGACACGGGACGGCATCGTGTACGTCACGGCGGGCGGCGCCGGCGCAGGCCTGTACGGCTTCGGGCTCGGGGTGAAGGACAGCTACGAGGGCAACGTCCACGACCACGACCACATCGTGACGTTCCACTGGACCAAGCTGCGGCTGCCCGACCCGGACACGGTCGAATGGTCGCGCGTCCGGTACACCGGCTTCTCCTTCCTCGCAGTGGAGGTGGAGACCGGCGCGACTCCGAAGCTGAAGGTCTCAGCGCTCGCCGAGAGCGGCCAACGCATCGACTGCTTCGAGGTCACACGCTCCGCCCAGGGGCGGTGACCGGCGAGCACTGCCGAGAAACCCGCCTGCGCCGGTGCGGTGGATCGTCTCCGGAGGGGCCGGCGAGCACCGGAGCACCCGGGTGACCCGACAGCGCGGCGAGGTGCGGTGCTCGTAGCGCGGTCGGGTCGGGCGAGATCCGGTGGAGACGGCCCGGGGTCTTTCGTTCGGATCGGGCCGGATCGGTGAGCCGGGTCCGGTGCGTGCGATCGCGAGGCGGAGGAAGGAGCCCACGCGGGGCGACTCACGACAACGCTGCGAGCGTGCGTGCCGGGGCACACGAGCCCGGCAAGATCCAGAGAGAGGCCCTGTAGCTGTCCGGGCGATGTTCTCGGGCCCGGACAGGACCTAGTGGCCGGTCTCGCCGCCGTTGTCCCTGCGGTCGAGGGCTCGCTGCAGTGCGGCGGCGGCGTTCTTGCGGTCGGACTCAGTCGTGCGGGGCGTATGACGGACGCGGCGGCGGAGGGTCGTCTCGGACATGGTGTCGACTCCTTGAGATGAGGTGCCACGCGGCCGTTCGGCCGCATGACGTATCTGCGAGGGGCCGGAAGGGGCGGGGAGCGGGCCGCAGGGGTTGCCTGCCTGGGGGCACCGGCTCACGACCGCCATTCGCTTGATCGAGCGAGACGTTCGGCTTCTACAACGCTAAGGGAGCCCGGCCGCTCTGTCTCTACAATTAGTCGGACTTCCTACTATCTGAGACGCGATCTTGAAGCGTCATCGGCGACAACGCCCTGAGCTCACGGATCAGCGCGCGCACGGCGAGGGTTCTGCCCTGCTCCGGTGTGGTGACGTAGCCCACCGAGCGGGTCGGACGCTCCGGTCCGAGATCGGTGATCCCCACGGTGTCCGGTGCTCCGATCAGCGACAGCCGAGGCATGATCGCCATGCCGAATCCCCTGCTGACCATCGAGAGCACTGCTCCGTCGTCCTCGGCCACGACGGTGGCCTTCGGCAGCCATTCCTGCTCCGCCCACCACGCGCGCGTGTACGAGCTGCAGTTCTCCATCCAGTCGACGAGCGGCAGCGAGCGCGGAGCCGGATGCCCGGCCGGGTGCACCAGGGCGTATCCCTCCTCCACCAGCACTCCCCCGACCAGCTCCGGTGGTACCGGCGAGCTCGTCCCGATGGTCGCGATGCCGAGGTCGGCACGTCCGTCCGCGACCTCACCCGCCGTGCCGCGACCCACCTCGCGTACCACCCGCACTTCGGGCACGACGCCGGGATGCCTGCGTGTGAGCCGCTCCAGCGCGGGCGGCAGCAGATGCAGAGCCGCACTGCGGAAGGCCGCGATCCGCAGCGGCCCGGCCACTTCGTTCCCCGCCGTGCCCCGCACCTCGGCCGCCATGCTGTCCAGCAGCCGGAGGATGCGCCGGGCGTGTGCCACGGCGCGCAGTCCCGCGGCGGTCGGGCGTGCGCCGTGCCGCCCGCGCTCGAACAGCACGGCCCCCAGCTTGCGTTCGCTGCCGCGGACCGAGTGGGAGACCGCCGACTGGGTCATGCCGAGCGCGGCCCCGGCGGCCGAGAAGCCACGTTCACCCTCGACGGCGACCAGGATCCGCAGCGCACGGACGTCCACGTCCACGTCGACGGGTGCGGCTGCGGCTGCGGCTGCGGGCGGCGCCTGTTCGGACATCGGGTCTCTCACCTCGTTGTATGCGGGCCGTTCATGGATACGGCCGTTCCATCGACGCAACGCACTGCCCGGTGTTCCGGTTCCGTCCTACGGTCCCGATCATGACGAACGAGACCTCGCTCACCGTGCAGCAGACCGCCCGCCCGACCGGCTTTCCGACCGCCGGTCAGTTCACCTTCGTGGAGGGCCCCGTACCGCAGCCCGCCCCCGGCACCGCACTGGTGGAGAACCTCCACTGGTCCGTGGACCCGTACCACCGCGGAATGATGAACGGGGATTTCGCGCTGCACACCCCGCTGGAGGGACGCAGCATCGGCCGCGTCCTCGCCTCTCGCGCCCCCGGCCTGAAGGACGGCGATCTGGTCTTCCATCGCAAGGGCTGGCGCACGCACGCGCTGGTGACACTCGGCGAGGACGGCACAAGGAAGATCCGCTCGTACGAAGGTGTCCCGCTCGCCGCCCACTTGGGCATCCTCGGCGGAACGGGTCTCACCGCCTACGCCGCCCTCACCAGGACCCTGCGGCTGCAGGAGGGCGACGACCTGTTCGTCTCGGCGGCCGCGGGCGGCGTCGGCACCGCTGCCGGCCGGATCGCGCGGCTGCTGGGCGCCAGCCGGATCGTGGGCAGTGCGGGCTCCGCGGCCAAGGTCGGGTACCTCACCGAGCAGGTGGGTTACGACGCCGCCTTCGACTACCACCAGGGACCGGTCGCCGACCTGCTGGCGAAGGCGGCCCCGGACGGCATCGACGCCTACGTGGACAACGTCGGCGGGGACCACCTGGAAGGGGCGATCGGTTCGCTGCGGGAATTCGGGCGGATCGCCTGGGTGGGCGCCGTGGCCCAGTACAACAGCACCGAGCCGCCGTCGGCACCGCGCAATCTCTTCGACGTGGTCCGGAAGTCGCTGCGACTGGAGGGCGTGCTGGTACGCCACCACATCGATGTGCAGGAGGAGTTCGAGGACTTCCTCGTCCCGCATCTGCAGAGCGGGCGGATCGGGAGCGACACGACGGTGGTGGAGGGCTTCGAACGGATCGTGGACGCGTTCCTCGGGATGCTCCGAGGAGAGAACACCGGAAAGATGCTGGTGTCCCTACCCAGCTAGTTTAGCTAGATAGGTTGCATTCCTATCTAGGTGGTGCTGGAATACAGACATGGCCACAGACCGCAGATCCAGCTGGCTCAAAGGCGTCCTCGACCTGCTCGTCCTGTCCTGCCTGACGGGGGGCGAGAGCTACGGCTACGAAATCTCCAAGGCTCTCGCCGAGGCAGGACTCGGACAGATCAAGGGCGGGACGCTCTATCCCGTGCTCAACCGGCTCGAGGAAGCCGGGCTGGTGGTGGGCGAGTTCAGGGCCGCGGAGCGCGGACCGGGGCGCCGTTACTACCGGCTGACCGCGCACGGGCAAGAGCACCTCGCCGCCGAGAGCGAGGCCTGGCTGGGCTTCCACACCACCGTCAGAACCATGCTGTCCACAGGGGGAACACGATGACCACCACCGAAGGCTCGACCTACTTCGCCGAGCTGGCCGGCGCCCTGCGGGCCGCAGGGGTGCCGGAGGGCCAGACCGATGCCACCGTCGCCGAGCTCAGGGCCCATCTGGACGAGACGGGGGCCACCGCCGAGGAGGAGTTCGGCCCCGTGGCCGAGTTCGCCGCGCAGCTGGGCGGGCGGGCGACGCAGGGCGCCGCGACGGAGCCGGCGGAGGAGGCGGAGACCTGGATCTGGACCGCCGACATCAACAATGACCTCCGGCTTCTCGCGATCCACGGCGACCAGGGCTGGGAGGTGGAACGACTCGACGGCATCGGCCGGTTCGTGTGCCGCCGAGAGCCGGGTTCCGCACTCCGCTGGGAGTACCGCCGGGAGATCGTGGGCGGCAGGAGACGTGCCCAGGTGCTCGCACGGCTGTCCCCGGAGGGTTGGGAGCTGTGCGGCCAGTGGATGTTCTACGCGTATTTCAAGCGCACGAAGGCGGCCAGCACGGGACCGGCGGCGGCTCTGGACACGCTGCCCCCGGCACCTCGGCGCACCTACTTCTTCAGCCGCGGGATGCAGGCGCTGCTCGGCGTCTGGGCGCTGAGCGTGGTCGCCCTCCTGGTCATGGTTCTCACCGGGACGTACGACGTCCCCTGGTACGCCTCCGTGGCCTGCGCGGCGACCGGGGGAGCTGCTGCGGGCTTCGGGCTGAAGCGTGACCTCGCCAGGGGAAGCGAGGACTGAGGCCCAGGCGTGCGAGGCCCGGGATCAGGGCTCGACCGGGCCGGGCCGGGCAGCGGGCTGCGGCCCCCGGCTCCCTCGGAGCACGTCCCGTCGCGCCGGTCGAAGAGCAGCGCGACGGCGACGGATCGGGAAGGACGTGACGTCAACCGGGCGGAGGTACGGGGAAGCCTTTTCGTACGGGAGGCGGCCCGGGCCGCCCGTGCTCAGCGCCTCGGTCCGGCGTCGCCGGCCCTCAGGCCTTGGTGGTCTTCTCGAGCTGCCGGGTAACTCGCCCCACCCACTCGGTGAACTCCTCCCGGTGGTGCCCCTCGCCTCCGCACAATGCGGCGACCTGCGGATCCGTGATCCGGTCCGGTCCCCCCTTGTCCAGCAGCCGGTGCAGCTCCTTCATGACCGAAGCGAGCCGCTGCGCATCGGGGTGGTCGATCGCGTCGACCCCGTGGCCGGGGCCGAGTGTCGTGGAACCAGGCATGTTGTCCCTCCTCGGCGCGGGCCCCCCTTCCCCAGCAGCGTAAGCCCGGCCGGCGGCACCCGCCGGACGTGAGCCGCCCCCGGCCGGAAGTGGGGGTACCGGCGGGGGGCGGGGTTCACGGGACGGGCCCTCGGGCCCGGGGCGGGCGTCAGCCCATGTGCGGGTAGCCGTAGTCCGTCGGCGCGACCAGCGTCTCCTTGATCGCGCGGGTCAGCGTCCAGCGCATCAGGTTCTGCGGGGCACCGGCCTTGTCGTTCGTGCCGGAGGCGCGGCCCCCGCCGAAGGGCTGCTGGCCGACGACGGCGCCGGTCGACTTGTCGTTGATGTAGAAGTTGCCCGCGGCGTAGCGGAGCTTGTCCATCGCGTCGGCCGCGGCGGCACGGTCACCGGCGATGATCGAGCCGGTCAGGGCGTATGCCGACACGGACTCCATCTGCGCCAGCATCTCGTCGTACTTGTCGTCCTCGTAGACGTGGACGGCGAGGATCGGGCCGAAGTACTCGGTCGTGAAGACCTCGTTCTCCGCGTCGGTGCACTCGATGACGGTCGGACGGACGAAGTAGCCGACCGAGTCGTCGTAGCTACCACCTGCGACGATCGTGCAGGTCGAGTCCTCCTTCGCACGGTCGATCGCGGCCTTGTTCTTGGCGAAGGCACGCTCGTCGATGACGGCGCCGATGAAGTTCGTCAGGTCGGTGACATCACCCATCCTGATGCCGTCGACCTCGGCGGCGAACTCCTCCTTGAAGCCCGAGTTCCAGATGGAGGCCGGGATGTACGCACGCGAGGACGCGGAGCACTTCTGGCCCTGGAACTCGAAGGAGCCGCGGGTCAGCGCGGTCTTCAGAACGGCACGGTCGGCGCTCGGGTGGGCGACGACGAAGTCCTTGCCACCGGTCTCGCCGACGATGCGCGGGTAGGAACGGTACTTCTCGATGTTGTTGCCGACCGTCTTCCACAGGTGCTGGAAGGTCCTGGTCGAGCCGGTGAAGTGGATACCGGCCAGGTCGGGGTGGTTCAGGGCCACCTCGGAGACGGCGATGCCGTCGCCGGTCACCAGGTTGATGACGCCCTTGGGCAGACCGGCCTCCTCCAGCAGCTGCATGAGCAGCACGGCGGCGTGGGTCTGCGTAGGGGACGGCTTCCAGACCACCACGTTGCCCATGAGGGCGGGGGCGGTGGGCAGGTTGCCGGCGATCGCGGTGAAGTTGAACGGCGTGATCGCGTAGACGAAGCCCTCCAGCGGGCGGTGGTCCAGTCGGTTCCACACACCCGGGGAGTTGGCCGGCGGCTGCTCGGCCAGGATCTGGCGGGCGTAGGCGACATTGAAGCGCCAGAAGTCGACGAGCTCGCACGGGGTGTCGATCTCGGCCTGCTGGGCGGTCTTGGACTGGCCCAGCATGGTGGAGGCCGCGAGCGTCTCGCGCCACGGGCCGGCCAGCAGCTCGGCGGCGCGCAGGATGATCGCGGCGCGGTCGTCGAAGGACATCGCGCGCCATGCGGGAGCGGCGGCCAGGGCGGCGTCGACCGCGTCCTGCGCGTCCTGACGGGTGGCGCCGGCGAAGGTGCCGATGACGGCCCGGTGGTTGTGCGGCTGCACGACGTCGACGCGCTCGCCGCCGCCCATGCGCTTCACACCGTTGATGGTCATCGGGAGGTCGATGGGGTTCTCGGCCAGCTCCTTGAGCTTGGCCTCGAGACGGGCGCGCTCGGCCGAACCGGGGGCGTAGCTCTGCACCGGCTCGTTGACCGGGGTGGGGACCTGGGTCACAGCGTCCATGAGTTCCTTGACTCCTTTTGAGAGGGGTGGGAGGGCTCAGTCCTGGGGCCCTGGGGTCAGTTCTTGGTGATCATCGACCGGACGAAGAACAGCAGGTTGGCCGGCTTCTCGGCCAGGCGGCGCATGAAGTAGCCGTACCAGTCGGTGCCGTACGCCGTGTAGACGCGCATCCGGTGGCCCTCGGCCGCCAGCCGGAGGTGCTCGTCGCTGCGGATGCCGTACAGCATCTGGAACTCGTACTCGTCCATTTTGCGCCCGGCGCGGCGCGCGAGCTCCTGTGTGATGGCGATGAGTCGCGGGTCGTGGGACCCGATCATCGGGTACCCCTCGCCCTCCATCAGAATCTTCAGAATGCGGACGTACGCCCTGTCGATCTCGGCCTTGTCCTGGTGGGCGACGGACGCGGGCTCCTTGTAGGCGCCCTTCACGATGCGTACGCGGCTGCCGTTCGCGGCGAGGCGGCGGGCGTCGTCCTCGGTGCGGAAGAGATACGCCTGGATGACGCAGCCGGTCTGCGGGAAGTCCTTCCGCAGCTCCTCGTGGATGGCGAACATCGAGTCGAGGGTGGTGTGGTCCTCGGCGTCCAGGGTGACCGTGGTGCCGATGGCGGCGGCCGCCTCGACGACCGGCCGCACATTGGCGAGTGCCAGCTCATGACCGCCCTCGAGGGACTGGCCGAACATCGAGAGCTTCACCGACATCTCGGCCCTGGTGCCCAGGCCCAGGCCGGCGAGGTGCTCGATCAGCTCCAGATAGGCGTCGCGGGCGGCGGCGGCCTGCTCGCGCGTGGTGATGTCCTCACCCACGACGTCCAGGGTGACCTCGAGCCCGTCGCCGGTCAGGTCCACGACGATCGGGATGACCTGGTCGACCGTTTCGCCGGGGATGAACCGGTTGACCACGGGCTTGGTCACCGGGGCTGCCGACACGAGGCGGCGCATCTTGTCGCTGCGCGACGCGGCGAGGATCACGGGACCCAGCACGGGTACCTCCACGGAACGGGGATCGAGGGTGGCCGGAACCGGGCGGTCCGGGTACGGCACGGAGAACCACCGTGAAACCTAAATATCGCTCCGATGCTGGGCCATCGACAGCTGTCACGCATCCGGACCGATCTCTTCAGACATATGTCTGAAGAGCGGTCCGTCCGGTGCGAGAATGTCCGGGTGAAGGGCGATTACCAAGAGCTGGTGGACGAGATCTCGGGGCTGCTGGGCGCCCCGGCAACCCTGGAGAACCGGGACTTCGGACTGATCGCCTTCGGCGCGCACGACAGCGACGACGACAGCGCGATGGACCCGGTGCGTACGCGCTCGATCCTGACCAGAAAGTCCACACCGGCGGTGCGCGCCTGGTTCGAGGGCTTCGGTATCGCCCGCGCGACCCAGCCGGTGCGGATCCCGGCCGCGCCCGAGGCCGGGGTCTTCCGTGACCGGATCTGCCTGCCCGTCCGGCATCACGGCATCGTCCTCGGCTATGTCTGGCTCCTCGACGCCGAGCCGGGCCCGACGCACGACCGGCTGGCCGCTGCCATGGCCGTGACGGAGCGGATCGGGGGACTGCTCGCGGACGAGGAGCGGGTGGGGTCGGATCTGTCGCGGGAGTTCCGCGCCGTACTCACGGCCGAGCGGGGCTGGCAGTACGACATGGCCCTCGCCGCCCTGCGCACGGCGCTGGGGCCGGCCGCGGACGGGCTCCATGCGGTGGTGTGCGTGGCCCCTTGGCAATCGGCACAAGCCCCTTCGCCGCATACGGTCCCCGGTACGTCGGCACTGTGTACCGTCCCCTGGACCGGTCCGCGGGGCGAGGGCCGGACGCCCAGGGAGGCGGCACCCGGGGACGGCTCGCCCGGCGACGGAACGCATGCGCTCGCCGCGCTCGTGCGCCTCCGCTCGGCCGACGCCCCCGGCCCCGCCCACGCCGCGGCGGCACGGCTCGGCAGCACTGCGGGGGTGGCGCTCCCCCGCCGTGGCATCGGCGAACTCGACGTCTCCTGGCGGGAGGCCACCGCCACGGTCCGCGCCGTGCTCGCCCAGCCCGGTCTCGGCCCGGTGGCCGACTGGTCCTCGATCGGTCCGTACCGGCTGCTGGGCATGCTGCCCCCGTCCCCTTCCCCGGACCCGGCGGCGGCTCCGCTGCTCGCCCCGGCGCACGCCGAACTGGCCCGTACGGCAGAGGTGTTCCTCGACTGCGCCGGCCAGGCGGGGCGTGCGGCGTCGGCGCTCGGCATCCACCGGCAGACGCTCTACTACCGGCTTTCGCGGGTGGAGCAGCTGACCGGCCTCGACCTGGACGCGGGCGAGGACCGTCTGCTGCTCCACATGGCCCTCAAGGCCGCGCGGCTGTAGCGGTGCCGCGCCGTCGCGGGAACGTCGCCCGTGGAGCGGCCCCCACGCGGGCCCATGACCGGACGCTTCGCCGTGCAGCGGTGACGCCGGCCGATGGCCGGGGGACCGTACCGGCGCGGTCTACTGACCGCGGGCCGGCTGATTGGCGATCAGCAGGGTGGTGCCGGCGGGCCGGAAGCCCAGGCCGGCGTAGATCCGGGCGACGACGTCGTGCGCGTACGCGAGGAAGACGGTGTGCACACCGTGGTCACGGGCATGTGCGGCCAAGGCCGCCGTGACAGCGGCGCCGAGGCCCTGACGCCGGGCGGCGGGAAGGGTGCCGACACCGCCGATCTCGGTGACGCCGTCCGCCGGATGACCATGGCCCGCAGCAAGCGGGGTGCCGTCCGCGGCGAAGGCCGCGACGAGAGTCTTGTGACCGGCACGGAGGCAGGGGCGGACCGTTGCCACCGTGCCGTCCTCGGTGAGTTCGCGGGTCGCCGCGGCCAGCTCCGCGGGACCCACCGGGCCCACCGCCGTGCCCTCCGCGGCGAAGGCCAGTCCGGGTAGGGCGAGAACAGCGGGCAGAGCCGGGTCGTCGGCGTCCACGGCCCGGATCGTGACGCCCTGCGGCAGAGACGGCCGGGACAGCGGCCGGTGCGCATCCAGGGTCATCAGCGAACGCTCGGCCACCGGGAGACCCGCCGCTTCGATCCGGGCGCGCAGTGAAGGGGTCACCTCGGCGAGCCACTCGAAGGCCTCCGGCACGCCGAGTTCGTGCTGCCGGGCGCGCACCCGGGCGATGTCGTCGGCGGTGACGGGGCTCGCCGAGGTGGGCCGGGCGTGGTAGGGGCCCCCGTAGTAGGGGGCGCCCGCCGCCCTTCGCACGAACAGGCTCAAGGAGCCGAAGTCCTCGGCCTCCGCGAACCCCAGGGGCACGGTGGCGAAGTACTGCTCGATGCGGTCACGCAGGGGCCCGGCACTCATGCGCCCCATCCCATCACGGGCCCGGCGGCGCTCCGTTCAGCGGGTGCCGGCCGTCCGGCCCGTCTCTGCCGCGGCATCGATGACGCGTCGCAGCCCCTCCGTCAGTTCGTCCGCCCGGGTCGCCGACTGGGGGTCGAACCGCCACTGGGCGATGAGTCCCATCATCAGGGTCATGTAGAACTTGCCGACCGTGTCGATGTCGCCGTCAACGACCTCGCTCTCCTCGCCACCCAGGAACGCCGGGATCAGGCCCCGCGCCCCCTCCCGCTGCGCCTTCGCCAAGTGGTCGCGCACCTCGGGCATCTGATCGCCCAGAACCACGATCTCCATACTGAGGCGCCACAGTGAGTCGGGCCCCTGCATGGTGCCGATGATGTTCCCCCAGATCTCCTCGAACCGCTCCAGTGAGCCGGGCCGCGACGTGGGCGTCGTCGGCTCCGTGCCGGCGAAGTCGTCGCCGATGCCCTCGACCAGGTCGACATAGGCCTGCGCGAGCAGCGCGTCCTTCGAGCCGTAGTGGTAGCCGATCGACGCCAGGTTCGTCCCCGACTCCTTGACGATGTCGCGCGCGGTGGTGCGCGCGAAGCCCTTGTGCAGCAGGCAGCGCTTCGCGCCTTCGAGCAGATCCTCACGATGTCCCATGGCGGCAGCGTACTCCCGGGCCATACGACCGTCCCATACCGCCGTATTACACAAACGTACTAGACGCTCGTTTAATACATGCGTACATTACCTTGCATGACGAACCCCACCACATGCCGAGCAGGCCGTAAGGAATGGATCGCCTTCGCCGTCCTCCTCCTGCCTCTCCTCCTGGTTTCGATGGACGTCTCCGTCCTCTACTTCGCAATACCGGCCATCAGCCGAGAGCTCGGCCCCAGCAGCACGCAGCAACTGTGGATCTTCGACGTCTACGCCTTCGCACTCGCCGGGCTGCTGATCACCATGGGCTCGCTCGGCGACCGCATCGGCCGACGCAGGCTGCTGCTTCTCGGGGCGGTCGCGTTCTCGGTCGCCTCGATCGGAGCCGCGTACGCGCAGAGTGCCGAAATGCTCATCGCCGCACGGGCGTTGCTCGGCATCGGCGGGGCCACCCTGATGCCCTCGACGGTGGCGCTGGTGCGCAGCATGTTCCACGACGACAAGCAGCGCAGCCAGGCGATCGGCATCTGGAGCGGGGCGATGGCGGGCGGAATCGCGCTCGGCTCGGTGATGGGCGGCCTGTTGCTGAACCACTTCTGGTGGGGCTCGGTCTTCCTGGTCAATGTGCCCGCCATGGTGCTTCTGCTGGTGCTGGCGCCCGTGCTGGTGCCGGAGTCCAAGGACCCGGCGCCCGGCCGGTTCGACCTGCTGAGCGTCCCGCTGTCGATGGGCGCGGTCCTGCCCGTGGTGTACGGCCTGAAGGAGATGGCCGCCGAGGGTTACAACCCGTCCAGGGCCCTGTGCATCACCGGCGGTCTCCTCGTCTGCTGTGTCTTCGTACGGCGTCAGCGCCGCCGCGACGACGCCATGATCAGCCGGGATCTGTTCACCAGCCGCAGCTTCGGCACGGGCATCTCCCTCAATGCCGTGGCCACCTTCACCCTGATGGGCTCGGCCTACTTCACCACCCAGTACCTGCAGTCGGTGCTCGGAATGGGGACCCTGGAGGCCGCGCTGTGGAGTCTCGCACCCTCGCTCGCGGTCGGCGCCGCAGGGCCGCTCGCCGGCTCCGTCGCCCAGAAGGTCCATCGCGCCTACGTGGTCTCGGCCGGATTCCTGCTCACCGCAGCCGGGTTCGCGACCCTGATGCTCACGGACACCGACTCGTTGTGGATCCTGCTGACCGGTGCGGCCGTCATCGGTTGCGGTGCGGTCACCGTGATGGTCCTGGTCTCGGACCTGGCGATGTCCACGGCTCCGGTCGAGAAGGCAGGTTCGGCGGCCTCGCTCCTGGAAACGGGCCAGGAGTTCGGCGGTGCGCTGGGCATGGCCGTCCTGGGCAGCCTCGGCATGGCGGTCTATCGCGACGACATCGCGGGCTCCGCCCCGGCCGGTCTGCCTGGCGGGGCCATGGAGGCCGCACGCGAGTCACTCGGCGGTGCCGCCGCGGCCGCGGAGATGCTGCCCGGACGGACGGGGGACGTACTGCTGGAAGCGGCCCGTGCCGCCTTCGTCCACGGGATGCAGACCGCAGCGGTCTGCGGTGCGGTGGTGCTGGTCGGGGCCGCGGTACTCGCCGCCCTGCTCCTCCGTGCCGCGGGCCCGGCCGGGCCGGCCGGCAAGCGGGACGAGGAACCGGCCCTCGATCCGGTGGCCGCCCACTGACCCGCCCCCGCACATGGCGAAGGGCCCGGTCTCCCGGGCCCTTCGGCAGGCGTCGCAGTGCGGAACTCAGTCGGTCAGGTTCACCGAACGGGCCGACGTCGCGCCGATCTCCTCGGCGATCTCGTTCAGCACGGTCTGCGGAACCGTGTCGTCGACGGTCAGCACGACCAGCGCCTCGCCGCCCTCCTCGGTACGCGAGACCTGCATGCCCGCGATGTTCAGCCCGGCCTCACCGAGGATCCGGCCGACCGTGCCGACGACACCCGGACGGTCCTCGTAGCGCGCCACGACCATGTGATCGGCCAGCGCCAGGTCGATGTCGTAGTCACCGACCGCAACGATCTTCTGGAGATGCTTCGGGCCCGCGAGCGTACCGGAGACCGCGACCTCCTCACCGCCGGACAGTGTGCCGCGCACGGTCACCACATTGCGGTGGTCCGGGGACTCCGAGCTGGTGGTGAGGCGGACCTCGACACCGCGCTCCTGCGCGAACAGCGGCGCGTTCACATACGACACGGTCTCGTCGACCACGTCCTCGAACACACCCTTCAGCGCGGACAGTTCGAGCACCTTCACATCGTGCTGGGTGATCTCGCCGTACACCTCGACATCGAGTCGGACCGCGACCTCGCCCGCCAGGGCGGTGAAGATCCGGCCGAGCTTCTCGGCGAGCGGCAGACCCGGGCGCACGTCCTCGGCGATGACGCCGCCCTGGACGTTGACCGCGTCCGGCACCAGCTCACCGGCGAGCGCGAGGCGCACCGACTTGGCGACCGCGATGCCGGCCTTCTCCTGCGCCTCGTCCGTGGACGCACCCAGGTGCGGGGTGCAGACGACCTGGTCGAACTGGAACAGCGGGGAGTCGGTGCAGGGCTCCTTCGCGTACACATCGAGGCCCGCGCCCGCGACCCTGCCCTCCTTGAGCGCGCTGGCCAGCGCCTCCTCGTCGACGATCCCGCCGCGTGCGGCATTGACGATCCGGACGGTCGGCTTGACCTTGTGCAGTGCCTCGTCCCCGATGAGTCCGAGCGTCTCGGGGGTCTTGGGCAGGTGGACGGTGATGAAGTCCGACACCTCGAGCAGCTCGTCCAGCGTCAGCAGCTTGACGCCCATCTGGGCGGCGCGCGCGGGCTGTACGTAGGGGTCGTAGGCGACGATCTTCATGCCGAAGGCGGACATCCGCTGGGCGACCAGCACACCGATACGGCCGAGGCCGACGACGCCCAGGACCTTCTCGCTCAGCTCCACACCCGTGTACTTGGAGCGCTTCCACTCGCCGTTCTTCAGCGCCGTGTTGGCCTGCGGGATGTTCCGTGCGGTGGCGACGAGCAGTCCGCAGGCGAGCTCTGCGGCGGTCACGATGTTGGACGTCGGGGCGTTGACGACCATCACGCCGGCCTTGGTGGCGGCGGAGACGTCCACGTTGTCCAGGCCGACACCGGCACGGGCAACGACCCTCAGCCTGCTCGCGGCCGCGATCGCCTCGGCGTCCACCTTGGTGGCGGAGCGGACGAGGATCGCATCCGCGTCCGTGACGGCAGGGAGCAGCTCGGCGCGGTCCGCGCCGTTGCAGTGCCGGATCTCAAAATCCGGACCGAGCGCGTCCACCGTCGCGGGAGACAGCTCTTCGGCAATGAGTACAACCGGTTTACGGGGCGCAGTGCTCACGTGAGTCCTCACTGATCCAATGCGGACGGCCGTCCCGACGGCCGCAGGCGGTGGAGGGGGCTAGCCGCGTGGAAGACGCACGACGCTGTGGGCCTGACCTGACGCGTTTGTATTGACCACTCTAGTGGTGCGGAGGTGCTGGTTTTCCGCCTTGGCGGAAGGATCACCCATCCGTGGTTGGACTTGCTGTCCAACGGAGTGCGGCGGGCCCGCAGGGGCCCGCCGCACCGAGGCCTACGCCTCCTCGTTGTCCACCCAGCTCATGAGCTTGCGCAGCTCCTTGCCGGTGGTCTCCAGGAGGTGGTTCTCGTCCTGGGTCTTGTACTCGTTGTACTTCTTCAGTCCGCCGTGGTACTCGTCCATCCAGTTCTTGGCGAATGTGCCGTCCTGGATCTCGGCGAGGACCTTCTTCATCTCGGCCTTCGTCTGGTCCGTGATGATGCGCGGCCCGGTGACGTAGTCGCCCCACTCGGCGGTCTCGGAGACCGACCAGCGCATCTTCTCCAGGCCGCCCTCGTACATGAGGTCCACGATCAGCTTCAGCTCGTGGAGGCACTCGAAGTAGGCGATCTCCGGCTGGTAGCCGGCCTCGACCAGGGTCTCGAAGCCCGCCTTGACCAGGGCTGCGGTGCCACCGCAGAGGACGGCCTGCTCACCGAACAGGTCGGTCTCGGTCTCCTCGGTGAAGGTCGTCTTGATGACGCCGGCGCGGGTGCCGCCGATGCCCTTGGCGTACGAGAGCGCCAGGGCGAAGGCATTGCCGGTCGCGTCCTGCTCGACACCGGCGATGCACGGAACGCCGCGGCCCTCCTCGTACTGGCGGCGGACCAGGTGGCCCGGGCCCTTGGGGGCGACGAGCGCGACGTCGACGCCCGCCGGCGGCTTGATGAAGCCGTAGCGGATGTTCAGGCCGTGGCCGAAGAACAGCGCGTCTCCGTCGTTCAGGTTGGCCTTGATGGACTCCTCGTACACCTGGGCCTGGATCGGGTCCGGGACCAGGATCATGATGACGTCGGCCTCGGCGGCGGCCTCCGACGGCGTCACCACGCGCAGGCCCTGCTCCTCGGCCTTGGCCTTGGACTTGGACCCCTCGTGCAGACCGACGCGGACGTCCACACCGGAGTCACGGAGCGACAGCGCGTGGGCGTGACCCTGGCTGCCGTAGCCGATGACCGCGACCTTGCGGCCCTGGATGATGGACAGGTCGGCGTCGTCGTCGTAGAACAGCTCGGCCACTGGGTTTCTCCTTGGGTGTTCCGGTGTTGCGTCCCACCGTACGGCGGGGAGGGATGAGGGAGTCGGACGGTCTCGGTATCCGGGCGGGCCCGGACCGGGGCGGCGCGGGCTAGGCGCTGCGGTCGAGTGCCCGCAGACTGCGGTCGGTGATCGACCGCGCACCGCGTCCTATGGCGATCGTGCCGGACTGGACGAGCTCCTTGATGCCGAACTGCTCCAGCATCTTCAGCATGGCGTCGAGCTTGTCACTCGATCCGGTGGCCTCGATGGTGACGGCCTCGGGCGAGACATCCACGGTCTTGGCACGGAACAGCTGGACGATCTCGACGATCTGCGAGCGGGTCTCGTTGTCGGCGCGGACCTTCACCAGGACGAGCTCGCGCTGGATCGCGGCGCTGGGCTCGAGTTCGACGATCTTCAGCACGTTGACCAGCTTGTTGAGCTGCTTGGTCACCTGCTCCAGCGGCAGGTCCTCGACATTCACCACGATCGTGATGCGGGAGATGTCGGGGTGCTCGGTGACGCCGACGGCCAGCGAGTCGATGTTGAAGCCGCGGCGGGAGAACAGTGCGGCGATCCTGGCCAGGATGCCCGGGGTGTTCTCCACCAGGACGGAGAGCGTGTGCTTGGACATGATGGGTGACGTCTCTCTCTACTCTCGCTGGTCGCTCAGTCGTCTTCGTTGTCGCCGAAGTCGGGGCGGACGCCACGCGCGGCCATGACCTCGTCGTTGGAGGTGCCGGCGGCGACCATCGGCCACACCATGGCGTCCTCGTGGACGATGAAGTCGACCACGACGGGGCGGTCGGTGATCGCGTTGGCCTCGGCGATGACCTTGTCGAGGTCGGCCGGGTCCTCACAGCGCAGCGCGACACAGCCCATGGCCTCGGACAGCTTGACGAAGTCCGGGACACGGGTGCCCTTGCGGGGCGAGGTGGACGCCCCCAGCTGGGAGCCCGTGGTGTGGTGACCGGTCTCGTCGGAGTGCAGGACGGTGCTGGAGTAGCGCTCGTTGTAGAACAGGGTCTGCCACTGGCGGACCATGCCCAGTGCGCCGTTGTTGATGATCGCGACCTTGATCGGGATGCCGTTCAGCGCACAGGTGACCAGCTCCTGGTTGGTCATCTGGAAGCAGCCGTCGCCGTCGATCGCCCAGACGGTGCGGTCCGGCCGGCCGGCCTTGGCGCCCATCGCCGCCGGGACGGCATAGCCCATGGTCCCGGCGCCTCCGGAGTTCAGCCAGGTGGCGGGCTTCTCGTAGTCGATGAAGTGGGCCGCCCACATCTGGTGCTGACCGACGCCCGCCGCGAAGATGGTGCCCTCCGGGGCGAGCTGGCCGATCCGCTGGATGACCTGCTGCGGGGCGAGGCTGCCGTCCTCCGGCGTCTCGTAACCGAGCGGGTAGGTCTCGCGCCAGCGGTTGAGGTCCTGCCACCAGGCGCTGTAGTCGCCGGCGTTGCCCTCGCTGTGCTCTGCCTGGACGGCCTGGACGAGATCGGCGATGACCTCGCGTGCGTCACCGACGATCGGAACGTCGGCGGCGCGGTTCTTGCCGATCTCGGCCGGGTCGATGTCGGCGTGGACGATCTTGGCGTACGGGGCGAAGCTGTCCAGCTTTCCGGTGACGCGGTCGTCGAAACGGGCACCGAGGGCGACGATCAGGTCGGCCTTCTGCAGCGCGGTGACGGCGGTGACCGCACCGTGCATGCCCGGCATTCCCACGTGCAGCGGGTGGCTGTCGGGGAACGCGCCCAGCGCCATCAGGGTGGTGGTGACGGGGGCGTTGGTGAGCTCTGCGAGGACCTTCAGCTCGGCGGTGGCGTGTGCCTTGAGGACACCGCCGCCGACGTACAGGATGGGGCGCCTGGCCTGGGTGATCAGCTTGGCTGCCTCACGGATCTGCTTGGCGTGCGGCTTGGTGACAGGCCGGTATCCGGGCAGATCGGTGTGCGGCGGCCAGCTGAAGGTGGTCTGCGCCTGCAGCGCGTCCTTGGCGATGTCCACCAGGACCGGTCCCGGACGGCCGGTGGAGGCGATGTGGAAGGCCTCCGCGATCGTCTTCGGGATGTCCTCGGCCTTGGTGACCAGGAAATTGTGCTTGGTGATCGGCATCGTGATGCCGCAGATGTCCGCCTCCTGGAAGGCGTCCGTGCCGATGGCCCTGCTGGCCACCTGACCGGTGATCGCGACCAGCGGGACGGAGTCCATGTGGGCGTCGGCGATCGGTGTGACCAGGTTGGTGGCACCCGGACCCGAGGTGGCCATGCACACGCCGACCTTGCCGGTGGCCTGGGCGTATCCGGTCGCTGCGTGGCCCGCCCCCTGCTCGTGTCGGACCAGGATGTGGCGGACCCGGGAGGAGTCCATCAGCGGGTCGTAGGCCGGGAGGATGGCACCGCCGGGGATACCGAACACCGTGTCGGCCCCGACCTCCTCGAGAGAGCGAATGAGGGACTGCGCACCCGTGACGTGTTCAACGGTGACGGAGGGCTGTCCGCCGGAACGGGCCCGCGGCTGCGGATGGTGGGCCCCGGTGGCCTGGTCGGTCATCGGCATTCTCTTCTCAAAGCTGAGGGTTTTTGCAGGGATTTTGCGGTGATTTGGCCAGTGTCAATGCAACAAAAAACCCCTCGTGCCGATAGGCAAGCGAGGGGAGCGCGCCGGTGCGTTGTGCAGAGCCCGTGCAGGGCCCGCTTCAGCCGACGCGCTTTCCAAGTACGAGAATTCGAGTGCGCATGGCATTGACCCTCCCCCCGGCGCACTGTCACTGTCAAGTGGGTGGGACGGGCGTCTCATTATTTGAGCGGATCGGCCCACTCCCGACGATCCCCGGGGCCGTCGTGCCGGCGCGTGCGGCGGGCAGAGATCCTCCGGTGAGGACCGGAAGCGCACCCGGAGCCGCTTTCCCGGGCACCGGGTACTCGGCACGGACCAGCGCACGGCGCAGCCGGTACTCGTCCAGTGGTCCCGAGAATGCCATCCCCTGCCCATGGCTGCAGCCCATTGCGCGAAGAGCCACGACCTGCTCGGGGGTGTCCACCCCGTCCGCCACGGACTGCATCCCGAGATCGCAGGCGATCCTCAGCAGACCCGCCGTGATCTTGTGCAGCCGGGCGGACTCGACGACGCCCTCGACCAGGCCGCGATCGAGCTTCAGCACGTCGATGGGGAGCCGGCGCAGCGCGTTGATCGCGGCGTAGCCGCTCCCGAAGCCGTCGAGTGCGATCCGTACGCCCAGCCTGCGGAGCACGACCAGGCGCTGCTCCAGCTCGTCGAAGGAGATCCTCGGGTCGCTGTCGGCGAGCTCGAGCACCAGGGAGCCGGACGGCAGGCTGTACCGGGTGAGCAGGGCCTCGATGGAGCCGAGTGGCAGGGACCGGTCCAGCAGCCGGCGCGCGGAGAGCCGGACCGAGACGGGCGCGGTGTGGCCGAGACGGCCGCGCTCGGCGGCCTGCTCGACGGCCTCCTCCAGGAGCCAGCGGCCGAGCTCGGCGGTGCGATCGCTGTCCTCGGCGCCCCGGAGGAACTCGGCCGGCGTGAACAGGATGCCCTGGGCGGATCTCCAGCGGGCCTGCGCGGCGACGGAGGTGATCCGGCCCGTGGTGAGACTGACCACGGGCTGATGGAGGAGGGCGAACTCGCCGTCATGGAGGGCCGCGCGCAGCCGGGTGGCCAGTTCGGTGCGGCGGACGACCTCCGCCTGCATCTGTGGGGCGTACAGTTCGACACGGTCCTTGCCCCCCGCCTTGGCCCGGTACATGGCCAGATCGGCGTTGCGCAGCAGATCGCCCGCGCTGATGCCCGGCTCGGCGAAGGCGACGCCGATGGACGCGGCGACCCTCACCTCGCTTCCCTCGACGCGGTAGGGCTGCGAGAGCATGAGGCGCAGCCGGTCGGCGATCTCGCGCACCTGGTACTCGCGGGCGGACCGGTCGCGGGTGCCGTCACCGAGGATCAGGGCGGCGAACTCGTCGCCGCCGAGCCTGGCGGCGGTGTCCCCCGCTCGCACGGACTCCTGGAGCCGGCGTGCGGCGGCCTGGATGAGCAGCTCGTCACCGGCCTGGTGGCCCAGGCGGTCGTTCACGCCCTTGAAGCCGTCGAGGTCGATGAAGAGCACGGCCGTACCGGGATCGCCCGCACGACGGCCGCCCAGGGCCCTGCGGACCCGCTCGGTGAACAGGGCACGGTTGGGCAGATCGGTGAGCGGGTCGTGCTCGGCGTTGTGCTGCAACTGGGCCTGGAGGCGGACCCGTTCCGTGACGTCCCGGCTGTTGAAGATCAGCCCGCCCTGGTGGCGGTTGACCGTGGACTCGACGTTCAGCCACTGGCCGGTGCCGGATCTGAAGCGGCACTCGATGCGGGTCGTCGGCTCCTCCGAAGGAGGAGCGGCCAGGAAGCGGCGCACCTCGTGGACGACGCGCCCGAGGTCCTCGGGGTGGATCAGGGAGGCCAGTTCGGATCCGATGAGCTCGTCCGCGTCCCGGCCGTAGACGCCTGCGGCCGCCGGGCTGACATAGCGGAGCACGCCGGTCGGTGCGGCGATCATGATGACGTCGCTCGAGCCCTGGACCAGGGAGCGGAAGTGGTTCTCCTTCTGGGCCAGTTCATGGGTCAGGGCGATGTTGTCGAGCAGCATGATGCCCTGCCGGACCACCAGCGCCATGACGACCGTGCAGCCGGTGAACACCACCACCCGGTCGACCCTACGGCCGTCGATGACGTTGTAGAGGATCCCGAGGGTGCAGACGGCGGCGGCCAGATACGGGGTGAGGGCGGCGAGGGAGCCGGTGATGGGACGGCTGAACGCCGGATGACCTGCAGGCCGGGGTCCGCGCGCGCAGGCGGCGCTCGCCTCCAGCCGGCGTACCCCCCAGGGCGCGTACGCGAGGAGGAGTGAGCCGGCGAACCAGCCGGCGTCGAGAAGCTGGCCCGAGCGGTAGTTCTCCCGCAGCAGCGGCGAGGTGAACAGGGCGTCACAGAGGACGGTCAGGGCGAGGGCCGCGATGGCGGTGTTGATCGCAGGCCGGTTGGCGTTCGACCGCCGGAAGTGCAGTGCGAGGACCATGCTCACCAGGACGATGTCCAGCAGCGGATAGGCGAGCGAGAGCGCCACCTCGGCTACGCTCTCCCCCTGGAAGTGCGCGGTGTGGGCGAGCGCGAGACTCCAGGAGAGGGTCAGCAGGGAGCCGCCGATCAGCCAGGAGTCGAGAGCGAGGCAGACCCATCCCGCCCGCGTGACGGGCCGCTTGGCGAGGACGAGCAGTCCCACGATGGCGGGCGGCGCGAAGCAGAGGAAGAACAGATCGGCGAGGGACGGGCTCGGCACAGGCCGCCCGAGCACCACCTCGTACCAGCCCCAGACCGCGTTGCCGCAGGCGGCCATGGCGGAGGAGACCGCGAACAGCATCCAGGCGGGGCGAAAGCGGACGCCCCGTGTGCGGGCGAAGAGGAAGCAGGACACCGCGGCAAGCAGAGCGGCGAAACTGAGCCCGAAGTCACCCATGATCAGGGCCAGTTGCTCGGAACCCCAGCCAAAGGCGGCGCCCGTCGCATAGCCGCCGCTGGCCAGCGCGAGAAGGGCCTGGGGCAGCCGTCCCGTACTGCCCTCGGAGACGGGCGGACGTGTGAGGACGGCTCCCGGGGCGCTCACCGCGCAGCCCCTGACAGTACTTTCAGCCGGCTCCGTCCTCGGCGACGGCGCTTCAGGGCGCGTTTCGGGGCGCGCTGCGGAACGCGCGGAACTGGTCGGCGGCACTCCTGCCGCGTCGGATCGTTGGTCCATTGGCCGTGCATCGCCCGTCGCCCCCCTCGAACTCTGATCACTCCGCGGCGCCGCCCCGTGCACGACGCAGCCCCCAACTCGGGACGATACACCAGTCTCGTCACTCAGGGACAGGGGTTCTCTACTCTCAGTGACGATCACCGGCATCGTCGACACGCGACGCATCCGGATGACTCCACTGAGTGTCCAACTGCCGGGGTGGGGGCGTCCACCCGGTGCTGAACGGCTACTCGGTCGTGAGGACCACGTTGTCCAGGGGCCGGCCCTCGGCGAACCGGGTGAGCTGGCCTGCCAGCAGGCGTTTGGCACGCGGCATGAACGCCGAGGTGGAACCGCCGACATGAGGGCTGATCAGTACACCCTGCGCGTGCCAGAGGGGATGCCCGGCGGGCAGCGGTTCGGGGTCGGTGACGTCGAGAGCTGCGGTGATACGGCCGCTCTCGGTCTCCACCAGCAGCGCCTTGGTGTCGACGACGGGCCCGCGGGCGACGTTCACCAGCAGCGCACCGTCCTTCATCCGGGACAGGAAGGCGGCGTTCACGAGATGGTGCGTCGCCGCAGTGAGCGGGGTGGAGAGGATCACCACGTCGGCACCCGGGAGCAGGGCCGGGAGTTCGGAGAGTGGGTGCACTTCGCCGCGCTCCGTGGTGCGGGCCGAGCGCGCGACGCGCGCCACCCGCGCGCATTCGAAGGGCGCGAGCCGGTCCTCGATGGCGGCTCCGATCGAGCCGTAGCCGACGATGAGCACCGACTTGTCGGCCAGCGCCGGATAGAAGCCGCCCAGCCACTCCTCCTGGCGCTGGCCCTCCACGAAACGGGGGATTCCGCGCAGGGACGCCAGGATGAGGGCGAGGGCAAGTTCGGCGGTGCTCGCCTCGTGGACTCCCCTGGCGTTGCAGAGGCGTACCCCGGCGCGCAGCGAACCGAGACCCGGCTGCACATGGTCGATTCCGGCCGACAGCGTCTGGACCACCCGCACGGACGTCATGGCGCTCAGCGGACGCACCGCGGTCTCCGTGCCCTTCATGTACGGCACGACGTAGAAGGCGCAGTCGGCGGGATCGGCGGGAAAGTCGCGGCCCCCGTCCCAGTAGCGGTAGTGGAGCCCCGAACCGGCGGGAGCGGGGAGTCCGTCGATCTCTTCGGCCGGGATGGGGAGCCACACGTCTGCTGCAGTCATGGTCAGGAGGCTATGCGAAGCCGGGTGGGAGTCAGACGTTAGTTTTGGGTGCGGCACAAGGAGGGGTACGAGCAGGTGGAGCGCAGGACAATCGGCGCGGCGGCGCTCGAGGTGGGCGCGATCGGCCTCGGCTGTATGCCGATGAGCTGGGCGTACACCGGTTCGCAGCAGCATGGAGACCGTTCGCTGCGCACGGTGCATGCCGCGCTGGACGCCGGTGTGAGCCTGCTCGACACCGCGGACATGTACGGCCCGTTCACCAATGAGCTGCTGCTCGGCCGCGCACTGAAGGAGCGGCGTGCGGACGCCTTCGTGTCCACGAAGGTCGGCCTGCTGGTCGGCGACCAGCACATCGTGGCCAACGGGCGGCCGGGGTACGTGCGGCGGGCGTGCGACGCGTCGCTGCGCCGCCTGGGGACCGAGGTGATCGACCTCTATCAGCTCCACCGCGCGGACCCGGAGGTCCCCGTGGAGGAGACCTGGGGCGCGATGGCGGAGCTGGTGTCCGCGGGGAAGGTACGGGCACTCGGTCTCTGCGCGGTGGGGGCGCAGGCATCGCGCAGAGCGGCTGCGTCGTCCGGGGTACCGGCCGGAATCCACGCAGGAACGATCCGCCAACTGGAACGGGTGCAGCAGGTGTTCCCTGTCAGTGCGGTGGAGGCGGAGCTCTCGGTGTGGTCGCCCGAGGCGCTGACGGAGCTGCTGCCCTGGTGCGAGGCGCGTGGGGTGGGCTTTCTCGCCGCGATGCCGCTGGGCAACGGCTTTCTGACGGGGACGCTGACGCCCGGCGGGGGCTTCGAGCCGGACGACCTGAGGGCCCGGCATCCACGGTTCACCGCGGAGATGATGGCGGCGAACCAGTCACTCGTGGCGGGGCTGCGCCGGGTAGCCGCGCGGCACGCTCCCGGGACGACTCCCGCGCAGGTCGCGCTGGCGTGGGTGCTGGGTCAGGGGCGGCATGTGGTGCCGGTGCCGGGGGCCAAGCGGGAACGGTGGGCCGTGGAGAACGCGGCTGCCGCGGGGCTCGAGCTCACCGCTCGGGATGTCGCCGAGATCGCCGGACTGCCGCCGGCCAGGGGATCCTGGGACTAGCAGTCGTCGTCCCACCCGGGTCCTTTCGGGGTCCGTTCGGGGTCGTGTCGGGTCACTCGGGTCGCTCGGGTCGTTGTCGGGTCGCTGTGCGGGTTGGGAGCGCTCGGGTCGCCGCCCGATGCGCGCCGGTCGCTCGGTCGGGTTGCTCGGCTCGCTGTCGGGTCGCTGTGCGGCGGGCCCGTCGGCGGATCACGAACGGATGCGGTCCGGTTCGCCGGTCGGCCCGTCCGCCGGTCGCTGCCGGGTCCCGTCCTCGTGATCCTGCACGGAGATCGGGAACCCCGGGCGGCGCTGCGGTGTATGAACAGTAGACATACAGCTCATGGAGCGCGCACCGGCCGCTCACCCGGCGAAGGGACAAAGAACAGTGCAACGTCCATCTGTGACGGCCGTGCTGGCCGCTGCCGCCCTGCTGCTCACCGCCGGGTGTTCGTCCGACGGCGGCGCGGATCCGACCGGTGGCCGCAACGGCACCTCCTCGGCCCCCGCGTCCTCCCCCGCCACGGACGGCACGGCCACTCCGGACGCCCCGCCGCCGAAGGGCTCGGTGAAGGTGAAGGCGACCCTGACGGAGGACCTGAAGTCACCTTGGGGCCTGGCCGCACTGCCGGACGGTGATCTGCTCGTCTCGTCACGTGACGAAGGGACGATCACGCGCATCGACGTCAGGAGCGGCCGCAAGACCGAGATCGGCTCGGTGCCCGGCGTCGCACCGGCGGGTGAGGGCGGCCTGATGGGGCTCGCCGTCTCCCCGTCGTTCGCCTCGGACCGTCTGGTCTATGCGTATTTCACGACGGCGTCGGACAACCGCATCGCCCGCATGCTGTACGACGAGAGGAAGCCGGCCGGGCAGCAGCTCGGCGCCCCTGACACGGTGCTCAGGGGCATCCCGAAGGGCATCGTCCACAACGGCGGACGGATTGCGTTCGGCCCGGACAAGATGCTGTATGCAGGCACCGGCGAGACAGGTGAGACGGGCCTGGCACAGGACAAGGAGTCACTCGGCGGCAAGATCCTCCGCATGACGCCGGACGGGCAGCCGGTGCATGGCAACCCCTCGCCGGATTCGGTGGTGTATTCGTACGGACACCGCAATGTGCAGGGGATCGCCTGGGACTCCCGGAAGCGGCTGTGGGCAGCCGAGTTCGGCCAGGACACCTGGGACGAACTCAATGTCATCGAGCCCGGCAAGAACTACGGCTGGCCCGAGGTGGAGGGCAAAGGCGGCAGGGCCGGCTTTGTGGACCCGGTGGCCCAGTGGCGGACGGACGATGCATCGCCCAGTGGGATCGCCTACGCCAAGGGATCGATATGGATGGCCGGGCTGAGGGGCGAGCGTCTGTGGCGGATTCCGCTGGCCGGTGCGGAACCTTCGGCGGCGCCCCAGTCGTTCCTGCAGGGAGAGTACGGCCGTCTGCGCACCGTCCTGCCGGTCGGCGGGCCAGGTGGCGGCTCGGCCGTCTGGCTGGTCACCAGCGAGACGGACAACAGGGGCACGCCCGAGGCCGGGGACGACCGGATCCTGCGCCTCGAAGTGGAGTGAGAGGTGGGCGGCTTGTGTTCAACATGTTCGAGGAGCTCTTCGCGCCCGGCCGCAAGCACACCGAGGACGAGCGCAACCGGCTCAGCCTGACGCGGGTGGATGTCGGCGACGGCGATCCGGGGCACGGCGAGATAGACCTGGCCTCCGGCAAGGTTGTCATACGCGTCCGGCACGAAGCTCCGGAGACCTGACCGTCCCGGCACCGGCACCGGCACCGGCACGCCTCGAATCGCGACGAGTTCCGACGAGTTCCGACGAGTCTCAGACGGTCGCGGGGAAGAGGCGGAGGCGATGGGCCAGGGCGGCAGCCTCACCGCGCCCGGTCACGCCCAGCTTGGCCAGGATGTTGGAGACATGCACGCTCGCAGTCTTGGGTGAGATGTAGAGCTCATCGGCAATCTGGCGATTGGTGCGGCCGGCCGCGACCAGGCGCAGCACGTCCTGCTCCCGCGGGGTGAGACCGAGCTCGTCCACCGGGGCGAGCGCAGCAACAGGGGCGGCGGTCCGTTGGCCCGGCTCGATGAGCCGGATACGGCCACGCTGGGCGAGCAGGGCGACGGCCTCGGCGAGCGGGCGTGCTCCCAGACCCTCCGCGGTCTCCTGGGCCTGGCGCAGGAGTTCGATCGCGCACTCCCGCTCCCCGGCGGCCAGCAGTGACTCGGCCGCGCGGTGGCGGACCCGCGCCACGTCGTAGGGGCGGTTCACCGTGGTGAAGGCGTCCAACACCTCGGCCCAGACGTCCGGGGTGTCCCGGCCCTCGGCGCGGAGCAGCTCGGCGCGGACCCAGCGGTCGTACGCGTTCCAGAGCGGGACGATGGCGGGCAGCGCCTTGGCGGCGCCGCGGATACGGGCAAGTGCATCGGCTCGGCCCGCCTCGGCGGCCGGCAGCCCTCGGGCGTCGGCCTCGGCGCCGGCCGCGGCGAGCAGCAGAGGCCAGGCGTAGCGCTGGGTTCCGGGCCGGAAGCCCGAGGCCACAGCACGGTCCAGTTCGTCCCGGGCGTCGAGAATGCGGCCCTCACCGACCGCGATTCCGACCGCGATGCGGGCCAGGGGTATCGACTGTTGCGGCATGGGGTCGTGGGTGCCGTAGTGGTCGCAGGCGGCGGCGAATCGACGAGTCGCCTCGGCCAAGTCTCCCCGGACCAGGGCGAGATGGGAGAGCCGGGCGGCACCGAGTCCCCGCGACTTGGCGCTCTGGGCGACCCGCTCGGCATTGCCAGCGGCCTCGATGGCTTCGTCCCACCGGCCGAGCGCATAGAGGGATTCGGACAGATTGCCCCACACCCAGGCCTCGGCGTCCAGGAGACCGTACTTCCGGGACAGCACAAGGCCTTCTTCGAGGATGTGCACGGCTTCCTCGGAGCGGCCGACGCCTTCAAGGACGGAGGGGAGGTTCACATGACTGCGGCCCACCATGGCGGCGAAGCCCGGCTCGGCGGCCTTGTCCTTGACCGCGTACATCTCGGCGAGTCCGGCCTCGATGTCGCCCGCGTCGACCATCAGGCCGCCGAGGGTGATCCGGGCGTTCATCTCGATCTCGTCCGCCCCGACCATTCGGGCGTATTCGACGGCACGTTCGGCGGCGGCGAAGGCATCGGGGCCGGGTTGATGGAGCATGGACCAGCCCGCCACGGCGGCAAGGACCTCGGCGTGAACCTCGGACGGCGGAAGGCCGTGCACCAGCTCCTGTGCCCTGGCGAGTTCCTTCCAGCCGTCGCCGCGGGACTGGCTCTGCACCAGCCGGGAACGCTGCGCCCAGAACCAGGCGGCACGCTGGGGGTCGTTTCCCCCGGAGCCGGGGGTGCGGTCGCTCTCCTCCAGCAGCCGCAGTGCCCGCTTGATGACCTTCAGGGCACGGTCCCGTTCGCCACTGAGCCGGCCCGCGACCGCCGCCTCGGCCATGAGGTCCAGATAGCGCAGCGGGGTGGAAGCCGGGTCGCAGCCGCAAGGAGGGTAGACCTCGGCGTGGTCGACGGGCCGCAGTTCGGCCCGTACCGCTTCGGGAGTCTCGTCCCACAGCTCCATCGCCCGTTCGAGCAGCTCCAGTTGCTCGGCGTAGGCATGCCGGCGGCGCGCCTCCACCGAGGCGAGGAGCACGGCGGGGAGCGCCTTGGCGGCGTCGTGGGCGTAGTACCAGTAGCTGGCGAGCCGTGCGGCACGCTGGTCGGCCGAGACGTGGGCCGGGCATGCCTCCAGGGCTTCCGCGTAACGGCGGTTGAGCCGGGAGCGTTCCCCGGGCAGCAGGTCGTCGCTGACGGCTTCACGCACCAGCGAATGGCGGAAGCGGTAGCCGTCGCCGTCGGGGGTGGCCAGCAGGATGTTGGCGCCGACGGCTGCGCGCAGTGCCTCTATCAGCTCGTCCTCACTGAGACCGACGACGGCGGCGAGCAGCGGGTACTCGACGGTGGAGCCGCCCTCGGCGACGACCCTCGCGGTCCGCTGGGCGTGCTCGGGCAGGCTCTCGACACGGACCAGAAGGAGGTCGCGGAGGGAGTCGGTCAGCGCCGAGCAGCATCCCCCGTCGGCGGCGACGGCCAGCTCCTCGACGAAGAAGGCATTGCCGTCGGAGCGTTCGAAGGTGTCGTCGACGAAGTAGGGCGCCGGCTCGCTGGCGAGGATTCCGGCCATCTGGCGGGCGACCTCGTCACGGCTGAACCGGGGTACCTCGATGCGCTGGACGGTGCGCAGCCGGTCCAGTTCGGCGAGGAAGGGTCTCATGGGGTGGCGCCGGTGGATGTCGTCGCTGCGGTAGGTGGCGATGACGACCAGGCGCCCGCGGCGCAGGGTGCGGAAGAGATAGGCGAGGAGATGGCGGGTGGAGGCGTCCGCCCAGTGGAGGTCCTCCAGCACCAGGACGACCGTGCGCTCGGCGGCCAGACGTTCCAGGACCCGCAGGGTGAGTTCGAAGAGCCGGGCCATGCTGTCTTCGTCGTGCCGTGCCTGCCGGGCGGGTGTTTCGCCCAGCTCGGGCAGCAGCCTGGCCAGTTCCTCCTCGCGGCCGACCGCGGCGGCGGCGAGCTCGTCCGGCAGTTGTCGGCGCAGGCTCCGCAGGGCGGTGGAGAACGGGGCGAAGGGCAGTCCGTCTGCCCCGATCTCGACACAGCCGCCGATGGCGAAGACCGCGCCTCTGCGGCAGGCCTCGTCGCGGAACTCCTCGATGAGCCGCGTCTTGCCGACGCCGGCCTCTCCACCGACGAGAAACGCCTGCGGCTCGCCGCCGGAACCTCCGGGCAGGGAGGGGCCCTCAGCGGTGACGCGGGTGAGCGCACCGGTGAGGGCCGCCAGTTCGCCGGTGCGACCGACGAAGACGGGGCTGACGGACCTGTTCTCCACGCCGCCGAGCATCGCACAGCCGCCGTGCTCGACGGCACCGGATATCGGCGGGACGGCCACCGGAACGTGCATGGTCCGGAGTTCGCCCGCCGTGACACGCCTCTTCGGGACGCCGGTCATGGGGAAGTCCGTCATGACGCGGGCTTCAGGCCGCCCGTTGGAACCGACTCCGGCTGCTCACCCGCCCCTCGGGGGCATCCTTGGCGTTCCGCCGAGCGGTCCGGCGCACCTGGCGGACCAGTCGCTCGTTGTCGGCCCGACGGATCAGCTCGGCCTCGTTCAGCTGGTGCATGGTGTAGTCGAGCATGGTGTTCTCCTGGTGACGAGGTGTCGGTGGCTCCTGCGAGCCTCGCTCTCTGCGATGTCTCGACTCTCGTCTCCCAGGCGGTGCGGCCGCATCGGGAGAGTGCCGCATCTTCGCGGTGCGGGGGCCTTAGGCGTCGGACGGTGGCCCACCGGTCCGCCCTAAGGCACCCCCGTCCGGGACTCAGGAAGGGCGGTCCGCGCGCCGTTCGCGCCACTCGGGGGCGAGAACGGACCAGACCTCCATGTCATGGCGTACGCCCTGCCAGGGGAAGCTCTCCCGCAGGACTCCGTCGCGGCTGAAGCCGAGCCGCTCGGCGACGCCGATGGAGCGGTGGTTGGCGGAGGAGGCGAGCCATTCGACACGGTGCATGCCGCGCTCGTCCACGGCCCAGTCGATGACATGGCCAGCGGCCCGGGTGATCAGCCCCCGGCCGGCCGCGGACGGCTCCAGCCAGACACCCACCTCGCAGGATTCGCACTCGGTGTCGAAGATCCGGAAGAGAATGCCGCCGACGACTGTGCCGTCGAGCCGGATCACCCAGAGGTGGCCGGTGTCCGCGGCATGCCTGTCGGCGAAGGACTGGAGGAAGGAACGCGCGGAATCGCTGTCGGTGACCTTGACCGTGAACGGCACCCACGGCCCGGCGTACTCACGCGCACGGTCCACATGGGCGAGGAACTCCTCGCTCTGCCAGGGTTCGATGGGCTGGAGTTCCGCACCGTCTCCCAGGGGTATGGAGAACATCCCACTCCTTGTCGGCGTTCGATGTGTGCAAAGTGCCGGGACATCGAGGTATGGAGTCACCGCGCGAGCGGACCGTCCTCGCTCACACGCACTTCCGTGATCTTCGCATGTGCACGGATCCGGGTCTCGGGAGTTTCGATGCTGATCCGCGGCAGCCGGCGGTCCAGCCAGCCGGGCAGCCACCAGTTGGCGCTGCCCAGCAGATGCATGAGGGCGGGCACCAGGAGCGTGCGGAGCACAAAGGCGTCCAGCGCGACGGCCGCGGCGAGACCGATGCCGAACATGGCGATGACCCGGTCGCCGCTGAGGACGAAGGCGAGGAAGACCGAGATCATGATGAACGCCGCGGAGTTGATCACGCGGCTGGTCTCAGCGAGGCCGACCCGGACGGCCCGCCGGTTGTCCCCGGTCTCGAGCCACTCCTCGTACATCCGGCTGACCAGGAAGACCTGATAGTCCATGGAGAGCCCGAAGAGCACCGAGACCATGATCACGGGCAGGAAGGGCTCGATCGGCCCGGCGCTGCCCAGACCGAGCAGCTCGCTCCCCCAGCCCCACTGGAACATCGCGACGACGACGCCGAAGGCCGAGGCGACGGCGGCCACATTCATGAGGGCGGCCTTGAGCGGGATTCCGAAGGAGCGGAAGGCGAGCAGCAGAAGCAGACAGCCCAGCGCGATGACGACGCCGACGAACAGGGGCAGTTTGCCGACGATGATCCCGGCGAAGTCGTCGTAGCCGGCGGTCACACCGCCGACGTGGACCTCGAGGGACGTGCCGCTCTCGGCTGCGGGCACGACATCGGTCCGGAGCCGGTCGACGAGTGCGCTGGTCCGCTCCGACTGCGGCGATGTCTCCGGCACCACGGTGAGTACGGCGGTGTCGGCGCTGCCGTTGTAGGTGACGGGCCCGACGGAGGCCACGCCCGGTGTGTCCCGGAGCAGGTCGGGGAGCCCCTCGAGCGCCAGCCGGTCATCGGCACCGTCGAGCTCGGCGACCAGGGCGAGCGGTCCGTTGACGCCGGGCCCGAAGCCCTCGGCGATCAGGTCGTACGCCTGGCGGGTGGTGCTGGATGCCGGGTTGTTGCCCTGGTCGGACGTGCCGAGGTGGAGTGAGAACGCGGGCAGGGCGAGGACGAGCATCACCACGGCGGCAATCGAGCCGAGCAGCTTCGGGTGACGTTCCACGAAGGCGGACCAGCGTGCGGCGAAGCCCGTCGGGAGTTCGGGCCGGGGGCCACGTCTGGCAAGCCTGCGGCGCTCCGGCCGGCTCAGCGCGCACATCCCGATGAAGGACAGCAGCGCAGGCAGCAGGGTCACGGAGGCCGCGACGGTCAGCAGAACCGTCAGACAGGCCGCGATCGCCACACCATTGAGGAAGGACAGACGCAGGACCAGCATGCCGAGAAGAGCGATGCAGACGGTTGCACCGGCGAAGACGACGGCACGGCCGGTGGTGGCCACGGCACTCTCCGCGGCCTTGGCCACGGAGAGTCCGCGTCTGAGCCCCTTGCGGTGCCTGGTCACGATGAACAGCGCGTAGTCGATGCCGACACCGAGGCCGATCAGCAGCCCCAGCATGGGCGCGAAGTCCGCGACGTCCATGACATGGCCGAGCAGCACGATTCCCGCGTACGCGGCACCGACGCCGACGAGCGCGGTGGCAATCGGGAGCAGGCTGGCCGCCACGGAGCCGAAGGCGAGGAACAGGACGACTGCGGCCACCGCAACACCGACGATCTCGGCGGTGTGTGCGGACGGCGCTTCGGTCAGCGCGGTGACGCTGCCGCCGAGTTCGACCTGCAGTCCGTAGTCCTCGGCGGCCTTGGCCGTCCGGATGACGGCGCGGGCCCGGGCCTCGGGTATCTCGTCGGCCTCCTTGTCGAAGGTGACGGTGGCGTACGCGATGCGTCCGTCCTCGCTGATCTGCCCGGGGGCGGACGAACGAGTGGCACTCCCGGCGTTTCCGTCCCCCCTCGCGCGCTTCGTGCTCACGCCTCCGCCGGGGGCAGCGTCGCCGTTCTTGCCTGCGGTGCCCACACTCTCCGACTGCCGCTTCCGGCCCGGACCACCCGAGTCGGATGCACCGGCAGCATTCGGCGGGTTCGACGCTTTCGGGGTTCTGGGAGCGTCCACAGCATCGACCGAATGCCCCGACTTGACCGCTTCGCCGGTTCTCTTCGCCGACGCCTCTTCGGAGGCCTTGTCTGCCTTCTTCGTGCCACCGGATCCGCCACGCGCATCGCCGCGAGCACCGGTTTCCGTCGCGTCATAGGGACCCGTGACGGAGACGACCCCGTCGAGTGCAGCGATGTCGTCGAGCGCTTTCGTCATGCGCTGCTCGACGGCCTCGGCCCGGACGCTTCCGCGCGGCGTGTGCCAGACGACGGTGTCGCTCGCCCCGCTCTGCCCGGGGAACCCCGCCCGCATCAGCTCGGTCGCACGGCCCGACTCGGTGCCGGGGACCTCGTAGTCGTTGGAGTAGGCGGCGCCTGCAAGAACGGCCGCGGCCGTGACGCCACCGAGGGTGAGCAGCCAGAGAAGTACGGCGACGAGGCGGTGCCTGACGCACCACCGTGCAATGGCTGCCAACGGACGAGCTCCCTGTTGATTCCTGGATCTTCACTGGGAACTGCCCGCAAAGAACGCACGACCTTCAGGAGGCACTCTGTCAGGAGAGGGCGATCGTTTGATGATCGTTTGCCCTGTTCGTGGGAATACTCACATTCGTGGCGATCGTCACAGGAGTGCGCGGAAGCCGGAGCCGGGGTCCCCGCTCCCGCGCGCCCCGCAGGTCAGCCGGAGACGCTCGGGCGCCCGTTCTCGATATGGCCCATGAGCCGGCGTCGGAAGCCGCTGTCGCCCTCCGCCGTCACCTCGACGTCGTACCACCCCTGTGCGTCGGCGGCCGAGTGGACGACGGTGCGGCTTCGGCCGGGCTTCACGACGAGCTTCCTGGTCCAGTCCCGCAGGTCCTCGTCGTCGACGTAGCCGAGCGGCCGGACGGTGAACGTGATGGCCCGGTCGCCGTTGTTGCGCAGCGTCAGGTGAAGATCGCGGTCGTGGTGGTCGATCCGCGAGGCGACCTCGGCGCCGGTACCCCCGGCCCGTCCGGCGAACTCGCGACGGAAGCCGTTCGGCCCGGTGACCGTGAAGCGGTAGGCATCCCCGTCGAGGGGCACGCGCCATCGCTCCCTGCCCCTGACGTCCTTGTGCTGCGGGACGGGAAACTCACCGGCGTACGGGTAGAGCGCGAAATGTGCACTCGCGCTCCCGGTATTGCTGAGCTCGACGTTCAGTGCCCCCTCGCCGTGCCTCGCACAGGCGTCGGGCTGATACGGCAGCGGACGGGCCCGCCGCGTTCCGGGCTCCTGTACCGGCATGTGCTGCACCACCGGGGGTTCCGGCCGCCAGCGTCCGGTGAACGGCGGGATCGCGCCCGGCGGGTCCACCTCCGGCTGCCGGTACCCGCGCCGGAAGTCGAAGGCCGAGGTCAGATCGCCGGTGACGGTGCGCCGCCAGGCGGTGATGTTCGGCTCCTCGATTCCGGTCCACTTCTCCAGGAAGCGGATCACCGAGCTGTGGTCGAAGACCTCGGAGCACACGTAGCCGCCCACGGTCCACGGCGACACGACGAGCAGCGGCACTCGGATGCCGAGACCGGTGGGCCTATCCTGCCAGCGCTCCTCCGTGCTGCCGGCGGGCGGAACCGGTGGAGGCACATGGTCGAAGAAGCCGTCGTTCTCGTCGTAGTTGATCAGGACGACGGTGTGCCGCCACACGTCCGGGTGGGCGCCGAGAGCGTCCAGCACCTTGTAGACGAGAGTGGCGGACGCGACCGGTGAGGACGAGCCGGGATGCTCCGAGTCGATCGCGGACGGCACCAGGTACGACACCTCGGGCAGCGTGCCGGCGGCCACGTCCGCGCGGAACCGCTCGGCGAGCGAGCCGGTCTCAGTGCGGCGCAGCCCGCGCTCGAACAGCGAGCGCTCCTCCTCGTCGAGCGCGGCCAGGCCCTCCTCCAGGGCCGCGAGCAGCCTGGCCCGTTCGGCGGTGTCGGAGGTCTCACGGACCTTCGCGTAGAAGGCCTCCATGAAGGTGAAGTCGCCGGCCTTGGCGAGAGCCTTCCGCGCGATCTCCTTGAAGGTGGTGAAGAACTCGATGTTGTTGTCGGTGAAGTTCTCCCACTCCTGGTAGGTCTTCCAGGTGCGGCCGGCCCTCTCCAGCCGTTCGGCGTACGTCGGCCACGGGTAGCCGGGATGGGTGCCCTCGGCGTACGCGGCGTTGGTCACGGCGCGGCTGCCGTCGGCCTCGAAGCCCGTCCAGCCGCTCCACAGATGGTTGCGGTTGGGGCTCGTCGACGTATGGATCGAGGAATGGTAGGCGTCACAGATGGTGAACGTGTCCGCGAGTTCGTAGTGCAGGGGGATGTCCCGGCGGTCGTAGTACGCCATGGTCGCGGCCGTCTTGGCCGAGACCCAGCCGTCCATCCAGCCGTCGCGCCAGGCCTTGGCCCCGCCGCCCCAGGAGTGATCGAGGTCGCCTATGTACTGCAGGTCCTTCTTCTGCGTCTCGGCGGCGTCGCGCACCGGAAAGGGCAGCACGGTGCGCAGGGGACCCGGCTGCTCGAACACCGATGCCCCGGAGGGAAGTTCGACGGCGTTGCGGTCACCGAAGCCGCGAACGCCGCGCAGAGTGCCGAAGTAGTGGTCGAAGGAACGGTTCTCCTGCATAAGGATCACCACGTGCCTGATCGCGCGCAGGCCGCCGGGCGGCGGCTCATGGGCAAGCGCGGTCCGCAGGGAGGGCGGCAGCAGGGACCCGGCCGCTGCGGCACCGATGGCGCCTCCGCCGAGGGCGAACAGCCGTCGCCGTGAGATGTCCGTGGCCAAGTGATCCTCCCGGGTCGCGTGTTACCGCCCGGAAGTTAGTGAGCGCAGGTGGCGGCGGAAAGACCCGGGGACGACAGCCGCATGAACGTCCAAGCGGACGGGTGGGGAGTCCAAGCGAGATTGCGCCATTCCTGTCCAAGGGGTGAGAAGATCCGGAATTGGCAGCGTTGTCACCACAGCCTGGCAGCATGGACACATGACCAATACGGGGGCATCAACGGGGGTAACGAGGACCATCGCTGTCAGCTCGCCGACGGAGGCGGCGTGGCTCGCGCAGCAGCTTCACGGAGCGCCGGAGGACCACATGGGACGCCCGCCGGTCACGGTCGTGTCGTACGGCCAGGGGGCAGGCACGGTGGAGCGTCGCGAGACGTTCCGCGAGGTGTACGACGCGATCGCCGCGCGGATCGGCGAGCCGACGCTCTACGGCGGATCGGCACAGGGGCCCAGCATCCGCTGGCGCAACGACAGCCGGCTGCTGCTGCTGTCCGGCGACCGGCTCGGCGCCCGCCTGTCGGCGCACCGGCCGGAGACTCTGGAGGCCGAGGAGTACCGCAGCTTCGAATGGGCCGGCGCCGGATCGGCGGCCGAGCCGCACGACTTCGATCTTCTGCCGTACAGCTGGCAGTTGTACCGCAACGGGCCGGGTGAGCGTCCGGTGGCCCGGCCCGGCGCCCGGCTCGCGGGCTGCTGGGAGCACCTGGAGAGCGCACTCGCACTGATGCTCGCGGCCTGGGCCGAGCAGCTCCCGGTGCAGGTGCCGGGCGACTGGGCGGGCTTCACGATTCTCTCCGGCCGGGACCGGGGACGCGATGTGGTCGTCTCCTACGGCCCGGACGACGGGCTGGGGGTGGCCGTCGACGACCGGGACGCGGAGCAGGGACCCGAGCGGGAGCGGGAGATGGTGATGCGCGGCTGGCAGACCCGGGACCGAGGCTGGTGGCAGTCGGTCTTCCTGGAGGCGGACGAGAGCTCGGCGGCCGCTGTCGCGCGTCTGACCGTGTCCGAGCTGCGGGCCCGTGGAGCGGCCTCGCCCGATGAGCTGATGGCACGGGATGTGGGTGTCAACGACCGGGGAGAGCTGTGGCTCCCGGGGCTCGGCATGCGGACCTGCTGAAGGTCAAGAACCCGGTGACGGCCGGTGGTACGCGCTGGGTGATGGACGCCGTGGCGCCGGCTTGCGCCCCGGTCACAGCCGCGACGGCCGTCCGGGCATGTCATGGCCGAGGAGGGGTCCGCCCCCGAGGGAAACGGCCCCGACCGATCCGGCCGGGGCCGAAGCCGTCATGCCTTTCTTCCGCGCGGTGAGATGGATCCACCCGTACTCACGCAGCCGACGGCGGAGATCAGAAGGCGCGGTCGGAGCAGTAGTTCAGGCGGGTCCCGTTCTCGAACCTGGCGACCTCGACCCTGACCACGCCGATCGAATAGCCGGGGTGGGCCTCCGTCACCCAGCCCTTGCTGGTGTTGGCCCCGTCCGTGTTGGCATGCCACGGGAAGGTGGTGGTGAAGCCCCCGAGGCTTTCCGTCACCAGGCGGACCCGCATGTGATGTCCGTCCTTTGACGAGTCGTAGGCGGTGAGGCTGACGTAGGGGATGACCCGGTCGCCATGGCTCCAGCCCTGGATCACCACGCTTCCGTTCCCGCCGGTGGTGGAGCAGTACCCGGTGTAGGTGGCGGCGCTCGCCGGGGTGATCCCGATGGTCAGGAAAGTGGCCGCGCCGAGCGCGAGCAGCCCCGCCCTGGTCTTCATCTTCATATCGTTCCTCGCTGGATGTTCCGTTGTGTCTGTCTCCATCAACACGGAAGGCAGGCCCCCGCTTCAGGAAGGGCGCGGAAGGCCATTCCCCGACTGGTCCCGCGCTGCCCGCTCCGGCGCCGCCGGCCAGTGGCCGGCAGAAGCGACGCGCCGGCGGTGGCACCTGAACGCAGCCGGGTGGGGAAGGGCAACTTCTGCACCACCGGCACGCTATGAGGCGCTCCCAGGCTCCGGCCACCGTGCACAGTGATCAGCTCGCAGGCTCCGACCGTGCACGATGAACAAACGCCACGCCCACGGCCGATCAGCAACTCACCGACCCGCCCAGCGGTGCGGATCCACAGTCGCCGGAGCAGTTGGCCACCTGCCGGCGTGCGGGACTGATTCCGGGCAATCTCCGGACGGAGGGCATCCGTACCGGAGACCACAGGGCGGGCCGCCTTCCGCGCCGCAGTGGACACCGTCATCGTCCCCCGGGCAAAGGCGAGAGCCCGGGTGGGGACCCGGACGAGCGCCTCGGCAACGTCGCCGACCGTCTCGCACGGGTCCGGTCGGCGCCCGGTCGGTGCCGACCGGCGAAGCGGGATCTCTCAGTCCGCTCTCACCGGCCCCGGTCTGCCTTGTGCGGCCGTTTCCGCGGCCGTTACATTCTGCTGGCCCTTGACCCCCCAAACGTGATCGCCTTGCGCGCCCGTGATTCGGCGCGCCCCGGCGCGTCCTCGATGCACGGTGGTGAGCACCGCGATGCAGACGCACATGAAGTCCGGCGGCAAGGGGTTGCGCCGGCTGCTGCTCGCGCAGTCGCTCAGCCAGCTTGGCTTCTGGCTGATGAGCCTGGCCATGCCGCTGCTCGCCGCGACCACCCTGCACGCGTCGCCGTTCGAGGTGAGTGCGGTGGCGGCCAGTCAGACCGCCGCGTTCCTGCTGGTCGGCCTGCCCGCCGGGGCGTGGGTGGACCGGATGCGCAAGCGACCGGTGATGATCGTCGCCGACCTCGGGCGTGCTCTGGTGCTGGGCAGCGTGCCGGTCGTGTGGGCCCTGGGCGGGCTGTCGATCGGCTACCTGTGTGCCGTCGCGCTCGCGGCCGGTGTGCTGACCGTGTTCTTCGACATAGCCGACCAGAGCTTTCTGCCCCGTCTCGTCGCACCCCAGGAACTCGTCTCCGCCAACGCCAAGCTGGTCGGCGTCGAACAGGTGGCGGCGGTGGCCGGCCCGGGCGCCGGCGGCCTCGTCATCCAACTCGCCACCGCACCCCTGGCGTTGATCGGCACGGCCGTCGGCTACCTCTGGTCCGCGCTGTGCCTGACGTTCATCAAGGACCGTGAGCCGCCTCCCGTCCGAGGCAAGGGCGCGCACCTCCACCGGGATGTCATGGACGGGGTGCGATACGTGTTCGCCGACCGGTTCCTACGCCCGCTGGTCTGCTGCTCGACGACGATGACGCTGTTCTGGAGCATGGGGTACGCAATGCTCCTCGTTCTGCTGGCCCAGGATCTGGCCGTACCTGCGGGGACCATCGGGCTGTTGTTCACGCTCGGCGGTCTCGGAGGCCTCGCCGCCACCTCCGTGGCCCGCCGGGTCATCGACGCGCTGGGCGACAGCACCACGATCAAGCTCAGTGTTGCCGTGGCCGCCCCCTTCACCCTGCTGTCGGCCCTGGCCGAGCCCGGTTGGCGGCTGTGGCTCGTCAGCATCTCCAGCTTCGCCTTCGGAGCCGGTCTCGTCCTCTACAACGTCGCCCAGGTCAGCTTCCGGCAGCGCGCTGTCCCTGCCGCCCTGCTCGGGCGGGTCAATGCCACCGTGCGTTTCTGCGCCTGGGGGGCCCGGCCGCTGGGAGCGCTCTGCGGCGGCGCGATCGCCGAACTCGCGGGCGTGCGCCAGGCCGTGTGGATCGGCGCGGCCGGAACGTCGCTGGCGATCGTCTGGCTTCTCCTCTCCCCGCTGCGCGGCCTGCGCACACTGCCGGCCCGCCCGGACCCCGCGAACGGCGATCCGGCCTTCCCCGGTGCCGCGGACGCCGGCCCGGTCCCCGCCGAGGCCGACATCACCGACAAGGAGCGAACATGACCGAGCTCGTCTGGATCACCTGCCCCGACAACTACGATCCCGTCGTCCAGGCACGGCTCCGGCGCGAGGGTTCCGAGCGCGTCGACCTCCTCAGGTCACGGGGCTTCGACCTCACCGTGGTGCACGCCAACGACATCGTCCCCGCCTGGAACGACGGCCCCCGCCTGTGGCAGGGCGAGGCCGATCTCCTCGGCAAGGGCCGCGGCTTCATCATGTCCTCCTGGACCTGGGACGCGGGCGCCGGACGTCATCTCCAGGCGATCGCCCGTACGATCCGGGCCTCCGACAGCGTTCTGCTCAATGACGGGATCAAGGACCCCGAGGCACTCGGCAACGACAAGCTGGCCATGGTCCACCATGCCGGGGCCCTCGGGATACCCGTGCTGCCGAGCGTGTGCGTCCCCTTCGGCCGGTACGCCCGCCGTGCCCTGGCTGCGGTCTCCGCCCAACTCGACGGCTCGGACGGCTACCTCGTGAAGCCGCGTGACATGGCCATGGGGTACGGCGTCCTCAAGGCGGAGTCCTTCGAGCAGCTGACCGCCGCCGTCGATCTGCTGACCCCGGGCGCGCTGGGGTGCATCATCCAGCCCTTCCGTCGCAACTCCGGGGACGTGCGGGTCTACGTCCACAACGGAGCGTTCGTGGCCGCACTGCTGCGCGAGCCGACCGGGGGCAGCTATCTGGCCAATGTCAGTGAGGGCGGTACCGGTTCGGCTCTGTCGGGAGAGGTACCGGCGGAAGTCGCCGGGATGAGCGAGCGGCTCGCACGCAGCCTCGACGCGCCGTATCTGTGCGTGGACTGGCTGCTCTCACCGGCCGGGCCGGTGTTCAACGAGTGGATGACAATTTCGGCCGCCTACGAGGATCTGCCCGAACCCGAGCGTTCCCGGGTCGAGGATGCGCTCATCGCCTGTATCTCCGACCGGTTGAAGGAACTCGGCCCCGCGTCGGGCCACTGATCCGGGACCAATTCGCGGTACCGGGCCCGCGGCGTGCCCACCGGAGACGAGGTGGCGGCGGGGACGGACTCCTTCGATCGGGTGGCGTCGGGGCGCCGCTCCGGGATGTCCGCCGGCCTGGACAGGATCATGATCACGTCTGGGACATCTGTCGCTGCCGCCCCACCCCGGAGGTCTCCGGGAAATCATGGAGGACATTCCGTGAAGCTGCGTTTCTGGCCGGCTGTCGCTGCCTTCTCGCTCGCTCCCCTGCTGATGCCCGCCGCGAACGCGGCGGCCGAGGCCCCCGCCGCCGTGCCTCCGTGCCCCAACGGCTCGGTGTGCTTCTTCTCCGGAACGGACTTCGGGGGCTCCGGCTGGGAGTGGACGTCCGCCGGCGGATACCGCGACATGCCGCCCTCACTCCACGACAACGTGGGATCGTTCGTGGCGAGCACCGACGCCTGCTTCATCAACTGGGACCCGAAAGAGACGCGCCAGGTCCGTGACGGCGACTGGCGACGGACGTACAAGGGCGACTTCGGCGGCCGTATCGACGGTGTCAATGGCGGCAACTGCTGATCCCCACCACCGAACTGGCCCCGCCGTTCCGATGTCCCGGGCCCGTGCGGCGACACTGCTGCGGACGGTGACGCCGACGGCTCCGGCGTCCTCCCGGTGGCCCTGCGGCTGTCGGTGGGGCGCGCCCGACCGCCGGCCACGGCAGCGGGCCACGACCGAGAACGCCACTGGGGCGGGACACCCGTCGGTGTCCCGCCCCAGCGCGCATACAGCGGTGGTCAGCCCTCGGTCACGCCGAGCTTCTCCAGGATCAGCTCCTTGACCCGGGCGGCGTCGGCCTGGCCGCGCGTGGCCTTCATGACCGCGCCGACCAGGGCGCCGACCGCGGCGACCTTGCCCCCGCGGATCTTGTCCGCGACGGCCGCATTGCCCGCGATGGCCTCGTCGACGGCGGCGCCCAGCGCGCCCTCGTCGGAAACGACCTTCAGGCCGCGCTTCTCGACGACGGAGTCCGGGTCGCCCTCGCCCGCGAGGACGCCTTCGATGACCTGACGCGCCAGCTTGTCGTTCAGATCACCGGCGGCGACGAGCGCGGTCACCCGGGCGACCTGCGCCGGGGTGATGGCCAGTTCGTCCAGCGCCGTGCCCGACTCGTTGGCGTTACGGGCCAGTTCACCCATCCACCACTTGCGGGCGGAAACGGAGTCCGCACCCTCGTCGATCGTCGCAACGATCAGATCGACCGCACCCGCGTTGAGGATCGACTGCATGTCGTGCTCCGAGATGCCCCACTCCTCGCGGAGCCGGTTGCGGCGCACCCGCGGCAGTTCGGGCAGCGTGGCCCGCAGCTCCTCGACCCACTCGCGCGAGGGAGCCACCGGGACGAGGTCGGGCTCCGGGAAGTACCGGTAGTCCTCGGCCTCCTCCTTGACCCGGCCCGATGTCGTCGAGCCGTCCTCCTCGTGGAAGTGACGGGTCTCCTGGATGATCGTCCCGCCGCTGTTCAGCACTGCGGCGTGCCGCTGGATCTCGAAGCGGGCCGCGCGCTCGACGGAACGCAGCGAGTTGACGTTCTTCGTCTCGCTGCGCGTACCGAACGTAGGACTGCCCTTGGGCATCAGCGACAGGTTCACGTCGCAGCGCATCTGGCCCATTTCCATCCGGGCCTCGGAGACACCGAGCGCACGGATGAGCTCGCGCAGCTCGGCGACGTACGCCTTCGCGACCTCGGGAGCACGGTCACCGGCGCCCTCGATGGGCTTGGTGACGATCTCGATCAGCGGGATGCCGGCGCGGTTGTAGTCCAGCAGGGAGTGGGACGCACCGTGGATACGGCCGGTGGCACCGCCGACGTGCGTCGACTTGCCGGTGTCCTCCTCCATGTGGGCGCGCTCGATCTCCACGCGGAAGATCTCGCCGTCCTCCAGCTGGACGTCCAGATAGCCGTTGAAGGCGATCGGCTCGTCGTACTGCGAGGTCTGGAAGTTCTTCGGCATGTCCGGATAGAAGTAGTTCTTCCGGGCGAAACGGCACCACTCGGCGATCTCGCAGTTGAGTGCAAGACCGATCTTGATTGCGGACTCGACGCCCACGGCGTTCATGACCGGCAGGGAGCCGGGCAGGCCGAGACAGGTGGGGCAGGTCTGCGAGTTGGGCTCGGCACCCAGCTCGGTCGAGCAGCCGCAGAACATCTTGGTCCTGGTGCCGAGTTCGACATGGACCTCCAGGCCCATGACGGGGTCGTACGACGCAAGAGCGTCCTCGTACGACACCAGGTCAGTCGTGACGGTCACGGTGAAACTTCCCTCTCAGCCGAACAGGACGTCGTCGTCGCCCAGGCGCTTCAGCTCCCGGTAGAGGATCGCGAGTCCGGTGACGATGGCGGCGGCGGACACTGCGGCGTCGATCAGCCGGAGCGTGTCGTGCTCCAGGCGGGCCTTCTTGGCCTGCTTCGCGACGCTCAGCGCTCCGAACGCGGTGGTGGCCATGGACACATACGTGCCGGTCCTGGACTTCTTGAAACCCTTGGCCTTCTGCAACGTGCTCACAGTGACGGTGCCTCCTCCAGCAGCGGGTGGCCCCAGCGTGCCACGAAGGCGGCCTCGACGGCCGCACCCACCTTGTAGAGGCGGTCGTCCTTCATGGCGGGGGCGATGATCTGCAGACCGACCGGGAGGTTGTCCTCCGGGGCCAGGCCGCAGGGCAGCGACATCGCCGCGTTGCCGGCCAGGTTGGTCGGGATGGTGCACAGGTCGGCGAGGTACATCGCCATCGGGTCGTCGGCGCGCTCGCCGATCGGGAAGGCGGTGGTCGGGGTCGTCGGGGAGACGATCACGTCGACCTGCTCGAAGGCCTTCTCGAAGTCGCGGGTGATGAGCGTGCGGACCTTCTGGGCGCTGCCGTAGTACGCGTCGTAGTAGCCGGACGACAGTGCGTACGTGCCGAGCATGATGCGGCGCTTGACCTCGTCGCCGAAGCCCGCCTCACGGGTGAGGGCGGTGACGTCCTCGGCGGACTTCGTGCCGTCGTCGCCGACCCGCAGGCCGTAGCGCATGGCGTCGAAGCGGGCGAGGTTCGAGGAGCACTCGGACGGGGCGATCAGGTAGTACGCGGAGAGCGCCAGGTCGAAGGACGGGCAGTCCAGTTCGACGATCTCGGCGCCCAGCTCCCTCAGCAGCTCGACGGACTCGTCGAACCGCTGCACCACGCCGGCCTGGTAGCCCTCGCCGCGGAACTGCTTGACCACTCCGACGCGCATGCCGGCGACCGAGCCGTTCCTCGCGGCCTCGACGACCGGCGGGACCGGGGCGTCGATGGAGGTCGAGTCCAGCGGGTCGTGCCCGGCGATGGCCTCGTGCAGCAGCGCCGCGTCCAGGACCGTACGGGCGCACGGGCCGCCCTGGTCGAGGGACGACGAGAAGGCGACCATGCCGAAGCGCGAGACCGCGCCGTAGGTCGGCTTGACGCCGACGGTGCCGGTGACGGCAGCGGGCTGGCGGATCGAACCGCCGGTGTCCGTGCCGATGGCGAGGGGGGCCTCGTAGGAAGCGAGGGCCGCGGACGAGCCGCCGCCGGAACCGCCGGGAATCCTCGTCAGGTCCCACGGGTTGCCCGTCGGGCCGTAGGCGCTGTTCTCGGTCGACGACCCCATGGCGAACTCGTCCATGTTGGTCTTGCCGAGGATGACGATGTCGGCGGCCTTCAGACGCTTGGTGAGCGTGGCGTCGTAAGGCGGGATCCAGCCCTCGAGGATCTTGGACCCGACCGTGGTCGGGATGCCCTCGGTGGTGAAGATGTCCTTCAGCGCCAGCGGCACACCGGCCAGCGGGCCGAGCTTCTCGCCCCGCTCGCGCTTCTCGTCGACCGCGCGGGCCTGCGCGAGCGCACCCTCACGGTCGATGTGGAGGAAGGCATGGACCTTCTCGTCCACGGCGTCGATCCGGGCCAGGTGCGCCTCGGTGACCTCGACGGCCGTGAGCTCGCCGGAGGCGATCTTCGCGGCGATCTCGGCCGCGGTGAGCTTGATGATGGGAGTGTCCGTCATGACTGTCTTAGTCCTCCCCCAGGATCTGCGGCACCTTGAAACGCTGCTGCTCCTGTGCAGGGGCACCGGAGAGCGCCTGCTCGGGGGTGAGCGAAGGACGGACGTCGTCCGCGCGCATGACGTTGGTCAGCGGCAGCGGGTGGGAGGTCGGCGGTACGTCTTGGTCGGCGACCTCGGAGACGCGGGCGACCGCGCCGATGATGTCGTCGAGCTGTCCGGCGAAGTGGTCGAGCTCTTCGTCCTTCAGCTCCAGACGTGCCAGCCGGGCGAGGTGAGCGACCTCCTCGCGCGTGATGCCAGGCATGCAGCGATCCTCAGGGGTGAGTGCGATGGTTTTGGCCCAATCCTATGGGGCCGCCGCCCGTCCCCGCGAAACGCTTTGCCAGGGCACCCACCGGCCCTCCCTCCGGGCGGGTGCCCGGCCACCCGATCCGCCCCGTCCCGGGGCCGCCGCACTTCTGCCCTACGCCCCTTCGGGAAGCCGCATTCCGCCACTCTCCGACGACCTTGTTCTGTCCATGCCCAGGTCCTGTCCGGGCGATCTTCTCGGGCTGGGAGTCGCCCGAGTACGCCGAGTACGAGGCCGATCTCCCCCAGCCTCGGGCCGGGTCGGGGCACCCCCGGCGGAGCCAGGGCGGACCCGCGAGGCAAACGGGCCGGTAGCCGTGCTCGGGCTGCGGGCGCGAGCGTCACGGCCGCCCTCCGGGCGACGCCCCCTCGCCATCACCGGCCTCGGCGGGACCACATGAACCATCGGCCCCTCGCCCGAGGACGGGTACGACATCCCGGACCCCTTCGCCATCTCGGGCCGCTCACGCCCCCTGGCGTGGATCCGCCCCAGGTGGGTCCATCCGCCCCCGGTGGTTCAGGCGGCCGTGCCGGAACTCCCGGCCGGCCGTCCCGCCTGCGGCGGGACCGGCGGACCTTGCGCCCGACCGGCCGGGACGCAGGTGTGCGCGGGCCAGGTCCTGTCCGGGCGACCTTCGAGGATCGGCCCGTGGCGTCGGATGCACGGGTCTCCCCGGGCCCGCCAGGGACCGAGGGGAAGCATGCGAGGCGGTGGGGGCACTCCCCCTTGCTCCGCCGGGGGCACCCCAACCGGCCGGAGGCCGGTGGAGAGCGCCCCCGTACTGGGCGCACTCGGGCGACTCCGACAACGCAGCGTGGGGGTACTCCCCCTGGCTCCGCCGGGGGTGCCCCCACCCGGCGGTGGCCGGTGGAGTGCCACAGCTGTCGTCGCGGGCCCGAGAAGATCGCCCGGACAGGACCTGGGGTCTTTCGTCTGGATCGGGCTGGATCGGTGAGCGGGGTCCGGTGCGTGCGATCGCAAGGCAGAGGAAGGAGCCCACGCGGAGCGTGGGCGACCGACCACAACGCTGCGAGCCTGCGTGCCGTGGCACACGAGCCCGGCAAGATCCAAACGTGAGGCCCTAGTTGACGACGTGGCCCGACGGACGGTCCGCCTCGGCGGGTGCGGCGGGCAGTTCCCCCGCAGGGCGGCGCCAGCCGTGTTCGCCGCGGGCACGGAGCCAGGCCGTGGTCTCCTGCGGCGGCATCGCGGCCGCGACGAGCCAGCCCTGGACCGCGTCACACCCCAGATCACGCAGCCGCTCCCAGGTCTCGTCGTCCTCGACCCCCTCGGCGACCACGAGAAGGCCGAGTGAATGGGCGAGGTCGACCGTGCAGCGCACGATCTCGGCGTCCTCCGCGTCGAATGCCAGCCGGGCCACGAACGACCGGTCGATCTTCAGTTCGCTGACGGGCAGTTTGCGCAGATGGACCAGTGACGAGTACCCGGTGCCGAAATCGTCCAGCGACATCTTCACGCCGTGACCGGTCAGCCCGGCCAGGGTGTCCGCGGCGCGCTGCGGATCCTCGAGCAGCACATGCTCGGTGATCTCCAGTTGCAGCGCCCATGCCGGAACTCCGTGGCGAGCGAGCCGTGCCGCGACGGCACCCGCGAAACCCGGGGTGTGGACGTCACGCGGCGAGACATTGACGGCGACCGGCACATTGAGTCCCTGGGCTCGCCACTTGGCGACCTGGCCCAGTGCCGTCTCCAGGACGTACTCCGTCAGATGGGGCATCAGCCCGGAGGACTCGGCGATGGCGATGAACTCGTCGGGCGGGACCCGTCCACGGTCCGGATGCACCCAGCGCACCAGCGCCTCGAGACCCGCCACCTGACCGTCGAAGCGGACCTTGGGCTGGTAGTGCAGTTCCACGTCGCCCGCGTCCAGCGCCCGCCGCAGGTCGCCGAGAAGACCGAGCCGGTCCGGCGTGTTCGAATCCCGTTTGGACTCGTACACCTCGACACCCGTACGGTCGCGCTTGGCCTGGTACATCGCCACATCCGCGCGCCTGAGCAGCCCTTCGGCGTCGAGCGCGTGATCGGGGAACACGGCGAGCCCCGCGCTCGCCTCCAGGACGAGCGTGAGGCCGTCGAGGTCGAGGGGCGAGGAGAGCTGGCCCACCAGATGACGGGCGACGCGCTGCGCGCTGGTGGTGGAGTCGGCCGTCGGAAGGAGCACGGCGAACTCGTCGCCGCCGAGCCGTGCCGCCTCGGCACCGCGCGGCAGGGCGAGCCGCAGCCGTTCCGCTATCTGAAGCAGCAGCCGGTCACCCGCCAGATGCCCGAGGGTGTCATTGACCGAGCGGAAACGGTCGAGGTCGATCAGGACGAGCGCAGAGCGGGCCCCCACGCCCTCGGCCTCCTCCAACGCCGCCCAGGTGCGCTCCAGCAGCCATTGACGGTTGGGCAGGCCCGTGAGCGGATCGCGCAGTTGCTCCTCGGCCCGCGCCCGGGCGATCCACAGGGTCGAGTCGAGCGCGATCAGAGGCACGGCGAAGAGCGGCAGCAGGACCGGCAGCGCGGTCGCCACCACACAGATCAGCGGGGTGATACCGAGCAGGGCCACCGCGACAAGGCCCTGCCGCAGCAGGGCCGAACGGGCGACGGTGGGCAGCCCACCGCCCTGCGGTGCCAGTGCGTACCACAGCAGCACCCGGGTGACGGCCAGATACGTCCCCGCCGCGAGCAGCAGCTCGGGGACCGCTTCCAGGCCCCAGGCGAGCGGCTGCCAGGGCTCCTCCACGGTCGGCGTCTCCCCGAATCCGGCAAGGACCAGCGCGGCGGCGCCGATGCCCAGGATGTCCGCCGCGCCGTGCAGCACTCCCTGGCGCCAGCGGTGCCGGCGGGCCGCGCCGGCGAGCACCACGACGGCCAGGCTGACCAGAGCCGCCGGCACCCAGCCGTAGAGCAGCAGCACGGCGAGGGAGAGGGCGGCACCTGAACCGGTGCCGCTCCACCAGCGGTCGCGGCCGAGTGCGACCAGATGGGCGACGACGATGCCGGTGAGCACAGCGAGGGACCAGCCCTCGGTGTCGCCGGGGAACAGGGCGTGCCCGTCCCTGAGGGTGCTGACGAGACCCACCGTCAGCACAACGGCGGCGAGCCCTGCGACCGCGAAGGGCATCCTGACGGCGAAGCCTGCAAACCCCGCGAATCCGCGCGGCCGTGAGACCGGGGCGGCGCTCTCGGTCGGTTCCATTCCCGTCCCTCTCACAGCCGGCGGTGCCGATGCCACGCGATGGCCCCCTTGTCATGCCACCACGGCTGGAAGGCCACCACACGCAGCCGTGCACGACAGGCGCACACCTCAACAGTAGGCCGGTGAAGGCTCTGACGGGCAGCGCTCTACTGCTCTTGCCCGAATGCAGCCCAGCCACCCTTATCCATCTGATATGCGCCGAACGGGTGACCCTCCAAGGGAGTTCCTGTCGAGCGTATGTACTACTCCCCGGCCGGCACCGCAGCTTCGCGGGCGGCCTCGGGACCCTGCTCGAGCAGTACGCCGAAGCCGTCCTCGTCGAGCACGGGCACCTTCAGCTGCATGGCCTTGTCGTACTTCGAGCCGGGGTTGTCACCCACAATGACGAATCCGGTCTTCTTCGAAACGGAACCGGTCACTTTCGCGCCGAGGCTCTGAAGCGTCTCCTTTGCGCCATCCCGGGTGTAGTTCTGCAGAGTTCCGGTGACGACGACGGTGAGACCCTCCAGCGGACGCGGCCCCTCGTCCTCGCCCGCGCCCTCCTCCTCCATGCGGACCCCGGCGGCCCGCCACTTGCGCAGGATTTCGCGGTGCCAGTCCTCCTCGAACCACTGCTTGAGCGAGGCGGCGATCGTCGGCCCGACGCCCTCGACGGCCGCAAGCTCCTCCTCCGTGGCCTGCTCGATCCGGTCGACGGACCGGAATTCGCGGGCGAGCGCCTCGGCTGCGACCGGGCCCACATGACGGATCGAGAGACCGGTGATGACACGGGCCAGCGGCCGCTGCTTGGCCGCCGCGATGTTCTCCAGCATCGTGAGCGTGTTCTTCTTGGGCTCGCCGAGCTGGTTGGCGAAGACCGTGACGATCTTCTCCTCGCCGGTCTTCGGGTCCCGCTTGGGCAGACCGCTGTCCTGGTCCAGGACGTAGGCCTTGATGGGCAGCAGTTGCTCGACGGTCAGGTCGAACAGATCCCCTTCGTCGGCCAGCGGCGGATCGGACGGCTCGAGCGGCTTGGTGAGCGCCGCGGCGGCGACATAGCCGAACGCCTCGATGTCCAGGCACTTGCGCCCGGCGAGATAGAACAGACGCTCACGCAACTGAGCCGGGCAGGTGCGGCTGTTGGGGCAGCGGAGGTCGATGTCGCCCTCCTTCATCGGCCTCAGCGCCGTGCCGCACTCGGGGCACTCGGCCGGCATCACGAACTCCCGCTCGGTGCCGTCCCGCAGATCGACGACCGGTCCCAGGATCTCGGGAATGACATCGCCGGCCTTGCGCAGCACGACCGTGTCACCGATGAGGACACCCTTGGCCTTCACCACGTCCTGGTTGTGCAAAGTGGCGAACTCGACCTCCGAGCCCGCCACCTTGACCGGCTCCACCTGGGCGTACGGAGTGATCCGGCCGGTACGGCCGACACCCACACGGATGTTGACCAGCTTGGTGTTGACCTCTTCCGGTGCGTACTTCCAGGCGATGGCCCAGCGGGGCGCCCGCGAGGTCGAGCCGAGCCGGCCCTGGAGGGGGATCTCGTCGAGTTTGACCACGACTCCGTCGATCTCGTGCTCCACGGAGTGGCGGTTCTCCCCGTGGTACGCGATGAACTCGCGGACCTCGTCGAGGGAGTTCACCACCTTGTTGTGCCGGGCGGTCGGCAGGCCCCACTCGCGCAGCAGCTCGTAGGCCTCCGAGAGCCGCTCGATCACCAGTCCGTCCCGTGCGCCGATGCCGTGCACCACCATGTGCAGCGGGAGCGTCGCGGTGACCTTCGGATCCTTCTGGCGCAGCGAACCCGATGCGGAGTTGCGGGGATTGGCATACGGCTGCTCACCCGCGGCCACCCGACGGGCGTTGAGCTCCTCGAAGGCCTCCATCGGGAAATAGACCTCGCCGCGGATCTCGACGAGATCCGGGATGCGCTCACCGCGCAGCCGCTCGGGAATGTCCGCGATCGTCCGTACGTTCGGGGTGATGTCCTCACCGGTACGACCGTCACCGCGGGTCGCCGCACGGGTCAGGCGGCCCTTCTCGTACGTCAGATTGACCGCGAGACCGTCGACCTTCAGCTCACACAGGAAGTGGTACGTCGACGTCCCGACCTCCCTGGCGACCCGTTCCGCCCAGCCCGCCAGCTCCGCCTCGTCGAAGGCGTTGTCGAGCGAGAGCATCCGCTCCCGGTGCTCGACGGCCGTGAACTCCGTGGCATAGGCGCCCGCGACCTTCTGGGTCGGCGAGTCGGGCGTGCGCAGCTCCGGATACTCCTCCTCCAGTGCCTCCAGCGATCGCATGAGCTGGTCGAACTCGGCATCACTGACGACCGGCTGGTCCTTCACGTAGTACCGGAAGCGGTGCTCCTCGATCTGCTCCGCCAGCTGGGCGTGGCTCTCCCGTGCCTCCGCGGGCACCGTCCCCTGCTGTTCGACAGCCACCGTTACGTCCTCCCGTTACCTCAGCCCTCAGTCCATCACTCAGGGTTGTCCGCGAGCGATCGCGCCGCCCGGACGCAGTGCGCGAGCGCCGCGCGCGCATATGCGGGCGAAGCACCCGCCAGTCCGCACGCGGGAGTGACTACCACGGACTCCTCGAGAGTCCCCGGACTCAGCCCCAGCCTGCGCCACAGCGTCCTGACACCCATGACGCTACCGGCAGGGTCCGACAATGGACCGTCCGTGGACGCCACGACTCCCGCGAAGAGCTTCGTGCCCCCCTCCACGGCCTCACCGATCGCCTCTTCGTCACGCTCGGTGAGAAGACCGAAATCGAACGAGACGCCCGCCGCGCCCGCGCGCCGGAGCAGGGCGAACGGCACGTCCGGGGCGCAGGAGTGCACCACCACCGGCCCGTCCGTCGTGCCCATCACGTCCCGCAGCGCGCCCTCGACGATCTGGCGGTCCACCGCCCGGTGCGTCCGGTATCCGCTGGCCGTCCTGATCCGCCCCCGCAGAACGGCGGTGAGGGAGGGCTCGTCGAGCTGGAGCACCACCCGGGCTCCGGGGACCCGCCGCCGCACCTCCGCGAGATGCGTACGCAGCCCCTCGGCGAGCGAGGCCGCCAGGTCACGGCAGGCGCCGGGGTCGCCCAGCGCGGCTTCCCCGTTCCTGACCTCCAGGGCGGCCGCGAGGGTCCACGGCCCTACGGCCTGGACCTTGAGCGGGCCCTCGTACCCCTGGGTGAACTCCTCCAGCGCGTCGAGGTCCTCGCCGAGCCAGGACCTGGCGCGCCGGGTGTCCCGCCCCGGCCGGTCGCTGATCCGCCAGCCGCTCGGCTCGACGTGCGCATACATCTCGACGAGCAGACCGATGGTCCGCCCGATCATGTCGGCGCCGGGGCCGCGCGCGGGCAGCTCCGGCAGATACGGGAAGTCCTCGAACGACCCGGTCACGGTCTTGGCCGCCTCGCGCGCGTCGCCGCCCGGCATCGATCCGACCCCGGTGGCGGGGGCCCAGCGGAAGCTCATCGTCCGGGCCGCACGGTCAGATCGTTGACCTCGGCGTCGCGGGGCAGATCCAGGGACATGAGGATCGTGGTCGCGACCGACTCGGGGTCGATCCACTTCGAGGCGTCGTACTCCTTGCCCTCCTGCTGGTGCACCTTGGCCTGCATCGGGCTGGCGGTACGCCCCGGATAGACGGAGGTGACCCGGACACCGTTCGGCTTCTCCTCCTGGCGCAAGGAGTCCGCGAGCGCCTTGAGGCCGTGCTTGGAGGCGGCGTAGGCGCTCCATTCCGCATGGGCGTTGAGCCCGGCGCCCGAGTTCACGAAGATCACCGCGCCCTGGGAGACGCGGAGTTGGGGCAGCAGCAGCCGGGTCAGCTCCGCCGGGGCCACCAGGTTCACATTGAGCTGGGCCTGCCAGCTCTTCGGTGTGAGGTCGCCGACCCGGCCCAGGTCCACGACGCCCGCGATGTGCAGCAGCGAGTCGAGGCGTTCGGGCATCGTCTGGTGGGAGAAGGCCCAGGACAGCCGGTCGGGCGTGCCGAGGTCGCCGACGAGGGTGCGGGAGCCCGGATGGGCCGCGGCCAACTCCTTGGCGCGACCCGCGTCACGGGCGAGCAGTACCAGCTCGTCGCCGCGTTCGTGCAGCCGGCGCGCGACGGCAGCGCCGATGCCGGAGCCCGCCCCGGTGATCAGATGTGTAGCCATGCCAGCAATGCTCGCATCACCTGATGCCCGCGCACTCCTCGAGGTGGGCGAGCGCGCCGACGCCGTCCTCGGCGAAGAACACGAGGTCGGTGAGGGGTACGGGCAGGAAGCCCTCGTCCTCCATCCGCTGGAACTGCTGCTTCAGACCGTCGTAGAACCCGGCCGCGTTGAGCAGCACCACCGGTTTGGTGTGCTTCCCGTGCTTCTTCAGCTCCAGGATCTCGGTCGCCTCGTCCAGTGTGCCCGTACCTCCCACCATGATCACGACGGCGTCGGACTTGGCGAGCATCAGTGCCTTTCTCTCGGCGAGATCGCGGGCCACCACCATCTCGTCGGCGACGGGCCTGGCCTTGTGCTGCAGGAAGTCGACCGAGACACCGACAAGCCTGCCTCCGGCCTCCTGCACCCCGTCCGCGACGACCTTCATCAGGCCGACGTCCGAGCCTCCCCACACCAGGGTGTGGCCGCCCTTGCCGAGCAGTTCGGCGAATTCGCGGGCGGGCCGGGTGTAGCGCTCGTCGAGGTCGGCGGCGGAGAGGAAGACACAGATGTTCATGCGGTCCACCGTAAGGGGCTCCGAGGGAGGGTGACCCCGGAGGCCGGAGACGTCCGCCGGCCGGCTCCCCGTTCACGAACCGGCGATCCGGCCGGCTCCCGTTCACGAAGCCGTCGTTCCGGACCCACGCCGGTCGGGCGCCGGGCGAGCACGGCTCGCAGGGCGCGCCTGAACCGTTTCTGCTCGCCGGGGACCGCCGCAGCGACGCCCTGGAGTTCTGCCGGGGCGAGGGGATGCCGTCGGCGGTTCGGGCCGCGTGCAGCGCTCCCCGATGCGGGCCGTCCTCGAGGCGCCGTCCCACACCCTGGCGTACGACCAGCGGTACGGGCGACGGGCGAGTGCCGACGGACCGGCTCCGGGCGACCGGTGCGCGCGTGATGGCAGTGGAGGGCGGCGCCGGACCGGCAGCGCGAGAGGGTACGGGTGGTCGCCGAGGCCCTCGCCCGTGGCCGGCACCGCACTCGCACGCGTCGCACCCGTGGTGGCACCGCATGTCCTGGCGCCGGTGCCGGTCGGCTTTCCCCGGGGTTGGGTCCGGTGGACCCGGCCGACCGGGGCGGACCGACGGGTTATGCCACGGCGGTCGCGCTCCGCGTCGTCGTCGCGATCGTCGCCGAGCCGACCACGCGCGTGCCGTCGTAGAGCACGATCGCCTGGCCGGGTGCCACGCCGCGGACGGGCTCGGTGAACGTCACCCGCAGCTCGTCGTCCACCATTTCCGCCGCCACCTCGGTCTCACCCCCGTGGGCACGCAGCTGCGCCGTGTACGTACCGGGGCCGGCGGGGGCCGTACCGCACCAGCGGGGCTTGATCGCGGTGAGGGCGCTGACCTCGAGCGACTCGGCCGGACCCACCGTGACGGTGTTGTCGACCGGCGAGATGTCCAGCACGTACCGCGGCTTGCCGTCGGGTGCCGGGTGGCCGATGCGCAGGCCCTTGCGCTGTCCGATGGTGAACCCGAAGGCGCCCTCGTGGGTGCCCACCTTCGTGCCCGACTCGTCCACGATGTCGCCCTCGGCCTTGCCGAGGCGGGAGGCGAGGAAGCCCTGGGTGTCACCGTCGGCGATGAAGCAGATGTCGTGGCTGTCGGGCTTCTTCGCCACGGCCAGACCGCGCCGCTCGGCCTCGGCCCGGATCTCGTCCTTGGTGGTCAGGGTGTCGCCGAGCGGGAACATCGCGTGCGCGAGCTGCTTCTCGTCGAGCACGCCGAGGACGTACGACTGGTCCTTGGCCATGTCGCTCGCGCGGTGCAGCTCCCGGGTGCCGTCGTCCCGCACCACCACCGTCGCGTAGTGCCCCGTGCACACGGCGTCGAAGCCCAGAGCCAGCGCCTTGTCCAGCAGGGCGGCGAACTTGATCTTCTCGTTGCAGCGCAGACAGGGGTTCGGGGTGCGACCGGCCTCGTACTCCGCGATGAAGTCCTCGACCACGTCCTCGCGGAAGCGCTCGGCGAGGTCCCAGACGTAGAAGGGGATGCCGATGACGTCGGCGGCGCGGCGGGCGTCCCGGGAGTCCTCGATGGTGCAGCAGCCGCGCGCGCCGGTACGGAAGGACTGCGGATTCGCGGAGAGCGCCAGGTGCACCCCGGTGACATCGTGCCCCGCCTCGGCGGCGCGGGCGGCGGCGACGGCGGAGTCCACTCCGCCGGACATGGCGGCGAGCACACGGAGGGGGCGCTGGGGTGTCTGAGTCATAGCCCTACCAGAGTACGGGGCCGCGGGAACCCGGGACCCGCGAGTGGACGTTCGGGAGGTGACGAGGTCCTGGGAGGGCCGAGAAGGGGCGGCATGGGGAGCAGGAAGACGCGGACCGGCATCGGCCGGCGGGCGGTACTGATCGGTGGCGGAGCTGCGCTCGTCGGTGCCGGGGTGACGGCGCAGGACGAGCTGAGGCGTCTGTGGTGGCGGCTGCCCGGTATGGAGAAGAAACGCGTGGAGGGCGAGCTGGACCATGTCGGCGCGGTATGGACGGCCGCCGCATCGGCGAACTGGCGCCGGGCCGACCGTCCCGACGACTACACCATCGACCGGGTGGTGATCCATGTCGTCCAGGGCAGCTTCCTGACCGCCCTGAAGGTCTTCAGAAACCCGGGTCACCGCGCGGCGACGCACTATGTCGTGGGGAAGGACGGGCGGATCGCCCAGATGATCCGCGAGCTCGACGTCGGCTACCACGCCGGGAACAGGGACATGAACGAGCGGAGCATCGGCATCGAGCACGAGGGCTTCGTCGACCGGCCGCAGGACTTCACGGACGCGATGTACGCGTCATCGGCGCGGCTGACCGCCGGTATATGCAAGCGGTACGGAATCCCGGTCGACCGGGAGCACATCGTCGGCCATGTGGAGGTACAGGGAACGGACCACACCGACCCCGGCCCGCACTGGGACTGGGACCGGTATCTGAAGCTGGTGCGGCGGGAGATGACGGCGCCGTCGCCCAGCCAGGCGCAGCGGACGACCGCGGCCGGGCAGAGAACCCCGGCAGGCCCGTTCCGGTCAGAGCACTAGGGGTCTTTCGTTCGGATCTTGCCGGGCTCGCGTGCCCCGGCACACCGATCCAGCCCGATCCAAACGAAAGGTCCTACGTCCGGTCCGGGCAATCTTCGAGGATCGGCCCGCGGCGTCGGATGCATGGGGTCTCCCCGGGCCCGCCAGGGGCCGAGGGGAAACATCGCAAGGCGGTGGGGCACTCCCTGGCTCCGCCAGCGGTGCCCCCACCCGGCCGCAGGCCGGGGAAGAGCGCCCTCGTACCGCGGACGTACCCGGGCGACTCCGACAACGCAGCTTGGCGGCACCTCCCAGCGCTAGCCCGTGGAGCACCGCAGCCGTCGTCGCGGGCCCGAGAAGACCGCCCGGACAGGCCCTAGCTGAGTCCCGCCGTGCGGGCCCGCTCGACCACCGGGCCGATGGCCTTGGCGACGGCCTCCACGTCCTCCTCGGTCGAGGTGTGGCCGAGGCTGAAGCGCAGTGTGCCGCGGGCCAGATCCGGGTCGGTACCGGTGGCGAGCAGGACATGGCTGGGCTGGGCGATGCCCGCGGTGCACGCGGAGCCGGTGGAGCATTCGATGCCCTGGGCGTCGAGGAGCAGCAGCAGGGAGTCGCCCTCGCAGCCGGGGAAGGTGAAGTGGGCGTTGGCCGGGAGCCGGTTCTCCGGATCACCGCCGAGGATCGCGTCGGGAACGGCCGACCGTACCGCCTCGATCAGCTTGTCGCGCAGGGCGCCGACCTCACGGGCGAAGCCGTGGCGCCGCTCGGCGGCGAGCCGCCCGGCCACGGCGAACGCGGCGACCGAGGGAACGTCGAGGGTGCCGGAGCGCACATGGCGTTCCTGGCCGCCGCCGTGCAGGACAGGCACCGGGGTGTGCTCCCGGCCGAGGAGCAGCGCGCCGATTCCGTACGGGCCGCCGATCTTGTGGCCGCTGACGGTCATCGCGGCCAGTTCGGAGGCGCCGAAGTCAAGATCGAGCTGTCCGAAGGCCTGAACGGCATCGGAATGCACGGGAACCCCGAACTCCGCTGCGGTTTCGACGAGTTCACGGATCGGCATGACGGTGCCGATCTCGTTGTTGGCCCACATGACGGTGGCGAGCGCCACGTCGTCGGGGTCGCGCTCGATCGCCTCGCGCAGCGTCCCGGGATGCACACGCCCGTGCCGGTCGACCGGTAGGTACTCGACGTTCGCGCCCTCGTGCTCGCCCAGCCAGTGCACGGCGTCGAGGACGGCGTGGTGCTCCACGGGAGTGGTCAGCACGCGGGTCCGGCGGGGCTCGGCGTCCCGTCTGGACCAGTAGAGGCCCTTCACGGCGAGGTTGTCGGCCTCGGTGCCGCCGGAGGTGAGCACGACCTCACTGGGCCGCGCCCCGAGCGCCTCGGCGAGGATCTCCCGGGCCTCCTCGACGGTACGGCGGGCCCGGCGGCCCGCGGCGTGCAACGACGAGGCATTGCCGGTGACGGCGAGCTGGGCGGTCATCGCCTCGATCGCTTCCGGCAGCATCGGAGTGGTCGCGGCGTGGTCGAGGTAAGCCATGGTGACCACGATTCTACGAGCGCCGGGTGCCCCGGTTGCGCCGCCGGGTGACCGTTCGGGCCTCCGTGGGCGTACACCCGCACCCCGAGGGGCGGACCGCGCGCTTCCGCCGACCGGTCGACGGCGGGGGAAGCGCGCGGTGGTCACGCAGGACGTCAGCCGCCCAGGGTCCAGGTGAACGTGCCGTTGACGGTGACGAGCACGGCGAGGACGACGAGGTCGGCCACGCCGAGGGCCAGACCCAGCAGGGCTCGGCCACGCCGGGCCGTGCCGCGCCAGAGGGCCAGGGTGGCCAGCACGACGGCGCTCGGGCCGAGGACGACATTCATGACGAGCAGCCCGAGCAGTCCGGACACGAACGAGGCGACGGCCATGCCGTCGGCGTCACGCGTACCGGTGAACCTGCGGGCGGGGGAGGTGAGTTCCATGGTCCGACACTCCTCGGGGGTCAGCGGGGCCTGCGGTGCGCGAGCCGCTCGCGCATCACGAACACGAGCAGCCAGGCACCGATGAGCGAGGCGGCGACGGCGGACACGGGGAGGGGGATCTGAGCCACGGCGCCCAGAAGGACTCCCAGAAGCAGGAGTGCGGCGACGAGGGCGATCATCATCAGCCTTTCTGCGATCGGAATTGAGTACGACTGTTCACTGACTACCCAGTCTAGTCTTCCCAGAACCGGAGAACGGTTGTTTACTGAATGGCATGAGTCACACCGTCGGCATCCGCCAGGCCCAGAAGCTGAAAACCCGTCAGGCGCTCCTGGACGCAGCCCTGCGACTGCTGGAGGACCAGAGCCTGAGCAGCCTCGGACTGCGCGAGGTGACCCGGGCCGTTGGGATTGCTCCGGCCGCCTTCTACCGGCACTTCTCCGATCTCGCGGAGCTCGGCGTCGCGCTGGTCGAGGAGGCGCTGGGCAGTCTGCACGGGCTCATCGGCGAGATCCTCGCGGAGACGGGCGATGCCGAGGTGCGGATCGAGCGCAGCGTGGACCTCATCGCTCGTCATGTCCGTGAGCAGCCCGCCCATTTCCGCTTCATTGCCCGCGAGCGGCACGGCGGTGTGGGTCCGGTCCGTTCGGCCATCGCGGCTCAACTGAACCTCTTCACCCGGGAAGTGGCTGCCGCACTCGCCGGGGAGCGGGCGTCCGAGGGCTGGAGCACGACCGACCTGCAGATGCTGGCGGGCATGTACGTCGACCACATGGTGATCACCTCGTCCGCCTTCCTCGAGGCCCGCGAGGCCCTGGACTCCGGTGGCACCGGGGGTCCGGACGAGGCGGAGGTCGCCCGCTCAGCCCGTGACCGGATGCGCCTGGTCTCGCTGGGCCGCCTCCACTGGCTGCAGGACCGCGGGCAGGCGGACGGCGCGACGACGTCCCGCCACGGGCCCCAGGGCCCCGGCCGGGACACGCCGGGCGCCGAACGGTGCTAGGGGGTTCCGGTCCCGCCGGATCCGGTGGGACGCCATGGACCCGGAAGCTTGCACCCCGGCTCCGACCAGCGGTCACGCGGCAACGTCTAGGCTGCTGCCGATGATCAGCTCATCGGAGCGGGGGGACGAAAACCGATGACCAGCGCGACCGAGGTGTTCCAGCCACTGCAGACGGACGATCCGCCCCTGGTGGCTGGTTACCGCCTCGCCGCCCGACTGGGCGAGGGCGGCATGGGCCGGGTCTACCTGTCGCACACGCAGGGCGGCCGGCCGGTGGCGATCAAGGTGGTACGCCCGGAGCTGGCCGGCGATCCGGCCTTCCGGCAGCGGTTCCGCCGGGAGATAGCGGCGGCCCGGCGGGTCCGGGGCGCGTACACCGCCGAGCTGATCGACGCCGACGCGGACGGCGTACCGCCCTGGCTGGCCACGCTGTACGTGCCCGGGCCCTCCCTGGCAGAGGCCGTCGCCCGGCGCGGACCGCTGCCGGTGCCGGCGGTGCTGTGGCTGATGGCGGGGGTGGCCGAGGCGCTGCAGGCCGTCCATGGTGCGGGAATCGTGCACCGGGACCTGAAGCCGTCGAACGTGCTCCTGGCCGCCGACGGGCCGCGTGTGATCGACTTCGGTATCTCGCTGGCCTCCGGCGTCACCTCGCACACAGCCACGGGCGCCGCCGTCGGCACGCCCCAGTACATGGCTCCCGAGCAGGCGACCGCGGGTGAAGTCACAGCGGCGACCGATGTCTTCGCGCTCGGCCAGACAGCGGCGTTCGCGGCACTGGGCGAGCCGCTGTACGGAGACGGCCCCTCGGTCAGCGTGCTGTACCGGATCGTGCACTCGGAACCCGACCTGTCCCTTCTGCCCGCGCAGCTCCGTCCGCTGATCGCCCGGTGCCTGGCCGCCGATCCGGAGGAGCGGGCCACGCCGGCGGAAGTCGTCGAGTGGTGCCGGAAGCGGCTGGGCCGGGACGCCGACGCAGGCGCGGGGCCGGCCGTCTGGCGGGAGGTCACGGGGCCGGAGGTGATCGTTCCGTCTCCGGTCCCCGACCCCACCCCGGTGCACACGCTGCCGTTGCCCGTGCGGCCGGGGCCGGCGGGACCTGACGAGCGGCGCGTCCGCCGGCGACGGGCCGCGCTGATCACGGCCGCCGCGGTGACCGCGGCCGCGCTGCTGCTGACGGGCTTGACGTGGACGGTCATGGACGCAGCGGCCCGGCTCCGCCAAGGGGACTCGGCCGCATCCTCGGCACCCGGCCCGGCAGCGTCCGCACGGTCGTCAACGTCCTCGTCGGCCCCCGCGGCGACCTCAGGGGCTGGGGGCCGGGCACCCGGGCGGTCGAGCCCCTCCTCGACCACGCCCGAGCCGCCGCGAGCCGTGGCGCATCCCCTCCAGTGGCTGGACGAGAAGAACTCACTGGGCATCAAGGACCCGGTCGCGCGCAAGGACCGCAAGGGGGACATCCGCTTCACCTGCAGCAGGACCAGCTGCGCCCTGGAGAGCGACACCAGTGTGATCGGCATGCTGTACACCAAGCCGGGCGCCTCCCTCGATTCATGCCGTATCGCCCTCAACGGCGCCGACAGTCACCGCCTCCCGCTGGCCGCGGCGGCGGCCGGCAGCGAGATCTGCATCAAGCACCCCTCCGGAGACATCGCGCTGCTCGTGATCCAGGTGAAGTCGACCGCGCTGCCGGACAGCGGGGTCAGCTTCGTGACCGCGGACATGACGGTCTGGCGGGCGGACCGCGGTGCGCGGTGAAAGCGGGGGTTCCGGTCCGGACCCGGGCGACCGCTCGATCACCTCACGGTGATCCCGCCACCCGCCGCCGGCCACCCCGCTTCGGCGTCCGGTCCGAGAGCAGCGGCCCCACCGGCGCCCGCGGCGCGTCGGTGAACGGCACACCCGGACCAGCGGCCTCCCGATCCGGACGGAACTGCCCACGGGCTGTCCCGCAGTCCCCGGCGGGCACGCGACGACAGCCACGGCCCTCCCCCGGCTACCGCTGGGAGGCACCCCCCACGCCCCGTTGCCCTGAGTGCCCGAACACGCCCGGTACGAGAACACCCCTCCGCCTTGCGATACTTCCCCTCGGCCCCGGCGGGCCCGGGGAGACCCCACGTATCCGACGCCGCGTGCTGATCCACCGGGGATTGCGGGACAGCCCTCAGTCGGCGTCGGCCGGCCGGCCCTCACCGACCATGAACCGCCACACCAGGCCGTGCCCGAGGACGATCAACAGGATCAGCAGAACCGCCTCGGCCTGGAGGGGGCTGAGCCCGATGACATCGGCCAGCTCGGGCGCCGCACCCATCACCGCGATCAGGGCGTAGACGACGGCAGCCGCCGCCTGCACCTTGGTCACGGCCGCGGAGTTGTTGTCCCCGCGGCTGCGCCCGAGCAGACGCAGGGTCGACACGCAGCCGACCACGGCGAGGACGACGAAGCTCGCCCGCCAGACCCCCGGTGTCCCGGCACCGCCCACCTGCGCGAACAGACCCATCAGTGCAGGCAAAAGGAAGGAGAGGTAGATCCCGCCCACGATCCGGCGCAGCGGGGGCCGGCTCGTCCAGTCCTCGTGTCCCTGCACCACGTTCCACCAGAGACCCACCAGCGTGAAGCAGCTGGCCGCGAAGAGTGCGTAGAACGTACTGACATCCATCAGGTCTCCTGCGTCGAGATCCGCACACCGGGAGCCCCGGGATCGGCACACCGCGTCCAGGAGCCGCCTCGCACCGGTGGAGCGGTCGGCGACACGGACCCGGTGGCGTGAGCGAGCGTGCCAGCCGGTGTCTGCGCCCCGGTGGACCGACACTCCTCACGCACCCGAACCGGTACCGGTCCGCACCTGGCCGGATGCGCCGGGCTCCATCGCGTCGTCGGGCCGAGGTGCCGGTCACGGCTTGAGGTGGCTGAATCCCACTTCGAAGCATTCGACGGAGACCAGTTGCCGGCCTTCTTTCCGAGCGGTTTCCACCCGGATCCGGTCGGCCTCCTCCTCGCTGTCCCTCATGGTCTCCTCGTCCTCCCACAAGGTCAGCAGAAGGGCCTTCCCGGACGCCCGGTCGACGAGGTGGTACACCCCCAGAAAGCCGTTCGCCCAGCGGACCCGCTTGACGACCCCTTCCGAATTCGCGGACAGGTCGCTCTCGGACGGCACCGGTGAGCCCTCATAGGTGCTCACTCTCGCGAACATCACAGCACCCCTTCCTCCACGACCGCCGGCCGGGCAGCAGCCGGTCTGTGACCAGCCTCCCCCGGTGGACTTCAGGGCGCACGCCGCACGGGCGCGGGCCCCGGCACGGGTGTTGCCGGGCCCGCGCCGGGCAGATGGTACGCCCGCCGGGCCCGGCCGGGACGACGACACGGCGGCCCGGAAGGCACCTCTTGAACAGCACGGGACCTGCGGCTCAGTCCTTCCCGAGCCAGAGGTCGGGGCCGAAGACCTCGTAGTGGACGTCCGCGGCCGGCACCCCGAGCCGCAGCAGATCACCACGCACCGCACGGAGGTGGGGCAGCGGGCCGCACAGGTACGCGATCAGCCCCTGCGGCAGTTCCAGCGCTCCGAGGTCCGTGCGGCCGTGCCGAGCACCGGGAACGGCTGGGTCGGGCGTCTCGTACCAGAGATGGCACTCGGCGTTGGGCAACGCCTCCACGAGCCGGGCGAGTTCCTCGCGATGAGCGTGGTCGTCGGGAGAACGGTCGGCGTGCACCACGATCACCCGCCGAACGGATCCCGTGGAGGCCAGGGCGTCCAGCATGGAAAGCATCGGTGTACTGCCGATGCCGGCGGAGACGAGCAGCAGCGGGTCGTTCCCGTCCGGCAGGGTCAGTCCTCCGGATGGGGCGGACACCATGAGGCGGTCACCGGCACGCAGATGCCTGTGCAGCCAGGAGGAGACCTCGCCGTCCGGGCCGGGTCCGCCACCGGCGGCCTTCACGCTGATCCGCCAATCGGCACGCCCCGGGCCCTGCGAGAGGCTGTACTGGCGGATCTGCCGCGCCCCGTCGGGAAGCCCGACCTGAACGCTGACGTACTGTCCCGGCAGGAAGCGGCCGTTCGGGCTCCCGTCGGCGTTCAGGAGCGTGAAGGAGACGACGTCGGCCGTCTCCCGGCACCGTCCGGTCACCCGCATCGGGCGCCAGACCATGCCTTCGGCGACACCGGCCTCCTCGTAGAGCCGCGCCTCCAGCGCGATCAGGGCGTTGGCCATCAGCCAGTACACCTCGTCCCAGGCGGCGGCCACTTCGGGCGTGACCGCGTCGCCGAGCACTTCGGCGATCGCGTCGAAGAGATGCCGATGGACGATCTTGTACTGCTCGGAGGTGATGCCGAGCGAGGCGTGCTTGTGGGCGATCCGGGCGAGCAGGACGTCCGGCCGGGTGCCGGGCCGGTCCACCAGCATGGCCGCGAAGCCCGCTATGGACCCGGCGAGCGCCTGCTGCTGTGATCCGTCGGCCTGGTTGCCTCGGTTGAACAGATCCCTCAGCAGTTCCGGACGGGCCGTGAACAGCCGTGAGTAGAAGCGGTCGGTGATCTCGCCGATCGCCGCACCGATGGCGGGCAGCGTGGCACGGACGACGGGAAGGGACTGCTCGGAGAGCACACCAGCCTCCAAAGTGGTAAGTGATCTTCATATTTTGACGCACGCGTCGTCGACGGCCCGGAATCCGGAACCTCAGACGGTGCCCCGCCCGGTGAGCGTCACCAGCACCGGCCCCGTGGGCGAGGCCACGACATCGGCGACGGTCAGCGCATCGAGAGAGCTGTAGAACGCCTGCTGGGCGGCGCGCAGAGCACTACGGAGACGACAGGCCCCGCGCAGGGGGCACGGAGGGTCACCCTCGCAGGCGACCACTTCCTCCTCCCCCTCCAGCTCACGCAGCAGCCAGCCGACCGAAGCCGCACGGCCGAACTCCGTCAGCTCGAGGCCGCCACCCCGGCCGCGCCTGGCCTCCAGCACACCGAGATGCTGCAGCCGCGCCACGGCCTTGGCCATGTGGGCGTAGGGGACGTCCATCGCCTCGGCCACCTGACGCGTGGTCAGGGACTCCCCGTCCCGGACAACAGCCAGCCGCATGACCGCGCGTAGCGCCAGATCGCTGAACTTCGTCAACCGCACACACTGACGCTATCAAATTCACATCTTGGATACCTATTAGGCGCCGCGGTGAGACACACCACAGGCGGACATCCCACCGCGCACAGCGGGTCGTGCAGAACGGGCTCCCCCGATGCCGTCGTCGACGATTCCGGGAGAGCCCGTGCGGGGACTCCGTGCGGGCGGGCACGACAGGTCGCGCCCGGCCGCTACTGCGGCAGCTTCGCCAACTGGCGGGACTGGGCGACCAGACGGTCCGCGCTGTCCCAGATCTCCGCGTCCTCCTCCAGGAAGCCGCCCGCGAGGTTGCGGGTGGTGATGGCGACCCGCAGCGGCCCGGGAGCCGGGCGGCAGCGGATGTGGGTGGTGAGCTCGACGGTCGGGGTCCAGCCCTTGATCCCCAGCTCGAACGAGGTCGGCGGCAGCGCGTCCACGGTGAGCAGCAAGGACAGCGGATCCGCATCGCGCCCGTCGGCGAGCCCGAACCAGCCGCGCATCTCCCCCTTGCCGGAGGGCGCGCCGACGGCCCAGCCCACCGTGGCGGGGTCGAGCTTGATGCGCAGCCGCTCGGTGATCGCGGAGGAGCCCGGGATGGCGGGGGTCGGCCCGTCGGCCGGTCCGAGGCAGTGCTCGTACGGCGGGATGGCCGGCGGCTTGGCAGTCGTACGGACGTCGTCGGGCAGCCCGTCCAGGTCGCCGTAGGTGGCCAGGACGCGGATGCGCTCGATCTCGGTGCCGTCCTCCGCGTACTGGATCAGGGACGCCTGACCGGTGGAGAGGGTGCGTCCGCTACGGAGCGTCTCCGTGCGGATCACCGCGGGTCCCGGCTCGGACGGACTGAGGTAGTGCGCCGAGACCGTGAACGGGTCCGGGTGCGGCAGCGCGTCGGAGAGCGCACGCCCGAGCATCGCCAGCAGATAGCCGCCGTTGACCGCGCGGATGATCGTCCAGCCCGCGGAGAGCTCCGCGTCGTACAGACCCGGAACATTCGGGTCTCGCAGGGTCACAGCGGTGTCGCGGTCGAACTCGCTGTTCCCGATGGTTGCCTGTGCCACCTGTGCCATGACCGAACCGTACATCAGGAAACTACTAAGCGGTAGCTTTCCTCACGCTTTCGTCGGCCGGCTCGGTGGCGGAGGACCGGCGGTTCCATGCGCGCGGGGCCCGCCAGTGGAAGCGCATGGCGAGCAGCCGCAGGACGAACGCGGTCGCCACGGCGAATCCGCTGGTGGTGGCGTTCAGCGCATCGAATCGGATGCAGAGCACCACCATCGTGGCGCCGACGATCGCGGGCACGGCGTACAGGTCCCGGTCCCAGCGCAGCAACGAGGGCACCTCGTTGGCGAGAACGTCGCGAAGAACACCGCCGCCGACGGCGGTGGCCAGGCCGAGCACCGCGGACGAGGTCAGACCGAGGCCGTATTCGTACGCCTTCGTCGTACCGGTGACGCAGAAGAGGCCGAGCCCCGCGGCGTCGAAGACGTTGACCGAGCCCTGGATGCGCTCGACCTCCGGGTGGAGGAAGAAGACGAACGTGGCCGCGACGAGCGGCATCAGAAAATACCCGAGATCCGTGAACGCGGCGGGCGGCACCGCCCCGATCACCAGATCACGGAAGAGTCCGCCACCCAGCGCGGTGACCTCGGCGAGGACGGCGATACCGAAGACGTCGAAGTTCTTGCGTACGGCGAGGAGGGCACCGGAGATCGCGAACACGAAGATCCCGGCGAGGTCGAGGGCATGCTGAACGGAGGGGGTGAACAGTTCGTGGAACACCGCCCAATTGTGCCGCGCCGGTGGCCTGGGTCCTGGCCAGGCCCCGGGCCGTGGCCGCGCCCTTTGGTGCCGGGGACGTTCTCGACTCCGCGGCGCGCCGGCCGGGGTGCAGGTGGTCATCACCGGACCGGGCTGGGGCCCGCGGGTGGTGGGGCGGGCCCGGGCGGCATCGGCCCCGACCCCGGCCATCCGTCCGACGTTCCGGATGCGTACCCCTGCGCGGCCGGACGGCCGTCCCACGGTGTGCGGCAATCCCGGCCCGTCCGGCGCTCCGGGACGGACATCCGGGTGGCACCCCGCGGCAGGGCGCCACACCGACCGGGTGGTGCAACCCCACCGTGACCCGGATGCCGGGTGCGGGGCGCAGCGCCCCGCACCCGGTCGGGGCTACTGACGGACCGGTGCCTCCGACGCCTCGTCGGAGTCGTCGGGCGCCTCGTCCGAGCCGGGCGCGGCAGGAGTCTCCGCGGCCTGCTCGGAATCCTTCTCCACTGCCTCGTCGGCAGCGTCGTCGGCCCTCTCACCACTGGTGTCCGGGGCATCGGGTGCGGCCTCCGGCACCCTGTCGGACACAGACGCCGATTCCGGCGCCCCGCCCGCACGCGGAGCCGGCACCGGCGTGGTGTCGGTGTCCGGGAGCACCTCCGGGTCCACGTCCTCCACGCCTTCGCGCACCGCCGGGACGACCTCTCCCGACGTGCGCGCGATCTCGCCCGCCGCGATCTCGGCCGCGAAGTGGCAGGCCACCTTGTGGCCGGACCCGAGATCCTTCAGCTCCGGGCGCTCCGTCGCACACAGCGTGTCCTGCTTCCAGGGACAACGCGTGTGGAAACGGCAGCCCGCGGGCGGATTGGCCGGCGACGGCAGATCGCCGAGCAGCAGAATGCGCTCGCGGCTGTCCTCGACCTCCGGGTCCGGCACGGGCACCGCGGACATCAGGGCCTTGGTGTAAGGGTGCTTGGGCTCGGCGTAGAGCGCGTCGCTCGGGGCCTCCTCCACCAGGGACCCGAGGTACATGACCCCGATGACATCCGAGATGTGCCGCACGACCGCGAGGTCATGGGCGATGACGAGATACGTCAGGCCCATCGACTCCTGGAGCTCCTCCAGCAGATTGATGACCTGCGCCTGGATGGACACGTCCAGCGCGGAGACCGGCTCGTCACAGATGATCACGTCCGGTTCGAGCACCAGTGCCCGCGCGATCCCGATGCGCTGGCGCTGGCCGCCGGAGAACTCGTGCGGGTAGCGGGACAGGGCGTTCGACGGCAGCCCCACCTTCGCCAGAATCTCCTTGATCTTCTCCCGGCGCTCGTCCTGGTTGGCGCCGATGCCGTGCGCCGCCATGCCCTCGGACAGGATCGACTCGATGTTCTGCCGAGGGTTGAGGCTGCCCAGCGGGTCCTGGAAGACCATCTGGAGCCGCCGCCGGAAGCTGCGCAGCTCCTTCTCGGGGAGCTTCGCCAGATCCGTCCCGTCGAGGACGACCTCGCCGTCCGTGATGTCGACGAGCCGCAGCACCGCTCGCCCGAGCGTGGTCTTGCCACATCCGGACTCGCCCACCAGACCGTACGTCTGGCCCGCCTCGACCGACAGCGAAATCCCGTCGACGGCGTAGACATGCCCGACCGTACGGTCGAAGAGGATGCCCTTCTTGACGGGGAAGTGGACCTTCACTCCGTCGAGTTCGAGCAGGCTCATGCCGGGACCTCCGTTGTGGGCAGGACCGGGTTGACGCAGCGGGCCTCGTGTCCGGCCTCGCGTGGTTCGGTCAGTTCGGGCGTGCCGGTCAGGCAGCCCATCTCGTAGCGGTCGCAGCGCGGAGCGAAGGCGCAGCCCTCGGCCCAGGCGATCTGGTCGTTGATGGACCCGCGGATGGGGTTGAGGGATTCACCGCGCGGGGCGTCGAGCCTCGGGATGGAGCCGAGCAGCCCGTGCGTGTACGGATGCGTCGGATGGGCGAACAGCTCGCGCCTGCCGGAGGATTCGACGACCTTGCCCGCGTACAGCACGTTGACCTGGTCGCACAGCCCGGCGACGACACCCAGGTCATGGGTGATCATCAGCAGCGCGGTGCCCTCCTGGTCCACCAGCTCCTTGAGCAGTTCCAGGATCTGCGCCTGGATGGTGACGTCCAGTGCGGTGGTCGGCTCGTCGGCGATGAGCAGCCGCGGCGCGCAGGCGACCGCCATGGCGATGAGGGCGCGCTGGCGCATCCCACCGGAGAGCTGGTGCGGGTACTCCTTGAGCCGCCTGGTCGGGTCGGGGATGCCGACCCGGTCCAGCAGATGCGCGGCTTCCTTGCGGGCCGCCTCGCCCTTCATGCCGCGGTGGCGCTGCAGGATCTCGGTGACCTGTATGCCGATCGGGATCACCGGGTTCAGCGAGGACAGCGGGTCCTGGAAGATCATCGCGAGCTTGCTGCCGCGCAGATCGCGGATCTTCGCGGGACTCATCGTCAGCAGATCGGCGCCGTCGAAGTCCGCGCGCCCGCCGAGGGCGACGCCCTTGCGCGGCAGCAGGCCCATCAGCGCGAGCGAGGTGACGGACTTGCCGCAACCCGATTCGCCCACCAGGCCGACGACCTGGCCCTGGTCGACGGAGAAGGAGACCCCGTTGACGGCCCTGACGTCCTTGCGGCCGCGTCCGCCGAAGGTGACGGTGAGTTCGTCCACATTGAGCAGTGGCATGACATCAACCTCGCAGCTTCGGGTCGAGGGCTTCGCGCATGGCCTCGCCGAGAAGGGTGAAGCCGAGAGCGGTGATGATGATGGCGACCGCCGGATACATGGACATCATCGGCTCGTTGTCGAAGAAGCGCTGGGCCTGGGAGAGCATCACGCCCCACTCGGGGACCGCCGGATCGGGGTTGCCGAGTCCGAGGTAGGACAGTGCGGCGGCCTCGATGATGGCGGTGGCCAGGCTGAGCGTCGCCTGGACGATCACCGGGCCCAACGAGTTGGGCATGATCTGGGTGAGCACGATGCGCCGCTTGCGGATGCCGAGGGAGCGCGCAGCCAGTACGTAGTCCTTGCCGCCCTGCGCGAGCATCGAACCGCGCAGGAGCCTGGCGAAGATGGGAATCTGCACCACACCGACGGCGATCATCACCGTGGTCAGCGACTGCCCCATCACCGCGGCGACGGAGACCGCGAGGAGCAGCGAGGGCAGCGCCAGCATGATGTCGGTGACACGCATGATGGCGTCGTCGATGCGCTGTCCCGCGCGCCCGCCGAGGGTGGCCGCCGCGCCCGACAGGGCGCCGACGAAGGCGCCGAGGACCAGGCCGATGAGCATGGAGACCACACCGACCAGCAGGGTCTGCCGTGCTCCCACGAGCATGCGGGAGAACATGTCGCGGCCCAGGTGGTCCAGACCGAACCAGTTCTCGGCCCGCGCCCCGACGAACTTGCCCTGGTTCTGGAAGACCTCACCACGCCAGGTCTGCTCGGTCGGGCCGTACGGGGCGACCCATGGGCCCACGATCGCGATCACGACGAACGCGGCGATGACGATCGCGCCGATGATCGCCATCTTGCTGGCACGCAGCCGACGGAACGCTTCCCGCCACAGACTGGCGCCGCTCGAGCTCTCGGTCTTGGCAGTGAGCTCCGCGAGCCGGTCGATCTTCGATGTCTTGGTAGTTGCCAGGCTCATCAGTGCACCCGCACCCTCGGATCAATGACGCTGTACGCGAGGTCGACCAGCAGGTTGATCAGGACGTACACGGTCGCGATGAACATGATGAAGCCGACGAGCACCGGGTAGTCACGGGCGTCGATCGCCTTGCGGATGAAGTCGCCGATGCCACCGAAGGAGAAGACCGACTCGGTGAGCACTGCACCCGACAGCAGGCTGCCGGTGAGCAGACCGATCGTGGTGACCACGGGCAGCAACGCGTTGCGCAGGATGTGGCGGCCGCGGACGACCCTGCGCTCCAGGCCCTTGGACTCGGCGGTGCGGATGTAGTCCTCGCCGAGCACCTCCAGCACGCTGGCCCGGGTCATGCGCACGATGACGGCGAGCGGGATGGAGGAGAGGGCGAGCGCGGGCAGCACCAGGTGCGTGAGCGCGTCCCAGGAGGCGTCGAACTCGCCGGTGAGGACGCCGTCGAGGACGGCGAATCCGGTCACACTGGTGGCGTCGAGGCCGGTGTCCATGCGGCCGAAGCTGGGGAAGACGCCCAGCTCGACGGCGAAGATGCCCTTGAGGATGAGGGCGAGGAAAAAGACCGGGATGCAGATTCCGATGAGCGATCCGGAGACCGAGGCCACGTCGATCCAGCCGCCCCGCTTGCGCGCTGCGAGGTAGCCGAGCGGGATGCCGACCGCGACGGCGATCACCATCGCGGCGATGCTGAGTTCGACCGTCGCGGGAAAACGCAGGACGAACTCGTCCCACACCGGCTGCCCGGTCTGGGTCGAAGTGCCGAGGTCGAGTTCGAAGATCCGCTTGAGGAAGCGGCCGTACTGGACGTAGAGCGGCTGGTCGAGCCCGAGCGCCCGGTTGATGCGTGCCACTTCGGCTTCGGTCGCCCGCTCCCCCAGGATCGCCGAGGCGGGTCCGCCGGGCAGCCGGTTCAGCCATACGAAGAGCAGAACCGACAGGCCGAGCAGGGTGGGTATCAGCTGTAGCAGTCGTCGTACGACGAGTCGCAACACCCCGCATGCCCCTTTCTTGCGTGTGTTGTACGAGTGGTACGGAAATGGGATGCGGGTCCGCCCGGCCAACGGCGTTCCGTGGCCGGGCGGACCCATGCGGTGTGCTACTTGAAGGAGACCTCGGCGAAGTTCTCCTGCGTCAGCGGGGAGACCTTCGGCGGGTTGACGTCCTTGCCGAACGCGATGGCGGGCGGCGACGAGGACAGCGGGACACCCGGCAGGTAGTCCATGATGGCCTCGTTGGCCTTCTTGTAGAGATCCGTACGCTTCGTCGGGTCGGCCTCGACGGAACCGGCCTTCACCGCGGCGAAGACCTTGTCGTCCTTGAAGCCCCACTGCTTGTCGTACCCGGCGAACCAGGTGCCGATGAAGTTGTAGCCGTCGTTGAAGTCACCGGTCCAGCCCAGCATGTGCAGGGCGCAGGAGCCGGCCTCGGTGGCGTCCAGGTAGTCCGGGGCCCACTTCATGGGCTTCGGGGTGACCTTGATGCCGGCCTTCTCCAGGTCGGCCTTCATCAGCTCGAAGATGTCCTGCGGGGCAGGCATGTACGGGCGGGTGACCTCGGTCGGGTAGCAGAACTCGACGGAGAGGTTGCTCGCCTTCGCGGACGCCAGCAGCGACTTGGCCTTGGCCGTGTCGAAGGGGTACTTCTTCACGTTCTCGGAGAAGCCGGCGACCGTGTCGGGCATGAACTGCGTCGCGACCTTGCCGCCCTCGGGCAGCTGGGTCTTGACGAGGTTCTCGCGGTCGATGGCGTGCGCGATGGCCTGGCGGACCTCGGGCTTCTTCAGCGCCGGGTTCTTCTCCTGGGACATACCGAGGTAGAAGAGGTTGAAGACGTCACGGGTCGGCACCTTGAAGCCGGCGCTCTCCAGCGTCTTGATGTCGGCGGGCGCGACCAGGTCGTAACCGTCGATGTCACCGGCCTGCAGCGCCTGGCGACGGCCGTCCTCGGTGTCGAGCGTACGGAAGACCAGGTTCTTCACCTTGGCCTTCTCGCCCCAGTAGTCGTCGAAGCGCTCCAGGCTGACTTCCTTGTTGCCCTTGTTCCACTTCGTGATCTTGTACGGGCCGGTGCCGGCGACCGTGCCGGCCTCCTGGCTGTACTTGGGGTACGTGATCGCGTCGCCCTTGGCGCTCGCGTCCTGCTTCTTGTACTCCTCCAGCGCCTTCGGCGAGTGGATCGCGAGGGCCTGGAGCGAGAATCCGCCGGGCAGGTTGGCCGAGGTCTCGTTGACCTCGATGACCGCGGTGTTCTCGTCCTTCGCGGTGCAGGACTTGTAGTTCGCCTTGGGCGTCTCCTTGTCCTCGTTCTTCGCGAAGCCGCCCATGATGGTCTGCCAGTAGTAGGAGACCGCGCTCGACTGGTACGTACCGGTCCAGTTGAACCAGTGGTCGTAATTGGCGCAGACCGCCTTGGCGTTGAACGCCTCGCCGTCGTGGAACTTGACGCCCTTGCGCAGGTTGAACGTCCAGACCTTGCCGGACGGGTCGCTCGACCACTTCTCGGCGAGACCGCCTACGAGCTTGCTGCCACCGGACTCGTGCTCGAGCAGGGCCTCGAAGGCCTGACGGGTGACGCGGAACGTCTCACCGTCGCTCGCGAGCGCCGGGTCCAGAGAACCCGGGTCACCGGGAGCGCCGAAAACAAAGGTGTCCTCTCCACCCTTGCCCTCGTCCTTGCCCCGCTCACTCGAGCAGCCGGTGGCGATGAGGCCGACCGCAAGGACCGCCGTTACCGCCCGAGCAGCTCGGGACTTGAATATTCGCATGGGTCCACCCCTGGGTCGCCATGTGTGGTCTTGACCGGCCGAACACTACTCACGAGCGTCAGACCAGTGAACAGTCCGCATAGCGGTGATACCGACCTGAGACCCGGACACTTGCCAAAACGGCAGAAGGCGGGACATCGCAGCGCTTGGATTAACTTCCTGGACACAAAGCGCTGTTGAGGGCAGAGGTCGGAGCCGGGCCCGGGACGGTCAGCGGTGCTGTGCGGTGGGGGTGCCCCCGGCGAAGCCGGGAGGCGGGTATCCGTACCCCGGCTGCTGCGGCGGGGCGGCATGGGCCTCGCGGTCGTAGAAGGGGCGGGCATGGGCCCGCAGCCACATCGCCACCGGGTCGTACTCGTCGGACATGGCGACGGTGGAGACGGGGAGTCCGTCGGGGACGGCGGCGATCGACTGCTGCATCATCGCGCGGACCGTGTCGACGGACTGCTGTCCCGTGTCGTACAGATCGAGACCGATGGCGAGGTAGGGGGCGCCGAGCGCGGGCTGCACCCAGGCTCTGCGCAGCGAGCGGACGGCGGGGGTGCGATGGGCGTTCTGCGTGAGCAGGGCGTAGAACTGGGGGATCTCGATGGCGGGCTCGGCCAGCCGCAGGGGTCCGGCGGGCATCCGGTCGAGTCCGGTGGCGATCCGGCGCAGATCGGGCCAGGGGATACCGACGCCGCCGCCCGGGGCGTGCGGATTGAGCCAGATGCCGTAGCGGTCGGGGAAGAGGGCACGGGCGATGTCGGTGCCGGTGACGACTTCATGCGCCCTGTTCCAGCCGGAGGCGGCGAGCTCCTGTGCCGAGGTGACACATGGGGCGTAGCTGAGGCCGTCCACCTCCATGTTTCCGTACTGGGCGTCCGGGGAGCCGGACCTGCCGTGCCAGAGCAGCATCCACACCTGACCGGCCGACGGGTCGGCGAGTGCGTGCAGCAGCGCCTCGTAGGCGTCGTAGCGCCCGGGCGTCACCTGGCGCAGCATGTGGTCGACCTGCCCGGTCGCCGCGGTGCCTGACGCACTCACTCTGGGTCCCGCCCCTCTTCGATCCGCCATGTGTGTGCCGCCGCACCGGGCAAGTGCGGCGCACGTCATCAAACCAGCTTATGCGGCTGCCCTGACACCGCCTTGACGACTATGTGTGCGACGGCGGGTGCTGCCGGGTGTAGAAGGGCCGGACGCGGTTGAGCATCCAGTCGCCCACCGGGTCCTGGGCCAGGTCCAGGAGGACCAGGTTGACCGGCCACTTCACGGCGACCCGGCCGAGCGCGCGGCCGAGGGCGTCCATCGGGGCGGTGCGGTGATGGCCCTCCCAGGCGGAGAGCTGGACGCCGACGAACAGCGTCGGCGCGTCGCCCTCGATGCTCGCCAGGACACGGCGGGCGGTCTGCACCACACCGGTTCCCTCGAACTCGCCGGCGGCGGCGGCCAGGAAGTCGATCGGTTCGTCCTGCCAGTCCGGCTCGAACAGCCGCACCCGGCCCCCGCTCGCCGTTCCGTCCAGCGGCGTCCTGCCGACCCGGCACAGCTCGGCGACCGCGGGCGGCGGCAGCGGCACTCCGATCGCGCCGCCGGGGTTCACCGCGATCCCGAGCTGCGGCGGCAGTCCGCGCGCGAACTCGATCGCGGGCGCCACGGTGCAGGACATCCGGTCGCCGACGCACTGCAGAAACTGCTGCTGGGAGCTGTAGACCGGGACGTACGGCGCCCCGTCGATCTCGAGGGTCGGCAGATCCAGGCTCGGGCTGTCCGGTCCGCCGCCATTGGGCAGCGGCACCCAGACGGGGCTCCGTCCGAGCACCTCGACGATCCGGCCTCCGGCGCCCGGACTGCCGACGGACGCGGCCAGCACCTCTTCGAGCTCGTTGGCGGGCCATGTCGTATCCACTGCGCGTCCCCTGCTTCCCCGTCCGGCCCCTGCCGGGCCCGATGTCCTGCGTCAAGCAGGGTAACGGCTGGGGATGCGCCGGGGCGGCTCAGTCCATGGCGGCGAAACCGATGCGCTTCAGCGCGGTCGCCGCGTCGCGGTCCAGCAGCGTCGCCGAGGCACAGCCCCGCGGGAGGCGGCCCTTCTCCGCGTCCCGCACAAGACGGGAGACCGCGTGGCGATGGCGGCTGAAGGCGTACGGGGAGACGCCGCGGCCTCGCTCACGCTGGCCCTCGCGGGCGACGGCGGGGGTGACGTCGAGCAGGAGCAGATGGAGCGAGGTGCCGCGGCGGCGGGCCTCACGGGCCAGCCAGCGGCGGACCCAGGACTGGGTGCCGCAGTCGTGCACGATCACACCCCCGCCGGCACGGAGCGAGCGCCACAGCCCGGCGTAGTGGGCCATCCGGACCAGCGGGCGGTACACGGCGTAGGGAAGCAGTCCGGGCATCCTTGCGTCCCAGCGGTCCCGGGTGTCCTGGGAGTCGATCCCGCCGTCCTTCGCGGCCCGCCTGATCAGGGTGGACTTCCCGCTTCCGGGCAGGCCGGAGATCACGACCACGTCCCCCCGGGCGAATTCCAGGCTCCGCGGGCCGCGGCCCGCACGGTCGCGCAGATCACGCACCACGGGCGGGGATGCGGGCGCCGATGCGCCCAGCAGCCGGCGCGCGGACAGGCCGGCCCGGGCGCGCACTCCCGCCGTCGTCGTCATATAGGCACCTGGCCGCTGCAACGTCATCGCTCTCCCCCTTGTCGGGTCCACCGGGACCCTGCCCAAGAAGCTTAAAGAAAAGGTAATGACCAACAAGTGATTTGCCGATCGTGGCGCCCGTGCAATGATGTCCGCGCCAACTGCATACCGGCCGCTTGAATCCGCGCGGGAGAGTCCTGGCCACTTTGTGGGCCGGGCGCCGAAGGAGCAAGTCCCTCCCTTGAATCTCTCAGGCCCCGTACCGCGAGGATGAGGCAGATCTGAAAAGCGGGCCGCAGCTCATGCGGCTCCACCCAAGGTGCAAGTCATGCCCATTGCGTACGCAGCGTACGTATGGCCGTGATGAACCTCTCAGGTTTCGATGACAGATGGGGAGGATCGTCCTCGCCAGTCATGCCCTGGGAGTCCTATCCATGAGCACCACCCCCCGTCTTACCGCCCTCGATGCCCTGCATCGCTCACTGGGCGCGACCATGACCGACTTCGCGGGCTGGGACATGCCGCTGCGGTACGCGAGTGAGCGTGAAGAGCACAACGCCGTACGTACCAAGGCCGGGCTCTTCGACCTCTCCCACATGGGCGAGATCACCGTGACCGGCCCCGAGGCCGCCGCCGCGCTGGACTTCTCGCTGGTCGGCAACATCGGCGGTGTCTCCGTCGGCCGCGCCCGCTACACGATGATCTGCCAGGAGGACGGCGGAATCCTCGACGACCTGATCGTCTACCGCCTCGGCGAGACGGAGTACATGGTCGTCGCCAACGCCTCGAACGCACAGACCGTCTACGACGAGCTGAGCAGCCGTGCGGAGGAGTTCGACGCCGAGGTACGCGACGACCGCGACGCCTACGCGCTGATCGCCGTCCAGGGCCCCGAGGCCCCCGGCATCCTGAAGTCGCTCACCGACGCCGATCTGGACGGGCTCAAGTACTACGCGGGCCTGCCCGGCACCGTCGCCGGCGTCCCGGCGCTGATCGCCCGTACCGGTTACACCGGCGAGGACGGCTTCGAGCTCTTCGTGGAGCCGCAGCACGCCGAGAAGCTGTGGCGGGCTCTGACCGAGGCGGGCGAGCCGGTCGGTCTCGTCCCCTGCGGTCTGTCCTGCCGTGACACGCTGCGCCTGGAGGCGGGCATGCCGCTGTACGGGCATGAGCTGACCACCTCGCTCACACCCTTCGACGCGGGTCTGGGCCGGGTCGTGAAGTTCGAGAAGGAGGGTGACTTCGTCGGCCGTGCGGCCCTCGGGACGGCGGCCGAGCGCGCCGCCACGAACCCCCCGCGCAAGCTGGTCGGTCTCGTCGCCGAGGGCCGCCGTGTGCCCCGAGCCGGAATGTCCGTGGTCGCGGGCGGTCAGGTGATCGGCGAGATCACGTCGGGCGCCCCGTCGCCGACCCTGGGCAAGCCGATCGCCATGGCCTATGTGGACGCCGCTCACGCCGCGCCCGGCAGTGCGGGCGTCGGTGTCGACATCCGCGGTACTCATGAGCCGTACGAGGTCGTTGCGCTTCCCTTCTACAAGCGCCAGAAGTAGCCCCTCACCAGCCCCGTAAGCAGCAGTCCACCGCGTACAGGAGAATTCAGCACATGAGCAACCCCCAGCAACTGCGCTACAGCAAGGAGCACGAGTGGCTGTCGGCCGCCGAGGACGGCGTGTCGACGGTCGGCATCACGGAGCACGCGGCGAACGCCCTCGGCGACGTCGTGTACGTCCAGCTCCCCGAGATCGGTGACACGGTGAGCGCGGGCGAGACCTGTGGCGAACTGGAGTCCACCAAGTCGGTCAGCGACCTGTACTCCCCGGTCTCCGGCGAGGTCACCGCGGTCAACGACGACGTCGTCAACGACCCGTCGCTGGTGAACAGCGCCCCGTTCGAGGGCGGCTGGCTGTTCAAGGTGCGCGTCACGGAGGAGCCGGCCGACCTGCTCTCCGCCGACGAGTACACCGAATTCGCCGGCTGACCGAAGACCACTGGCCACAAGGGATCGCGTGATGTCGCTTCTGAACACTCCCCTCCATGAGCTCGACCCGGACGTCGCCGCCGCCGTCGACGCCGAGCTCCACCGTCAGCAGTCCACCCTCGAGATGATCGCCTCGGAGAACTTCGCTCCGGTCGCGGTCATGGAGGCCCAGGGCTCGGTCCTCACCAACAAGTACGCCGAGGGCTACCCGGGCCGCCGCTACTACGGCGGCTGCGAGCACGTCGATGTCGTCGAGCAGATCGCCATCGACCGCATCAAGGCGCTGTTCGGCGCCGAGCACGCCAATGTCCAGCCGCACTCGGGCGCCCAGGCCAACGCGGCCGCGATGTTCGCGCTGCTGAAGCCGGGCGACACGATCATGGGTCTGAACCTCGCGCACGGCGGGCACCTGACCCACGGCATGAAGATCAACTTCTCCGGCAAGCTCTACAACGTGGTCGCCTACCACGTGGACGACGCCACCGGCCAGGTCGACATGGCCGAGGTCGAACGGCTCGCCAAGGAGTCCAAGCCGAAGCTGATCGTGGCCGGCTGGTCCGCGTACCCGCGCCAGCTGGACTTCGCTGCCTTCCGCCGGATCGCGGACGAGGTCGGCGCGTACCTGATGGTCGACATGGCCCACTTCGCGGGCCTCGTCGCCGCGGGTCTGCACCCGAACCCGGTGCCGCACGCCCATGTCGTGACCACGACCACCCACAAGACGCTGGGCGGCCCGCGCGGCGGTGTGATCCTCTCGACCGCCGAGCTCGCCAAGAAGATCAACTCCGCGGTCTTCCCCGGTCAGCAGGGCGGTCCGCTGGAGCATGTGATCGCGGCCAAGGCCGTCTCGTTCAAGGTCGCGGCCTCCGAGGACTTCAAGGAGCGCCAGCAGCGCACCCTGGAGGGCGCGAAGATCCTCGCCGAGCGCCTGGTCCAGGACGACGTCAAGCAGGTCGGCGTCTCGGTCCTGTCCGGCGGCACGGACGTGCACCTGGTCCTGGTCGACCTTCGCCACTCCGAGCTGGACGGCCAGCAGGCCGAGGACCGTCTCCACGAGGTCGGCATCACGGTCAACCGCAATGCGGTCCCCAACGACCCCCGCCCGCCGATGGTCACCTCGGGTCTGCGGATCGGCACGCCGGCGCTCGCCACCCGCGGTTTCACGACCGAGGACTTCCGCGAGGTCGCCGACGTCATCGCCGAGGTCCTCAAGCCCTCCTACGACGCCGAGGCGCTCAAGGCAAGGGTGACGGCGCTCGCCGCGAAGCATCCGCTTTACCCTGGTCTGTAACAGCCGGAGCAAAACAAACGGGGCACCGCGCACACTGGACTGTGAGTGCGGTGCCCCGCACCATGCACCCGCGGAACCGCGTGGCGCCCCCACCCACCCCCGTCACCGACCCCGCACGAGACGCCTCGCGTCTCTGTCTTCTGCACCACCCCGGCAGACGACGACGTCTACCAACCCCAAGGAGTTCCCCCGTGGCCATCTCGGTCTTCGACCTGTTCTCGATCGGCATAGGCCCGTCCAGCTCCCACACGGTCGGCCCGATGCGCGCGGCCGCCCTGTTCGCCCGTCGTCTGAAGAACGAGGGCCTGCTGGCCCACACCACCGCGGTCCGCGCCGAGCTGTACGGCTCGCTGGGCGCCACCGGCCACGGCCACGGCACCCCGAAGGCCGTCCTGCTGGGCCTGGAAGGGAACTCTCCGCGCACGGTCGACGTCGAGACCGCCGACGACCAGGTCGAGCGGATCAAGAGCAGCAAGCGGATCAGCATCCTCGGTGTGCACGAGATCGGCTTCGACTTCGACGAGGACCTGGTCCTGCACCGCCGCAAGGCGCTCCCGTACCACGCGAACGGCATGACCCTGTGGGCCTACGACGCCGAGGGCACGACGCTGCTGGAGAAGACGTACTACTCGGTCGGCGGCGGCTTCGTCGTGGACGAGGACGCGGTCGGCCAGGACCGGATCAAGCTCGACGACACCGTGCTGAAGTACCCCTTCCGCACCGGCGACGAGCTGCTGCGGCTCTCCCGCGAGACCGGCCTGTCGATCTCCGCGCTGATGCTGGAGAACGAGAAGGCATGGCGGACCGAGGAGGAGATCCGCGAGGGACTGCTGGAGATCTGGCGCGTCATGCAGTCCTGTGTCTCCCGCGGCATGTCCCGTGAGGGCATCCTCCCCGGCGGCCTGAAGGTCCGCAGGCGCGCCGCCACGACGGCCCGCAAGCTGCGCTCCGAGGGCGACCCCCATGCGCTCGCGATGGAGTGGATCACGCTCTACGCCATGGCCGTGAACGAGGAGAACGCGGCGGGTGGTCGCGTCGTCACCGCTCCGACGAACGGCGCGGCGGGCATCATCCCGGCGGTCCTGCACTACTACATGAACTTCGTGCCGGGCGCCGACGAGGACGGCGTGGTCCGCTTCCTCCTCGCCGCGGGAGCGGTCGGCATGCTTTTCAAGGAGAACGCGTCGATCTCCGGCGCCGAGGTCGGCTGCCAGGGCGAGGTCGGCTCGGCCTGCTCCATGGCGGCGGGCGCGCTCGCCGAGGTGCTGGGCGGCTCCCCGGAGCAGGTGGAGAACGCGGCCGAGATCGGCATGGAACACAACCTGGGCCTGACCTGCGACCCGGTCGGCGGCCTCGTCCAGATCCCGTGCATCGAGCGCAACGGCATGGCAGCGGTGAAGGCCGTCACGGCGGCGCGGATGGCGATGCGCGGGGACGGCAGCCACAAGGTCTCCCTGGACAAGGTCATCAAGACCATGAAGGAGACCGGCGCCGATATGTCGGTGAAGTACAAGGAGACCGCGCGCGGCGGTCTCGCGGTGAACATCATCGAGTGCTGAGCACGGAGGACCCGGGCTTCCCTGCTCGGTGCGTACGGCACGGCCCCCGGCGGACGCCGGGGGCCGTGCCGTACGCGCCGGGACGTCAGTCCTTGTCGAGCGATGCCCAGAACTCGTCGAAGGTCAGCAGACCGTCGCCGTTGCCGTCCTTCGCCCTGATGACGGCCTCGGCGACCGGCTCGGTCACATGGAAGTCGCCCAGCTGCGCCATGACGCTCTTGTACTCGGCGGCCGAGATCAGCCCGTCGCCGTTCAGGTCGTACCGGTCGAAGGCCTTGCGCGCCGCCTCGATGTCCGCCACTGTCCACCCCTTCTTGGTGCATTACTGACGGGGGCCAGATTATCGGCGGAAGCCGGGCCTCATGTTCCGGGGGCGGCCACCGCCTTCCCCGGAACGGGCCCCGGGGCGATCATGGACACATGAACGATGCGGACGATGAACTGGTACGGATCATGTCGGCAGCGGCGAGGGGACATTTCCCGCCGCCGGACGGCTCGACCACGGTGGTCCGCCAGCCGAATCCACGGGACGCGGGCGTCCTGGCCTTCACCGCTCACTCGGTGGTGTTCACCGACGAGGACCCGGAGTGGATCCGGGTGGCCCTGGCGAGCACGGGCAGCGACCCGCTGGCCGCGAGCATGAACCCCGGCTTCCTGAGCGCGCTCATGGCCAGGACCGGCCGTTCCATGAACACGATCGACCTGCTGACGGTCGCACCGTCGCGGCCGGGTCCGCCGGAACTCGCGCTGCGCGAGATAGAGGACCCCGACCATCCGCGGGTGGCACGCGCCCTCAAGTTCCGTGACGACGTCCGGGTCTGGGCAGCGGACGGCGGGGTGCTGGTCCTGGGCCGCGGAGTCGCGGGACGCTGGGAGGCCGCCATCGAGGTGGACCTGTCGGCGCGCGGTGCCGGTCTCGGGGCACGGCTTGCGGACGCTGCCCGCCATCTGGTCCCGGACGGCGGCTACGTCTGGGCGCAGCAGTCGCCGGGAAACGCCCGCAGTGTGCGGACCTTCCAGCAGGCCGGTTTCCGCCCCGTCGGCTCAGAGGCACTGCTGGTGGCGAGATGAGGGACGGACGCGCGAGATCGAAAGTCTTTGAGGGGGCTCGAGAGGGCTCGGGAGAGGCTCGGGAGAGGCTCGGGAGGGGCAGAAAGGGGATGAAAGTAACGATTGACCAACTCCATGGCCGGCGCAGCCCACAACCCCGACCTGTCGCCACACCGCCATCGGATCAAGGAATCACCCACTGCAACCCATATCTATTCACCGTTTTCCAGGCGGGTGGCTGATTTCACCTTGGATTCACTTCATCGTTGCACCCCTATGCGGCTTTTTTCCCGATAGGAACTTTTGGCGACCGGCCGCCGGTCTGTCATAGTCGGTGCCACGACCCCCATTGACCCGGGCCAGGTCGTCCAGAGCGGTCGTGGACCCACCCCTCCAGTCCACGACCGCGCGCAGTAAGCCCCCAGTGCCGCGCTGCGGCAGACGGGGGCTTTTGTGCGCCGGGGCGGGCTCGGCGGCCGACCACCGCCGGCCGTCAGCGGTCGGAGATCCGCATCTCGAACCAGGTCGTCTTGCCGCGCGGCAACAGATCGACCCCCCAGCGGTCGGAGAGCTTGTCGACCAGGAACAGACCACGGCCGCTGGTGTCCAGCTCATGCACGGGCATCAGACAGGGCAGGCCGCGCGAGGGATCCCGGACCTCGACCCTGATCCAGCCACGACGCCGCAGCAGCCGCAGCCCGAAGACACGTGCGCCGGTATGGCGCACCGCATTGCCGACGAGCTCGGAGACGAGCAGGATCGCGTGCTCGGCGATCTGCGGGGAGAGGGCCCACTGACGCAGGACCACACACTGCGTCAGCCTGCGGGCCGTGGCGGCCGACTCGGGACGGGACGGCAGCCGGACCTCCTCCTCCGTCGGATTCCCGAACAACTCGAGCGCCTTGAGCGCCTGTTCGTCCTCGACGGCCGGCATCCACCGTGCAGTGGCCGCACTGCCCCGCTGCCGCGGTTGATCCGAACCCTCCAGCCCCGCCATGCCCCCATGATGGCCACCCGGAGGGCCCTTCGTGGCCCTTCCCGAGGAATCGATGCCCCGGAATGAGCGGTTCCGGGGCATCGGTTCGGCATATGACCGTGGCAGAACGAGGCCTCTGACAGCCCATCTGGCCTGCGATGACGCACCGCACTCAACTGATCGCGAAGCGCTGAGGGCAAGGTTTCCTTAGGGATCTCTTAAGGTTCCTTTAAGCCGTCTGCCGAGTTGACGCGCATGCCCGGTATGTACAACTGGGCTCACATCAGGGGGAATTCACGAACCTCAGAGGAACTTCGCCTTGCCCGGACCCTCCTCGACGAAGCTGCGCATCCCCCGCTCGCGGTCCTCGGTCGCGAACAGGCCCGCGAACCAGTTGCGTTCGATCGCCAGGCCCGTGTCGATGTCCGTCTCCAGACCCGCGTCGACGGACTCCTTGGCCGCGCGCAGCGCCAGCGCAGGTCCCTGGGCGAGCTTCGCCGCCCACGCGTGAGCCTGCTCGTACACCTCGGCAGCCGGTACGACCCGGTCGACCAGACCGATGGCCAACGCCTCGTCCGCCTTCACATGACGGCCCGTGAAGATGAGGTCCTTGGCCTTGGACGGACCGACCAGCCGGGCGAGCCGCTGGGTACCGCCCGCGCCCGGGATCAGGCCCAGCAGGATCTCCGGCTGGCCGAGCCTGGCGTTGTCGGCGGCAATCCGGTAATCCGCGCAGAGCGCAAGCTCGCAGCCGCCACCGAGGGCGTAGCCGGTGACGGCCGCGACGACGGGCTTGGGGATGCGGGCGACGGCGGTGAACGAGTCCTGCAGGGCCCTGGACCGCTTCACCATGGCGGCGTGGTCCATCACCTGCATCTCCTTGATGTCCGCGCCGGCCGCGAACACCTTCTCGCCGCCGTACAGGATCACGGCCCGGACGTCGTCGCGGTCGGTCGCCTCTGCGGCGAGCTCGAGCAGCCGGTCCTGTGTGGCGATGTCCAGGGCGTTCATCGGCGGGCGGTCCAGACGGATGGTGCCGACGCCTTCGGAGACTTCGAGATTGACTGTCATACGGGGAGGTTAGCCCCCGTTAACGGATGCGGGCCCGGTGCCGTCCGTCACAGCACCGGGCCCGTACGCCTGTGGGCGGGGGCGTCCTACTTCGTCCACTCCGCCCAGGACATGTTCCAGCCGTTCAGCCCGTTGGACGGGGCGATCTGCTTGTCCTTGGAGTTCTTCACGACCACCACGTCGCCGATGATCGAGTTGTCGTACATCCAGGCCGCCGGGGCCTTCTCGTCCCAGCCCCCGCGCACATCCCTCAGTCCGACGCAGCCGTGGCTGACGTTCGCCGAGCCGAAGGTCCCGGACGAGGCCCAGTAGTTGCCGTGCATGAAGGTGCCCGAGCTGGACAGGCGCATCGCGTGCGGCACGTCCTTGATGTCGTACTCGCCGCCGAAGCCGACGGTGGCACCGTTCATCCGGGTCACCTTGTACTTCTCGCTGATGACCATCTGACCGTTGTACGTCGTCGTCGACGGCGCGCCCGCGGTGATCGGGATGTTCTTGATGACCTTGCCGTCCCGCACGACCTCCATGGTGTGCTCGGCGGCGTCGACGGTGGAGACCTGGCTGCGGCCGATGGTGAACTTCACGGTCTTGGACTGCTTGCCGTACACCCCGGGCCGGCCTTCGACGCCGTCCAGGTTGAGCTTGACCGTCACCTTCGTCCCCGCGGCCCAGTACTTCTCCGGCCGGAAGTCGAGGCGGTCGTTTCCGAACCAGTGGCCCTCGACCGGGACCGACGGCTCCGCGGTCACCTTGATGGCCTTCTCGACGGCCTCGGGGTTGGTGATGCCACGGGTGAAATTGACGGAGACCGGCATGCCGACGCCGACGGTGGCTCCGTCCTCGGGCGTGTAGTGGCCGACGAAGGTGTTCTTGGGGACCAGGGTGGTGAAGGTGGTGTCCTTCGCGGACTCACGCCCCTCGGAGTCCTTGGCGACCGCGTGCACCTTGTACTTGGTCGCCGCGGCGAGATGCGCCAGCGGTTCCCAGGCGGCACCGTCCGCGGTCACCTTGCCCTCGATCGCGTTGCCCTTGTCGTCCTTGACGGTGACCGCGGTGAGCTTCCCCTTGTCGGCGGTGACCTTGAGGGCGCCGCTGGTGGCCACGGAGGCCGCGCCGTTCTTCGGCGCGATGGTCACGACCGCCTGCGAGGCGGTCGTGCCGACCTTCTCGTCGCCCTTCCGGCCCTTGCCCCCGTCGTCCTTGTCGGAGTCCCCGCCCCCGCATGCCGTCACCAGCAGCAGCAGTGCCCCCAGGACCACAGCGAGCACACCCGTGCTTCCGCGTCCGCGCCCGCTGCGCTCCCCGGCCGATGCCCCCGATATCGGCTGCCCGTTCACGATTGGCCCTCTCCCCTCGCACGGCCTGGCCCCGCCACGGCCCGTGGGGCCCGGTCATATGCCGGGCCACTACCCCCATGCGCTCCTGCGCGCTTCTGGCGATAGATAATCACACCGCGAGCCGTGGCAACTCCCCACGGATGTCACCGTTCAGTCCCAACATGTCCAGGACTGTGGCGGGCCATGCAGAACGGAGGAGTGGTCACCCCACGGCGGAGCCCGCCAGCCACTCGTTCCAGCTCATGTTCCAGCCGCTCAGACCGTTCCAGGGATCGACCATCCGGTCATGCGAATTGACGACCTCCACGACGTCGCCGATCAGCGTCCTGTCGAAGAACCAGCCGGCCGGTGAGTCCTGGCTGCCGCCCTTCTCGTCGCGCAGTCCGACACAGCCGTGGCTGACGTTCTCGGAGCCGAAGACGGAGGGATCCGCCCAGTAGTTCCCGTGCAGGAAAGTGCCCGAGGTGGTGAGGCGCATCGCATGCGGTACGTCCTTGATGTCGTATTCGCTCTTGCCCTTCCGGTTCCTGAAGCCGACCGTGGCGCCGTTCATACGGGTGACGTCGAACATCTCGCTGACCACCATCCGGCCGTTGTAGGTGGTCGTCTTCCGCGCCCCCGCCGTGATCGGCAGGGTCGCCAGCAGCCGGCCGTCGCGGTGCACCTCCATGGTCCGCTGCCCCACGTCGACCGTGGAGATCTGGGAGCGGCCCACGGTGAAGCCAGTGGTCTTCTGCTGGATGCCGAACGCCCCCGGGGCGCCTTCCACATCACGCAGCCGCAGATCGACCCGCACCTTGGTGCCCGGTTTCCAGTACTCGCGCGGCCGGAAGTCGAGCCGTTGTCCGTCGAACCAGTGGCCCACCACCTTCACCGGCGGGTCGGCGGTGATGCGGATGGCCCGCTCCACGGCCGCCCTGGACTCGATCCGCCGGTTGAAGACGAACGAGACGATCATTCCGGTGCCGACGGTGGAGCGGTTCTCCGGATTGAAGTAGGTGATGAAGCGGTGCTCGGGAACCAGGGTCGTGAAGGTGGTGTGCCGGGCCGAGCGGCGGCCGTGGGCGTCGAGGGCCACCGCGTCGACGCGGTACTTGGCCGCCAGGGCCAGCCGGGTGCCCGCATCGGGCCGCCAGTGAAGCCCGTCCTGCGAGACCGAGCCGGGAATCTCGACCGGCTGGGCGTCCTCGACCCGGGTGACCCTGACCCGCTCCAGCCGCCCGCCCGGGAGCTTCACCTCCAGCCTGCCGTCCGCCGGGACTCCCTTCGCCCCGTCCCCGGGGGTGATGCTGATGGTGTCCGCTGCCGACCGCGGCTTGTCGCCGATGTCGAGGTCACCGCCGGTGCAGCCGGTCAGCCCGGCCAGCAGTCCCGTCCATACGAGGGCGGCGGCCAGTGTGGCCCTCGTCCGCCTCACCGCGTTGCTCACAGAGTCCACCTCGTGGGGTCGCAGAGACACAGGTCGTCCCGCCCAACGACCGCCCCCCTCGTAGGGGTACGTGAGCGCGGCATGTTGGGAGTAGCACAGCGCGGGCAGAACAGGTGGGAGGACCACGCGCGGGCCCTGTCCGGCCGATCGGGCCCGATCGGCGGGACAGGTCCGGGAGCCACGGCCGGGACGCCGTGCGCAGCACCCGTGTGGACCGACGAGCCGCGGGAGGCCGACACGTGTCGAGCGCAGCCGAGCAGGAGGCAGTGCGGGAAGGGGGGCTGTCGTCCCCTGATGCGGTGCGGCGCCCCGCGCTCAACGGGCGGCACAGGGAGCACCTGGAACCGGACCCCCGAGGTCCGGTTCCCGACGTCTGGCCGGGTGCGCCGACGCCGCTCGGCGCGCGCTACCGGACCGGGCCCGACGGGGTGGCGGGCACGAACTTCGCGCTCTGGGCCGGCGGGGCGGAGGCCGTCGAACTGTGTCTGTTCGACGAGGCGGGCCATGAGACCCGGATCCCGCTGGGCGAACTCACCCATGAGATCTGGCACGGCTTCGTTCCCGGCGTCCGGCCGGGACAGCGGTACGGCTTCCGGGTGCACGGCCGCTGGGACCCCTGGACCGGCGCCCGCTGGAATCCGGCGAAACTGCTCCTCGATCCGTACGCACGTGCTGTGGACGGCGAATTCGGGGGCCGGGGCGCCGTCCCCGGGATCGAGTACGGCCAGCTGCCGCCCGAGGTGTACGGGCATGTCCGCGACTGGCCGCAGCAGTACGTCGCCGACACCGTGCGCGACGACCGGGACTCGGCGCCCCACGTACCCAAAGGTGTGGTGGTCCACGACGACGCACCCGACGACGAGTGGGCGGACGACCGCCGCCCGAAAACGCCGTGGGCGGACTCGGTCATCTACGAGCTGCACGTGCGCGGCTTCACCGCGCTCCACCCCGACATCCCCGAGGAGTTGCGCGGTACCTATGCGGGCCTCGCGCACCCGGCCGCGATCGGCCATCTCGTACGCCTCGGCGTGACCGCGGTCGAGCTGCTGCCGGTGCACCAGTTCGCGCACGAGGACCATCTGCTGCGGCGGGGGCTCAAGAACTACTGGGGCTACAACTCGATCGGCTACTTCGCCCCGCACGCGGCGTACAGCGCATCGGGGACCGCCGGGCAGCAGGTCGGCGAGTTCAAGCGGATGGTACGGGCGCTGCACGCAGCGGGCATCGAGGTCATCCTCGACGTCGTCTACAACCACACGGCGGAGTCCGGTGAGCTGGGTCCGACGCTCAGCCTCAAGGGCATCGACAACCGTGGTTACTACCGCCTGCAGCCGGACGCCCGCCGCTATGCCGACTACACCGGCTGCGGAAACACCCTGCACGTGGTCCAGCCCCAGGTGCTGCGGCTGATCACCGATTCGCTGCGCTACTGGGTCACCGAGATGGGGGTCGACGGGTTCCGCTTCGATCTCGCGGCCGCGCTCGCCCGGTCGATGCACGACGTCGACATGCTCTCCCCCTTTCTCGCGGTCATCGCCCAGGACCCGGTGCTGCGCCGGGTGAAACTGATCGCCGAACCCTGGGACGTGGGCAGCGGCGGTTACCAGGTGGGCGCCTTCCCGCCGCTGTGGACCGAGTGGAACGACCGCTACCGGGACGCCGTACGGGACTTCTGGCGCGGCGCGCTGCCCGATGTACGGGATCTGGGCTACCGGCTCTCCGGCTCCAGCGACCTCTACGCCTGGGGCGGCCGGCGGCCGTACGCCTCGGTCAATTTCCTCACCGCCCACGACGGTTTCACCCTGCGGGACCTGGTCTCGTACGAGCGCAAGCACAACGAGGCGAACGGCGAGGGCAACCGGGACGGCACGAACGACAACCGGGCCTGGAACTGCGGAACGGAGGGCGAGACGGACGACCCGCGGACCAACGCACTGCGGCGTCGGCAGATCCGCAACCTGCTCACCACGCTGCTGCTGTCCACCGGGGTTCCCATGCTGGTCGCGGGCGACGAGATGGGACGTACACAGGGCGGCAACAACAACGCCTACTGCCAGGACAACGAGGTGAGCTGGGTCGACTGGTCGCTGCGCGACGAGCCCGGACCCGGTGGACTGCTGGCTCTGACCACACGCCTGCTGGCGCTGCGCGGCAGGCATCCGGTGCTGCGGCGGCGGGCGTTCTTCTCCGGGCGGCCGCAGACCGCGGACGGACTGCGGGACCTGGCGTGGTTCACACCGCATGGCACCGAGATGACCGAACAGGACTGGTACGCACCGGCGTCCACGGTCGCGTTCTACCTCTCCGGCAGGGACATCCCGGGCCGGGACGTGCGGGGTGCCCCGGTCGTCGACGACAGCTTCCTCGCAGTCCTGCACTCGGGTCACCGCCCGGCGGAGTTCCGGCTCCCGGGGCCGCCCTGGGCGCGGACGTACGAGCTGGTCGTCGACACCTCGCTGGAGGAGCAGTCGGTCGCGCCGGGAACCGTCCACCGGGGCGGCGAAAAGCTGACGGTGCCGGCACGTTCGGTGCTGCTGCTGCGGGTCGCGGAGAGCTGACGGCCTCCCGGGGTGGCACGCGCCGTGGGCATCGTGGCGCGGGCCCGTGCCGGGCCCCGGCCGGGACCCCTGTGCGATACGCATGGGACGGCCGCGGGCCGCCGAAGGCCACCCCGTCCGCTTCGGGGCCGCCGGAAAACAGGTGGGCCGTGTCAGTGGTGAACCGTAGGCTCGCTACTGATGTCCACAACAGTTGCAGTCGCCGAGGATGACCGGTCCGCCGTCCGTTCGCTGTTGCGGCTGTGGCCGTACGTACGCCCGGTACGGGCCCGTCTGATCACCGCGGCTTTCGTCGCGGTGATCGCGTCCTGTCTGAGTCTCGTGTTCCCGCTCGTCCTCAAGTGGATGGTGGACGGGCCGGTTGCGGAGGGCGATGCCCGCGGGGTGTGGCTGGGTGCGCTGTATCTGCTGCTGCTCGGGATTGCCGAGGCGGTCCTCTTCGGCTTCCGGCGATGGCTGGTGGCGCGCCCGCTGGCAGGAGTCGAAGCGGCGATGCGGGCGGATCTGTTCCGGCATCTGCAGCGGGTGCCGGTGGCCTTCCACGACCGTTGGGCGTCGGGACAGTTGCTGTCGCGCGGCACGACGGACCTGATGCTGCTGCGGATGTTCCTGGCGTTCCCGCTGACGTTCCTGCTCGTCAACGCGGTGACGATCGTCGTCGGCGCGGGGATCCTGCTGGCGCAGCAGTGGACGCTGGGGCTGATCCTGCTGGCGCCGGTCGCCCCGCTGGTGTGGTTGATCGCGAGATTCGAGTCGCGCTACTCGACGGTCGCGCGAACGGCACAGGACCGGGTCGGCGACCTCACCACGGTCGTCGAGGAGAGTGTGCTCGGTATCCGCATCATCAAGGGCTTCGGCCGCCATCGCAGCCAGGCGAGGGCCTTCCGCGCGCTGGCGAAGCGGCTGCGTGGCACCGAGCTGGTCAAGGCCCGGCTGCTGGCCGGCATCTTCGCCGTGATCATGATCGTCCCCGAACTGGCGATCGGCGTGGCACTGGTACTCGGCACCGTCCAGGTGGCGGACGGCGACCTCTCCGCGGGCACCTTGGTGGCCTTCCTCTCCACGGCGCTTGCGCTGCGCTGGCCGGTGGAGGCGATGGGTTTTCTGCTGGCGCTGAGCCAGGAGGCCGCGACGGCCACGGACCGCTTCTTCGAGGTCATGGACACGGCAGAGGAATCCGGGCAGGAGCACGATGGCTCCTCCCCGGCCCTCCACGGGGACGCGGGGGCGGCCGGCACACATGCGGCCGGCGCCACGGCCGACAGCGGCGACGGCGGCGGGTCCGCGGCCGCTCCCACGAACGAGAGGCTCTCGGCGTCCCGTTCGTCGGACGACGGCGCTGCCCGTACCCCCGCGGAGAGCCGGATCCCTGCGACGGGGGCCCGGCCGGACGGCACGGGCGCGTCACATGCGGGCGGGCACCGCCACGTCGAGAACGGCATGCCCGCGCCTGGCCGGAAGCGGGGGCCGGCAGAGGATGCGGCTGTCGGGTCACCCGTCGGCGACGCCTCGAGGGCGGCCGGTGCCGGGACGGCCGAAGACCCGGGCGACCACGACCGGGTGGGCGGCGCGGCGGCACCGGCCGCGACACGTACGGAGGGCGCCGCGACCGTCGGCGCCGACGGGGTGATCGCGTGCTCCGCAGCGCCGGGCGCGGGCCGGGAACGGGATGCGCGTACGCCTGCGGACGGTCCCGCCGGGGCGCCCGCCCGGCCGGAGCGGGGGCAGCCCGGCGGTGGTCCGTCCCCGGCCGCCGGCGGGAACGGGTCGCCCGGCACCCGGTCACCGGGCGACCACGACTCCCACCGGACCGCAGCGGCCGTCGCGGGCGGTCGGGACGGACTCGTCATCGAGGACGTCGAGTTCCGCTACCCGGACGCGAGTCCCGGTTCCGCACCGGTGCTGCGGCGGATCGATCTCCACATCAGACCGGGCGAGACCATGGCACTCGTCGGCGGGACCGGATCCGGGAAGACGACGCTGACCGCGCTGGTGCCGCGTCTGTACGACGTGACCAGGGGACGGATCATGCTCGACGGACGGGACATCGCCGCGCTGCCGCGCGAAGAACTGCGGCAGTTGGTGTCCATGGCCTTCGAGGAACCCACCCTGTTCTCGGCGAGCGTCGGCGAGAACGTCCGCATGGGAGCCGAGCACGCCGACGACGACGCGGTGCTGCGGGCGCTGGACGTGGCACAGGCCGGCTTTGTGCAGAGGCTCCCCGAGGGCGTGCACACCCAGGTCGGCGAGCAGGGGCTCAGCCTCTCCGGTGGTCAGCGGCAGCGGCTCGCGCTCGCCCGCGCGGTCGTCGGGCGGCCGAGGTTCCTGGTCCTCGACGACCCGCTGTCGGCGCTCGACGTGCACACCGAGGCGCTGGTCGAGGCCGCGCTCCGCCGGGTCCTGGAGGACACCACCGCCCTCGTCGTGGCCCATCGGCCGTCCACCGTGCTGCTCGCCGACCGGGTGGCCCTGCTGTCCGGCGGAAGCATCACCGCCGTCGGGACCCATCACGAACTGCTGCGGGACAACGCCGAGTACGCCTGGCTGATGTCCGGCGGCCATGCCGAGGAGGCTGCCCGATGACGGCTTCGAACGATTCGTTCGACCGGGATGCCCTGCCCGCGCCGGACGGTGCGACCGGCTCCCTGCTGCGGTCCCTGCTGGCACCCCGCCGCGCCCGTGTCGTCATCGCCGCACTCCTGCTGCTCGTGCAGCAGGCCGCCGCCCAGGCCGGGCCGCTGCTCGTCGCGTACGCCATCGACCGGGGCGTACCGGCACTGCGCGCCGGCGACCACGGGCCGCTCGTGGCCGTCGGCGTCGCATACGCCGTGTCCGCGAGCGCGTCCGGTGCGTTCCAGTACGCCTTCATCCGCGCCGCCGCCCGGGTCAATCAGGACGTCCTGCTGGATCTGCGCGGACGCATCTTCCGCCATGCGCAGGCACTCGGCGTCGACTTCCACGAGCGGTACACATCAGGCCGGCTCATCTCCCGCTCCACCACCGACGTCGAGTCGCTGCGCGAACTCCTGAGCGAGGGCCTGCAGGAGCTCCTCGCGGTGGTCCTGGCCTTCGTCTACATCTCGGCGATGCTGCTCTGGCTGGACGCCGGCATCGGTGGTCTCGCGGTGCTCAGCTTCGTCCCCCTGTATGTGCTCGTGCGGCTCTACCAACGCCGTGCCGCCGTTGTGTTCGCGGAGCGGTCCACTGCGATCGCAGCCGTCATCGTGAAGTTCGCGGAGACGATGAACGGCATCCGTCCGGTGCGTGCCTTCCGCCGTGAGCGCGCCAATGACGACCGCTTCCGTACCCTCAACGACCGTCATGCCCGCAGCAACGGCGATTCGTTGCTGGAGATGGCGCGGTACGTCATCGGCTCACGGCTGGTCGCCAACACCGCCGTGGCCGGGATCGTGCTGTGGGGCGCCCATCGAGTGGCCGAGGGGACGCTCGCACTCGGTGTGCTGGCTGCCGCCGTGCTCTATCTGCGGCGGCTCTACGACCCGATCGACCGGCTCGGCATGTTCCTGAACTCCTACCAGTCGGCGGCGGCCTCGTTGGAGAAGATCGCGGGGCTGCTGGCCCAGACGCCGTCCGTGCCGGAGCCCGTACGTCCCGTCGGGCTCCCCCGACGGGACGGGGCAGAGCCGGGGCGGGCCGTGGTCTTCGAGGACGTCAGGTTCGCCTACCGGACCGGCGGCGAGGTGCTCCCCCGTTTCGGCCTGACGATCCCGGCGGGCCAGACCGTGGCGGTCGTCGGCTCCACCGGTGCCGGGAAGTCCACGCTCGCGAAGCTGCTGGCCCGTTTCTACGACCCCACCGGGGGCCGTGTCCTCTTCGACGGCGTCGATCTGCGTGACCTCGCCGTTCCCGAACTGCGGCGGGGCGTGGTGATGGTGACGCAGGAGGCGTTCCTGTTCTCCGGAACGGTCGCGGAGAACATCGCGATCGGGCGGCCGGACGCGGACCGCGAGGAGATCGAGCGCGCCGCGAAGGCGATCGGCGCGCACGACTTCATCAGCGCCCTGCCGGACGGCTACGACACGGACGTACGCAAGCGGGGCGGCCGGATCTCGGCAGGACAGCGGCAACTCGTCGCCTTCGCAAGGGCGTTGCTGGCCGATCCGGCGGTACTGATCCTCGACGAGGCGACGAGCTCGCTCGACATCCCGGGCGAGCGGGCGGTGCAGCGGGCGATGGACACGGTGCTGCGCGGCCGTACGGCTGTGGTGATCGCCCACCGGCTGTCGACCGTGGAGATCGCCGACCGGGTGCTGGTGATGGAGGGCGGCCGGATCGTGGAGGACGGCCGTCCGGACGAACTCATCGGCGGTGCAGGCCGGTTCGCCGATCTGCACCGGGCGTGGCAGGACAGCCTGGTCTGATGTCCCCCCGCTCCGCGGGCTCCGTCAGCCCCGGCCCGGGACGGGTGGCAGCGGCCGGGCGGGCGGGGCCGGGAGCGGGCGGTCGGACGTCAGCGGCGCCGCGGTGGCGCTGTGGCGCGGTGGCACGGCCACCGAGCCGGCCGAGCAGGGCGCGGCCGGGGCCGCTGACGGTGGGGCCGGTCGGTGACGGCGCCCAGGACCGGCCCGGACAGCGGACCCTGCCCCCGCCGCGCCCGCAGGCCCTCGATGGGACACCTCGGCCTCGCCGGTGACCCGGAGCTGCGGGAGGCCGTCACCGCGGGCGGGGCCCGCGGGTCACCCCCGCCACCGTCACCGACGGCGACCGGCTCGTGCATCTCTCCTGTCAGGCCGCCCGGGACGCCGACGGGCGGCGTCCCGTGCGACTACGAGGCCCCCTTCGGGCGTCGCCGCCCGGACATCGCTGTGGCCGATTTCCGCCCGGGCATCATCGCCCGGCTACGGGGTTCCATGGGTGCGGCCGGCTCCGTACCGACGACGGCGGCGAGGCCGTTCCTCGGCGGCCTCACGGACGGGGCACGCAGGCTCGTGTGTCCCGTGACGAACGGACACCGGAAACCACCACGCGAACGTCGTGCGTCACGGCCCGGCCCCCGGCTCGGCGCGGCTCCACGCCCCCCTGCTCGGGGCACGGCTGTGGACCTCGACGAACGGCCGAGGTCCCCCCGGCGGCGCGGGACCGGCGCCGTGCGGGTGGCCGTCCTGCGGTCTGCGCGCCCCACCGGCCCTTGTGCACGGAACCCGCGCGGGGCGGTGTGGTGGAGTAGGGCCATGACGACTGACGCAATAGTGGTGCCGGAGCTGTACGTCGGATATCCCGGTGTGGCCTTCGGCGGCTATGTGGCCGGGGTGCTCGCGGAGCGGACGGGGGCGAAGACGGTACGGGTGGACTTCCGGGGGCCGGTGCCGGTCGGGGCACCGGTGACGCTCGCCGAAACGGCCGGCGGAGGCGCCGAGTTGAGGGTCGGCGACCGGGCACTGGCGACGGCGTCCCCCGCCGCCACGGCTCCCGAGGCGCCGGGAGCGCCTTCCTGGGACGAGGCGGTGGCAGCGGCGGAGGCGTTCCGGGCGGCTCCGCCGCCGGGGCTGGTCGACTGCTTCGGCTGCGGGCTGGACCGTACGCCCGACCGGGGTCTGCGCCAGCACTGCACGCCGGTGCCGGGCCGTGAGGTCGTCGCCTCCGCCTGGGTGCCGTCCGAAGCGCTCGCCGAGCCGTCCGGGCTGCTGCCGCCCCGGCTCGTGTGGGGCGCGCTCGACTGCCCGGGGAACTGGGCGGGACGCATGCTGGGGGCGCAACGGCCGGGCGCGGTCACGGCGGCGCTGACGGGAACCCTGCTCCGCCCGGTCGTGACGGGCGAGCCGCACATCTCCTTCGCCTGGCTCCTGTCGGAGTCGGGCCGCAAGCACACCATGGGCGTGGCCCTGGCCAGGGCGGACGGCGAGCTGTGCGCGGTGGCCGAGGCGCTGTGGCTGGACCCCAGGGACTGAGGTCCCGGATCCCGCGCGCGCCTCGGCGCCGCCGAGTACCCGGTGCCGCGCGCGGCCCGGGCCGGGGTGCCCGGGGCCGCGCGCGGCCAAACAACAAACCCCGCCGGACGCGGCAGAACGAGCCACCTTCATGGCGGATGGTGGCGGTGGCGCGTACCCTCTGGTCCCCACCCCTCCCGGCCGGGGCGACTTCGTGCGCAATCCCGGCGCTCTCTTCGCGTTCGGGCTGGCCCGGCCGCCCGGTGACGAGCCGGCAATGATCGGCGAAACGTCCGCTTAACGAACATGACGTTTCAGGGAACGGACGGTTTCCGGCCAATCTCTTGACGCGCTCCTGACAGACGCCACTTACTCCTGCCACGCTTCCCACGATCCGCGCACCACATGCTCCGTTGCTCTGCAGCTCTGCCCGGACGGCCCACCCAGCCGCCGGTACCCCCCTCGCAGAAGGAGTTCGCGTGAGACCCACGCCCAGACGTCGCCGCGCCACCGCGACCGGTGCTCTGCTCGCTGCCGCGGCCATGGTCGCCGTCGGAGTTCAGTCGGGTTCCGCCACCGCCGCGGGCACCCCGACCGCCGCCGCCCCGAAGAACCAGGCCGCTTCGGCCGCCGATCCCGGCGCCCTGCCCGCGCAGCTCACCCCCGCCCAGCGGGCCGAGCTGCTGCGCGAGGCCAACGCCACCACGGCGGCCACCGCGAAGGAACTGGGCCTCACCGCCCAGGAGAAGCTCCTCGTCCGCGACGTCACCCAGGACCGCGACGGCACGACCCACACGCGGTACGAGCGCACGTACGCCGGGCTCCCCGTCCTCGGCGGTGACCTCGTGGTCGCCGAGACGAAGGCCGGGAGGACCGAGTCGGTCACCAAGGCCTCTGCATCCGTGCTCAAGAACGTCGACACGAGTGCCGACGTCGCCCCGGCCGCCGCCGAGAAGCAGGCGGTCGCCGCGGCCCGCGCCGAGGGCTCGAAGAAGACCGTCGCCGACCGCGCCCCACGCAAGGTCGTCTGGATGGCCCAGGGCAAGCCGACCCTTGCGTACGAGACCGTCGTCGGCGGGCTGCAGCACGACGGAACCCCGAACGAGCTGCACGTCGTCACCGACGCGGCCACCGGCAAGAAGCTCTACGAGTGGCAGGCCGTCCACACCGGTACCGGCAACACCATGTACAGCGGACAGGTGACCCTCGGCACCGCGCCGTCGTACACCCTGACCGACACCAACCGCGGCAGCCACAAGACGTACAACCTCAACCGCGGTACGTCCGGCACCGGCACGCTCTTCTCCGGCCCCGACGACACCTGGGGCGACGGCACCCCGCAGAACGCCGAGACGGCCGGCGCCGACGCCCACTACGGCGCCGCGCTCACCTGGGACTACTACAAGAACGTGCAGGGCCGCTCCGGCATCAAGGGCGACGGCGTCGGCGCGTCCTCCCGGGTCCACTACGGCAACAACTACGTCAACGCGTTCTGGCAGGACAGCTGCTTCTGCATGACCTACGGCGACGGCTCCGCCAACGTCAAGCCGCTGACGTCGATCGACGTGGCCGCGCACGAGATGACGCACGGCGTCACCTCCGCCACCGCGAAGCTCGTCTACAGCGGTGAGTCCGGCGGCCTCAACGAGGCGACGTCCGACATCTTCGCCGCGGCCGTCGAGTTCTACGGCAACAACGCCCAGGACGTCGGCGACTACCTGGTCGGCGAGAAGATCGACATCAACGGCAACGGCACCCCCCTGCGGTACATGGACAAGCCGAGCAAGGACACGCGGTCCAAGGACGCCTGGTACTCGGGCATCGGCGGCATCGACGTGCACTACTCCTCGGGTCCGGCGAACCACTGGTACTACCTGCTGTCCGAGGGCAGCGGCGCCAAGACCATCAACGGCGTCAACTACGACTCGCCGACCTCCGACGGTCTGCCGGTCACCGGCATCGGCCGTGACAAGGCGTCCCTGATCTGGTTCAAGGCGCTCACGACGAAGTTCAACTCGACGACCAACTACGCAGCCGCCCGCACCGGCACCATCGCGGTCGCTACGGAGCTGTACGGAGCGAGCAGCCCCGAGGTCAAGTCCGTCACCGACGCCTGGGCCGGCATCAACGTCGGCGCCCGTCCCGGCGGCCCGGACCCCGGCGGCAAGACCTTCGAGAACACGGCCGACGTGAACATCCCGGACCTCGGCACCGCCACGTCCTCGGTCACCGTCTCGGGCATCACGGGCAACGCCCCGTCCGCACTCAAGGTCGGCGTCGACATCGTCCACACCTGGCGCGGTGACCTGGTCATCGATCTGGTGGCCCCGGACGGCACGGCGTACCGCATGAAGAACTCCAGCGGAAGCGACTCCGCGGACAACGTGGTCGAGACGTACACGGTGAACGCGTCGAGCGAGGTCGCCAACGGCACCTGGAAGCTGAAGGTCCAGGACGTCGCCCGCTACGACACCGGGTACATCAACAGCTTCAAGCTGACGTTCCCGTAGTCACAGCCTGATCCGGAGGCCGCCCGGGGAGAACTCCCGTTCTCCCCGGGCGGTTTCGTGTGCTGTGAGGACCGGCTGCACCCACGGCCGATGCACCGACGGACCGCACCGGTCGGGGACTGCTGCCGTTGTCGGCGCCTCGCAACGTCAGCGCATCAGCACCCCGGCCCCCTCCCCCGTCGCCTCGGTCGGCAGCGCCACGAGGCCCAGATCGGCGCCGGAGGGCAGATGCCGGTGCGCGGGCAGCACACGGACCGTGTAGCCGAAGGGGCCGGTCCGGTCCAGCGCGAGCGGGCCCTCGTAGACCCGGCGCCCCGACCCGTCCGGTCCCGCGGCAGTGGGTTTCAGGGGGAAGACCTGCGCGTCGCCGATCGCGTCGTCGGAGTCGACCCTGCCCGCCACGGCCTGCACCTCCACATCGTCCGGCTGGAGTTCACCCAGCGCGACGCAGACCCGCAGGGCGAGGGTGGAGCCGAGCTCCGCGCTGGCGAGAGCCGTGTCCGCCTCGACATGGTCGACGGCGACGCCCGGCCAGGCGGTGCGCACCCGGTGCTTCCAGGCCGCCAGTTCCCGGGCCGCGTCCGTGTCCAGGGCGAGCGTGCGATGGGCGAGGGACGCCGGTGCGTACAGCCGGTCCACGTACTCACGGACCATCCGGTCCGCCGGCAGCTTCGGGCCGAGCGAGGTGAGGGTGCGGCGGACCATCTCGGTCCAGCGGCCGGGGATTCCGTCCTGACCACGGTCGTAGAAGAGCGGCGCGATGCGCTCCTCGATCAGGCCGTAGAGGGCGGCGGCCTCCAGGTCGTCACGTCGGTCGTCGTCATGGGCCGCGGAGCCGTCGGCGGTGGGCACCGCCCAGCCGAAGTCGGGCTCGTACCACTCGTCCCACCAACCGTCCAGCACCGAGAGATTGAGGCAGCCGTTGAGCGCCGCCTTCATCCCGCTGGTGCCGCATGCCTCCAGCGGCCTCAGCGGGTTGTTGAGCCAGACGTCGCAGCCCGGGTAGAGCGTGCGCGCCATCGCCATCCCGTAGTCGGGCAGGAAGACGATGCGATGGCGCACCCGCGGGTCGTCCGCGAACCGCACCAGTTCCTGGATCAGCCGCTTCCCGCCGTCGTCGGCCGGATGTGCCTTGCCCGCGACCACGATCTGCACCGGCCGGGTCGGATGGAGCAGCAGCTCCGTCAGCCGGTCGCGGTCGCGCAGCATCAGGGTGAGCCGCTTGTACGCAGGGACGCGGCGGGCGAAGCCGATCGTGAGGACGCCCGGGTCGAGTACCCCCTCGATCCAGCCCAGCTCCGCCGTGTCGGCACCGCGCTGCCGCCATGACGCGTACAGCCTCCGGCGTACCTCGCACACCAGTTGTTCGCGCAGTTCCCGCCGCACCTCCCAGATCACGGAGTCGCCGCACTCCATGACCGCGTCCCCGTTTCCGAGGCGGGACACCTCGGGGGCCACCCAGGTCGGGGCGTGCACCCCGTTGGTGATCGAGGTGATCGGCACCTCGGGCGGGTCGAAGCCCGGCCACAGACCCGCGAACATCTCGCGACTGACCGTGCCGTGGAGCGTCGAGACGCCGTTGGCGCGCTGGGCCAGCCGCAGGCCCATCACCGCCATGTTGAAGACATTGGGCTCGCCGCCCGGATAGCTCTCCATACCGAGCCCCAGGACCTGCCCGGCGTCCACTCCGGGCAGTTCGCCGTCGTCACCGAAGTGGCGGGCGACGAGTTCGCGGTCGAAGCGGTCGATGCCGGCCGGGACGGGGGTGTGCGTGGTGAACACGGTCCCGGCCCTGACCGCTTCCACAGCGGAGTCGAAGTCGAGTCCGTACGGCATGAGTTCATGGATGCGCTCCAGGCCGAGGAACCCGGCATGGCCCTCGTTCGTGTGGAACACCTCCGGCTCGGGGTGGCCGGTCAGCCTGCAGTAGGTGCGGACCGCGCGCACCCCACCGATGCCGAGCAGCATCTCCTGCAGCAGCCGGTGCTCGCTGCCGCCGCCGTAGAGCCGGTCGGTGACATCGCGTTCGCCCGGTGCGTTCTCCTCCACGTCCGAGTCGAGGAGCAGCAGCGGTACACGGCCGACCTGCGCCTGCCAGATGCGGGCGCGCAGCGAGCGGCCGCCGGGCAGGTCCAGCGCGACCTGCGCCGGACCGCCGTCTGCCTCACGGAGAAGGGTCAGGGGCAGCTCGTCGGGGTCGAGCACGGGGTAGTGCTCCTGCTGCCAGCCTTCGCGCGACAGGGACTGCCGGAAGTAGCCGTGGCGGTAGAGGAGCCCCACGCCGATCAGGGGGACGCCGAGGTCGCTCGCGGCCTTGAGGTGGTCACCGGCGAGTATGCCGAGGCCGCCCGAGTACTGCGGCAGGGCGCCGGTGATGCCGAACTCGGGCGAGAAGTAGGCGACGGCAGCGGGCAGCGGCTCGCCGTCGGTCTCCTGGTTCTGATACCAGCGGCGGCCGCGCAGATAGTCGCCGAGATCGCGTTCGGCGTCGGCCAGCCGGCGCAGGAATTCCCGGTCCCCGGCGAGCACGGCGAGCCGGCGGCCGGACACGGCGCCGAGCAGCCGTACCGGATCGCCGCCGGCCGAACGCCATTCTCCGGGGTCGACTGCCCGGAAGAGTTCCCGGGTTCCCGGATGCCAGGACCAGCGCAGATTGCGGGCCAGCTCGTTGAGCGGGCCGAGCGGTTCGGGGAGGACGGGGCGGACGGTGAATCGACGAATGGCCTTCACAGGTCCCACCTTCGCAGCGGAGGTACGCATCCGGGGCACACAACGCTGTGCGCCTGGAGGGGATGTTGCCTTCACCCCGACCGTAGTGGGGTCACACCCTCCTCATCCACGGCGCGAGGAGGGCGCATCGACAGGCAAGGCCTTCGCCTCCCCCGCGCGGTGGAACGCCGTCGGGCGTCTGCCGCACCGCCGGCGATGCCGGCCCCGGCGCCGCACGGCCGCCCCCGGGGTGCCTCACGAGCGTGCGGAGCGGCCGGCGGGGACGCGCCCGCGTTCACCCGCACGGCGCACCAGCGTCTCGTTCGCGCGGGTCAGGTCGAGTACGGTGCGCAGCAGCGCGACGGGCGCACCGCCGCTGCCGACGTCGTACATCCGGACCGCCTCGCCGTAGGCCTTGCGGGCGATGCCGAAGTGACGGGCCCGGAACGTCTTGAGGGTGCGCAGCACCCCGGCGAGCGAGACGGCGGATGCGGCCAGTTCCGGCGGCAACGGGTCCGACGGGGTCCGGCCGATCACGGTGGCAGGCCTGGTGACAGGTATGACCGATTCCGCCCCCTCGTGCGACCTTGTGGCGTCTCAGGGCGCACGAGAGGCTGCCGTGTGGCGCGCCCGTGCCCGACGGGGTCCCGGCTCCTTCCCGACTCCGCCGGGTGCGTGCCCGGTTGAGAAGGGAGACGCAGCGCATGAGACCGGAGCGAGCACACGCCGGGCGGGCGGCGGCACTGACCGCCCTCACCGTGGCGGCCGTTCTCTCGGCCGTGGCACTGCCCGCCGCCCGCGCCGCGCCCCCGGAGGGCCGCATCGTGGGCGCCGGAGCACCCGGCACCGTGGGCGACAGCTACATCGTCACGCTCAGACCGGGGCCAGGTGGTACCGGAGCCCGGCCCCGTGCAGCCGAGGACCTCGCGCGCAAGTACGGGGCGAGTGTCCGCCACACCTACGGCTCCGCGCTGAACGGCTGTGCAGTCCGCGCCGACGCCGCGTCGGCGAGACGCCTCGCGGCCGATCCCGGGGTCGCCTCGGTCGTCCAGGACACGGCAGTGCGCCTGGAGCACAGGCAGTCGCCGCCGCCCTGGGGCCTGGACCGGCTCGACCAGCGGGAACTGCCGCTCGACGGCTCGTACACCGGGCCGAGAAGTGCGGGCCGCGGCACCACCGTGTACGTCATCGACACCGGGGTCCGCGCCTCGCACCACGACTTCGGCGGACGCGCCCGCAGCGGCTGGGACTTCATCGACGGCGATGCGACCGCGCAGGACGACAACGGTCACGGCACCCATGTCGCCGCGATCGCAGCCGGTGCCTCGTACGGCGTGGCGAAGGGGGCGGACGTCGTCGGCGTGCGGGTGCTGGACGACGCAGGTACGGGCACCACCTCGCAGGTGATCGCCGGGATCGACTGGGTGACGAAGCACGCACGCAGGCCCGCTGTGGCGAATCTGAGCATGGGCGGTTATGCCAACCCCCAACTCGACGCCGCGGTCCGCAACTCGATCGCCTCGGGGGTCACGTACACCATCGCCGCCGGCAACGACGGGCTGCCTGCCGGGCTGTTCTCCCCCGCTCGGGTGGGGGAGGCGGTCACGGTCGGCGCGACCGACGGCCGGGACAGACGCGCGGGGTTCTCCAACTGGGGTGCGGGCCTCGATCTGTTCGCCCCCGGTGTGGCCGTCACGTCCGCGTCACACACCGGTGACACGGCGACACGGACCCTTTCCGGTACGTCGATGGCATCCCCTCATGCGGCGGGCGCTGCCGCGCTGTACCTCGCCGGGCACACGCGTGCGGCACCCGCCGATGTCGCCCGCGCCCTGACGCAAGCAGCGGCCAGGGGCCGTGTCACCCGCCCGGGTCCGGGCTCCCCGAACCGGCTGCTGCAGGTGACCGGCTGACCCACCCTGCCGCAGCCGCCGAGAGCCGGCCCCGCCCCAGCCGGCGGGGCCGGTTCCTTTTCCCGGTGTGCTTCGTCTGCCGGTCCCCGGGTACCCGTGGACGCGCGAAGCCTTGTCCGCACCCCTGCCTCCTGGCAACAGCGCCGTCCCCGGGGGGTCACCACGGACCCCGGAAATCAGGCCAGGGGGCGTGCGGGGCTTGTCCGCACCGCTACCTCCTAGTAGTTAACCAACCACCGGATTGCCCCCCGGCGGTGCGTGGGAAGGCTCCTCCGGTACCCACCGGCGCGCACGCACACACACGCAGCCATCCGAGTGAACGCGGACAGGAGCGGCCATGCCCGCAGCCCGCCAGTCGTCGACGGAGCAGTTACAAAGAACTCCCGCACCCCGTGACGCGGACCCGCCCGCTCGACCCGCCATGCCCGCTCAGCCCCCAGGTGATGCCGTGAACCAGCTGATTGGCCGCATTCCCGTTCTCGACGTACGCCCGCTCGTCGACCGTGGCAGAAGGCCCGCCAAGGCGGTGGCCGGCGAGACGTTCCAGGTCTCCGCCACCGTCTTCCGCGAAGGCCATGACGCAGTCTCGGCCAATGTCGTGCTCCGCGACCCGGGCGGGCGGCCCGGCCCCTGGACGCCGATGCGTGAGCTCGCGCCGGGCACCGACCGCTGGGGTGCCGATGTCACCCCGGACACCGAGGGCCGGTGGACCTACGCCGTCGAGGCGTGGAGCGATCCGCTGGCCACCTGGCGCCACCACGCCGGGATCAAGATCCCGGCCGGTATCGACACGGAGACGGTGCTCGCGGAGGGCGCCGAGCTGTACGAACGCGCCGCCGCGGGCGTACCGAAGGAGGACGGCCGGGAGGCGGTGCTCGCCGCCGCGGACGCACTCCGCGATGTGACCCGGGCGGCCGGCGACCGGCTGGCCGCCGCCCTCGCCCCGGAGACGGCCGCCGCGCTCGCGCGCCATCCGCTGCGCGAGCTGGTCACCGCGTCGGACCCGCTGCCGCTCCAGGTCGAGCGCACACGTGCGCTGTTCGGGTCCTGGTACGAGTTCTTCCCGCGCTCCGAGGGCGCCAGGGTCAGGGGCGGCAAGCTCGTCTCCGGCACCTTCAGGACCGCGGCACAGCGACTTCCCGCCATTGCCGCGATGGGCTTCGACGTGGTGTACCTGCCGCCGATCCACCCCATCGGCACCACCTTCCGCAAGGGCCCCAACAACAACCTCGACGCCGGCCGCGACGACGTCGGCGTCCCCTGGGCGATCGGCTCCCCGGAGGGCGGCCATGACGCGGTCCACCCGGATCTCGGCACGCTCGAGGACTTCGACGCCTTCGTGCGCTGCGCCCGCGATCTGCGGATGGAGGTCGCCCTCGACTTCGCGCTCCAGTGCTCTCCCGACCACCCCTGGGTGGAGAAGCACCCGGAGTGGTTCCACCACCGCCCGGACGGCTCCATCGCCTACGCCGAGAACCCGCCGAAGAAGTACCAGGACATCTACCCGATCGCCTTCGACAAGGACATGAAGGGCCTGGTCAGGGAGACAGTGCGGGTTCTGCGGCACTGGATGGCCCATGGTGTGCGGATCTTCCGCGTGGACAATCCGCACACCAAGCCCGTCGTCTTCTGGGAGGCGGTGATCGGCGAGATCAACCGCACCGACCCCGATGTGGTCTTCCTGGCCGAGGCGTTCACCCGCCCGGCGATGATGCACACGCTCGCAGCGATCGGTTTCCAGCAGTCGTACACCTACTTCACCTGGCGTACCACCAAGCACGAGCTCACGGAGTACCTGACGGAGCTGTCCGGCGACGCCGCCGCGTACATGCGCCCCAATTTCTTCGTGAACACCCCCGACATCCTGCACGCGTATCTCCAGGACGGCGGCCGGCCGGCCTTCGAGGCACGGGCGGTGCTCGCCGCGACGCTGGCCCCTACGTGGGGCGTCTACGCCGGCTACGAGCTGTGCGAGAACACGCCGCTGAAGCCGGGCAGCGAGGAGTACCTGGACTCGGAGAAGTACCAACTGCGGCCCCGTGACTGGGAGTCGGCCGAGCGTGAGGGGCTCACCATCGCGCCGCTGATCAGTGCGCTCAACCGGATCAGGCGCCGGCATCCGGCGCTGCAGCAGCTGCGGAACATCCGCTTCCATCATGCGGACAACGAGGCCGTCATCGCGTACAGCAAGCGATCGGGTTCGAACATCGTTCTGGTGGTCGTCAATCTCGACCCCCACCACACCCAGGAGGCGACGGTCTCGTTTGACATGCCGGAGCTCGGCCTCGACTGGCACGAGACCGTACCGGTGCGCGACGAGCTCACCGGCGAGACCTATCACTGGGGCAGGGCCGCCTATGTGCGCCTCGAGCCGGGCGTCATGCCTGCGCACATCGTGGTCCTGCGACCGTCCCCGCCGATCGGAGGGTCACCCACATCATGATCGTCAACGAGCCCGTCCACGACCTCTTCGAGGACACTCCGGCGAAGGACCGGGACCCCGACTGGTTCAAACGCGCCGTGTTCTACGAAGTGCTCGTGCGGTCCTTCCAGGACAGCAACGGCGACGGCGTCGGCGACCTGAAGGGAATCACCGCCAAGCTGGACTATCTGCAATGGCTGGGCGTCGACTGTCTGTGGCTGCCACCGTTCTTCAAGTCCCCTCTCCGTGACGGTGGTTACGACGTCGCCGACTACACCTCCGTGCTTCCCGAGTTCGGCGACCTCGCCGACTTCGTGGAATTCGTCGACGCCGCGCACCAGCGCGGCATGCGGGTCATCATCGACTTCGTCATGAATCACACCAGCGACCAGCACCCGTGGTTCCAGGAGTCCCGCAAGGACCCGACCGGGCCCTACGGCGACTACTACGTCTGGGCCGACGACGACAAGCAGTTCCAGGACGCGCGGATCATCTTCGTCGACACGGAGACCTCCAACTGGACCTTCGACCCGGTGCGCAAGCAGTACTACTGGCACCGCTTCTTCTCCCACCAGCCGGACCTCAACTACGAGAACCCGGTGGTGCAGGACGAGATCCTGGCGGCCCTGCGCTTCTGGCTCGACCTCGGGATCGACGGATTCCGCCTCGACGCCGTGCCGTACCTCTACCAGGAGGAGGGCACCAACTGCGAGAACCTGCCCGCCACCCACAACTTCCTCAAGCGGGTGCGCAAGGAGATCGACGCCCAGTACCCGGACACGGTGCTGCTGGCCGAGGCGAACCAGTGGCCCGAGGACGTCGTCGACTACTTCGGCGACTTCCCGTCGGGGGGCGACGAGTGCCACATGGCGTTCCACTTCCCCGTGATGCCACGGATCTTCATGGCGGTACGACGCGAGTCCCGCTACCCGGTCTCCGAGATCCTGGCCAAGACTCCGGAGATCCCGCAGAACTGCCAGTGGGGCATCTTCCTTCGCAACCACGACGAGCTCACGCTCGAAATGGTCACCGACGAAGAGCGCGACTACATGTACGCGGAGTACGCGAAGGATCCGCGGATGCGCGCCAACATCGGCATCCGGCGCCGACTCGCGCCGCTGCTCGACAACGACCGCAACCAGATCGAGCTGTTCACGGCCCTGCTGCTGTCACTGCCGGGCTCGCCGATCCTGTACTACGGCGACGAAATCGGGATGGGCGACAACATCTGGCTGGGCGACCGGGATGCGGTGCGGACGCCGATGCAGTGGACCCCGGACCGGAATGCCGGCTTCTCCTCGTGCGATCCCGGCCGACTCTATCTGCCGACCATCATGGACCCGGTCTACGGCTACCAGGTCACCAACGTCGAGGCGGCGATGGCGTCACCGTCGTCGCTGCTGCACTGGACCCGGCGGATGATCGAGATCCGTAAGCAGAATCCCGCCTTCGGGCTCGGCTCCTACACCGAACTCCCGTCGTCGAACCCGGCGGTGCTGGCCTTCCTGCGGGAGGCCCCCTCGACGCAGGAGGGCGGGGACGATCTCGTCCTCTGCGTGAACAACTTCTCGCGGTTCGCCCAGCCGACGGAGCTCGATCTGCGGCGGTACAACGGCCGTCACCCGGTGGAGCTGATCGGCGGCGTGCGTTTCCCGGCGATTGGCGAGTGGCCGTATCTGCTGACTCTGGCGGGTCATGGCTTCTACTGGTTCCGGCTGCGCAAGGACTCGGTGAAGGACTCCGCGGTGAACGGTGCCGCCGTGAAGGACGCCACCGCGCAAGGAACCGGTACGGCGGCCGCCGGCAGGGGTCCGGCCGGGGCGGAAAAGGCGAAGAAGGGGGCGGCCACGCCGAAGCAGGCGTGACTCCGGCACATGCCATGTCGTGTGCGGGGCGGTTGCATCGCCCCGCACGGGGCACGCTCCCCCTCATATCGAGTCCGTACGGACCATCCTCGCCCGACACTCCTTGTGCCTACGGCGGGGGGACCCCCACGCACAGCCCGGACAGCCTATATTTACCGCAATCCGGGACACTCTTCGCATCCTGTGGTGTGCCCGGGGAAAGGACGCGATGCCATGTCGGAGGCTGCATCCACCCGGACCCCGGTGGCTCTGCTTCCCTCGCTCACGCCGCTGCTGCACCAATGGCTGCCTCGGCAGCGCTGGTTCGCGGGCAAGGGACGCCCCGTCGCCGGCTTCTCCCTGGTCTCGGCGGCCGAGCTGCTGCCGGTCGACTCGGTGAGCCCCGGTCTGCTGCATCTGCTCATCCGCGTCCAGCAGCCCGGACCTGCGGGCGGACGAACGAACGGCCGGGAGCGCGCCGACTGCTATCAGCTGCTGATCGGCGTACGAACCACACTGCCGCCCCATCTGGCTCCCGCGCTGATCGGCCGCGTACAGCGTGGCCCGCTGGCCGGCCGGACCGTCTACGAGGGCCTGCACGACCCCCGGCTGGCCGCGCTGCTCCTGGAGCGCCTGCGCACCCCCGGCCTCTTCGGCACACTCCGCTTCGACGGAACGGTGCCGGTGGCGGGCGGACTGCCCGCCAGGTTTCTGGACGCCGAGCAGTCCAACTCCTCTCTGGTGTACGGGGATTCATACATCCTCAAGATCTTCCGACGGGTGTACCCGGGCACCAACCCCGATCTGGAGCTGCCGCTCGCTCTCGCCCGGGCGGGCTGCGCCCGGGTGCCCGCACCCGTCGCCTGGTACGAGACGGCCACCGGTGAGCCCGCGACGCTGGGCGTGCTCCAGCCCTATCTGCGCGGTTCGCAGGACGGCTGGCAGCTGGCACTGAAGGCGCTCGCTGCGGACAGCGACTTCACGGACGAGGCCCGGGCACTGGGGCGGGCCACGGCCGAGGTGCACACCGCTCTGGCCGGTGCGCTGCCGACCATGACGCTGAGCCGGGCGCAGACCGAGCACCTGGCGACCGCCATGAACGAGCGGCTGGACGCCGCCGTGCGGGCCGTGCCCGCCCTGCTGCCGTACGTGCGAGGCCTGCGCGCCGCGTTCGACGGGATCGCGGAAGCGGGACCCGACGGCGACGGGCACGCCCAGCGCATCCACGGCGATCTGCATCTGGGCCAGACCCTGCGCACCCCCGACGGCGGCTGGTCGGTCATCGACTTCGAGGGTGAGCCCGCGCGCCCGCTGGCCGAGCGCCGCAGGATGCAGCCGCCCGTCCGGGACATCGCCGGGATACTGCGCTCCTTCGACTACGCGGCCCGTTCGCACCGCCCCTGGAACCCTGACTGGGCCGCGCGCTGCCGGGCGGCGTACTGCGAGGGCTACGCCGAGGAGTGCGGCACCGACCCACGGGCCGAGCCCGAGCTGCTGCGCGCCTACGAAACGGACAAGGCCGTGTACGAGGTCGTGTACGAGGCCCGGCACCGGCCGGACTGGCTGCCGGTGCCGATGGCGGCCATCCAACGGCTTGCCGGGCCGGGAGCCTGACGCCCCCACCGAACGCCCTTCCCCCAACGCGCCAAGGAGGCCGCCCCCGTGACCCCCCGCAAGTCCGCCGCCCAGCCGCCCGGTGAACAGCCGGTTCCCGCCCGCACTCCCGCCAGGGCACCAGTAACCCCTTCGGCCGCCACCGGCGCAGGGAGTACACCGGCCGGCGCCTCCGCCAGGAGGATCTCGGCCGCCAGCCATGGCGTACGCCCGGCGAAGCCGCTCGACGACACCGACCGGGAGCGGCTGCTCGGCGGCACGCACCACGATCCGCACGCACTGCTCGGTGCGCACTCGGTACGCGGCGGGGTGGTGATCCGGGTGCTGCGCCCCTGCGCGGAGTCGGTCACGGTGCTGGCCAAAGGTCTGCGCGCGGAGCTGCACAGGGAGAGTGGCGGGTTCTTCTCCGGGGTGCTGCCCCTGCGGCAGGTGCCGGAGTACTCCCTGCTGGTCGCGTACGAGGACGCCACGGTCGAGTTCGCGGATCCCTACCGTTTCCTTCCCGCACTCGGCGAGCTCGATCTGCATCTGATCGGCGAGGGCAGGCACGAGGAACTGTGGCACGCCCTGGGCGCCCGCCCCATGACCCACCAGGGCGTGACGGGCACACGCTTCACGGTGTGGGCGCCCAACGCCCGCGGAGTGCGGGTCGTCGGTGACTTCAACTACTGGGACGGCACGGCCTACCCGCTGCGTTCACTCGGCTCGTCCGGGGTGTGGGAGCTGTTCGTACCGGGGGTCGGCGAAGGGGCACTGTACAAATTCGAGATCGCCCGGCCGGACGGCTCGCACACGATGCGCGCCGACCCCATGGCCCGCCGCACCGAGGTACCGCCCGCCAATGCCTCGGTGGTCACCGAGTCCCACCATGTGTGGCGCGACCAGGAGTGGATGGCGCGTCGCGGTGACCGTCCGGTGCACGAGGCCCCGTTCTCCGTCTACGAGGTGCATCTCCCCTCCTGGCGGCCCGGGCTGACATATCGCCGGCTTGCAGAGCAACTTCCCTCGTACGTCCGGGACCTGGGATTCACCCATGTGGAACTGATGCCGGTCGCCGAGCATCCCTTCGGCGGCTCGTGGGGCTACCAGGTCACCGGGTTCTACGCCCCGACGGCCCGGATGGGCTCCCCGGACGACTTCCGGTACCTGATCGACGCTCTGCACAGGGCCGGTATCGGCGTCATCGTCGACTGGGTCCCCGCCCACTTCCCCAAGGACGACTGGGCACTGGCGGAGTTCGACGGCCGGCCGCTGTACGAGCACTCCGACCCGGCACGCGCCGCGCACCCCGACTGGGGCACGCTCGAGTTCGACTACGGCCGGAAGGAAGTGCGCAACTTCCTCGTCGCTAATGCCGTCTACTGGTGCGAGGAGTTCCACATCGACGGGCTGCGGGTGGACGCCGTCGCCTCGATGCTCTACCTCGACTACTCGCGCGAGCACGGCGAGTGGAGCCCGAACGAGCACGGCGGCCGGGAGAATCTGGACGCGGTCGCCTTTCTGCAGGAGATGAACGCCACCGTCTACCGGCGCTGTCCGGGAGTCGTCACGATCGCCGAGGAGTCCACGGCCTGGGACGGCGTCACCCGCGCCACCCATCATGTCGGCCCCGCCGGCTTCGGCGGCCTCGGCTTCGGACTGAAGTGGAACATGGGCTGGATGCACGACTCGCTCGGCTATGTCGAGCACGAGCCGGTGCACCGCAAGTACCACCACAACGAGATGACCTTCTCCATGGTGTACGCGTACAGCGAGAACTACGTCCTGCCGATCTCGCACGACGAGGTCGTGCACGGCAAGCGGGCGTTGGTGTCGAAGATGCCCGGCGACTGGTGGCAGCAGCGTGCCGACCACCGGGCGTATCTGGGCTTCATGTGGGCGCATCCCGGCAAGCAGCTGCTGTTCATGGGCCAGGAGTTCGCCCAGGGTGCCGAGTGGTCCGAGGGACACGGACCGGACTGGTGGCTGCTGGACCCGTCGTACGACGCCGAACCGGATCACCGCGGCGTCCGCGACCTCGTACGCGAACTGAACACGGTGTACGCGGCGACGCCCGCGCTGTGGCAGCGGGACACCGTCCCCGAGGGCTTCGCCTGGGTCGACGGCGGGGCCGCCGAGGACAATGTCTTCGCCTTTCTCCGGTTCGCCGCGCAGGGAGCACCGCTGCTCGCGGTGTCCCACTTCTCTCCGGTGGTCCGGCACGAATACCGCCTGGGCGTGCCCTCGGACGTCCCCGCCTGGACCGAAGTGCTGAACACGGACGCCACGCGCTACGGCGGCAGCGGTGTGCTGAACGGGGACCCGCTGAAGCCGGAGTCCGTGGCCTCCCACGGTCACCGGAGCAGCGTCCAGCTCACTCTGCCGCCGCTGGCCACGGTCTGGCTCAGGCCGGTGTGACCACCCCGAGCCGCTGGGTGGCCCTGGTCAGCGCCACATAGAGGTCGTTGGCGGCCATCCGGTCCGGGTCGACGACCAGGACCGTGTCGAACTCCAGGCCCTTGGCCTGACGGGGATCGAGGACGACGACGGGTTGGGAGAGGTCCAGCGGCCCTTCACCCGCGAGCTCGGCGACGATCCCGGGCGGGGCGATCACGGCGAGCCTGCCGTCGTGCGGTGCCTCGGCCAGAGCGAGCCGGGGCACCTCGGCGAGTGCCATGGTGCGTTCCCAGGGCTGGGCGCCGGTGGACCGGATGGAGCGCGGAGGCTCGAAACCGGGGTCGGTGGTGCGGCGGCGTCCTGCCGCGTATTCCATGATCTCGGCGGGCGTGCGGTAGTTGACGCCGAGCCGCGCGTGCTCCCAGCGGTCGCCGACGTAGGGGTCGAGGATCTCCTTCCAGGAACCGCATCCGGCCGCGTCGGCGGTCTGCGCGGGATCCCCCACCAGCGTCATGGAGCGGTTCGGGCTGCGCCGCATCAGCAGCCGCCAGGCCATCGCCGACAGCTCCTGCGCCTCGTCGACGATGATGTGGCCGAACGCCCAGGTCCGGTCGGCGGCGGCCCGCTCGGCGGCGCTGCGGTGGTCGGCCTCCTCCTGACGCTCGGCCATGCGCTCGGCGTCGATGATGTCGTGCGCGGCGAGGACCTCGGACGCCTCCTCGTCGATGTCCTGCTTGTCCTCGAACTCATAGGTGCGGGAGGCGTAGGAGACGTCGAGCACGCCCTGCGCATAGGCGATCTGCCGGGCGCGCTCGGCCTCGGCCGCGGCGCGGACGGCGGAGTCGTCCTCGCCGAGGAGTTCGGCGACCTCGTCGAGGAGGGGCACGTCCGCGGGTGTCCAGGGGCCCTGGGTGCGCCGGATCAACTCGGCTTCCCCCTCGCCCAGATGGGTCGGCTCGGCGAGATAGTCCGCGAGGAACGCCTGTGGGGTGAGCGGGGGCCAGAGCGAGGCGATGGCGGCGTGCACATCGGCGCTCGCGGCGATGCCCTTGCCCAGCTGGGCGATGTCGTCGGGCCCGAGGAAGTTCGGACCTCCGTAGGGGTCCGCGCCGATGCGGTCGGCGAGCTGGGTGGTGAGCTCGTCGATGATGCGGAAGACGAAGTAGGGGCGGGCGAGGTTGTGGGGCAGCCCGGTCTCCCAGGCCTTGTGCCGGGCCTCGACGGCCATGTCCCAGTCGAGGATCAGATCCCCGTCGTCGTGCCGGACGATGATCGGGTCGCCCTTCTCGGGCACCTGCTGCCGGTCGCGCACGGCCTCGGCCAGTACCCGGGCCATGTCCGCCCTGCCCTTGACCGCGGCCGCCCCGGCGGTGTCGGTGCCGGTGGCGTGCACACCGGGGAACAACTCGCCGACGGTCGCCAGGAGGACACCGGTCTCACCGAGCGAGGGCAGCACTTCGCCGATGTACCCGAGGAACGCCGGGTTGGGGCCGACGATGAGCACGGCCCGCTTGGCCAGCTGCTCCCGGTGCGCGTACAGCAGATACGCCGCCCTGTGCAGCGCGACGGCCGTCTTCCCGGTTCCCGGCCCGCCCTCCACCACGAGCACGCCCTGGTGCGGGGCGCGAATGATGTGGTCCTGCTCGGCCTGGATCGTGGAGACGATGTCCGCCATCCGTCCCGTGCGGGCACTGTTGAGGGCGGCGAGCAGCACCTCGTCGGCGTCGTGCGACTCGTATCCGGTGCGGGTGGTGTCGCTGAGGTCCATGATCTCGTCATGGAGTGCGGTCACGACACGGCCCTGGGTGGTGATGTGCCTGCGCCGCCGCAGGCCCATGGGCTCGTAACCGGTCGCGAGATAGAACGGCCTTGCCACCGGCGCCCGCCAGTCGATGAGCAGCGGGGTGCGCTCGGCGTCGTCGCGCCGGATTCCGGTGCGGCCGATGTGGTGCGTGATTCCGTCACGCCGGTCGATCCGCCCGAAACACAGCCCGGTGTCCGCGGCATTCAGCGCGGCGAGTGTCGCGGACTGCTCGACGACGGCGACATCCCGCTCGACACGCGCCTGGCGTCCGGTCCCGTTCTGTCCGACGGCGGCGGTCATGGCTGCTTCCGCCTCCGCCCTGAGCTGGTCCAGCCGCTCATGGACGAGGGAGACGAATTGCTGTTCCTGCCGCAATTCCTCGGTTGACAATTCAGCTCCTGACGCGATACAGTGCGTTTATTGAAGTCTCTCGCGTATTCGGTATGCCCGCACGCGGAACCAACAAATATACGCGAAGAATTACCCCGGCCGTCAATTCGACCGGGGTTTTTTGTCTGTCGCGGAGCGCTTACCGCGGGGGCGTCCCGTCGAGTACGGCGCGCATCCGTGCGAGGACCGCCCGCCACTCCTCGGCGTCGCCGGCATCCGTCCAGAGGTCCGCGAGTTCGGACGCGGGTGCGAGAATCCGGTCGACGGCCCTGAGTGCCAGCGCGGGGCAGTCCGCCGGCAGCAGGGACACGGGCTCCTCCGGACCGTACACGGGATCGACCGGCTCACCGCCGGGCAGCCCCGCCGCCACGAGCGCAGCGGCGGCCAGTGCCTCGTCCGCATCGGGCGCCTCGACGTACTCCGGCTCCTCCACCACCCGGAGCAGAGCGGCCCGGATGTGTCCGGCCCTGGCCTCCGGCGCAAGCTCGTCGAGGTCGCCGGCGAAGTCGGCCGCCGCGTCGTTGTCGAAAGGACCCGTGCCCCATGTGCCCATGACGTTTCCCCACCTTGTCGATCACCACTGGCTGGGGCATCGTGACAGGCGACACTGACAAGCAGGGGGAACAGCCATGGCGGGGGCATCCGTTGAGCCGGCGGTGGAGCAGGCCATGGCACTGCTGCGGGCGTGCGGCGCGGAGGGGATCGAGCATCCCGGCGGAACCCTGATCGCCCATCTGCGCCGGGTACGGGAGAGACTGGCCGCATGGGGAGCCCGTCCGGAACTGCAGCTCGCCGGACTGTGCCATGCGTTCTACGGCACGGACGGTTTCGGCACGTCGCTGCTCCCGCTCGAGCGTCGCGGTGAGCTGGCCGCCGCCATCGGGGACGACGCGGAGGATCTCGTGCACTTCTATGCGAGCTGCGACCGCGACGCTTCGTACGGCACGCTCGCCTCGAACGACCCTGTGTTCCGCGACCGGTTCACGGGCGAGACGTACCCTCCGTCGCCACAACAGCGGCGGGACTTCGCCGAGCTGACCGCCGCCAACGAACTCGACCTCGCCGTGGTGAACGACGAGTTCCGGGTCCAGTGGGGCGGACAACTCCTCATGCTGTTCGCCCGGTTCGCACCACTGCTGAGCGAGACGGCTCGCAAGGATCTGCGGGCCGGACTCGACCCGGGCGGCGAGGCGCGCAGGGCGTTCCTCGGGACACTGGAACGGGGCGAGGCGCGAGGCGGGGTGGTGTCCGGCACCGAGAGCTTCGGCGTGTTCGTGGAGCTGGGCGGCGGGAACGACGGGTTCATCAACTGTGCAGAACTGACGTGGTCCTCCTCGGGCTTCGCCCACACGTCCGAACTCGTGAGCGTCGGCCAGGAGATCACTGCCACGGTCCTCGACGTCGACTGGACGCGTGTGCAGGCCCAGCTCTCGCTCAAGGACCTGCAGCCCGACCCTCTGCGTGCATTCACCCGCACGCAGCTCGGCCGAACCGTGCCCGGGGTCGTCACACGGCTCTGGCCGATGGGGGCCTTCGTCCGCGTCGACGACGATGTCGTCGGCCTCGTCCCCAGCAGTGCACTCGGCGGTCGCGAGCCGCAGGTCGGCGACGAGGTGAGCGTCGAGGTGACCGGTGTGAACGTCGACCGCCGCCGGATCACCCTCGCGCTGCGCTGACCGGGATCACCTCCGCCAGCTCCTGCAGCAGCTTCCGCTTCGGCCGCGCCCCGACCACCGACATCACCGGTTCACCGCCCCGGAACACCATCAGTGTCGGCATGGACAGCACTCCGTACCGGACCGTCACCTCCGGGTTCGTGTCCACGTCGAGCTGCACGACCTTGACCCGGTCCGCCGCCTCGACGGCCACCGAGCTCAGCACCGGCGCCAGTTGGCGGCACGGGCCACACCAGTCGGCCGTGAACTCGACCAGGACGGGGAGTTCCGCGTCCAGCACCTCGGCGGTGAAGTCCGCGTCCGTCACTTCCTCGACGCCCTCTGCCCGTATCATCCGTCAGCCTCCTCTTTCACACTGGGGATCCGGCCCGCCAGGCAGCTCTGCCTCGGCCCGGAGAAGTTGTGCACCGACCTGCGCACGCACCGCCAGGAGCCGGTCGATGAGCGCGTCCAGCTCCGCGACTTTGCGCCGGTAGACGGCGAGCGAAGCGGGGCATGCGTCCCCGGACGGGTGCCCGGCGCGCAGACACTCCACGAAGGGTCTGGTCTCCTCGAGCTCGAACCCGAAGTCCTGGAGGGTCCTGATCTGCTGGAGCAGCCGCAGGTCCTCCTCGTCGTAGCTGCGGTAGCCGTTCACCGCACGTCGGGCGGGAAGCAACCCGCGGGACTCGTAGTAGCGCAGAGTGCGGGTCGTGGTCCCCGCCCGCTCCGCCAGCTCGCCGATGCGCATGTCCTCGACCGTATTCCTTGACGTCGGGGGCAAGGAAAGCCCCCATCGCAGGCGGATTCCCGTCCCCCGGCTCGATTCTGCCGAGGGCTGAGCGCTGAGGGCTGTCCCGCACTCCCTGGTGGATCGGCGCGCGGCGTCGGATGCGTGGGGTCTCTCCGGGCCCGCCAGGGCCGAGGGGAAGCAGCGCAAGGCGAAGGGGTGTCCTCGTACCGGGCGTATTCGGGCACTCCGACAACACGGCGTGGAGGTGCCCCGCGGAGCCGGTGGAGTGCCGTGGCTGTCGTTGTGCGCCTGCCGGGGATCGCGGGACAGCCCTTAGGATCACCTGATGAGATCATCACGGGCGGACGTGCATCACTCGGTCTCGACGTGGCAACAGCCGTGCCCACCGGCGGCTTCGGCCGAGCGCAGCGCGCTCGTCGAGGACGTCGCCAGGCGCATCCAGGCACTCGGCCCGGGCCGACTGCTGGTGGGCATCGACGGCTTCACCGCCGCCGGGAAGACGAGCTTCGGGCACGAACTCGCCGAGTGGCTGGGCCATGCCGGACGTCCGGCACTCCGAGCCACCCTCGACGACTTCAAGAACCCCTGGAAGGACCGGCACCTGTACGACCGGGAGTCGGGCGAGGGCTACTACCGCAACGCCTACGACTACGAGTCGGCCCGGCGTCTGATGCTGGACCCCTGCCGTTCGCCGGATGCGGTGTCCTGTGCCCTGTGCAGCATCGACCCGTTGACACAGCTGGACCATTCCACGGAGACCGCACCGCTCGCCGCGGACACGGTGCTGATCGTGGACGGGATCTTCGCGTTCCGGCCCGGGATCGACGAGTACTGGGACTTCCGCATCTGGCTGCAGATCGACGCCGAACTCTCCGTCCGGCGGGGCGCCGAGCGCGACCAGAACTGGGCCGGGTCCGATGCGGAGTCGATCCACCGGGACAGATATCTCGTGGCGGAGCAGATCTATCTGCGGGAGGTCGACCCGCTGCCCAGGATGGACGTCGTCATCGACAACTCGGACTTCGCCCGTCCGCGCCTGCTGACCTCCTGAAGCGGCGCGGACCGTCCGGTCAGCGCTCCGCCGGCAGCACCGGTTTGTGCCCCACAGGCGACGAGAGCACGATCGACGTCGTCGTGCGCCCGAGCGCAGAGGTCTGTTCCAGGACGCCCTCGAGGTGCTCCGTGTCCGTCACGGCGACCTTGAGGATCCAGCAGTCCTCGCCGACGACATGGTGGGCCTCGATGACCTCCGGGCGGGAGAGCAGCTCCAGGGTCCTGGGGTGCTTCAGGGTGTAGCCGGCGTGCGGGTTCACCCTGATGAAGGCCTGGATGCCGTAGCCGAGCCGGGCCGGGGAGACATGGGCGCCGTAGCCGGTGATCGCGCCGCACGCCTCCAGTCTGCGCACGCGCTCGGCGACGGCGGCGGGACTCAGCCGCACCTGCCGTCCCAGCTCGCTCAGTTTGATCCGGCCGTCGCTCTGGACGAGCTCCAGAATCTGGCGGTCCACCCGGTCGTAGGCGACCGCCGATGTTTCGTCGGCGGCAGTGCGCAGATGCCGTGGTTCTTTCGGTGTGGCGGCCGTAACTCCCATGTCTCCCCCTTCAGCGCGCGGCCCGTCAACGTAACACTGATGGAGCTGACGGGAAGCGCCGGGAATTCGAGAAGGAGTCGGCATGCGTGACGTGTGTGTCATCGGCGGAAACCGCTATTTCGGGAAGAGGCTCATCCAGCGGCTGCTGAATGCGGGAATGCATGTCACCGTCGTCAATCGCGGTTCCTCCGCGGCGCCCGACGGTGCCGTTCATCTCGTTGCCGACCGCGACGACGAGGCGGGCCTGACGGCGGCGCTCGGCTCGCGCACCTTCGACGTGGTGGTCGACCAGGTCTGCTACACCCCGCGTCAGGCGGAGATCGCCCGACGGGTCTTCGCCGGCCGCACGCGCCGCTATGTGATGACGTCGACGGTCGAGGTGTACGAACACGAGGACTCCGAGGGCCTGGTCCGCGAGGAGGCCGTCGATCCGCGTGGCATCGTGGCCGATCCCGGACTGCCGTGGGACGACACGGATTTCCTGGATGCGCACTACGGAGAGGGCAAGCGCCAGGCGGAAGCGGTGTTCGCGCGCGAGCCCGCGTTCCCGTTCGCGGCGGTAAGGGTGGCCCATGTACTGGGCGGTGACGACGACTTCACCGGCAGGCTGGACCACTATGCGGAGCGCATCCGGGCGGGGGAGCCGATCGCGGTGCCTCTCGTGAACCGTTCGGCGACCTATGTGTACGTCGAGGAGATCGCCGCGTTCCTGGAGTGGGCCGCGGGCGCGGAATTCACCGGCCCGGTGAACGCGGCGTCCCACGGGCGGCTCACCACGGCCGACATCTGCGCACAGGTGGTGGCCGTGACCGGCGGCACGGTGGAGTTCCGTCCGGTGGAGTCGGGTGCGCTCTCGCCGTTCTCCTTCGACCGCTCGTACGGAATGGACAATTCCCTGGCCGAGGAACTCGGATTCCGCTTCGGCCGCAGTACGGAGTGGCTGGGGCGGGCCGTTGCCGAGACGGTGGGCGCACGTCACGGCGAGGAGGCACGGTGACGACGGTGACGCGGTCGATCGGTGATGTGCGGGTGGGGGCGATCGGCCTGGGGGCGATGCCTCTGTCCATCGAGGGGCGTCCGGACGAGGCACGGGCGATCGCCACGATCCATGCGGCGCTCGACGCGGGCGTCACGCTGGTCGACACGGCCGACTCGTACCATCCACCCGGCGAGGAGCCGGGCGCGGGCGAGCTGCTCGTTGCGCGGGCCCTCGCCGCGTACGGAGGAGACACCGACGGGATTCTGGTCGCCACCAAGGGAGGACGGGGGCGGACGGCCGACGGTGGGTGGTCCGTCGACGGGGATCCGCGCCACCTCAAGCGCGCCGCCGAGGCGTCCGCCAAGCGGCTCGGAGTCTCTGCCATCGGGCTCTACCAGCTGCACAAGCCGGATCCGGCGGTTCCCTACGCCGATTCGCTGGGTGCGATCCGCGAGTTGCTCGACGCGGGCACCGTCCGGCTGGCGGGGATCTCCAACGCCGACACCACACAGATCGGGCAGGCCAGCGAAATCCTCGGTGACCGCCTGGTGTCGGTGCAGAACCGGTACTCCCCCGCCGTCCGGGACAGTGAGGCGGAGCTGCGCCTCTGCGCGGGACTGGGGCTGGCGTTCCTGCCCTGGAGCCCGCTCGGCGGGATCTCCCGCAGCTCGCTGGACGGGGCTTCGGGGCAGGGCGCGGACCCGGCGTTCGCAGGCTTCCACCGGGTGGCGCGGGAGCTCGGAGTGAGCCCGCAGCGGGTGGCGCTGGCCTGGCTGTTGGCGAAGTCCCCCACGGTGATCCCCATCCCGGGGGCGAGCAGACCGGAGTCGGTGCGCGACTCCGCGGCTGCCGGCGAACTCGTGCTGAACGAGCGGGAGCTGGCGCTGCTCGACGGAGGGTGAGAAGCGGGCGAAGTACCGCCGGGGCGGCACCGGACGACATCGGCCGGTGCCGCCAACTGCGTTGAGCATTCATGAAGTTAAGGATGCCAAGCCATTGACGGCTGCCCTGTCTCCATCTACAAAACCCTTTGAGAGCGCTCTCAAGACCCCCTCGGCACCATCCTCACCGGAGGTGTTCCTTGAGCACGAGCCGCAGCAGAACCTCCCCCCGCACCCGCATCCCCCTGTTCACCGCCCTCCTCGCCGTGACCGTCGCCCTGGCCGGATTCCTTTCCGTCACGGGCGCGGGGACGGCGCGCGGGGCGGTGCCCCCCGCCCCCGGCTGGAACCTGCAGTGGAGCGACGACTTCACCGGTCCGAACCGGGCCCTGCCCTCCGCGGCCGACTGGCAGATCGACACCGGGCACAACTATCCTGGCGGACCTGCCAATTGGGGCACGGGCGAGATCCAGAACTACACGTCCAGCCCCGACAACCTCTCGCTCGACGGCAACGGCAATCTCCGGATCACCCCGCTCCGCGACGGCGCGGGAAACTGGACCTCCGCCCGCGTGGAGACCCGTCGCGCCGACTTCAAGGCCCCGGCCGGCGGCACGCTCCGCATCGAGGGCCGGATCCAGATGCCGAATGTGACCGGTGACGCCGCCCTCGGCTACTGGCCGGCGTTCTGGGCCCTGGGTGCGCCGTACCGGGGCAGCTACTGGAACTGGCCGGGCATCGGCGAGTTCGACATCATGGAGAACGTCAACGGCATCAACTCCGTCTGGGGAGTGCTCCACTGCGGAGTGAACCCCGGCGGCCCCTGCAACGAGACGACGGGCATCGGTGCCAGCCGTACCTGCCCAGGCGCCAGCTGCCAGTCCGCGTTCCACACCTACCGTTTCGAGTGGGACCGGTCCGTGTCCCCCAACGAGCTGCGCTGGTACGTGGACGACCAGCTCTTCCACAGCGTGAACCAGAACCGGGTGGACGCGGGAACCTGGGCGAACATGACGGAGCACGCCGGTTACTTCATCCTCCTCAACGTCGCGATCGGCGGCGCCTTCCCCGACGCGCTGGCCGGGCGGACCCCGACGGCCGCGACCGTGCCCGGCCGCCCCATGCTCGTCGACTACGTCGCCGTCTGGACACGCGGTGGCGGCACTACGCCCCCTCCGGACCCGAGCGAGCCGCCGCCGTCCGGCTCCTCACAGCTGTATCTGCGCACGGGCGGCGGTGCGGGTGACGCGACGGCGTCGGCCTCCACGGTCACACTCGCCCCGGCGGGCGGAGCCAATCACGACGGAACCCCGCACAGTCCGCAGGTCTTCACGTCCGGCCCGGTCACACGTGCCTACAACGGCGGCGCGACACAGTTCGACCTGTTGGTGGACGCGGGGACAACGGTCGCCAACGGGCAGCAGATCAGGGTGAGTTACGACCGCACGGGCGACGGTACCTGGGACCGCACGGAGACCTTCCACTACTTCGCCACCGATCCGGTTCCGGGCTACGAGCACTACACACAGGCGAGAGGCCTGCGGTCGGCCACCGGAACGCACGGCGATCTGACCGGCGGCAAGGTGCGGGTCGAGGTGTGGAACGCGATCGGCAACGGCAGCAGCACGCTGGGAACCGGCAACCAGTCCGTCGTCCGCATCCCGTTCGGCTGACGAGGAGGCAGGACCCATGACACCTCTGTTACGCCGCGTGCTGGCGGGCATGGCCACGGCACTGCTGCTGGCCACGGCGGCGTGCACGACGGACCGCGCCGGCCCGGGCGGCGACGACGGGCACGGCGGCCACGCCCGACCGGCCGGAACCGGCCACGGGGCGCACGCGTACACGTACACCAGGGCCCAGGCGGCGGCGATCGCCGCTCAGGCCGCGGCCCCGCTGCGGGGGAGCGAGTTCCGCGCGGACTGCTTCTCCAGCCACCGGCGCGGCGACGACCCGATCGTCTTCCCCGGCCAGGCGGGACGCTCGCACATCCACGAGTTCTACGGGAACAGGACGGCGAACGCCTCGTCGACACTGCAGTCGCTGAGCGCGGGCACCACCAACTGCACCCCGCAGACGGACCTTTCCTCCTATTGGACACCCACCCTCTTCCAGCACGGAGCCCCCGTGGCCCCCGAGCGGGTCACCGTCTACTACCAGGGCATCACCGACCGCACCCGCGCCGTCGCCCACCCGCGAGGGCTGCGCTATGTCGTCGGCAACGCCCTGGCCACCTCACCCGACCAGAATCCGGCCGCGCGCTGGTCCTGCGTCGGCCGGCCCGAGTCCAGCCGGGACTTCATGAACTGCCCGCCCGGCCACAAGCTCGAGAACTACCTGGACTTCCCGACCTGCTGGGACGGGAAGAACCTGGACAGCACCAACCACCGCGACCACATGGCGTACGCGGTGGGGCAGAGCTGTCCGCCGACCCATCCCGTCGTCGTACCGCGCCTGGAGCTCCTGATCACCTGGCCGGTCACCGGCGGCGGACTCGCCCTCGCGGGCACCCGGGGCGGGGTGAACGTCACGGACGCACCCGGCTACACCTTCCACGGCGACTTCTTCAACGCCTGGGACCAGGCGGAGCTGGAGCGCCGGGTGCGTGACTGCATCGTGGCGGGCTACATCTGCGGGACGGACGGACGACCGATCCAGCAGTGAGTCACGTCCGCGCGGCGGGAGCAGCGCGGCGGGGCGCCGGGCCGGACACCGGACCCGGCGAACTCGCCGCGCTGTGCGCCGCACGGGGTCTGCGGCCCGCCGGCCAGGAGACGGCCGGCGGGGGTCAGGCGCCGGGTTCCCGGAAGTCGACCGGCTTCTTCGTGGCCGCGTCGATGTCCTCCGGGCTGATCAGGGGAACCGCTCTGGAGGTGACCGCTCCGGTGGCGCGCACCGCGATGGACGTGGCGACCATGGAGACCTCGTCGGGCATGTCGACGACGACATAGAGATCGTCGTCACCGAAGGCGAAGTACATCCATTCGAGGGTCCCCCCGCAGGACCTGATGGTCCGTTCCACCGCTTCCCTGCGGCCCGTTCCGCCCTCGGTGAGCAGGCCTTTGGTGCCCTCGGCCGTATAGCTGGCCTGGACCATGTACTTCGGCATGTCCGTCTCCCGTGTCCCGTGCGCCGCCGGGTGCGGCCACGGTTTCACCCTTGGGCACCGGGCGCGGTTCGGCCATCCAGAGGCCGCCGGGCGGGGGCTCGGACGGGTGCGTCGCGGGCGAGGGCTCGGACGTCCCGGGACGGGGGCTCAGCCGCGGCCGCGCAGATCGGTCGCCGTCGTGCCCGTGCGGTTGCGGAGCAGCAGGCGCAGGGTTCCCGGGTTCTCGTAGCCGACGCGTCGGGCGATGACGGGAAGCGGCAGGGAGGTCGTGCGCAGCAGATGGCTCGCCTGCTCGACGCGCAGATCCTGGACGAAACGGACCGGGGTGGTGCCCAGCGTCCGGGACACCGCCCGCTGCAGGGTGCGTTCGCTGATGCCGAGCGCGCGGGCGGCCTCGGACACGACGAGCGGCTCGTGCAGGTGCTCGCGGGCCCAGCGCTCGAAGGCGGAGACGGTCGGGTCGCTCTGGGCGAGCGCGGCGGGGATGGTGTACGCGGCCTGGGACGGGCGGTCGTCGATCACGAGGTACCGCGAGACGAGATCGGCGAGGGCGGGACTGGCCGTGCGGACCACCGAAAGGGCGAGGTCGAGATGGGAGAAGGCCGCACCCGCGGTGGTGATGCCCCCGGACACCGTGACCATGGAGGTCTCGTCGAGACGGACGGCCGGGTAGCGGGCCCGGAAGACGGGCGAGAGCCACCAGCTGGTCGTTGCCCGCTCCCCGTCGAGCACTCCGGACTCGGCGAGCAGGAAGGTGCCCGTACAGGCGGAGGCGATCGGTGTCCGCGCGGCCCGGATCTCGGCGAGGAGACCACGGGCGGGGCGGGTCGCGCTCCCGGAGACGTACGAGATCAGCGCCTCCGGGCGGCGCTCGGTGACGGCGGGCACGATCAGCAGGTCGCTGTCGTCCACGGTGCCGACCGGCTCGGTGGGCACCGTATGACCCACTCCGGTGCTGACACGACGGCGGAAGCCGACCGTGCGGATGTCCCACTCGGGCGGTGGTTGCGGGATTTCCCCCCGCATCGCATTGGCGGAGTGGAGTACGTCGAGGATCGCGGACAGGCCTGAGCCGAATACGCCGTCCAGCGCGAGAACCGCCACCTTCATGTCGGGAATCGTATCAACCGCGTCGGATACGACACTCGCTCCCGTTCGGCCGCCGCTCCTACATTCGGTGCATGAGCACAGACACCAGCCGCGAGCAGACGCATACGGCGACCCGGTCCCGTACGCACACCTGGGGCGCGCCCGTACGTCCGGACGCCGAGATCCTGAGGATGACCGGGCGGGAGATCCTCCAGGCCGCGATCGACGGCCGTTTCCCGGCCGCACCGATCATGAGCACCCTCGGATTCGGCTTCGTGGAGGTCGGCGACGGGCTCGCGGTCTTCGAGACCGAGCACGGTGAGCACCTCTACAACCCGATGGGCAGTGTCCACGGCGGCTATCTCGCGGCGGTGATGGACGCGGCGCTCGGCTCGGCGGTGATGAGCCGGCTGCCCGCCGGCTCCACGTACACGACGACGCAGATCAATCTGAATCTGATCCGGCCGGTCTTCGCGGGGACCCCGCCGCTGCGCGTCATCGGCACGACCCTGCACGTCGGGCGGACGACGGCGACGGCCGAGGCGCGCGCGGTCGGGATCGAGGACGGAAAGCTGTACGCGCACGGGACCACGACATGCGCGGTGTTCTCCTTCCCGGTGGACTGAACACGTGCGGCCCCGGCGGGAGGCCGGGGCCGCACAGCGGCGGTGCTCAGACCTTCACCGCCGCCGTCCCGTCCGCAGCCGTCTCCCGCTGCTCCGGTACGCCGGCGGGGGCACCGCCGGCCGGTGCGTGATCGTCCACGAGGGTCTTCTCGTCGAACGGCACACGGCCCGCGAGGACCTCCGCCACCCGCTTCTTGTCGATCTCCTTCGTCCAGGTGCCGACGAGGACCGTGGCGACCGCGTTGCCCGCGAAGTTGGTGAGGGCGCGGGCCTCGCTCATGAAGCGGTCGATGCCGACGATGAGGCCGACGCCGTCGACCAGTTCGGGACGGTGCGACTGCAGGCCGCCGGCCAGGGTCGCCAGTCCCGCGCCGGTCACGCCCGCCGCACCCTTCGACGCGATGATCATGAAGACGAGGAGCGAGACCTGCTCGCCGAGCGACAGCGGGTTGCCCATCGCCTCGGCGACGAACAGCGAAGCCATCGTCAGATAGATCGCGGTGCCGTCGAGGTTGAAGGAGTAGCCGGTCGGAACCGTGATGCCGACGACGGGCTTCGAGACACCCAGGTGCTCCATCTTGGCGATGAGGCGCGGCAGCGCCGACTCCGACGAGGAGGTGGAGAGGATCAGCAGGAACTCGCGGCCCAGGTACTTCAGCAGCGCGAGCAGGTTCACCCCGGCGACCAGGCGCAGCAGCGTGCCCAGGACGACGAAGACGAAGACGGCACAGGTGATGTAGAAGCCGATCATGATGACCGCGAGCGACTTCAGGGCGTCCAGACCGGTCTCGCCGACCACCGCCGCGATCGCTCCGAAGGCACCGACCGGAGCCACCCACATGATCATGGCGAGGATACGGAAGACCAGTCGCTGAATGTGCCCGATACCGCGCAGCACCGGCTCGCCGGCAGGACCCATCGCCTGCAGCGCGAAGCCCGCCAGCAACGCCACGAGCAGTGTCTGCAGCACCTCGCCCTCGGTGAAGGCGGAGACCAGCGTCGTCGGGATGACACCGAGGAGGAAGTCCGCGGTGCCCTCGCTCGCACCGGCCGCCTGCTTCTCGCCCGCCGCCTTGACCGCCTCGGTGAGCTGCAGTCCCGAGCCCGGGTCGAGGATGTTGCCCACGATCAGTCCGATGGCGAGCGCCACGGTGGACATGACCAGGAAGTAGCCGAGGGCGAGGCCGCCGACCGCGCCGACCTTGGCGGCCTTGCGGACGGAACCGACACCGAGCACGATCGTGCAGAAGATGATCGGCGAGATCATCATCTTGATCAGGTTGACGAAGCCCGTGCCGATCGGCTTGAGCTCGACGGCGACCGAGGGGGCGGCGAAGCCCACGACGATGCCGAGGACGACGGCACCGATGACGGCGAGATACAGATAGTGGGTGCGGTCCCGCCTTGCGGCTGCTGGTGGGGTTGCCACAGGGATTCCTCCTCGGCTGTCGAACGTCCACGTCCCGTGTGGACTGCCGCGACTATCCATCACCCTGTGACGCCGGTCACCCTTGCGTACGTTTCGTTCACACGAAATCGGGCGTGCACACTTACGCCATGCACATACCGCGCCCCCGGAGCCTCGCCGGCCAGCTCTTCACGATGCAGGTCGTGCTGGTCGCCGCGATCGTGGCCGGGTGCGCCGTCTTCGCCTATCTCACCGACCGCTCGCAGGCGGAGGAGACCGCACGGCGGCAGTCGACGGCGACCGCGACCGCGGTGGCGGACTCGCCGTCGGTGGTGGCTGCCGTACGGTCCGAGGACCCGTCGGCGGTGCTGCAGCCGTACGCCGAGCGGCTGCGGAAGGACACGGGCGTCACCTTTGTGGTGATCATGGCGCCGGACGGGACCCGGTGGACTCATCCGGAGCCGGACGAGATCGGGCGTACGTATCTGGGGCACACGGACGAGGCGCTGCGCGGGCGCACGTTCTCGGAGACGCACCTGGGAGTGCTCGGGCCCTCGGTCCGGACGGTGGCCCCGGTGCGGGACGGTGACCGGATCGTGGCACTGGTCAGCGCTGGCATCACCATCGACAGGATCAGCGAACAGGTGCGCAAGCAGGTGACGGCGCTGCTGGGCATGGCGGGAGCGGCACTGCTGCTCGGCGGAGCCGGCACGTATGTGATCAATGCAAGGCTGCGGCGGCACACGCACGGGATGAACGCGGCGGAGCTCAGCCGGATGCACGACTACCACCAGGCCACGCTGCACGCGGTGCGCGAGGGTCTGCTGATGCTCGACGGACGGCGGCGGGTCGCCCTGATCAACGACGGCGCGCGCGCATTGCTGGGGCTGGACACGGAGGTGGTGGGGCGCGGCGCCGACGAACTCGGCCTGCCGCCCGGACTCACCGGCGCCCTGCTGGCGAGCGAGCCGCGGGTGGACGAGCTGCATCTGACCGCGGACCGGGTGCTCGTCGTCTCCACCCAGCCGGTGATCGGCGGCGAACGCCGGGGCACGGTCGTGACCCTGCGCGACCACACCGAACTCCAGTCGCTCACCGGCGAACTCGACTCCGAGCGCGGCTTCACCCAGGCCCTGCGCGCCCAGGCCCACGAGGCCGCGAACCGCCTCCACACCGTGGTCTCCCTCATCGAACTCGGCCGTACCGACGAGGCGGTCCGGTTCGCCACCGCTGAGCTGGAGCTGGCGCAGGCCCTCACGGACCGGGTGGTCACCGCAGTCGCCGAGCCCGTTCTGGCCGCGCTCCTGCTGGGCAAGGCGGCCCAGGCCAACGAGAGCGGTGTGGAGCTGGTCCTGGCGGACGACAGCCGCATCGACGACGGCGTCCTGCCCCCCTGGCTCACGCCGCGCGACCTCGTCACCGTCCTCGGCAATCTGATCGACAACGCGGTCGAGGCCGCTTCGGCGCAGCCGGACGCGAGCGACGAGGTAGCCGGCGCTGGCGCGGCAGTGCCCGCCCCACGGGCCCCGGAGTCCGGACCGCGGGTCACCGTCACCGCCCGCACCGATGAGGGCGAGCTCGTCCTCCGCGTCGGGGACAGCGGCCCCGGGGTGCGCCCGGGGGACGTGCAGGCCGTGTTCGAGCGCGGGTGGTCGACGCGGGGACCCGGCCGGGGTCTGGGGCTGGCGCTGGTCCGGCAGGCCGCGCACCGGGGACGGGGGACCGTGGAAGTGGACCAAGGACCGGACGGCGGCGCCGAGTTCACGGTGCGTCTGCCGCTGCACGCCCCGGAGGTGAGCGCATGACCGCGCCGACCGGACCGCGGGGGCCGGAAGGTCCCCTCCCGGAGAGACGCACGACCGCATGGGCGCGGGCACACACCCGGGAGGTGGGTCCATGACAGCCGCCGACAGTTCCCGCATCCGTGTGCTCGTCGTCGAGGACGACCCCGTCGCCGCCGACGCCCATGCCCTGTACGTCGGTCGCGTGCCCGGGTTCACCGTCGCTTCGGTGGCGCACTCGCGGGCCGCGGCGCACCGGGTCCTGGAGCGCACGCCCGTGGATCTGATCCTGCTGGACCTCTACCTGCCGGACGGGCACGGGCTCCAGCTCCTGCGCTCACTGCGCGCCGCGGGCCACTCGGCGGACGTCATCGCCGTCACATCCGCCCGGGACCTGGCGGTCGTCCGCGAGGGCGTGTCGCTCGGGGTCGTCCAGTACGTCCTGAAGCCCTTCACCTTCGCCACCCTCCGCGACCGCCTTGTCCGCTACGCCGAGTTCCGCGCCACCGCGGGCGAGGCCTCGGGCCAGGACGAAGTGGACCGGGCGCTCGCCACCCTGCGCACGCCCCGGCCCGCGGCCCTGCCGAAGGGCCTCAGCGCGCCCACTCTGGAGGCTGTGACCAGGACGCTCCGTGACGCACCCGGCGGGGTCACCGCGGCCGAGGCCGGGGCCGAGGTCGGGATCTCGCGGATCACCGCGCGCCGCTATCTCGAGCATCTGGTGACGGAGGGCCGAGCCGACCGCAGCCCGCAGTACGGGCAGATCGGACGTCCCGAGCTCCAGTACCGCTGGATCAGCTCGGGCCGCTGACGAAGCCGGCCGCCTGCCGGACGCGTCGCTGGTTGCAGCCGGGCGGGCCGGGCGGGCCGGGCGGGCGAACAATTCGGGACCATGACCGATTCTGGACGTTCCTACGAGGATCACCGTCTGGCGAACGAACCGTAGCCAGAACGGACGATTCACTCCTACCGTGTGCGCGTGCACCCGACCCCGCCTTTCAACGCCCCTGCCGCCCGCCGTCTGCGCGAGGCGCTGGGCATGGCTCCCGGCCATGTCGCCTACGGTCTGCAGGCCCAGTACGGACTCAGCGTCAACGCGGACACGGTGGTCGCCTGGGAACGGGGGCACCGGGCACCGACCTCCCGAGAACTGACGGCATTGGCGGGGGTGCTGTGGTGTGCGCCCGGCGATCTGCTGGGCGTCGCCCGGACCCTGCGCGAGCACCGGATCGCCCGTGCCGTCACCGTGGAGGACCTGGCCCGCCGGGTCGGCATGGAAGCCTCCGCGTACCGCAGGATGGAGGAGTCGGACGACTGGCGCGGCAACGAGCGTCAGACCGCGGCGCTCGCCGTGGCCCTCTCGCTCTCGCCGCGTGAACTGGTCGCCGCCACGGGGCGGAACGACGAATTCGCGGAACTGCTCCGCAGCGCGGCGACGACCCGCTGGCAGGCGTACGTACGTCCGGTCGCCAAGCTGCTTCCGATGCCGAAGCGGCGCCTCGAGTACGTGCTCCAGCAGCTGCACTCGGACTACCAGGCGCGCATGGTCACCACGTCCAGCTGGGGCGCTTCGGGTGGATCGGGCGAGGCGGGCAGGGAGTTCCTGGACGAGGTGGTCGACCGCTTCTGGGAGCTCACGGCGGGACAGCGGTGACCCGGACCCGGAAGCGGTCGTCGGGAAGGTGATCGACCGGACCCCGACCGCGGGAACGGGACAGGCCGACACCGGGCGCGGCTGCCGGGGAAGCGATGCGACCAGGACCCCTCGGTGAAGGCGTTCCGGGTGCGTCGCGACGAACTCCCCGAACGGCTCCGCCGGTTGTCCCGGGACGGTGTGCACGAACGGCGGCACACGGCCATCCGCACCGCTGTGGATCTTCTCGTCGGGACCGGCGCGTACGACGGCTGACTCCGCCGGGATGCCCGGGGTGGTGTTGCGGGATGCGGGTTCGGCAACCTCAGGGACGGGCAGGCGCGTTGCCGATCGCACCGCTCAACTCAACGGTCGCGTCCCGCAATCGCCCGCGCGCAGCGGAGCCGGGGTACCGGCACCGCTGCCGCAGGGGAAGGGGAGCCCTTGATCGTCCAGGGCGGGCCGCCGGGGCTCGCGGCCCCGTCCGGCCCGCGGGCACCGTCCGGCGTCCGCTCAGAAGACCGATTCCGCCTCGGACATCCGGTCCCCCGGCACCGTCTTCAAGCGTGTCACCGCATCCGCCAACGGCACGAGGGTGACCTGTGTGCCCCGCAGCGCCGTCATCTTGCCGAAGTCACCGTCATGGGCGGCCTCCACCGCATGCCAGCCGAAGCGGGTCGCGAGCACGCGGTCGTACGCGGTCGGGACACCACCCCTCTGGACATGACCGAGAATCACCGGCCGGGCCTCCTTGCCGAGCCGGCGCTCGAGTTCCACGGCGAGCTGGTTGCCGATGCCCTGGAAGCGCTCATGGCCGAACTGGTCGATCGCACCCTTCTCGTACGCCATGGATCCCTCGGCGGGGTGCGCGCCCTCTGCGACGCAGATGACCGCGAACTTCTTGCCGCGGGCGAAGCGCTCCTCGACCATCTTCACCAGGTCGTCGACCTGGAAAGGCCGCTCGGGCAGGCAGATGCCATGGGCTCCTCCCGCCATTCCGGACTCCAGGGCGATCCAGCCGGCGTGCCGGCCCATGACCTCCACGACCATGACGCGCTGGTGCGACTCGGCGGTCGTCTTCAGGCGGTCGATCGCTTCGGTGGCCACCGTGACGGCCGTGTCGAAACCGAAGGTGCGATCGGTCGAGGAGATGTCGTTGTCGATGGTCTTCGGTACGCCGACCACGGGCATCCCGGCCTCGGCGAGCAGCCGCGCGGCGGTCAGAGTGCCCTCGCCGCCGATCGGGATGAGCACGTCGATGCCGTAACGGCGCGCCAACTCCTCGCAGTTCTCGGCAGCTTCGCGCAGCCGGGAGCGTTCGAGCCGGGCCGAGCCCAGGATCGTGCCGCCGCGGGCGAGTATGCCGCTCACCGTGTTGAGGTCGAGGGGGCGGTAGTGGCCGTCGAGGAGGCCTTTGAACCCGTCCTCGAAGCCGATGATTTCATCGCCGTAGCCGGTCACGGCCCGGTGCACGACCGACCGGATCACTGCGTTCAGGCCGGGACAGTCGCCGCCTGCGGTGAGAACTCCGATGCGCATCGTGCTGTGTCTCCTGCTCGCCGGTGATACATGTGAGCGATTTCGATTCTCACACGCCGAGCAGGGGCCGCGCCCTTCCGGCAGGTCATTGGTCGCCCTCCGCACGCAGCGGGCGCCCTACCCACGTCCAGAGGTATTGTCAAGGGGGCGGCGTCACCCCGTGGGAGTTTTTTCGGGTACGCGAGATTGACCTTTCGGGTGCCCGAACGCGGCCTCTCGTGCCACCGGCCCGACGGCCCTGTGGCACGGCACGGCACCGACGGACGGCTGGGGGCCGGGACAGGGGGCGACCCCTCGGAGGTCGACTCCGGGGGGCTCGGCACCGGGGGCGCGCCTCGCAGGACGCACCGCACACGACACCGACACACGACAGGGAGAGCACGCGTGGCACGCAGCGTGTACGTGACCGGGATCGACCGTGGAGACGGCCGGCAGGTGGTCGAACTGGGGGTCATGGAGCTCCTGACCCGGCAGGTCGACCGCGTGGGGGTGTTCCGGCCCCTGGTGCACGATGGGCCCGACCGTCTGTTCGACCTTCTGCGTGTGCGCTACCGGCTCGCCCAGGACCCGGCGTCCGTGTACGGCATGCACTACGACGAGGCCGCCGCGCTGCAGGCCGAGAAGGGCCCCGACGAGCTGGTCTCCCGGTTGGTCGAACGCTTCCTCACGGTGGCACGCGAGTACGAGGTCGTCCTCGTGCTCGGCACGGACTTCCATGCCACCCAGCTCCCCGACGAGCTTGCGCTGAACGCCCGGCTGGCCAATGAATTCGGCGCCTCGGTGATACCCGTGGTGGGAGGCAAGGACCAGACCGCCGAGTCCGTGAGGGCGGAGACACGCAACGCCCACCGCGCGTACGAGGTCCTGGGCTGCGACATCCTCGCCATGGTCGTCAACCGGGTGGCTCCGGAGGACCGCGAGGCGATCGCCGAACGGCTCGCGGCCCGTGTTCCCGTTCCCTGTTACGTCCTCCCCGACGAGCCCGCACTCGCCGCGCCCACGGTCGCCCAGGTCACCAACGCCCTGGGGGCCACCGTGCTGCTCGGGGACGACTCGGGGCTCGCGCGGGACGCGCTGAACTTCGTGTTCGGCGGCGCGATGCTGCCGAACCTGCTGAAGGCCCTGACCCCCGGCTGCATGGTGGTCACTCCCGGTGACCGTGCCGATCTCGTGGTCGGCGCGCTCGCCGCGCACTCCGCGGGGACCCCGCCCATCGCCGGCCTGCTGCTCACCCTCGACGAGCGTCCCGCCGACTCGATCCTGGCCCTGGCCGCGCGGCTCGCGCCCGGCACACCGGTGATCTCGGTGCCCGGCGGATCGTTCCCCACGGCGGCGGAACTCTTCGCGATGGAGGGGAAGCTGAACGCAGCAACCCCACGCAAGGCGGAGACCGCCATCGGACTCTTCGAGCGCCATGTCGACGCGGCGGGTCTGCTCGCCCGGGTCGAGGTGGCACGGACCGGCCGCGTCACCCCGATGATGTTCGAGCACGACCTGCTGGAACAGGCCCGTGCGCACCGGCGCCGCGTGGTGCTGCCCGAGGGCACCGAGGAGCGGGTCCTGCGGGCAGCCGACGTACTGCTGCGTCGGGACGTCTGCGACCTCACGCTGCTCGGCGACGCCGACGTGATCCGCAAGAAGGCCGCCGACCTCGGCATCGACCTCGAGGCCGTCCAGCTGATCGACCCTGCCACCTCCGAGCTGCGCCAGCGCTTCGCCGAGCGGTACGCACAGCTGCGGGCCCACCGGGGTGTGACGGTGGAGCTGGCGTACGACGTGGTGGCGGACGTGAACTACTTCGGCACCCTGATGGTGCAGGAGGGCCTGGCCGACGGCATGGTCTCGGGCTCGGTCCACTCCACCGCGGCGACCATCCGTCCGGCCTTCGAGATCATCAAGACCAAACCGGAAGCCTCGATCGTCTCCTCGGTCTTCTTCATGTGCCTGGCCGACAAGGTGCTGGTGTACGGCGACTGTGCGGTCAACCCGGACCCGGACGCCGAGCAGCTCGCGGACATCGCCGTGCAGTCGGCGGCCACGGCGGCCCGCTTCGGCGTCGAGCCGCGGATCGCGATGCTGTCGTACTCCACCGGGACGTCCGGCTCCGGCGCGGACGTGGACAAGGTGCGCGAGGCCACCAAGCTGGTGCGTGAGCGCCGTCCCGAACTGAAGATCGAAGGCCCGATCCAGTACGACGCGGCGGTCGCACCGTCGGTCGCGGCGACCAAGCTGCCGGACTCCGAGGTGGCAGGACAGGCGACCGTGCTGGTCTTCCCGGACCTGAACACCGGCAACAACACCTACAAGGCCGTGCAGCGTTCGGCCGGGGCAGTGGCCGTGGGCCCGGTGCTGCAGGGCCTGCGCAAGCCGGTCAACGACCTCTCGCGCGGCGCACTGGTCAGCGACATCGTCAACACGGTCGCGATCACCGCGATCCAGTCCCAGGGTCAGGAGCTCCCCGTATGACCGCCTCCCGTACCGGTGGCGCCCCGGCCACCGCCACCCGCGTTCTCGTCCTCAACTCCGGTTCCTCGTCGGTGAAGTACCAGCTGCTCGACATGCGCGCCGGCTCCCGGCTCGCCGTGGGCCTCGTCGAACGGATCGGCGAGCGGACGTCACGGCTGGCGCACACACCACTGGCCGGCGGTGCCGGGAAGCGTGAACGCAGCGGCCCCATCGCGGACCATGCCGCGGCCCTCAAGGCGGTCGCCGAGGAGCTGGCCCAGGACGGGCTCGGGCTCGACTCCCCCGAACTGGCCGCGATCGGCCACCGGGTGGTGCACGGCGGGCTGAGGTTCACGGCGCCCACCGTGATCACCGACGAGGTGCTGGCGGAGATCGAGCGCCTGGTCCCGGTCGCACCGCTGCACAATCCGGCGAACATCACCGGCATCCGCACCGCCCGGACGCTGCGCCCCGACCTGCCGCAGGTGGCGGTCTTCGACACGGCGTTCCACACGACCATGCCGGAGTACGCGGCCCGGTACGCGATCGACGTCGAGACGGCGGACGCGCACCGGATCCGCCGATACGGCTTCCACGGCACCTCGCACGCCTACGTCTCGCGCAGGGCCGCCGAGCTGCTGGGCAGGGCGCCCGAGGACGTCAATGTCATCGTGCTCCACCTGGGCAACGGCGCCTCGGCGTCGGCGGTCGCGGGCGGCCGGTGCATCGACACCTCGATGGGACTGACCCCGCTGGAGGGGCTGGTCATGGGTACGCGGTCCGGCGACATCGACCCCGCGGTCACCTTCCATCTCATGCGGGTGGCGGGCATGGACACCGACGAGATCGACGTACTCCTCAACAAGAAGAGCGGCCTGGTCGGGCTGTGCGGCGACAACGACATGCGCGAGATACGGCGGCGCGTCGACGAGGGCGACCGGCAGGCACAGCTCGCCTTCGAGATCTACATCCACCGGCTGAAGAAGTACATCGGTGCCTACTACGCCGTCCTCGGCCGGGTGGACGCGGTCGTGTTCACGGCGGGGGTCGGCGAGAACGCGGCTCCGGTGCGGGAGGCTGCCATCGCCGGTCTGGAGGAGCTGGGCCTGGTGGTGGACGCGGAGCTGAACGCCGTACGGTCGGACGAGCCACGGCTCGTTTCGCCGGACCGTGCGCGGGTGGCGGTCGCGGTGGTGCCGACGGACGAGGAACTGGAGATCGCGCAGCAGACCTTTGCCCTCGTCACGGAGGCGCCCGACGGAGGACCCCACGGAAACTCCGACGAAATATCCGACGAAATATCCACCGAACAGGCTCACGCCTGAGCGCCTGGGCGCCCATTTGTACTTTCCGCCGGACGGAATATTCCGCCGAGAAACAAACCGATAGGATCCGCCTTATGCGCCGTTCCAAAATCGTCTGCACACTGGGCCCCGCCGTCGACTCCTACGAGCAGCTGAAAGCGCTCATCGAGGCCGGCATGAACGTGGCCCGTTTCAACATGAGCCACGGGACCCAGGCAGAGCACCAGGAGCGGTACGACCGTCTCCGCAGGGCGGTGGCGGACACCGGCCGCCCCGTCGGCGTGCTCGCCGACCTCCAGGGCCCCAAGATCCGTCTGGAGACATTCGCCGAGGGGCCGGTCGAACTGGTCCGCGGCGACGAGTTCACGATCACCACAGAGGACGTACCCGGTGACAAGTCCATCTGCGGCACGACGTACAAGGGCCTGCCCGGGGACGTCTCCAAGGGCGACCAGGTCCTGATCAACGACGGCAACGTCGAATTGCGGGTCGTCGAGATCGAGGGCCCGCGGGTGAAGGCGATCGTCGTCGAGGGCGGTGTCATCTCCGACCACAAGGGCATCAACCTGCCCGGTGCGGCCGTCAATGTCCCGGCCCTGTCCGAGAAGGACGTCGAGGACCTGCGCTTCGCGCTGCGGATGGGCTGCGACCTGGTCGCACTGTCCTTCGTGCGCGACGCCAATGACGTCAAGGACGTCCACAAGGTGATGGACGAGGAGGGCCGCCGGGTCCCCGTCATCGCCAAGGTGGAGAAGCCGCAGGCCGTCGAGAACATGGCGGACGTCGTCATGGCCTTCGACGGTGTGATGGTGGCCCGCGGCGACCTGGCCGTCGAGTACCCGCTCGAGAGGGTCCCGATGGTGCAGAAGCGGCTCATCGAGCTGTGCCGCCGCAATGCCAAGCCGGTGATCGTCGCGACCCAGATGATGGAGTCGATGATCACCAACTCGCGTCCGACCCGCGCCGAGGCGTCCGACGTCGCCAATGCGATCCTGGACGGCGCGGACGCGGTGATGCTGTCGGCGGAGTCGAGCGTCGGCGCGTACCCGATCGAGACGGTCAAGACGATGTCCAAGATCGTCACCGCCGCGGAGGAGGAACTCCTCTCCAAGGGCCTCCAGCCCCTGGTCCCCGGCAAGAAGCCGCGCACTCAGGGCGGTTCGGTCGCCCGCGCCGCCTGCGAGATCGCCGACTTCCTCGGCGGCCGGGCACTGGTCGCCTTCACCCAGTCCGGCGACACGGCCCGCCGGCTGTCCCGCTACCGCGCCCAGCAGCCGATCCTGGCCTTCACGACCGAGGAGTCGACCCGGAACCAGCTGACCCTGAGCTGGGGCGTGGAGCCGTTCATCGCCCCGTTCGTGGAGACCACGGACGCGATGGTCGACCTGGTGGACGCGGCACTGCTGCAGCTCCAGCGCTTCAACGAGGGCGACGTCATGATCATCACTGCGGGCTCCCCTCCGGGCGTGCCCGGCACGACGAACATGGTGCGGGTGCACCACCTGGGCGGCGACAAGCGCGGCTGACGTCTCCGAAGCACGACGAGGGCGGTGTCCCGGTTCCCGCGAACCGGGGCACCGCCCTCCGGCCTTCGGTGTGGCCGCGTTTCCCTACGCCAGTTCTCCCGCCGGGTCGATCTCCTGGCCCCGTGAGTCCCGGATCCGCATGACGCCCGGCCCCTCCTGGGTCAGGACCAGCACGCCGATCCGGTGCTCCACCGAGCTCGGCACCTCGGATTCGGCGAACTCGACCTCGATCCAGTCCCCCGGCTCGAGGACGGTCATCCCGCCCCAGATCTCGAAGTAGACCCTCAACTGCTGCTCGCCGGCGTAAAAGCGAAGGGTGTTCATCAGACGGTGCCCCCGTATTCGAGCGGTCGCTCCACAACGACATCCTTATCATCGGAGGACATCCGGCCTGCAGGGAAGGCGCGGAAATCGTCGACGGCAGCCGAGATCTCCCCTGAATTGCGCAGCATGCCGGGGCAGTTGGAACAATGCCTCGGAATGCCGCCCGCCCCGGACCCGATGACGGCCACGTCCGCCGGGACGTCTGCCGGGGCCGAACTCCGCTCGGCACAGGCCCTGCCCCTCCTGCCGAGGGCCGTCACCGAGGAACGGGACGGCGCCCTCGCGTCCGGGCGTTGTGGGCGAAGTCCTCGGACGCGTCCCGGGACCGGAGCGGGATGCCTGGGTCCAGGTCCTCGTCTTCGCCGCCGCGCTCGCACACGCGCCTTCGGCGAGCGCAGGGCGCAGAAGCCGGACGTACTGGAGGCGATCCGGTCCGGCGGCATCACCGCGACCACGATCCCCGGAACGGTCGACGGCTGGACCGACCGGCTTCGGCTGCACGCTGCCGGCGCCTCCCGGAACACCGACGTCCTGCATCTGCTCTCCGAACGCGGCGGGACCGAAACGCGTCAGGCACACGGCCCGTGAAGCACTTCGCCGACGCGAGGCAGCCGTGGGCCGCGTCGCCCGCGCGCGCCAGGGCCGCCGGGGCCGCGAGAACCGGGGGCGCCGCCCGCCGCACCGGGTGCCGGTCGGACGGCGAAGCGCCCGGACACGAAACTGCGGGCCGCACCGCCCCGAAGGTGCGGCCGCCTCGCGGCGACCGGTCGCAACCCGGGAGACGGGCACCCCATGACTGTGGGCCGCACCCCCGACGGGGGTGCGGCCCACAGCCTTCTGCGGCTCCCGGAAAGTCGTTGTGCGCTAGCCGGTGATGAAGTTGCGCAGCCCGGGCACGCTCAGCGTGCCGCCGAACTGGCCGGCCTGGGTGACCTTCACGTCCGTGAAGAACGCGAACGGTACGTTCAGCGGCGGCGGGGTCTTCGGGCTGAAGGTGACCGGGATGAGCCCGAAGAGGTTGCCCTTCAGCTCCTCCGTGTACATCGTCACCGTGCCGTTGCGGATGGTCGACGTCGAGCCCTTGGCCGCCTGGACGTGAGCGGTCTTGCCCTCGGGGTAGACGACCAGCTGGTGCAGGTCCTTGATGTCCACCGACGAGGCGGTGAACTTCAGCACCTTCTTGATCTTGCCGCTGCCCGTCTTGACCTCGACGATGCCCTTGTAGTCGAGCCCGCTCAGGGTGAGCTTGGAGCTCTCCAGCCGCCAGGGGTCGTCCGGCAGCAGCGGGATTCCCGGCTCCAGGTCGGCTGCGGCGAGGGCCTCCGGGTCTGCGGTCGGGCACGGGAAGCGCGGCTTGCCGTCGGCGCCTTCCGGGATGTCCTCGTCCTTGACCGGGTCGAGGCCCTTGACCTTGTCGTCCAGCTCCTCGACCTCGGCACCGGCCTTGTCCGCCGCGTCCTTGATGGCGTCCTTGGCCGTGTCCGTGGTCCCCTCGGCCTTGTCCTCCGTCCCGTCCTCGTCCTTGGACTCGGCGGGCTCGGCCGGGGCATCGCCGGACGGCTTCGAGGGCTCGTCCGAGGGCTCCTCCGAGGGCTTCTCGGCAGGCTCCTCGGCCGGCGCCTCGGAGGGCTCGGCGGCGTCGCCGGACGGCGTGGCCGCCGGCTCCTCGTCGGGGCCGTCGAAGATGTCCTTGATCGCGTCGCCGATACCCAGCGGGTCGAGCGGGTTCCTGGTCTCGCTGGGCTCCGGGGCCGGAGCCTGCTGACCGGCCGCCTCACCGGCGGACCCGGCGTCCGAGTCCGACCCGGACCCGGCGTCGGAGTCGTCCGCGGACTCCGAGGCCGACGGGCTCTCGCCCGGCTCGGGCTTCTGCTCCTCGTCACCCGACGAACCGCTCGCGGACGGGTCCGGCTTCCCGGACTCCTCCTCCGACGGCTTCTCGGACGGCTTCGCCGACTCCGAGGCGGAAGGCTTCTCGGACTCGCTGGGCTCGTCCGAGCGCGTCACACAGGGCCCCGGGGCGAAAGGGAGGTCCTTGCTGTCGTCGGCCAGCGCGAGCTTCGGGGTCAGCCCCATACCGACGAACACAGCGGTGGGCATGGCGGCTATCGCCATCGCCTTGCCGGCGGGTATCTGCAGCTTGGTGAACAGGCCTCTTCGGGGAGCCGCGTGCCGCGGCCCCTTTCTCGCCTGCCGGTCGTGGCTGCCGTCCGTCGCCGGCTGTGATTCGTCACCCCGCACTGTTCCTCCCGCCATCGGCGTGGGCAGTCGTCTTCGTCATGCTCGGGCCGTCCCCGAACTGCGGGCCGGGCACCAGGGGAACGCCGGCCTCTTCCTGCGGGGCCGGAGCCTGGGAAGACTCCGCAGTGCCCTCGGCCGGCTCGGCGGGCTTCCCGGGCGCCCAGGAGATGGAGAGCGCGCCACCGATCAGGGCGAACAGGAAACCGATCACAAAGCCACCGATATTGGAGACCGGGATCGACACCAGTGCCAGCAGAATCGCGGCAACACCGGCGAATACCCTGACAATGTGGTGGAACCACATCGTCAGACCCAGCGTCACCAGCAGTACGCCGATGATCAGCGAACCTGCACCCGCCGTGGTCGCCATGGCCAGCGTGAGATGGCCGATCTTGAGGCTTGCATACGGGAAGTAGGCAATCGGCACTCCGCCGATGATGGTGAACAGGCCGGCCCAGAAGGGCCGCCGGCCCCGCCAGTCGCGGAAGCGGCGTCGGATGACGCGGAGGTAGTGCTCGTTCTGCTGCCCCGGAGACTCGGCGCTCATGGAAAACAGCTCCCTGGAACCGGTGTTGCTGTGAAAAGAAGTTGGGGTCGGGCGAGCGGGGGCGCGAAGGGCGTTCCCCGCCCGCCCGGGCGAGTGCTTAGTAGCACTCCTTGACGCCCTTGTGCAGCTTCATGCTGAGGCCGCTCAGCTTGAAGGTGCCGGCAGTGGTCGCCCACGCCGTCTGCTTGACGTTCGTCAGCTTGGCCTTCTTGGCGCGCTGGGCGAAGCCATAGGGGTTGGCGGGCACCTTGCTGCCGGGCTGGATGCCGGGCTTGTTGGCCGGGTCGCCCGCCGCGACGCCGATGTCGATGTTGCTGAACTCGGCGTCGGCCTCGAGCTCTTCGACGTCCAGGTAAAGGTTTGTCGCATCGACCGGGGTGCCCTTGCCACCGGCACGCAGCTCCAGGCTGACGCTGCCGAAGATCGGCACGTCGGGAGTGACGACCGACTGGCACATGTTGGTGATCGTCGCGTGACTGAACGACGACACGGCGACCGGGTGGGCCGTCTTGTTGCCCTTGAGGTCGGTGCCCGTCGCGAGGCTTCCGTACTGGAAGAAGTCCTCACCGTTCAGCTCACTGGCCGTCACCTTGAAGCTCTGGCCGGAGACGCTGAACGACGCGGCCAGCGCACCCTGCGCCAGGGCGACGCCTATCGCGGCCGTAGCAGCCACGGACGGCACCATGACGACCGCGAACCGCTTCCATCTGGTCCCACCACGAACCTGGGACATATCTGTTCCTCCTTCTCGGACGTACATCTCCGAGTACGGACCGAGGAGGTCCGTCCTGGGATGGGAGAAGTGCTACGTCCTCGGGAAGGAGAGCGCCGTGCGAACAGGCGCGAGCAGCGTCCGAACCACCGGCGTTCACCCCCGAGCGACAACCACTGGCCACGCCTTCGCGCAACCTCGATGGACAGGCCCTGCCGGTCGGGCAGGAACCCCCCTGTCCACGGCCGGCGCCTCTGCCGCCGGCCCACTCGGTGGGGACCCAGGACCGCGAACGCGGCTGGCTGCCGGGCTGGTGCGGTGATGGACCGAGCGTGGCCGATCGTGGTGCATTACGAGCCGGGGCACAAGGGGGTTCGTTACTCGCTAGTAACGGACCGATAACCACGCCACGACACCGCGATGTCACCCGGCCACACAGGGTGCCTCAGTGGTGTGCAAAAGAGGGGGATATTGACGACAAAAACCGGACAGAACAACGAGGTTGATTTACTGCGAGTAACAGCGGCCGCGTTTACCAAGTTTTGGTAAAGCGCGGCCGCACTTTGTCACTCTGTCGCCAAATCGGCGACCTCTCCGGCTCTGCGGGACGGCGCCGTCAGAACAGCACCCGGGCCAGCGCGGTCCGCGCCTTGGCCACCCTCGGGTCGTCCGGACCGATCACCTCGAACAGCTCCAGCAGCCGCAGCCGGGCGGCATCGCGGTCATCGCCCGCCGTGCGACGGACGGTGTCGATCAGCCGGTCGAAGGCGTCCTCGACATGACCGCCGACCAGATCCAGGTCGGCCACGGCGATCTGCGCCTGCACATCGTCCGGCTCGTCCGCGGCGGCCTTGCGCACGACCGCTTGGTCCATGCCCTGCACCCGGGTCAGCAGTTCCGCCTGCGCGAGGCCGAGCTTGGCCTCGGTGTTGCCCGGGTCGTCCGAGAGCACGTTCTTGTACGCCTGCACCGCGCCGCCGAGGTCGCCCGCATCCAGCGCGCGGACGGCGGCTTCGAGCAGTGCGTCGTACGGTCCGGCCGGGACGGCGGCCGGGTCGGCGACGGCCTCGTCGGCATCCTGGTCGACGGAGATCCCGGTGAGCCCGAAGCGCTCCTCGCCGACCTGGATCAGCTGGTCGAGGGTCTGGCGGATCTGCGGCTCGGGCGCGAGGCCCTGGAAGAGCGGCAGCGCCTGACCGGCGACGACCGCGAAGACGGCCGGGATGCCCTGGATCCCGAACTGCTGCATCAGCATCTGGTTGGCTTCGACGTCGATCTTGGCGAGCACGAAGCGGCCGTTGTATTCACGCGCCAGCCGCTCCAGCACCGGGCTCAGCTGCTTGCACGGCTCACACCACTCGGCCCAGAAGTCGATGACGACCGGGACTTCGGCCGAGCGCTGGAGGACGTCGCGCTCGAAGTCCGCCTCACTGACGTCGATCACCAGGCTGGAGGGGGGTACGGCACCAGCGCCGCCCTGACGCGCGGCCGCGGCACGGGCCTGCTCCGCCTTCGCCTTGGCCTCTCCGGCCGCTTTCACCGCGGCGAGGTCGACGACGCCGCTCATGGACATGTTCCTAGGCTGCATGAGTACATCCTCCCCCCTCCGCGCACACGAGTGAAAAGCCCACCGGAGGACACATGTCCGGGGTGGTGCAATGTCACGATTCGTACGGTCGTGCCAGGTCCCCACCCGACACTGTGGTCATCGCTTGGCGGTCATGGGACCGGCCCTCGCCCGCCCCAGATTTCGCTACGAGTCGTAGCGTAACTCGAATACCACGAACCGGGGAAGAAATCTCCGGTGAAGTGGCTCACAGCGATTCACCTACTGGCCGGTATGGTCGCCGTCATGTGCAGCCGCAGCCGTCCGAAAACGACCCGTACCGGCCGCCCGCGCAGCGCCGAGGCGGACGCCGCCATCCTTGATGCGACCAGGGCCGCCCTGGTCGAGCTGGGCTGGTCCAAACTGACGCTCGGCGATGTGGCGACCCGTGCCGGAGTGGCCAAGACGACCCTCTACCGGCGCTGGGCGGGCAAGAACGAACTTGTCGTGGATGCGGTCGCGGTGCTCTTCGACGAGCTGGAGCTCCCCGATCGTGGCTCGCTCGCCGCCGACATCGAGGGCGTGGTGCTGCAGTTCGCGGAGCTGCTCCAGCGCCCCGAGGCCAAAACCGCGATGATGGCCGTGGTCGCCGAGTCGACACGTGACGAGCCGCTGCGCGAGCGGATCCGGGTGTCGATCGTGGACCGCCAGAAGCGGCTGGTCCTGGAGGGCCGCGCGCGGGCCCAGGCACGCGGCGAACTGCCCGTGGAGTCGGACCCCGAGGCGGCCGCCCGGACCGCGGACCTGATCTTCGACGTGATCGCAGGGGCGGTGGTGCACCGGGCCCTGGTGAGCGCCGAACCCGTCGACGAGGACTGGGTCCGGCGCTTCACCGCCGTCCTGCTGGGCGGTCTCGGCGCAGCCGCCCGCATGTGACCGGTGCGGACCGGTCACCGCGACCGGGCGACGGCCGGCCCGCCGCGGTGTCCGCCTGCCGCCGCGGACCCGCCGGTCCTGGCCTGCCCGCGGCCGGTTCCCGCAGGCGGACCCGGTCGGTCCCGGCGGCTCGGACCCGGTCGGCCCCGGCGGCTCGGACCGAGGAGGCGCGGACCCGGGGGCTCGGACCCAGGAGGCGCGGACCCGGTCGGTCCCGGCGGGCTCAGACCTGGTAACGGTCCGCGGCGAAGAGATGCAGGTTCTCCGCGACCCACTCCGACGTGCGCTTCAGCCCCTCCTCCAGCGGGACCTCGGGCTCCCAGCCCGCCCACTCCCGCGCCCGGCGGTTGTCGGAGAGCAGCCGCTCCACCTCACTGCCCGATGGCCGCAGCCGGGCCGGATCGACGACGATCTCGGCGCTGCGGCCGGACGCCGCGATGAGATTCCGGGCCAGCTCACCGACGGAGATCTCCTGCCCGGTACCGAGGTTGACGACCTGTCCGAGGGCCCGGTCGCAGCCGGCCGTCGCCAGGAATCCGCGGGCCGTGTCGGTGACATAGGTGAAGTCCCGGGTCGGGTTCAGCGAGCCGAGCCTGATCTCCCGTGCCCCTGCGTGCAGTTGAGCGAGGATCGTGGGGATCACGGCCCGTGCGGACTGCCTGGGACCATAGGTGTTGAAGGGCCGCACCACCGTGACCGGCAGTTCGAAGGCGTGCCAGTGCGAGAGCGCCATCATGTCCGCGCCGATCTTCGAGGCGGAGTACGGGGACTGCGGCTGGAGCGGATGGTCCTCGGAGATCGGGGCGGTGAGGGCCGTGCCGTACACCTCGCTGGTGGAGGTGTGGACGAGCCGGCGCACCTGGTGCCTGCGGCAGGCCTCCGCGATGTTCTCGGTGCCGTTCACGTTCGTCTGGACGTAGGCGCCGGGTGAGTCGTAGCTGTACGGGATGCCGATGAGCGCGGCGAGATGGAAGACCGTGTCACAGCCGGCGACGGCGTCCATGACCCGGCCCGCGTCGCGCACATCGCCCGCGATCATCTCCACCTCCCCCATGCGGTGGGCGAGATGGCCCTTCTCCGCATACGGCTTGTAGTGGACGAACGCACGGACGCGCGCCCCTTGTTCCACGAGCAGATCGACGAGGGTGGAGCCGATGAAGCCCTCTGCGCCGGTGACGAGCACGGTGCGGTCCTGCCAGTTCATGGTGTGGTTCTGCCGGTTCATACGGAGTACTCCTCGAGGGACGGGGCGAGTTCGGTGGGCGAGGCGAGTTGGAGAACACGGGCGGCCAGCAGATCCGCGGCGCGGGCGTGCGGTCCGGGGTCGGCGGCCGTACTCATCGCCGCCAGCCGCGCCGGGTCGGCGAGCAGCGGTCCGGTGAGCGCGTCGAGCCGTTCGGCGGTGGTTTCGGAGTCCGGGAGGAGCAGTCCCGCCCCGGCGTCGCTCAGCACCCGGGCGTTGTGCGTCTGGTGGTCGCCGGGTGCGTGGGGATACGGGACGAGGACGGCCGGCACCCCGGTGGTGGCGAGCTCGGCGACGGTCGCGGAACCGGCCCGGCAGACGACGAGGTCGGCGGCGGCATAGGCGAGATCCATCCGGTCGAGATACGGCACAGCCGTGGCGACCGGCGAGTCGCCGAGCCGGCGCCGGGTCTCCTCCAGTGCGGCCGGCCCGGTCTTGATCAGCAGATGCACGTCGGTGCGGTCGCGCCACCGGTGTGCGAGCCCGATCGAGGCCGTCGTGAGCCGGGCCGCCCCGAGACTTCCGCCGTTGACCAGCAGCAGCCGCGCCCCGTCGGGGACGCGGAGCGCGCGGCGGGCGCGTTCGCGCAGTGCGCCCCGGTCGAGCCCCGCGAGGGGCGCGGCGATGGGCATCCCCGTGGTCAGGGCGTTCTCCCCGCCGGCGAGGTGGGCACGGCTGCGGTCGAACGCGACGGCGAGATGCGGGGTGAGCCGGGCCGCGAACTGATTGGCCCGACCGGGTACGGCGTTCGACTCGTGGATGAGGCTGGGCAGCCGGGCCAGCCGGGCGCCGAGTATCACCGGGGCGCTGGGATAGCCGCCCATGCCGACGGCGATGTGCGCGCGCTGGTCGCGCAGGATCGTCCGGCACTGGGCGCCGGACCTCAGCAGGGCGGCCGGGAGCAGATAGCGCCTTGCTCCCAGCGACGGGTCGAACGGGATCATGTCCACGGTGTGCAGCCGGTGCCCCGCAGCCGGTATCAGCTCGGTCTCCAGACCACGCGTGGTGCCGACGAAGGAGATCACCGCCTCGGGCACGGCCCGTCGCAGCGCTTCGGCGAGCGCGAGGCCCGGATAGATGTGGCCGCCGGTGCCACCGGCGCCGATCACGACGGACAGCGGTTCCCGGGCGGTCCATGGACCGGGGCCGGGTCGCTCCACGGCACGGGAAATGGGTGGTGTGCGCATGGCCGCCACGGTCCCGAAGCGCCCTAAGAGGGATCTAAGAACGCGGTTTGGCAGGCTTTACCTCATGGGAGCAGCGAAGATCCTGGTCGTCGACGACGATCCGGAAGTACGGTCCGCGGTCGCCGACGGCCTCTGTGTCGAGGGTTACGAGGTCCGGGAAGCGGCGGACGGTCTCGCCGCGCTCTCCGAGGTGGCGGCCTGGCAGCCGGACGCGCTCGTCCTCGATGTGATGATGCCGGTCCTGGACGGGCTGGCCGTGTGCCGGCGGCTGCGCGCGCTGGAGGACCGCACACCGGTCATCGTGCTCACTGCCCTGGACTCGGTGAGCGAGCGTGTCGACGGCCTGGACGCGGGGGCCGACGACTATCTGGTGAAGCCCTTCGCGCTCGACGAGCTGACCGCGCGGGTGAGGGCCCTGCTGCGCCGGGTTGCTCCCGCCGATCCCGACGACCCGGTGGAGCTGCACTTCGCGGATCTGACGGTGGACCCCCTCGCCCGCACCGGAAGCCGGGGCGGACGTGCCCTGGAGTTCAGCCGTACCGAGTGCGCGCTGCTGGAGCTTCTGCTGCGGCATCCGCGGCAGGTGCTCACCCGTGAGCTGATCCACGAAAGGGTCTGGGGCCGTGATTTCGGGCCCGCATCCAACTCTCTTGCCGTGTACGTGGGTTACCTGCGACGCAAACTGGAGGCCGGCGGCGAGCCCCGCCTGGTGCACACGGTCCACGGGGTGGGCTACCGCCTGGACGTCCCATGAGTGGCGTACGCAGGCTCGGTGCACGCTGGCGGCGCCGCAGGCCGGTACGGACGAGGCTCGCCCTCGCCGCCTCGGCGGCCGTCGCGCTGGTGGCGGTCGGGGTGTGCGCCGCCGCGTTCGTCGTGCTGCGCTACGAGATGTACCACCAGCTGGATCTGAATCTGACCCAGTCCGCGACGCAGGTCACGCAGCAGAACCGGGGTGCGGCCCCGGACGTCCTGGCGGGCGAGTGCCGTTTTCTGTCTGCTCCCGCTTGTGCGCAGATCGTCCCCGCGGATCCGGCGGCCGATCCGCCCAAGCCGTATCCGCTGCCGGTCTCGGCCCCGGTCCGTGAGGTTGCGGCCGGTGAACGGCCCCCCTACGTCAGCAACATCACGGTCTCGGGCAGCCCCGCACGCATGCTCACCACCACGTTCGGCGACGGCAGGGCGCTCCAGGTCGCGCTGCGCGCCGACACCGTGGAGCGTGGAGTCCGGCAGGCGGCCTGGCTGTTGTCGCTGGTCGGGGGTGCCGGGGTGCTGCTGGCCTGGGCACTCGGATACGCGGTGTCGCGGGCCGGCCTGGCCCCGGTGGCCAGGCTCACCGCGACGGCGGAGCGTATCGCCGCGACCCGCGATCCCCGGCACCGCATCGAGCTGCCGCCGGGACCACCGGGACGTGAGGACGAGGTGACCCGGCTCGCCGCCACCTTCAACACCATGCTGGGCGAGCTCGAGCAGTCGGTCACCGCTCAGCGCCGGCTGGTGGCGGACGCCTCCCATGAGTTGCGCACGCCGCTCACGGCGCTGCGGACCAACGCCGACCTGCTCGCCCGGGCCGACCGACTCACGGACGCGCAGCGCGACCGGGCGTCCGCGGCGCTCGCCCGGCAGCTGCGCGAGGTGACGGGGCTGGTGAACGATCTGATCGAACTGGCCAGGGACGAGGAGCCTCACCCCCTGCTGGAGGCCGTGGGGGTACGGCAGCTCACCGAGCACGCGGTGGAGACGGCACGGGCGCACTGGCCGCAGACGGAGTTCACCCTCTGTGCCGACGACGCGGCAGCGGCTCTCACCCTGCCGGGTGTGCCGTCGCGGCTGTCGCGGCTGCTGACGAACCTGCTCGACAACGCGGCGAAGTTCAGCCCTCCGGGTGGCCCGGTGGAGGTCACCCTGTCGTCCGGCTCGCTGACGGTGAGGGATCACGGCCGGGGTATCGCGGAGGCCGACCTTCCGTACGTCTTCGACCGGTTCTACCGCGCCGAGTCGTCCCGGGCTCTGCCCGGCTCGGGCCTCGGCCTTGCGATGGCCCGTCAGATCGCCCGGGCGCACCACTGCGAGCTGGCCGCGGAGAACGCCGCGGGTGGTGGTGCGCTGTTCCGGCTCACCTTCGCGGCTGCCGTGGCGGATCGTCCGTGAGCCCGGGCTTGCCCGGCCAGGTCACCTTGGTGAGTTGCTCCGCCTCCTCCGGCGGCAGCAGCCCGGCCCCGATGAGCGCGGCACGTGCCGCCATCCGGCCGGCCAGCTTGAAGCCGTACTCGGAGGAGTCCACTTCATGATGGCGGCCGTCGGTGAGCCGGACGGTGGCGGCCACTCCGTCGAGGCCTTCCAGCAGGCCCGCCCGGATGGCGGGCACATACTCCGCGGGCAGCAGTTCGTCGGGCACCGTGTTCACGACTTCCGTCCCGCCGCCGTCCCCGGGCGGCTCGAAGTCGGCGCTGAGGCGGGCGAAAGGACCGCAGCAGAGGTACTGGAAGGCGACGCGTACGCCGTGCACGGGAACGGGAAGACCGGCCATCCCGCCACGGTAGGGGTGTGAGGGCCGGTCCATCCAACGGTTTGCGGGACGGGTCAGAAGCCGGGCGGCTCCGTGTACGTTCCCCACTCGTCCCGGAGCACACCGCAGATCTCGCCGAGGGTGGCCTCGGCACGGACCGCCTCGAGCATCGGCTCGATCATGTTGGAGCCGTCGCGGGCGGCGACCAGCATCCTGTCCAGCGAGGCCTTGACGACCGCGTCGTCGCGGCGGGACTTGCGCTCGTCCAGGATGCGGACCTGCTCCCACTCGACCTCGTGGCTGACGCGGAGGATCTCGAGGTCACCGGTGACCGAGCCGTGGTGGACATTGACGCCGACCACCCGCTTGTCGCCCTTCTCCAGCGACTGCTGGTAGCGGAACGCGGACTCGGCGATCTCGCCGGTGAACCAGCCGTCCTCGATACCGCGCAGGATGCCGGAGGTGATGGGCCCGATGGGGTGCTTCCCGTCGGGGTGGGCGCGCAGCCCGCGCTCCTTGATCTGCTCGAAGATCTTCTCGGCGTCGGCCTCGATACGGTCGGTGAGCTGCTCGATGTACCAGGAACCGCCCAGCGGGTCGGCCACATTGGCGACACCGGTCTCCTCCATCAGCACCTGCTGGGTGCGCAGGGCGATCTCGGCGGCCTGCTCGGACGGCAGGGCGAGGGTCTCGTCGAGGGCGTTGGTGTGCAGCGAGTTGGTACCGCCGAGCACGGCCGCGAGTGCCTCGACGGCGGTGCGCACGACGTTGTTGTACGGCTGCTGGGCGGTCAGCGAGACCCCGGCGGTCTGGGTGTGGAAGCGCAGCCACTGCGCCTTGTCGGTCTTCGCGCCGTAGACCTCCTTCATCCAGCGGGCCCAGATGCGGCGGGCGGCGCGGAACTTGGCGATCTCCTCGAAGAAGTCGAGATGCGCGTCGAAGAAGAAGGAGAGGCCGGGTGCGAAGACGTCCACGTCCAGGCCCCTGCTGAGGCCGAGCTCGACGTATCCGAAGCCGTCGGCGAGCGTGTACGCCAGCTCCTGCGCGGCCGTCGCTCCCGCCTCGCGGATGTGGTAGCCCGACACGGAAAGCGGCTTGTACGCGGGGATGGTGCGGGCGCAGTACTCCATCAGGTCGCCGATGAGGCGCAGATGGGGCTCGGGCTGGAACAGCCACTCCTTCTGGGCGATGTACTCCTTGAAGATGTCGGTCTGGAGCGTGCCGTTCAGCACCGCCGGGTCGACACCCTGCCGCTCCGCGGCGACGAGGTACATGCAGAAGGCCGGGACTGCGGGGCCGCTGATCGTCATCGAGGTCGTGACATCACCGAGCGGGATGTCCTTGAAGAGGACGTCCATGTCGGCGGCGGAGTCGATCGCGACACCGCAGTGGCCGACCTCGCCGAGCGAGCGCGGGTCGTCGGAGTCGCGGCCCATCAGGGTCGGCATGTCGAAGGCGACGCTGAGCCCGCCGCCTCCGGCGGCCAGGATCATCTTGTACCGCTCGTTGGTCTGCTCGGCGTTGCCGAAGCCTGCGAACTGCCGGATGGTCCAGGTGCGGCCGCGGTAGCCCGTCGGATGGAGACCGCGCGTGAACGGATACTCGCCCGGCCAGCCGATCCGCTCGAAGCCTTCATAGGTGTCCCCGGGCCGCGGCCCGTAGACCGGCTCGACCGGGTCACCGGAGAGCGTGGAGAAATCGGCGTTCCGCTTCTTTGCGGAGTCGTACCGGGCCTGCCAGCGGCGGCGGCCCTCGTCGATGGCGTCAGCGTCCATGCTTCGAATTTACTAGGACGTCCTAGTAAATGTCGATGGCAGACCGCCGTACGCATGCGTACGGCGGTGGGGTTACACCTTGACGGCTGCCGGCGCCGGGCCGCTGACCAGCGGCTCCACCCTGCGTGTGACCTTGCGCTCGACGAAGAAGGCGGCGAACGGAATGGTCCCGGAGACCAGCACCCACAGCAGCCCGCCGAACGACCACTTGGCCTTGGAGCCCAGGTCGAAGGCGAAGATCAGATAGATGATGTAGAGGATGCCGTGGGCCTGCGAGACCGCGAAGGTGATGTCCTCGCCCTTGCCGAAGCCGTACTTGAACACCATGCAGGTGCACAGCACGAGCAGCATGACAGCGGTCACGTAGGCCATCACCCGATAGCGGGTCAGCACGCTCTTCTTCATGCCGATGAGCGTAACCGTCCGCTTTGGGCGATCTTGCAGCGGGTCAGCTCTCGTCGAAGTCGTGCGCGGCGACCCTCAGCGGGCGAAGCAGCGCGAAGATCTCCGCGCACTCCTCCGAGTCGTAGGTCCCCAGCCCGAAGTCCATCTCCATCAGATCGCGGGTGGCCGCCTCGACGACCTCGCGGCCCTTCTCGGTGATGGAGGCGAGCGTGCCGCGGCCGTCGTTGGGGTTGGGCCGCTTGGCCACCAGCCCGGACTTCACCAGCCGGTCCACCGTGTTGGTCACGGACGTCGGGTGCACCATCAGCCGCTCGCCGATCTTGGACATCGGGAGCTCTCCGGCCTTGGAGAACGTGAGCAGCACCAACGCCTCGTACCGCGCGAAGGTGAGTCCGTACGGCTTCACCACGGAGTCGACCTCGGCGAGCAGGATCTGGTGGGCCCGCATGATCGAGGTGATCGCGGCCATCGAGGGCACAGGGCCCCAGCGCTGCTGCCAGAGCTCATCGGCTCGGGCGATGGGGTCGAAGGGGAGGCTGAGCGGCTTCGGCACGGCACGACCTTACCCACTGGTCATATGCTGGTCAGCCCCGTCTCGAACTTCGGTCCGCTTCAGCTCCACGGCCAGCGCCGTCGCACAGACCGCGCCCAGCGCCCCCAGTCCGGCGATCACCTGGTGGACGGCGAAGAACTCGGCCGCCGCACCGGCCAGCGCCATACCGGCCCCCTGAACCGTCATCATGCCCGCGGTCATCAGCGTCATGGCCCGCCCGCGCAGCTCCTCGGGAACCGCGGCCACGAACCAGTGGTCCAGGCCCAGGGAGTACGCGGAGGCGAGAGCGCCCGGAGCCTGGGCCATTCGGGCTCGACGAGCGACTCCCAGGCGCGCTGGAAGCGGATGTGGCGTACCACTCGAGGCGGCTGGCCGAGGTGGGCCTCGAAGGTCTGCTGCGCGAGCTCCATCCACGTCTGGAGTGGGACGGGGAATCGACGCTGACGATCGACACGGTGAGCGATCACAGCCGGGTGCTCGACGGTGCCGGTCTCGTCCTGATGCCCAGTGTGTTCTGCTGGCCGGACGTGGTCAGCGGCTTCGACCCGCCCTGGCAGCCGACGGTCGTCTATCCGGTCCGCGGTATCGGTGGACTGTGGTCGGCCCGCGGGGGCGGTACGCCCGATGCGCTGGCCCGGCTGCTGGGCCGGGTGCGGGCAGGCGTGCTGTGTGCGCTGGACGAGCCGACGGCCACGACCGCGCTCGCGCACCGCATGGGGCTCGCGCCGTCCACGGTGTCGGCGCATCTGTCGGTGCTGCGCGGCGCCGGCCTGCTGCGGTCGCACCGGTACGGGCACCAGGTGCTGTACGAGCGCACTCCCCTGGGAATCGCTCTGGCGGCGGAACAGCCCGACACACCCTGAAGCAACCCGGCCCGGGCCGGGCGGCGCCGTCAGCGGCGGGCTGTGCGGGGCGGCCGGCGGCCGACCGCAGCTGCGCCACCGTGCGCCCTCGAGGGCGGCTGCCGGGACGGTGTGGCCCCCGTGCACCGACGCCCCTGGCCCGGCGGGCCAGGGGCGTCGCACAGCGGAGTGCGGTCAGGCGGACAGATGCCGCTCCACCGTTTCGACCTTGCTGGTCAGCCCATCGGTGACGCCGGGTCTGATGTCCGCCTTGAGGACGAGGGAGACGCGCGGCGCACGCGCCTCGACCGCGGCGACGGCACGCCCGACGACGTCCATCACCTCGTCCCACTCCCCCTCGACGGAGGTGAACATGGCGTCGGTCCGGTTCGGCAGCCCGGATTCACGGACGACCCGCACCGCGTCGGCGACGTACTCCCCGACGTCCTCGCCGACACCGAGCGGGGTCACCGAGAAGGCGACGATCACGCGTTCACCTTGCCCTCGCTGCGGGCGCGGGAGGCGATGACCGCGTCCTCGGCGGCCCGCCTGAGCTTGCGGTCGGCGTAGAAGCCGCCGAACGGCAGCACCGACAGGACGAAGTAGACCGCGGCCGTCTTGACGTCCCACTTCGTACGGTTCCAGGCGTCCAGCCAGAAGATCACGTACAGGACGAAGAGCACACCGTGGATCGCGCCCATGACCGGGACCGCGTTGAAGTCCGTCGTGCGCTTGAGCACCGAGCAGACGAGGAGCAGAAGGAACGACGCGGCCTCCGGTGCGGAGACGAGCCGGAGGCGGTGGAGGGAGGAGGCGGTACTGATGTCCACGAAAGGCACCTTCGGTGGGAGGGTCGATGGTCTTGTGAACGCACGCACAAGCGCACCCATTGTGGCACCGTATTTTTCCCGGCCTTTACCCGGGTCCGGGTGAACCGGACACCGGCGCGGTCGGGCCCGGCACGCGTGGGGGCGAGGCCATCGGGGGCCGCGGGCCCGTAGTGCCGCGGGCGTCACGGCACGCCACGCGGTCCCGCCCGTGCGCCGCCTCGGATGGCCTCGGGGTCGGGTCGGGGTCGGGTTCATTCCGGGGGGCCTGTCCGGGAACGCACCCCGCCCAGTACCTTCACCCCGTGGCAATGTTCCGACTTCAAGGCAGCAAAGTGCTGGCCGTCGACATGACCGGGGACGCCGTCAAGGCGAAGAACGGCTCGATGGTCGCGTACGACGGCCAGATGGCGTTCAAGAAACTGTCCGGCGGCGGTGAGGGCATCCGCGGGATGGTGACCCGCCGCCTCACCGGCGAGCAGATGACCATGATGGAGGTGAAGGGCCAGGGCACCTGTTACTTCGCCGACCGCGCGTCCGAGATCAATCTCGTCTCGCTGAACGGCGACAAGCTGTTCGTCGAATCGAGCAATCTCCTCTGCACGGACGGCGGGCTGCGCACCGGCACCAGCTTCACCGGCCTGCGCGGTGGCGCGACCGGCAACGGACTGTTCACGACGACCGTCGAGGGCACGGGTCAGGCCGCGATCATGTCGGACGGCCCGGCCGTGGTGCTGCGGGTGACACCCCAGTACCCGCTCTCCGTCGACCCCGGCGCGTACGTCGCCCACCAGGGCAACCTCCAGCAGAACTTCCAGTCGGGCGTCACGTTCCGCACGCTCCTGGGCGAGGGCGGCGGCGAGGCGTTCCAGATCCGGTTCGAGGGCGACGGGCTCGTGTACGTGCAGCCGAGCGAGCGGAACACCGTCGGAGGAGACGTCTGATGCCGTTCCGCGAGATCAACTCGAAGATGGTCGAGGCGACAGTCGTTCCCGGCCAGAAGATGTACAGCCAGCGCGGCGCGATGCTCGCCTACAAGGGCGAGGTCTCGTTCACCCCGAACACGGCGGGCGGCCAGGGCGGCCTGATGTCGATGATCGGGCGGCGCGTCGCCGACGAAGCCACCCCCCTGATGACGGTGGAGGGCTCCGGGACCGTGATGTTCGGCCACGGCGGCCACCACATCCAGGTCATCAACCTCACCGGCGAAACCCTCTACGTCGAGGCCGACAGGCTGCTCGCCTTCGACGGGACGCTGCAGCAGGGCACGATGTTCATGGGCTCGCAGGGCGGGGTCATGGGCATGGTGCGCGGCCAGGTGACCGGACAGGGCCTCTTCACGACGACCCTCAAGGGGCACGGCGCGGTCGCCGTCATGGCTCACGGCGGCGTGATCGAGCTCCCGATCACCCCGAGCCGGCCGGTCCACGTCGACCCGCAGGCCTACGTCGCCCACCACGGCGACGTACGGAACAAGCTCTCCACCGCGCTGGGCTGGCGCGACATGGTGGGCCGCGGCTCGGGCGAGGCGTTCCAGCTGGAGCTGAGCGGCAGTGGTGCGGTGTACGTCCAGGCGTCGGAGGAGAAGCTGTGAGCACGCCCGTGGTTTTCGATCCGATGACGCTCCCGAGCGACGACAACGTCAATGCCTACACCTTCTGCGTGGAGCTCAAGGGCTCCCAGTGGTTTCTGCAGAAGGGCAAGATGATCGCCTACTACGGGCAGATCGAGTTCAACGGCATCGGGCACGGCCGGCTGGACCGGCTGATGCGTACGAGCTTCCACACGCCGCTGCACGCCGCCGACTGGGTGGTGGCCGAGGGCAGCGGCAAGATGCTGCTCGCGGACCGGGCCTTCGACGTCAACTCGTTCGACCTCGAGGACGGCAACCTGACCATCCGGGCCGGGAACCTGCTCGCCTACCAGCCCTCGCTGGCGCTGAAGCAGTCGATCGTGCCGGGCTTCCTGACGCTGATCGGCACCGGGAAGTTCGTGGCGGCCTCGAACGGGCCCGTGGTCTTCATGGAGCCGCCGATCCGGGTGGACCCGCAGGCGCTGGTGGGCTGGGCGGACTGTCCTTCGCCGTGCCACCACTACGATCACGGCTACATGAGCGGTGTGATGGGAGGGCTCCGCCAGCTCGCCGGGATCGGCGGGGCCTCGGGCGAGGAGCACCAGTTCGAGTTCGTCGGTGCGGGCACCGTACTTCTCCAGTCGACCGAGACCCTGATGCCCGAGCAGGCCACAGGCACGGTTCCGCATGCCGCGGGTGTGCCGGGCGGGGGCCACGGGGGCCACGCGACGCCTGGTCAACACGGGTCCTCCACGCGCCTTCCCGGCCAGCTTGGGGACCTCCAGCGTCGCTTCGGGCTGTGAGCGGTAGTCTGCGGAGTGTGACGTCGAACGTCTGCACCCTTGCGCGGGGGCCGGGGTGCCCCGGCGTCACACTCCCCGACTTCGTCCGGATTTCAACTTCTTAGGGTTAGTATCCATATATGGAGACCGAAACTGCCACCCGCTGGCTGAGCGACGAGGAGCAGTGCGCCTGGCGCACCTATCTGGACGTCAACCGGCTGCTGACGTACCAGATGGAAAAGGACCTGCAGCCGTTCGGCCTGACCAACAACGACTACGAGATCCTCGTGAACCTCTCGGAGTCGGAGGACAGGCGCATGCGCATGAGTGATCTGGCCGCGGCGACGCTCCAGTCCAAGAGCCGGCTCTCGCATCAGATCACCCGCATGGAGAATGCCGGACTGGTCCGACGGGAGAACTGCGAGTCCGACCGCCGTGGGCTCTTCGCCGTCCTCACCGACCAGGGGATGGAAACCATGCAGAAGGTCGCCCCGCACCACGTCGAGTCCGTGCGTCAGCACTTCATCGACCTGCTGTCGCCGGAGGCACTGGCCGATCTGAGCGAATCGCTGAAGCCGGTCGCCGACCATCTGCGCGGTCGGCGCGGCAAGGTCTGACCGACCTTCACCGCAGATCGCAGCCGCGCAACAAGTCCTCGCCGCGGCCGATGGGCGAAGGCCGACGGGGACCGGGCGAGGATGCGGCCGGGCCCGGCGCGCCCACGCCGTCTCCGCGAAGCCGTGCCGACGGCTGCGGCCCGTTCGCGGTCATGGGCCACCAGGGGACGCGGCCCGGCGGCGTCCGAGCGCCCTGGCAGAAGGACGCGGAGGGCCGCGCCGGCGCCGCCGGCACGACCCTGCCCGAGCGTCCCGGGGCTACTCCCCCGTCAGTCCCGCAACCAGTTCGTCCGCCGCCGCGTACGGGTCGAGCTCGCCGGCCACGATGCGGGCCGCGAGGGAGTCGAGGCGGCGGTCGCCGTGGAGGTCACCGATGCGTTCACGCAGTCGGGTGACCGCGATCGTCTCGACCTCGTGGGCCGCCCGGCGGGTGCGGCGCTCGTCGAGAACGCCGTGCTCCTCCATCCAGGCGCGGTGCTTCTCGAGGGCCTCGACCACCTCGTCGATGCCCTCGGCCCGCGCGGCGACCGTCTTCACGATCGGGGGCCGCCAGTCGCCCGGGGCACGGGATTCGCCCAGACCGAGCATGTGGTTGAGCTCGCGGGCGGTGGCATCGGCGCCGTCGCGGTCGGCCTTGTTGACGACGTACACGTCACCGATCTCCAGAATGCCCGCCTTCGCGGCCTGGATCCCGTCGCCCATTCCGGGAGCGAGCAGCACCATCGAGGTGTCCGCCTGCGAGGCGATCTCGACCTCCGACTGCCCGACACCCACGGTCTCGACGAGGACCACGTCGCAGCCCGCCGCATCCAGCACCCGGATCGCCTGGGGTGCGGCCCACGCAAGACCGCCCAGGTGTCCCCTGGTCGCCATCGAGCGGATGTAGACACCGGGGTCGGACGCGTGCTCCGACATCCGGATGCGGTCGCCGAGCAGGGCCCCTCCCGAGAAGGGCGAGGAGGGGTCGACGGCGAGGACACCGACCCGCTTCCCCGCCCGCCGGTACGCCGTCACCAGCGCGGAGGTGGACGTCGACTTGCCGACACCCGGCGAGCCGGTCAGCCCCACCACATAGGCACCGCCGGTCAGCGGCGCGAGTTCCGCCATGACCTCGCGCAGCTGCGGGGACGCCCCCTCGACGAGTGAGATCAGCCGGGCCACGGCCCGCGGCCGGCCCTCCCGCGCCTGGGCGACGAGCTGAGGGACGTCCACCATCACGCTGCTCCGTTTCTTCGCGTTCCTCGCGCTCCGAAGGACTTACTTGGCCGGTACGCGGACGATCAGCGCGTCACCCTGACCGCCGCCACCGCACAGCGCCGCGGCGCCGACCCCGCCCCCGCGCCGCTTCAGCTCGAGTGCCAGGTGCAGGACGATCCGAGCACCGGACATGCCGATCGGGTGCCCCAGGGCAATCGCGCCACCATTGACGTTCACCTTTTCCGGGGATACCCCGAGGTCCTTCATTGACTGCACCGAGACCGCGGCGAACGCCTCGTTGATCTCGATGAGGTCGAGGTCGGAGGCCTCGAGGCCCTCCTTCTTCAGCGCATGGTTGATCGCGTTGGACGGCTGCGACTGCAGCGAATTGTCCGGTCCCGCCACATTGCCGTGGGCACCGATCTCGGCGATCCACTCCAGGCCCAGCTCCTGTGCCTTGGCCTTGCTCATCACGACGACGGCGGCCGCACCGTCCGAGATCTGCGAGGAGGTGCCCGCGGTGATCGTGCCGTCCTTGGCGAACGCCGGACGCAGCTTGCCCAGCGATTCGACCGTCGTCTCGGCGCGGATGCCCTCGTCCTTGCTGAAGAGGACCGGCTCGCCCTTGCGCTGCGGGATCTCGACGGGCGTGATCTCGGCCTCGAAGAGGCCGTTCTTCTGCGCGGCGGCGGCCCGCTGGTGGGAGAGCGCCGCGATCTCGTCCTGCTCGGCGCGGGCAATGCCGAGCCGCGTGTTGTGCTTCTCCGTCGACTCGCCCATGGCGATGTTCTCGAAGGCGTCGGTGAGGCCGTCGTACGCCATCGCGTCGAGCATCTCGACCGCGCCGTACTTGAAGCCGTCGCGGGACTTCGGCAGCAGGTGCGGCGCGTTCGTCATGGACTCCTGGCCACCGGCGACGATCACGTCGAACTCGCCCGCGCGGATCAACTGGTCCGCGAGCGCGATCGCGTCAAGACCCGAGAGACACACCTTGTTGATGGTCAGCGCGGGCACGTTCATGGGGATGCCGGCCTTCACGGCGGCCTGGCGGGCCGGGATCTGACCCGCCCCGGCCTGGAGCACCTGGCCCATGATCACGTACTGCACCTGGTCGCCGCCGATCCCGGCGCGGTCGAGCGCGGCCTTGATCGCGAAACCGCCCAGATCGGCGCCGGAGAAGGACTTCAGAGAGCCGAGCAGCCGCCCCATGGGGGTACGGGCACCGGCAACGATCACAGAGGTGGTGCTGTTCGTTCCAGACATGAGATGGGGATCCCCTTTCAGCACGGCGGCTGAGGAGTGAACGAGGGTTTACTTGAACTGTACTGAGCGGTATGCGTTCGGGTCACCGGGCAGCCGGTGTGATGGCGCGCACGTTGCGTAACCATCACACGGGCGCTCCACTGGAGCCATGCTGACGCGAATCGACCACATTGGGATCGCCTGTTTCGACCTCGACAAGACCGTCGAGTTCTACCGCGCGACCTACGGCTTCGAGGTCTTCCACACCGAGGTCAACGAGGAGCAGGGCGTCCGCGAGGCCATGCTCAAGATCAATGAGACCTCCGACGGCGGCGCCTCCTACCTCCAGCTCCTGGAGCCCACCCGCGAGGACTCCGCGGTCGGGAAGTGGCTGGCCAAAAACGGTGAGGGCGTGCACCACATCGCCTTCGGCACGGCGGACGTGGACGGCGATGCACAGTCCATCCGCGACAAGGGCGTACGGGTCCTCTACGACGAGCCGCGCATCGGTTCGATGGGCTCCCGGATCACGTTCCTGCACCCCAAGGACTGCCACGGTGTCCTGACGGAACTCGTCACGTCCGCAGACCCGTCCTCGGCGGAGCACTGACCTCCCGATTCCTGGCCCGGTAGAGTGGGCGGCTCCGGGCCGGGGCCGGAACGGGGCCGCGCCACGGCGCTGTCCGCGGGTGACGTCGGATCTGCCACCATTCCCCCGGGGGGCCGTTCACCGAAGAACGGTGCCCGACTGTAGAGAGTTGCGACCAGGGGACGGATGGGACGGCGCAGTGCGGGGCTACGAACGCCAGGAGAGCCACCGAGCTGACGACGACCATCTCTCGCGGTTCGAAGCCGAGATGGAGCGGCTGAAGACCGAGCGGGAGAAGGCCGTCCAGCACGCCGAGGACCTCGGATACCAGGTCGAGGTTCTGCGTGCCAAGCTCCACGAGGCGCGCCGCACACTGGCGACCCGTCCCGCGTACGACAACGCGGACATCGGCTATCAGGCCGAGCAACTGCTCCGCAACGCCCAGATCCAGGCCGATCAGCTCCGCTCGGACGCCGAACGCGAGCTGCGCGAGGCCCGGGCGCAGACCCAGCGCATCCTCCAGGAGCACGCCGAGCACCAGGCCCGCCTCCAGGCCGAACTGCACGCCGAGGCCAACCAACGCCGTCAGCGGCTCGACCAGGAACTGGCCGAGCGACGCCAGACCGTCGAGGCGCATGTCAACGAGAACGTGGCGTGGGCGGAGCAGCTGCGCGCCCGTACCGAATCGCAGGCACGGCGGCTGCTCGACGAGTCTCGTGCGGAAGCCGAGCAGAGCCTGGCCGCCGCCCGTGCCGAGGCCACCCGGGTCGCCGAGGATGCCCGGCAGCGGCTCGGCTCCGAGGCCGAGACTGCCCGGGCCGAAGCCGAAGCGATCCTGCTGCGCGCCCGTAAGGACGCCGAGCGCCTGCTGAACGCCGCCTCCACCCAGGCGCAGGAGGCCACCAGCCACGCCGAGCAACTGCGCTCCTCCACCACCGCCGAGTCCGACCAGGCCCGTCAGCAGGCTGCGGAGCTCAACCGGACCGCCGAGCAGCGGATGCAGGAGGCGGAGGAGAAGCTGCGCGAGGCCCGCGCGGAGGCGGAGAAGCTCGTCACCGAGGCCAAGGAGGCCGCGGGCAAGGCCCTGACGAGCGCCGAGTCGGCCAACGAGCAGCGGGCCCGCACGGCCAAGTCGGAGATCGCCCGGCTGGTCGCCGAGGCGACCAAGGAGGCCGAGGCCACCAAGGCCGAGGCTGAGCAGTCGCTCGCGGATGCCCGTGCCGAGGCCGAGAAGGTACTCGCGGCGGCCTCCGACAAGGCGCGCACCATCGCCGCGGAGGACTCCGCGGCGCAGATCGCCAAGGCCGCCCGCACCGCCGAGGAGGTCCTGAACAAGGCCTCCGAAGAGGCGAAGGCGACCACGCGCAAGGCCACCGAGGAGGCCGAGCGGATCCGCCGTGAGGCCGAGTCGGAGGCGGACCGGCTGCGCGCCGAGGCCCATGACACGGTCGAGGAGCTCAAGGGCGCCGCCAAGGACGACACGAAGGAGTACCGCGCCAAGACGGTCGAGCTGCAGGAGGAGGCACGCCGGCTGCGCGGCGAGGCCGAGCAGCTGCGCAGCGAGGCGGTCTCCGAGGGAGAGCGGATCCGCAGCGAGGCCCGCCGCGAGGCCGTCCAGCAGATCGAGGAGGCGGCCAGATCCGCCGAGGAGCTGCTGACCAAGGCCAAGGTGGATGCGGACGACGTGCGCTCCGGGGCGACGGCGGACAGCGAGCGGGTCCGTACGGAGGCCATCGAGCGCGCCACGACCCTGCGCCGGCAGGCCGAGGAGACGCTGGAGCGCACCCGCGCCGAAGCGGACCGGCTGCGCACGGAGGCAGAGGAGCAGGCGGAGGAGACGAGGGCCGCCGCCGAACGGAACGCCGCCGAGCTCCGCGAGGAAGCGGCGCGTGCCGCCGTCGCCCGTCGCCGGGAGGCCGACGAGGACCTGACCCGGCTGCACACCGAGGCGCAGACGCGCAGCGAGAGCGCCGAGCAGGCGCTGGCCGAGGCCCGCACGGAGGCCGAGCGGATCCGGCGGGAGGCCGCGGAGGAGACCGAGCGGCTGCGCACCGAGGCCGCGGAGCGGATCCGGGTCCTCCAGACGCAGGCCGAGCAGGAGGCCGAGCGGCTGCGCACCGAGGCCGCGTCCGACGCCTCGGCATCACGCGCCGAGGGCGAGTCCGTGGCCGTACGGCTGCGGACCGAGGCCGCCGCGGAGGCCGAGCGGCTCAGGACCGAGGCGCAGGAGACCGCGGACCGGGTCCGCAGCGAGGCCGCTGCCGCCGCCGAACGGGTCGGTCAGGAGGCGACGGAGGCGCTGGCCGCCGCGCAGGAGGAGGCCAACCGGCGCCGCCGGGAGGCCGAGGAGATCCTCGTCGCGGCCCGTACCGAGGCGGACCAGGAGCGCGAACAGGCCCGCGAGCAGAGCGAGGAGCTGCTGGCTTCGGCCCGGAAGAGGGTCGAGGAGGCGCAGACCGAGGCGCAGCGGCTGGTCGAGGAGGCGGACCGGCGGGCCACCGAGATGGTGTCGGCCGCCGAGCAGACCGCCCAGCAGGTGCGGGACTCCGTGTCCGGTCTCCAGGAGCAGGCCGAGCAGGAGATCACCGGGCTGCGCAGCGCCGCCGAGCACGCCGCGGAGCGGACGAGGACGGAGGCGCAGGAGGAGGCCGACCGGGTACGCGCGGACGCGTACGCGGAGCGGGAGCGGGCCACCGAGGACGCCAACCGGATCAGGGCCAGGGCCGACGAGGAGTCGGAGGCCGCCAAGGCTCTCGCCGAGCGCACCATGGCCGACGCGATCACCGAGAGCGACCGGCTCCGCGCGGACACCGCCGAGTATGTGCAGCGGATGCGTACCGATGCGTCGGACGCGGTCGCGTCCGCCGACCAGGATGCGTCGCGGACCCGTGCCGAGGCCCGGGACGACGCGAACCGCATCCGCTCCGAGGCCGCCGCACAGGCCGACCGTCTGGTGAGCGAGGCGACGAGCGAGTCCGACCGGCTCACGACCGAGGCGGCCGAGCTGCTGTCGGTCACCGAGGAGGACGCGGCACGGCTGCGTGCCGAGGCCGAGCAGGTCAAGGCCGAGGGCGAGTCCCAGGCGGAGGACCTGCGTGCGGCTGCCCGTACGGACGGCGAGAAGGTGCTGGACGAGGCCCGCAAGGCCGCCGACAAGCGCCGGGCGGACGCGGCCGAGCAGGCCGACCAGCTCATGGCCGAGGCGGCCGGGGAGGCCGAGCGGCTCCGGGCGGAGGCGGCCGAGACCGTCGGCTCCGCCCAGCAGGCCGCCGAGCGCATCCGGGCCGAGGCGGAGCGGCTGCGCGTGGACGCCGAGGAAGCGTCCGAGCAGATCCGTGCCAAGGCCCAGGAAGAGGCGGACCGGGCGCTCGACGAGGCCCGCCGGAGCGTGGCGAAGCGCCGTGCGGACGCGGCCGAGCAGGTCGATCAGCTCGTTGCCAAGGCCCAGGAGGAGGCGCTGCGCGCCACCACCGAGGCCGAGGAGCAGGCCGACACCATGGTGGGCGCCGCCCGCAAGGAAGCCGCGCGGCTGGTCTCCGAGGCGAAGGTCGAGGGCAACTCGCTGGTGGAGAAGGCCCGCACGGACGCCGACGAGCTGCTGGTGGGCGCGCGACGCGACGCGACCGCCATCAGGGAGCGCGCGGACGAGCTGCGTGATCGTGTCGAGAGCGAGATCGAGGAGCTGCACGAGCGGGCACGCCGGGAGTCCGCCGAACAGATGAAGGCCGCCGGCGAGCGCTGCGACCAGCTCGTCAAGGCCGCGACCGAGCAGCAGAGCGAGGCAGCGGCCAAGGCCAAGGAGCTGGTGTCGGAGGCCAATTCGGAGGCCGGCAAGGTGCGGATCGCCGCGGTGAAGAAGGCCGAGGCACTCCTGAAGGAGGCCGAGCAGAAGAAGGCCGGGCTGATCCGTGAGGCCGAGCAGATCAAGGCGGAGGCGGACCGCGAGGCCGACCGCATGATCGCGGACGGCAAGCGGGAGCTCGATGTGCTCGTCCGCAGACGCGAGGACATCCAGGCCGAGATCTCCCGGGTCCAGGACGTTCTGGAGGCGCTGGAGTCCTTCGAGACTCCGGGCGGCGGCAAGGACGGCGTGGTCAAGGCGGGGGCGACAGCAGGGGCTACACGTTCGAGTGGCAAGTCCTCGGAGAGCTGACCACTCAAAAGGCTGGACATTCTCCATATCAAACGGGCATCTGCTCGATGACACGCCGCCTGGGCGCCTAGGATTCCCTCTAACACCTCACCGGTCTCATTCGACAGGAACCCCATGAGCGACACTTCCTCCCCCTTCGGCTTCGAGCTCGTGCGGCGTGGGTACGACCGCGGTCAGGTGGATGACCGCATTACCAAACTCGTCGCCGATCGTGACAGTGCACTCGCACGGATCACTTCTCTGGAAAAGCGCATCGAGGAGCTCCACCTCGAGACGCAGAATGCCCAGGCCCAGGTCAACGACGCCGAACCGTCGTACGCGGGACTCGGGGCGCGTGTCGAGAAGATCCTCCGCCTCGCCGAGGAGGAGGCGAAGGACCTGCGTGAGGAGGCCCGTCGCGCCGCCGAGCAGCACCGTGAGCTCGCCGAGTCGGCCGCACAGCAGGTGCGCAACGACGCGGAGTCGTTCGCGGCCGAGCGCAAGGCGAAGGCCGAGGACGAGGGCGTCCGGATCGTCGAGAAGGCCCAGGGCGAGGCGAACACGCTGCGCTCGGAGGCGCAGAAGGACGCTCAGTCCAAGCGCGAGGAGGCGGACGCCCTCTTCGAGGAGACCCGTGCGAAGGCGGCCCAGGCGGCCGCTGACTTCGAGACCAACCTGGCGAAGCGCCGCGAGCAGTCCGAGCGGGACCTGGCGTCGCGTCAGGCGAAGGCCGAGAAGCGTCTGGCGGAGATCGAGCACCGGGCGGAGCAGCTGCGCCTGGAGGCCGAGAAGCTGCGCACCGACGCCGAGCGCCGCGCCCGTCAGACGGTCGAGACCGCTCAGCGCCAGGCCGAGGACATCGTCGCGGACGCGAACGCCAAGGCGGACCGGATCCGCAGCGAATCGGAGCGCGAGCTGGCGGCGCTGACGAACCGTCGCGACTCCATCAACGCCCAGCTGACCAACGTCCGCGAGATGCTGGCCACCCTGACGGGTGCGGCGGTTGCGGCGACGAGCACCCCGGCCGAGGACGAGCCGATCTCCCGCGGTGTCCCGGCCCAGCAGACGCGCTGACGCCTCTGCACTCCTCCCGGACCTTCACCCGTGCCCGGTGCCCACAAGGCACCGGGCACGGGTGTTTGCGTTGCGGGCAAGGGTGTTTGCCGGTGCGGACAGGACGTTCGCACCGGTCTGCGGAGGCGGGTACGGCCCCGGAGGGCGAGGTCGCTTTCACGCCACCCGGCAGTGGCGGATTCGTCCACGATTGTTGGCCGCATGCGGTGGCGAAGGCCATCCCACGCTCGTAGCGTGAACGCATGATCGAGCTCGAGGGTCTCACCAAGCGCTTCGGCGCCAAGGTCGCGGTCGACCGTCTCTCGTTCCAGGTCCGGCCCGGCGTCGTGACCGGCTTCCTCGGGCCCAACGGCGCGGGCAAGTCGACGACGATGCGCATGATGCTGGATCTGGACAGTCCCACCAGCGGGACCGTTCGGATCGACGGCAAGCACTACCGGGACCTTCAGGAGCCGCTCACGTACATCGGTGCGCTGCTGGACGCCAAGGCGATGCACGGCGGCCGGTCCGCGTACAACAACCTGCTCTGTCTGGCTCAGGCGAACCGGATTCCGGAGAGCCGGGTCTCCGAGGTCCTCGATCTGGTCGGCCTCACCGCGGTCGCCAGGAAGAAGTCCAAGAGTTTCTCGCTCGGTATGGAACAGCGGCTGGGAATCGCATCTGCGCTGCTCGGCGACCCTCGGGTGCTGCTCTTCGACGAGCCGGTCAACGGGCTTGACCCGGAGGGAATTCACTGGATCCGCAATCTGATGAAACTGCTCGCGTCCGAGGGGCGGACGATCTTCGTCTCCTCGCATCTGATGAGCGAAATGGCCCTCACCGCGGATCACTTGATCGTGATCGGCCAGGGCAGGCTTCTCGCGGACACATCGATGGCCGAATTCATTCACCGGAACTCCAGAAGTTTTGTCCGGCTCCGCTCCCCTCAGCAGGAGCGGCTGCGCGATGTTCTCCATGAGCAGGGGCTTTCGGCGATCGAGTCGGGCAACGGCACGCTGGAGATCGACGACGCCACGACCGAGCAGATCGGTGAGCTGGCCGCACAGCACCGGATCGTGCTGCATGAGCTGAGCGCCCAGCGGGCCTCGCTGGAGGAAGCGTTCATGCAGATGACGGCGGGCGCGGTCGAGTACCACGCGCATTCCACCGAACCCGGTGCCCCGCAGTGGGCCCCGCGCGACAAGGGAGCCTGACCCATGGCATCGGTACCCGCCGTGCTCCGGTCCGAGTGGACCAAGATCCGTACGGTCTCGTCGACCACATGGACCCTGGTCAGCGCGTTGGTCGTGACGGTCGCCCTGAGCGCCGCGCTCTGCGGACTGATGGCGGCGACCTTCGACGATCTGCCGGACGCCGAACGGGCCACTTTCGATCCGACACTGATCAGCTTCTCCGGGATGGTGCTCGGCCAGCTGGCGATGGTCGTCTTCGGTGTGCTGGTGGTCGGCACGGAGTACAGCTCCGGGATGATCCGCACCTCACTCGCGGCCGTGCCCCAGCGCGCCACGTTCCTGTTCAGCAAGATCACGGTGGCCGGACTGCTCGCACTGGTGGTGGGTCTGGCGACGAGCTTCCTGACCTTCTTCCTCGGGCAGGCGCTCCTCGGCGATCACGGTACGACCGTCGGCGAGGCGAACGTCCTGCGCGCCGTGATCGGCGCCGGGCTCTACATGGGCCTGATCGCGGTCTTCTCGATGGGCGTGGCGGCGATGCTGCGCAGCTCGATGCTGTCGCTCGGCATCCTGATGCCGTTCTTCTTCTTGGTCTCCCAGATCCTGTCCGCGGTGCCGCACGCGAAGGACGTCGCCCGGTACTTCCCCGACCAGGCCGGATCGAAGATCATGCAGGTTCTCCCCGACGCGATGAACAGCGACCCGGCGCCCTACGGGCCGTGGGGCGGCCTCGGCATCATGCTGCTCTGGGTCGTGGCGGTGCTGCTCGGCGGATACGTGGTGCTCAAGCATCGGGACGCATGACCGCGTCGTCGGGAGACGCGGACCGCGGGGGACACGCATCCAGGACGCGGGCCGGCGGCGGAGTGGGTATCGAAACGCACGCCGTGGCCGGAACCATCGTGCGCTGGATATCCTCCTAACTCTTACGGGGGCGTGCGGCCCGATTGCGGTCCGAGCCCCGACGACCTGACCTGTCGATGGGGCTGGACGAATGATCGAGGCAGTCGGCCTGACAAAGCGCTACGGCGCGAAAACGGCCGTACACAACCTTTCCTTCCAGGTACGGCCCGGTGCCGTCACCGGCTTCCTCGGCCCCAACGGCTCGGGCAAATCGACGACCATGCGTATGATCCTCGGTCTCGACCAGCCGACTTCCGGCCATGTGACGATCGGCGGTCATCCCTTCCGGCAGCTGCCGAACGCGCCGCGCCAGGTCGGGGCGCTCCTCGACGCCAAGGCTGTGCACGGCGGGCGGAGCGCACGGAACCATCTGCTGTCGCTCGCCCAGCTCTCCGGCATTCCGGCCCGCCGGGTCGACGAGGTGCTCGGTGTCGTCGGCCTGCAGGACGTCGCAAAGCGGCGCTCCAGCGGCTTCTCACTGGGCATGGGGCAGCGGCTGGGCATCGCCGCGGCACTGCTCGGCGACCCTCAGGTGCTGCTCTTCGACGAGCCCGTCAACGGCCTCGACCCGGAGGGCATCCTGTGGGTCCGCACGCTGATGAAGGCGCTGGCCGCAGAGGGCCGCACGGTCTTCGTCTCCTCGCACCTGATGAGCGAGATGGCCCTCACCGCCGACCATCTGATCGTGATCGGGCGGGGTCAGCTCCTCGCCGACATGAGCGTCAGGGACTTCATCGCGGCGAATTCGGCCGGCTTCGCGCGGGTGCGCACCCCGTCCGACGACCCCCAGCAGCGGGAGAAGCTGACGTCCGTCCTCACCGAGGCCGGCGGGCAGGTGATGCCCGAGCAGGACGGTGCCCTGCGGGTCACCGGTCTCGCGCTGCCCTCGATCAGCGACCTGGCGCATGACGCGGACGTCCGGCTGTGGGAGCTGTCTCCGCACCAGGCCTCCCTGGAGGAGGCCTACATGCGGATGACGCAGAGCGCCGTGGACTACCGCTCGACGGACGACCTGAGGGCCGGGTTGATGGAACTGCCGCCGGCGGGCCACGACCCGTCCGTTCCGCCCGTCGTCCCCGATGTGCCGCTGCAGGGCTGGTACGTCCCGCCGCCGCCCGGACAGAACCCGTACGCCACCGAGCCCCCGGCTCCAGCCGCGCCCGCCGCCGACCCGAACAAGCCCGAGGACGCCCGATGACCGCCCCCGCCCCCCATCAGCAGCCGGGCGCCATGTACGCCTCGCCGATCCCGGTGCGCAGGGCGCACCTCGGCGACGCCCTCGCCTCCGAGTGGACCAAGATCCGTTCCGTGCGCTCCACGATGTGGACGCTGGGCACCTTGATCCTGCTGATGACCGGCATCGGTCTGGCCATCGCCGCGCTCATCGCGACCGTCGACGACGGCGACACGCAGGGGACACCTGCCCTCGGCCTCGGCTTCTTCGGAGTGCTGCTCGGATCGGTCTGCGTCATCACCCTCGGCGTGCTCACGATCGCGTCCGAGTACGGCACGGGCATGATCCGTACGACCCTGACGGCGTGCCCCAGCCGGGCCAGGGTGCTGACGGCGAAGGCGATCGTCTTCTTCCTGCTCGTCTTCACGATCACCACGGTGACCGCCGCGCTCGTCGCCGCCGCGCAGTCGGCGATCGTGAACGCCCCCTCCGCCTCGGTCTCCGACTGGCTGCGCGCAACCGTGGGCATCGGTGTCTTCATGGGGCTTCTCGGGCTGCTGGCGCTGTCCATCGGGGCGATCATCCGCCACTCCGCCGGCGCGATCACCATCATGATCGGCGTCATGCTGCTGCCGCTGGTTGCCGCCATCTTCATGCCGACGTCGCTGGTCGACGTACAGGAAGCCCTGCTCAACTACGCGATCCCGAGCCAGATCATCTCCCTCTACGGCGAAGGGCTCGAGGCGAACGGCCCGACGGGCTGGAGTTCGCTGCTGATCATGCTCGGCATCTCGTCGGTCGCGATGGGCTGCGCCTACTTCGCACTGCACAGCCGCGACGTCTGACCTCGAGACAGACGACGGGCAGCTCCACCAGGCGCTGCCTGGCGCGGCATTCGGCTCTCAGTACCGCGGTGCGTTACGGGACCGCTGCACCCTCGAGGTGCGGCGGTCCTTCGCGTTCCAGCACGCCTTGTGCCAGTGGCGGCGGTCGTCCACGCCTCCGAACTCCGGCCAGGCCACCACATGAGGGGTCCCGGCGGGGATCTCCTGGTCGCAGCCGGGGCAGCGGTACCGCTTTCCGACGGTGCTCGCTCCGGCGACGTGGCGCACCGCCCAGTCCTCGCCCTGCCAGCTCTCGGTCCGCTGCACACCGCCGTAGCGGTCGCCCGCCACACCTGCAGGGTCGGTCGGCTTCTCGCCGCCACGGGGGCGGTTGCGACGCGGGGACACGTAACACCTCACGGGGCACAGACCGGACTGTTCCCTCCCAGCCTACGGGCCGCGACGGTGGGTAGCCGTCCCACACGGAGCGGTACTCCCGCACCCACAGGGGCCAGTTACCGGAAAATCGCAACAACTTCACGAATGGCCGTGCCTTTGGCACGTGTCAGACGTTGTTGCCTGTGTGGGGGGAATGCCGCGTCGGCCGCAAGGAGGCATAAGGCGATGCGCGTTGGAGCTTTTGTACTGGCGGCCCAGTTCCCGGGCCAGGGCCAAGGGGAGGCGTTGCACCGGGCGGTCCGGTCGGCGGAGGCCGCGGAGGCCGCGGGGCTCGACTCGGTCTGGCTGGCCGAGCACCACTTCGTGCCGTACGGGGTGTGTCCGTCGGCCGTGACCCTGGCCGCGCTGCTGCTCGGCCGGACCGAGCGGATCCGGGTCGGCACGGCGGTGAGCGTGCTGCCGACCGTCCACCCGGTGGCGCTCGGCGAACAGGCGGCCCTGCTGCACCTCACCTCCGGGGGGCGGTTCTCGCTGGGCGTCGGCCGGGGCGGGCCCTGGGTCGATCTCGAGGTCTTCGGCTCAGGGCTCGCGTCGTACGAGAAGGGCTTCCCCGAATCGCTCGATCTGCTGCTGCGCTGGCTTCGTGAACCGCGGGTGTCGGCCCGGGGCGAGCGGTTCACGTTCCGCGAGGTCCCCGTCGTGCCGAGGCCGGACGAGCTGCTCGACGGCGGCGACGGCCGAAGCGGAAGCTGTGCGGGCCCGGAGGTCGTCGTGGCCTGCACGTCCCCCGCGAGCGTCCGGCTCGCCGCCGAGCGCGGCCTGCCGATGCTCCTCGGCATGCACTGCGGCGACGAGGAGAAGGCGGAGATGGTCGCGCTCTGGCGCAGGCACGCGCTCGCGTCGGGCCACGCGCCGGACGACATCGCGGACGCCGGGCATGTGTCGGCCGGAGTGGTGCAGATCGCGGACGGCCGGGCGGAGGCCGAGGAGACCCTGGTGAAGGCGATGCCGGGGTGGCTGAAGAAGGGGCTCGACGCCCATGTCACCGTCGACGGACGCCAGCGCTCGATGCGTGATCCCGTGGCGTACACGGAGCTGCTGTGCGAGCTGCATCCGGTGGGCCCGCCACGGCTCGCGGCCGACCGGCTCGCGGCGACCTCGGAGCGCACGGGCATCAACCGCTTCGCCCTGCTCGTCGAGGGTTCCGGTGATCTTGCCGCGACGGAGGAGAACGTCCAACGGCTGGGCGCCGAGGTGCTTCCGCTGCTCCCCTGAGTCCGAGTGTGCGGGCCGTACCTCACGGACGGCCCGCACACCCCGCGCCGGCCCGTCGTTCCGGCGAATGCTGCCGCCCCGGCATCCATGGCCGTTCGGTGTTTCCGGTGATGCGGAGCGGCAGCAAAAGACATCAGCAGTCGCGCATTTCGGGCGACTGATTGAGCAGCTGGGCCCTTACGGAAGTAAAGCGGGCGAGCCGCTCATCCACCGAGGGGTCCAGCGGGAACACCGCGACGCGGTGGCAGTTCTGGAAGGCGAGCCGCACACCGAAGTGCCGCTGCAGGGCCCCACGGATGGCGTCGCTCGCGAGCGCGCGCAACAGCTGACCACGTGCCTGCTCGTCCGGCGGCGGCGTCTGGTTGTCGGCGAAGTCCCCGCCGTCCACCTTCAGCTGAGCCACCAGAGAACTGATCATCTCCCATGCAAAGGGCAGGGAGGTCCGGACGCAGTCGACGAATGCAGCTTCGTCGACCTCGCCTCGCTCGGCCTGTTCCAACAGCGCCGGTGAGACGTCGAGCGACATGGGTTCTCCTCTCGCGACCCCGGAGCGACCGGGGTCTTACGGGCAGGGAAGGAGACCGACCGACAGTGACCACGCGCGGCCGATCATGACGACGCAGAGTGCACGGCCGGCGACCTCCTGCTTCCACGTTAGGCGCGCTGTCAGGTCCGCACCAGGAGAATGGGAACACAACCGGCCAATAACGTAAGGGGACAAGAGGGGCGACCTGTGGATTCCCGAGCGAGGGTGGCTCGGGCTACGGCTGAGAAAATCGCGCGAAGCCCGGTACGTCGAGTAGCGTTGCCGACCATGCGTCTCGTCATCGCCCGCTGTTCTGTGGACTACGCGGGCCGGCTCACCGCCCACCTGCCCTCCGCTCCCCGGCTCATCCTGGTCAAGGCCGACGGCAGCGTCTCCATCCACGCCGACGACCGGGCGTACAAACCACTGAACTGGATGTCTCCTCCATGCACCTTGAAGGAGGGCGGAGGCGGGGCAGAGGACGTCTGGACCGTGGTGAACAAAGCGGGCGAGAAATTGATCATCACGATGGAGGAGATCCTCCATGACTCGTCCCATGAGCTGGGCGTGGACCCCGGCCTCATCAAGGACGGTGTGGAGGCGCACCTCCAGGAACTCCTCGCGGACCGCATCGAGACCCTCGGCGAGGGCTACAGCCTGATCCGCCGCGAGTACCCCACGGCGATCGGGCCGGTGGACATTCTGTGCCGTGATGCGGACGGCACGACCGTGGCGGTCGAGATCAAGCGCCGTGGCGAGATCGACGGTGTCGAACAGCTCACGCGCTACCTGGAACTCCTCAACCGGGACCCCCATCTGGCCCCGGTCCGCGGCGTGTTCGCGGCCCAGGAGATCAAGCCCCAGGCCCGCGTCCTGGCGACGGACCGCGGAATCGGGTGCGTGGTCCTGGACTACAACGCGATGCGCGGCATCGAGGACGACAAGCTCCGTCTGTTCTGACGGAGCGGTGGCGTCGGTCGGCCCCCTGGGATCCGGCGCACCAGGACCGGGGCATCCCGCTCCGCCACCGGCCTCCCCGGGCCGTGCGAGTGGGTCGCGGGTACGGGCGGGCCCGGATCGCACGGAATGCGCTGCCCCGCGCCAGGTGAGAACCCGGCGCACCGGCCCGGCACCGGGGCGTGGCCACCACTCCGGTCGGCTCGGGTGCCGGCCCGTCCGGCCGCCGGTGCCCCCGGGGACACGCCGCCGGGCGTCCCGTGCCGGCTCCCGTCAGCCGGAGCCGCTCGGGCCGGGGATGCTGCTGCTGGGGCTGGTGTCGCCCTGCGTGCCGCCGCCCGAGCCGGTGGTCGTCGCTCCGTCGGTGGCGCCGTCCGTGGTGCCGTCGGAGACGCCCCCTTCCGCACCGTCCGACGTGGTGCCGTCGTTCGTGCCGGCCGTCGCCGTGCCCGTCGTCGACGACGAGCCGCTGGGCGTACCCGGCGAGCTGCTGCCACCGGCGGTCGGGGAGGGCGAGGTCGTCCCGCCGTCCGACGGCGAGGGCGAGCTGCTGCCGCCGTTCGACGGCGAGGGCGACGAACTCCCACCGCTCGAAGGCGAGGAGCTGCCACCGGTGCTCGGCCGGCCCGTGGTCGAGCCGCCAGAGCCGGACGTCCCACCACTGCCGGGGGAGGACGGCCTGCCGCCCGGCTCGGACGTGCGGGAGGGCGAGCGGCTCTCGCCGGGGCGGGCACCGCCCGACGGGTCCGGGTCGGCGGGCTCGGACGCACCGGCCGTCTCGTCGGGACGGTGGGTCGAGTCGTCGGCCGGTTCGTCGGCGTTCAGACCGTCGCCGGTGGTGTCGTCCTCGTTCGCCGAATGCTCATTCGTCACTCGGTTCGCAGGTTCGTCCTTGTCGGAGGTGGCGCCCAGCGTCACCACGGTGCCGAGGACGACCGCCAGCAGCACACCGGCACCTGCGGCGACCATGTTGCGGCGGGCGCCGGTGAGGATCGAACTGCGGATGCCCGCACCCGCAGGGGACGGTGTGTCATGACGGGTGACCAGGGTCTCGTCCGGCGACGACACCATCGGAACGCCCCGGGGCGGCGACGCGGACTCCTCGTAGCGCGCGGCCGGAACCTCCTCACCGGCCGGACTGCGTCCGCCGGGTACGAGCTCTCCGCCGTGGCCCTCGGGCCGGGGGATGCTTCCGGCGCGGTCGGTGACCAGCGCCAGGGCCCGCCGCCCGGCCACCGTCCCCTGTTTGTCGGAGAGCGCTCCGCGCATCGCTATGGAGGCCTCGAGTTCTGCACGTGCCCGGTCCAGGTTCCCCGTGCACAGCGCGAGCACACCTAGCTCGTGGTGGAAGTAGGCCTCCTCCGCCACGTCACCCGCGCGCCGGGCCGCCTCCTGCCCGCCCCGCAGCATCCGCTCCCAGGCCGCCCAGTGCAGCCCCGACGCGAAGGCGGGTGCCGCGCTGCGGGCGAGGAGCACCACCGCGCCGATGTGATCCGTGTCGTCGCTCACCGGTACCAGTGCGGTCACGGCCGCGAGGATGGCATCCGCCTCGGCCACCGCCCGCCCGGGTGCGACCGAGGGGTGGCTTGTCCACCAGGCGTAGTGCCGAGCGGCGGTGTGGGCACGGTCCACCGCGCCCTCGCCGTATCCGGCGGCCTCCAGTTGCGCCGCGACACCGGCAGCCAGCCGGTAGCGCGAGCCGACGGGAGTGAGCAGCCCACAGCTCGTCAGCTCGCCGAGCGCGGCATCCGCGTGGGTGTCGCCCACGAGCGCCGGCAGATGGGCCTGATGCGGGACCTCTCCGCCGAGCGCGACGGCGAACCGCAGCGTCGCCCGCGCCGATTCGCTGAGCCGTGAGGCGAGCAACGCGGCCGGGGCGGCCCCCTCCCCCAGGGTCGGCAGCGGCACGCCGTGGACATCGGCGAAGACGTTGTCACCGTCCTCGTCGTCGGGATCGGCCACGGGTGTCCGCAGCGCGTCACGCTGCCGCAGCAACGCCCCCGCCTGTACGAAACGCAGCGGCCGGCCTTCGGACTCGAACCACAGGTCACCGGCCCAGTTCGCCTCGTCGTCCGTGAGAGGCCGGTCGACCGCCCGCTCCAGCAGGTCGAGCGCGGCGCTGCGGCCGAGCCCCCGGAGGAACACCTCCTCGAGGTGGGAGTCCGGTGACGGCGCAGCGACGTCGGGCGTCGCCGCGAGCAGGAAGGCGCACTCGGGGGTCGCGTCGAGCAGTTCGTCCAGCGCGCTGCCGCCGAACTCGAGGTCGTCGAGGACGACCACGGCCCCGATGTCGCGGACCAGTTCGAGCAGCCGGGTCCGGTCGGGGCGTTGGAGCGGCGCGTGGTGGACGGCGGCGAAGAGGTCGTACAGCAGCTCGGCGGGCGTGCGGTGGAAGCCGGACAGGCGTACGACGCCGTCGGGTGCGAGACCGGCGCAGTCGGCCGCCACGGCGTCCAGGAGGGTGGTCCGACCGGAGCCCGCGGGACCCGTCAGCCTGACGGATCGGCCGCGGCCGAGCAGCCGTACCAGCCGGTCGCGTTCCTCGTCGCGCTCCAGCAGCGGCAGCGGTGGGGCAGCCGGGCCGGGCGGCACCGGCGGATGGGCGGCGCGCCGTACGTCTTCTCGCTCCTCGGCACCGTGCCGGGGCGGCTCGACGGGCTGCTCTCCCGGCGGGCAGGGCTCTACCTCGCTGCCGTCCACCGGGTTGACGGTGAGGAGGAGGTCCCCGGAGACCACCTGCACGGTGCGCACCGGCGTCTTCTGCCCGAACTCGGGAGGGATCGCGTCACGCGGCGGGCGCTGTGCGCCGACGCCTTCCCGTTCGCCGTCCTCGAAGGGGTCCCCGCCGTGATCGCGGTCGCCGTCCTCGAAGCGGTCGTTGTTGTGGCCGTGGCCGTACTCACCCGGTTCCCGGTTCATCGGGTCCATGGTCAAAGCCCCCAGATGGCGTCTCGTGCGGAAGTCCCTCCCGGCCTGTCTGCACGCTCCGCTGCCGCTTCCGGTCGGTGCCCGCCGCAGGGGTTCGTCCATCGGCAGGCGACCGAACCCTAGACCTTCGAGCAGTATCCAGGAACAGCCGGGGTGCCGGGCCGCCCGGGACATCACAGTCTCGTGAGGATTCTGCGTGCCCTGCCGGGGCGCGGCGGGTCACGCGCGCGGCAGGGACTCCGCGGCGATTCCGCCCTCGATGGCCAGGATCCGGTGCAGCCGGGTGGCCACCAGGAGGCGCTGCATCTGCGGTGGCACGCCGCGCAGGACGAGCCGTCGCCCGCAGCGGCCGGCCCTCCTGTGCGCGCCCATGATGACCCCGAGTCCGGTCGCGTCCCAGGAGTCGAGGTCGCTCAGGTCGAGCACCAGGTCGCCGACACCGTGGTCGACGGCCGAGTGCAGGACCGTACGGGCGTCCGCCGCGCTGCGGACGTCGAGGCGGCCCCCGACGACCAGCTCGGTGTGGTCGCCCCTGATGTGCATATGCGCTCCCCGAGAGTGCGTTTGTCCGTCAGATCTCTCTGCTGTCCGCGTGTTTCTTTCCAACAACTGACTGCCCCCGGGGCAGAGAAGTTGCCGCCTGTAAGCGAACCGATACCGAATTCACCCGAGAGGGTGATGGTGCGCAGGCGCGTGCGGCCAGTGGTCGATCAGTGCTTGTAGAAGCCCTGCCCGCTCTTGCGCCCGATGTCACCGGCGTCCACCATCCGGCGCATCAGCTCCGGGGGCGCGAACTTCTCGTCCTGCGACTCGGTGTAGATGTTGTTGGTGGCGTGGAGCAGGATGTCGACGCCGGTCAGGTCCGCGGTGGCCAGCGGGCCCATGGCGTGGCCGAAGCCCAGCTTGCAGGCGATGTCGATGTCCTCGGCGGTCGCGACGCCCGACTCGTACAGCTTTGCGGCCTCGACGATGAGCGCCGAGATGAGACGGGTCGTGACGAAACCGGCGACGTCGCGGTTGACGACGATGCAGGTCTTGCCGACGGACTCGGCGAATTCACGGATGGTTGCGAGGGTTTCGTCGCTGGTCTTGTAGCCGCGGACGAGTTCGCAGAGCTGCATCATCGGGACGGGCGAGAAGAAGTGGGCGCCGACGACCCGCTCCGGACGCTCCGTCACGGCCGCGATCTTCGTGATCGGGATGGCGGAGGTGTTGGAGGCGAGGACCGCGTCGTCCCGTACCAACTTGTCGAGCGTGCGGAAGATCTCGTGCTTGACCTCGAGCTTCTCGAAGACCGCCTCGACGACGATGTCCACGTCGGCGACGGCGTCGAGATCCGTGGTCGTGGTGATGCGCGCCAACGCCGCCTCGGCGTCCGCGGCTTCGAGCTTGCCCTTGGCGACGAACCTGTCGTACGACGCCTTGATCCCATCGGTGCCGCGCGTCAGCGCCGCGTCGGTGACGTCACGCAGAACGACGTCCCACCCCGCCTGGGCGGAGACCTGCGCGATTCCGGACCCCATGAGTCCCGCTCCGATGACGGCGAGCTTCCCGGCCACTGCTGCACCCCTTAACACACGTTTACTTTTCTTCTCTCCGGCGGAGGTTAGCGCCCGTGAGGGGCCGTGTGGCGGTGAAGAGATGCGCGTCACGTCTCGGATGACGGACATCACACCGGACCGGGTCGTCCGGCCGGCCGAACCGCACACTCCAGCACCTTGCGCCCCAGCAGTCCCTCCCTGTCGTCGAGGAGGTCCAGGGCTTCGCGAGGGACAACTGCGGCACGTCGCTCACCGGTACGGCCGGCCTCACGGACGGGCCCCCGGCTGCTGTTCCTCGACATCGACGCCGGGCCTCGCCCCCCTGCAGGGCGGGCGGGTCCGCACGTCCACGACGATGCTGTACGGAGTGCTCGGGGCGGCGATGCGCGGCGCCAGGCGTGACCGTGGGCACAGACGCCTTCCGGAAGGCCGGCGCGTGATGGGAGCCTGCCCGGCCCACGGCCTCTCGTTTGGATCTTGCCGGGCTCGCGTGCCCCGGCACGCACGCTCGCCGCGTTGTCGTCAGTCGACCACGCTCCGCGTGGACTCCTTCCTCCGCCTTGCGATCGCACGCACCGGACCCCGCTCACCGATCCAGCCCGATCCAAACGAAAGACCCTAGGCTTGCAGCATGGTCAATCTGACGCGCATCTACACCCGCACCGGCGACAAGGGCACGACGGCACTCGGCGACATGAGCCGCACCGCCAAGACCGATCTGAGGATCTCGGCCTATGCCGACGCCAACGAGGCCAACGCGGTCATCGGCACGGCCGTCGCGCTCGGACAACTCCCGGAGGAGGTCGTGAAGGTCCTCGTCCGGGTCCAGAACGACCTCTTCGACGTCGGCGCGGACCTGTCCACACCCGTCGTGGAGAACCCCGAGTACCCGCCGCTGCGCGTGGAGCAGTCCTACATCGACAAGCTGGAGACCGACTGCGACCGATTCCTGGAGGACCTGGAGAAGCTCCGCTCCTTCATCCTGCCGGGAGGCACGCCCGGTGCGGCACTGCTGCACCAGGCGTGCACGGTGGTGAGGCGCGCCGAGCGCTCGACCTGGGCCGCGATCGAGGTGCACGGCGAGACGATGAACCCTCTGACGGCGACCTACCTCAACCGGTTGTCGGACCTACTGTTCATTCTTGCCCGTACGGCCAACAAGGAGATCGGGGACGTGCTCTGGGTCCCGGGCGGGGAGCGCTGACGAGGGCTCCCCGCCGGCCGGCGCCTTCTTCGGCCAGACCGCGTAGCAGAGTGCGACCAGACCGTGGAACAGCACCGCCCGCCAGGCGACGCCCGCCCAGTCCTGCAGCGAGGTGGTCCTGGACGCGTCGCCGACGTACCACCCGGCGATCAGCAGCAGTGCGGAGGCGACGGCAGCGGCCACGAGAGTGCCCAGCCACACCTTGCCCTCGTACTTGGCGCGGCTCATTCCGTACCGCGGCGGCTTCACCGGCGGCGGCCCGCCGGCGAAGCGGTGCGCGGCGTGTCCGTCGAGCCACTTGATGGTGCGATGGCCGTGGCCGACGGTGTATCCGATGTAGAGCGCCGCAATTCCGTGTTTCGCGGTGGGGTCGGCGCCGTTCTTGAGGTCGAGCGCCGTCACGACGAGGAGCACGAGCTCCAGCAGCGGCTCGCACAGAAGGATGGCGAGACCGGTCCGCGGCATCTTGAGCAAGTAGCGCGCCGAGAGGCCGGCGGCCAGCAGCACCCAGAATCCGACCTCACAGATCACGATCAGCGTGACGATCACAGCTGCGCTCCCTTCGTTCGGATCCAGACTCCCGGCCCGGAAGCGCGCAATCGTCGTCGTGAGTGACGAACCACCACTGCATCCTTCGATGTACCCCGCTTCACCCCGCACGGGGAGGCAGGCAGCCTCCCCCTGCGTGTTTGATGAAGGGGTGACCTTCCCCCGACCCCATCGCGAAGATGTCGCCATCGCCGTCACCGGGCTGGCCGGCGGCCTGCTGCTGTGGTCGCTCGGGCTGCAGACCAACGCCGGCGTCCGCCCGTTCACCGCGTCCTGGGTGATCCTGGTTCCGCTCGCCGTCATGTCCGCCCTGGAGCTGCTGCGGCGGACCATGCCGCGCACCGCGCTGGCCGTCGGCACCCTCGCGCTGGTGCTCGATCTGCTCACACCGGGCAACATCGTGACGCTGCTGATGTTCACGGACATCGTGTACGCAGCCGTCGTCTACGGAAAGCCCGAGACGGCCCGCCGGCTCCCCTATCTGACGGGGCTGATCACGGTCGCGGCGACGATCGCGCTCGTGGCGTGGTACCAGGAGCCGTACGCCCTGCTGCTCGGGCTGATCATCGGACTGGTGTCGTTCGCGCCCGCCACCACCGGGGCCCTGGTGCGCAACCACCGCGATGCCGCCGACGCGGCTCGGCTGCGCGCCGAGCAGACCGCGCTGCTCGCCGAGATGGACCGTACGCAGGCGGTGACCGCCGAGCGCGCCCGGATGGCCAGGGAGCTGCACGACATGGTCGCCAACCATCTCTCGGCGATCGCCATCCACTCCACCGCCGCGCTCTCCCTCGACGAACCGGCCACCACTCGTCAGGCCCTCACCGTCATCCGGGAGAACAGCGTGGCCGGCCTCACCGAGATGCGCAGGCTGATCGGGCTGCTGCGCGACAGCAGCGGCGACGGCGAACCGGCGGCCGCGCCCACCCTCGCCGCGCTGGACACCCTGCTCGCCCAGGCCCGGACGAACGGCGGGGCGAGCGGGCTCCTGTTCGAGCTGGACGATGCCCGGGAGGAGGGTGCGGCGCTGCCCGCGCCGGTGGAGCTGGCGGCGTACCGGATCGTGCAGGAGTCGCTGACGAACGCGCTGAAGCACGCGGATCCCGGCGACGTCTCGGTGAGCCTCACGGGGGCGCCGGGAGATGCGCTGACCGTACAGGTGACCAGCCCGTTCGGCGGCAGACCCGGGCCTCGCGCCCCCGGTTCCGGCGCCGGTCTGGTCGGCATGCGGGAGCGGGTGGCGCTGCTGGGCGGGGAGTTCGAGGCCGGTCCGGTCGAAGGTCCGCCGGGCGGCCCGGCAAAGGTGTGGCGGGTACGGGCGGTACTGCCCATGGAGAAGGACAAGGAGCCGTCGGCGTGAGCAGTGCGATCCGGGTGGTGGTTGCGGAGGACCAGAGCGCCGTACGGGCGGGGCTGGTGCTGATCCTGGGCAGCGCCCCGGACATCGACGTGGTCGGCGAGGCCGGGGACGGCGAGGAGGCGGTGCGGCTCGCCCGGGAACTGCGCCCGGATCTGGTGCTCATGGATGTGCAGATGCCCAGGCTGGACGGGGTGTCGGCAACGAGGCAGGTGGTCGGCGAAGGCCTGGCCGATGTCCTCGTGCTGACGACGTTCGACCTCGACGAGTACGTCTTCGGCGCGCTGCGCGCGGGGGCCGCGGGCTTCCTGCTGAAGAACACCGATGCCAACGGTCTGATCGACGCCGTACGGACGGTGGGACGCGGCGAGGGACTGATCGCCCCGGCCGTGACCCGTCGGCTGATCGCGGAGTTCGCCTCCCCGTCTCCCGTGCGCGCGGCGGACGCGCCGGATCCCGCCGTGCTCGACGTGCTGACGCGACGCGAGCGGGAGGTGCTGGCCTGTCTGGGCGAGGGGCTGTCGAACGCCGAGATCGCGGTACGGCTGCAGATGGCGGAGGCCACGGTGAAGACACATGTGAGCCGGTTGCTGGGAAAGCTGGAACTGCGCAGCAGGGTCCAAGCCGCTGTACTGGCACAGGAGTTGGGGATCTGAGCGGATCGGGACACAGCCGCGCCCCGACTATGGTCTGGACCTCTTGACGATTGGTCCAGACCTTCCTACTCTCACCGCACGGCACACCGCGGTGAGCCCCGCGGAGTGCTCTGCACGGACCGACCCCCGCTTTGTCGTCCGCAACTCGAGGAGCACCCCTTGAGCACGAGTACGTCCCCCACCAGAAGCAGATTCAGGTCCAGAGCGGCGGCGGGACTCACCGCGCTGCTCCTCCCCCTCGCCGCGATGGTCGGCCTCGCCACTCCCGCCGAGGCGGCCGCATCGGCCACCGCCACCTACGCCAAGGTCCAGGACTGGGGCAGCGGATTCGAGGGCAAGTGGACGGTGAAGAACACCGGCACCACCTCGATCGCCTCCTGGACCGTCGAGTGGGACTTCCCCTCCGGCACGTCGGTCACCTCGGCATGGGACGCCGACGTGACCGGCTCCGGCACCCACTGGACCGCCAAGAACAAGAGCTGGAACGGCAGCCTCGCCCCCGGCGCCTCCGTGTCCTTCGGCTTCAACGGCGCAGGTCCCGGCGCCCCGTCCAACTGCAGGATCAGCGGCGGCTCCTGCGACGGCAGCACCGTACCCGGCGACAACCCGCCGTCCGCCCCGGGCACCCCGTCGGCAAGCGCCATCACCAACACCTCGGTCGCGCTGAGCTGGACCGCGGCCACCGACGACAAGGGGATCAAGAACTACGACGTTCTCCGCGACGGCGCGAAGATCGCGACGGTCACCGGTCTCACGTACACCAACACCGGGCTCACCGCCGGCACGGACTACTCGTACACCGTGCAGGCCCGTGACACCGCCGACCAGACAGGACCGGTCAGCGGCGCGCGTGCCGTCCGCACCACCGGAGGCGGCGGCCCGGACCCACAGCCCGGCAGCAAGGTCAAGCTCGGCTACTTCACCGAGTGGGGCGTCTACGGTCGCAACTACCACGTGAAGAACCTGGTGACCTCCGGCTCCGCATCGAAGATCACCCACATCAACTACGCGTTCGGCAATGTCCAGGGCGGTCGCTGCACCATCGGTGACGCCTACGCCGACTACGACAAGGCCTACACCGCCGACCAGTCGGTCGACGGAGTCGCGGACACCTGGGACCAGCCGCTGCGCGGCAACTTCAACCAACTGCGCAAGCTGAAGAAGGCGTACCCGCACATCAAGGTGCTCTGGTCCTTCGGGGGCTGGACCTGGTCCGGCGGCTTCCCGCAGGCCGCAGCGAACCCGGCCGCCTTCGCCGATTCCTGCTACCAGCTGGTCGAGGACCCGCGTTGGGCGGATGTCTTCGACGGCATCGACCTGGACTGGGAGTACCCGAACGCCTGCGGTCTGTCGTGCGACACCAGCGGCCCGGCCACGTTCAAGAACATGATGCAGGCCATGCGCGCCAGGTTCGGTACGAACAACCTGGTCACCGCCGCCATCACGGCGGACGCGAGCAGCGGCGGCAAGATCGACGCCGCCGACTACGCGGGCGGCTCGCAGTACGCCGACTGGTACAACGTGATGACGTACGACTTCTTCGGCGCCTGGGCGGCGCAGGGCCCCACCGCCCCGCACTCCCCGCTCACCTCCTACGCAGGTATCCCGCAGGCCGGCTTCAACTCCGCCGAAGCCATCGCCAAGCTCAAGGCGAAGGGTGTGCCGTCCGCCAAGCTGCTGCTCGGCATCGGCTTCTACGGGCGCGGCTGGACGGGTGTGACCCAGGCGGCACCCGGTGGCACGGCGACCGGCCCGGCGCCCGGCACCTACGAGCAGGGCATCGAGGACTACAAGGTCCTCAAGAACTCGTGCCCGGCGAACGGCACGGTCGCCGGCACCGCGTACGCGCACTGCGGCTCCAACTGGTGGAGCTACGACACCCCGTCGACGATCAACGGAAAGATGAGCTGGGCGAAGAACCAGAACCTGGGAGGCGCGTTCTTCTGGGAGTTCTCCGGTGACACGGCGAACGGCGAACTGGTCAGCGCCATCAACAGCGGCCTCGGCTAGGGACTTTCGTTTCGATCGGGCCGGACCCCGCGAGCCCGGCAAGATCCGAACGAGAGGCCCCAGGTCCTGCCCGGGCAATCCTCTCGGACCGACAGGACCCGGCACACGCGGGTCTCAGCGGACCCAAACGTCCGAGTGCTGCACCACCTGTACGCGGTCGCCGTCCCCCACGACGGCGACCGCCGCCCGGTAGTCCTCACCGGCGTCAAGATCCTCGAGCCGCACCGGCAGGTGCGGCTCGGGGCGTTCCCGCCACTGCAGCAGCCCCGCGGGCTCGTCCGGTGCGGTCACCGTCAGCGTGGCGGGGTCGACCATCAGTCCGTCGCCGGTGGCCTTGAGGACGGCCTCCTTGCGGGCCCAGAAGCGCGTGAAGGCGGGCACCCGCTCCGACGCGGACAGCCCGTCCAGCGCCGCCAGCTCGGACACCGAGAGCACGTCGAGCGGCAGGTCCTCGCGCACGGTGACGACCTCGATGTCCACGCCGACGGGCCCGGCGGCCGTCAGGGCGACCATCACCCGGTGCCCCGAGTGGGACAGCGAAAGCTCCAGTGGGGTACCCGGCAGGGTCGGTTTGCCGTGCGGCCTGTCCTGGGCGTCGCAGTGCTTGCACACCGGTACGACGACCACGTCACGCGGATCGATGGACAGCTGTGCGGCGACGACCCGGCGGGCCAGGACGTGGGCGGTCAGATACAGCGCCCGGTCCTCGTTGCGGCGGAACTGCGCACAGCGGCTGCGTTCGTCCGCGTCGAGCACATCGAGCAGTTCGGGCACCCATAGGGCCTCGGCGGACCAGACGTGGCACTCCCCCGGGCCCACCACCGGAATCACCGCCGTGTCGTCGGTGCTCACGCGACGTTCACACGCTGCCCGGGAGGCGCCGCCTCGAGCCAGGCGAGAAAGCCGGTGAGCGCGTCCTCGCTCATGGCCAGCTCCAGACGGGTCCCGCGGTGCAGACAGCCGAGAACGATCGAGTCGGAGAGCAACGCCAGCTCCTCCTCGCCGTCCGGCATCCGTCGCGCCAGCACCTCGATCGCCGACCGTTCCAGGATGCGACGGGGACGGGGTGCGTACGAGAAGACACGGAACCACTCGATCCGGTCACCGCTGTAGCGGGCGACTCCGTACACCCACCCCTTGCCGGAGTGGTCGTCCTTCTCCGGTACGTTCCAGCGCAGGCTGCAGTCGAAGGTCCCGCCGGAGCGCTGGATCAGTCTGCGGCGCAAGCCGAAGACGAAGAGCCCGATCACCAGCAGTGCGACGACCAGACCGCTCACAAGCAGAGCGAGGAACATCTCCACCGACCTCCTCGCTTCGTCCCGTAGCGGAATACATCCTGCACGTGCACCTGCATCGCCTCAGCCGCGACCCGGTCTGGAGAAGTCCAGCCAGGGCCGCGGCTGAGGGTGGTCCATGGGCGCGGTGCGCTAGTGCACCGCGACCGCGCGCAGCCGGACCTCGGCGCGCCGCTCGGCTGCGGCGTCGTCGTCAGCCTTCGCGCGCTCCAGCGCGCGCTCTGCGCGCTGCTGGTCGATCTCGTCCGCAAGCTCGGCGATTTCCGCGAGCAGCGACAGCTTGTTGTCGGCGAACGAGATGAAACCGCCGTGCACAGCGGCAACGACCGTTCCCTCGCTCGTACGGATGGTCACCGGGCCCGATTCCAGCACACCGAGCAGCGGCTGGTGACCGGGCATGACGCCGATGTCGCCGGACGTGGTGCGCGCGACGACCAGGGTGGCCTCGCCGGACCAGACCTGGCGGTCGGCGGCGACCAGCTCGACGTGCAGCTCAGCAGCCAAGGGTGGCTCCTCGGGTCACCACCCGGCGGTTCAGCCGGGTGTTGGGTCATAAGTCTAATAGGGCTCCGGACGACGGAACGCCGGGGCCCGTCCGGGGTCACCCCCGGGGTGGGCGTGCAGAGGGGGGCGGGTGGGCACCCGCCCCCCTCTACGAGTCAGCCGACTCAGGAGACGCCGAGCTCCTTGGCGTTGGCCTTGAGGTCCTCGAGGCCACCGCACATGAAGAACGCCTGCTCAGGGAAGTGGTCGTAGTCGCCGTCGCAGATCGCGTTGAACGCGGCGATCGACTCGTCCAGCGGAACGTCCGAACCGTCCACACCGGTGAACTGCTTCGCCGCGTGGGTGTTCTGGGACAGGAAGCGCTCGACACGACGGGCACGGTGGACAACGAGCTTGTCCTCCTCGCCCAGCTCGTCGATACCGAGGATCGCGATGATGTCCTGGAGGTCCTTGTACTTCTGCAGGATCCCCTTGACGCGGGTGGCCGCGTTGTAGTGCTCCTGGGAGATGTAACGCGGGTCCAGGATGCGGGACGAGGAGTCCAGCGGGTCCACCGCGGGGTAGATGCCCTTCTCCGAGATCGGACGGGACAGAACCGTCGTCGCGTCGAGGTGGGCGAAGGTGGTGGCCGGCGCCGGGTCGGTCAGGTCGTCCGCGGGGACGTAGATCGCCTGCATCGAGGTGATCGAGTGACCACGGGTCGAGGTGATGCGCTCCTGCAGGAGGCCCATCTCGTCCGCCAGGTTCGGCTGGTAACCCACCGCGGACGGCATACGGCCGAGCAGGGTGGACACCTCGGAACCGGCCTGGGTGAAGCGGAAGATGTTGTCGATGAAGAACAGCACGTCCTGCTTCTGCACATCGCGGAAGTACTCCGCCATGGTCAGACCGGCCAGGGCGACGCGCAGACGGGTGCCCGGGGGCTCGTCCATCTGGCCGAAGACCAGCGCGGTCTTGTCGAGAACGCCGGACTCCTCCATCTCCGCGATGAGGTCGTTGCCCTCACGCGTGCGCTCACCGACACCGGCGAACACGGAAACGCCCTCGTGCAGCTTGGCCACACGCATGATCATTTCCTGGATGAGGACCGTCTTGCCGACACCCGCGCCACCGAACAGGCCGATCTTTCCACCCTTGACGTACGGGGTGAGAAGGTCGACGACCTTCAGGCCGGTCTCGAACATCTCGGTCTTCGACTCGAGGTCCTCGAACTTCGGGGCCCTGCGGTGGATCGCCCAGCGCTCGGTCTCCTGGCCGTTGGCCTCGGGCTCGTTCAGCACCTCACCGAGGGTGTTGAACACCTTGCCCTTGGTGAAGTCACCGACCGGGACGGTGATGCCCGCACCCGTGTCGGTCACCGCGGCCTGGCGGACCAGACCATCGGTGGGCTGCATCGAGATCGTGCGGACCACGCCCTCACCGAGGTGCTGGGACACCTCGAGGGTCAGCGTCCGGGTGGTGCCCGGGTTCGCCGGGTCCGGGACGTCGACGTTCAGGGCGTTGTAGATCTCCGGCATCGCGTCGACGGGGAACTCCACGTCGACGACCGGGCCGATGACGCGCGTGACGCGGCCGGCGGCCACGCCCGACGCTGCGGTCGGCTCAACAGTCGTGGTCATTAGTAGTCACTCCCCGCGGTCGCGTCGGCCAGTGCGCTCGCGCCACCGACGATCTCGCTGATTTCCTGGGTAATGTCGGCCTGGCGGGCCGCGTTGGCAAGTCGGGTGTACGTGTTGATGAGATCACCCGCGTTGTCGGTCGCCGACTTCATCGCCTTGCGCCGGGACGCGTGCTCCGAGGCAGCCGCCTGGAGCAGGGCGTTGTAGATACGGCTCTCCACGTAGCGCGGAAGAAGGGCGTCGAGGACGTCCTCCGCCGACGGCTCGAAGTCGAACAGCGGCAGGATGTCGCTCTTCGTGCCCTCCGCCTTCTCGGCCTCCCCGGACTCGGCGAGACTGAGCGGCAGCAGCCGGTTCTCGATCGGCGTCTGCGTCAGCATCGAGACGAACTCGGTGAACACGATGTGGAGCTCGTCCACGCCGCCTTCGGCCGTTTCCTTCTCGATCACCTCGATCAGGGGCGCCGCGATCTCCTTGGCGTTCGCGTACGAGGGGTTGTCGGTGAAGCCGGTCCACGCGTCCGCGACCTTGAGATCACGGAAGCCGTAGTAGGCCACGCCCTTGCGGCCGACGATGTACGTGTCGACCTCCTTGCCCTCGCCACGCAGACGCTCGGTGAGCCGCGCGGCCGCCTTGATGGCGTTGGAGGAGTAGCCGCCGGCCAGACCACGGTCGCTCGTGAGGAGCAGGATCGCGGCACGGGCCGGAGTGTCCGCCTCCGTCGTGAGCGGGTGCTTGGTGTTCGAACCGGTCGCCACCGCCGTGACCGCGCGGGTCAGCTCGGTCGCGTACGGCGTGGAGGCCGCCACCTTGCGCTGCGCCTTGACGATGCGCGAGGCGGAGATCATCTCCATTGCCTTGGTGATCTTCTTCGTCGCGGTGACCGACTTGATACGACGCTTGTAGACCCGGAGCTGGGCTCCCATGAGTCAGGTCCCTTCCGTCGTCACTTCGAGGCGTTGACGGCAGCCGGAGCTTCCTCGCCGAGCAGCTTGCCGTCGGAGGTCTCGAACTGCTTCTTGAAGGTGTCGATCTGCTCCGCGATCTTCCCGATCGTGTCGTCGGACATCTTGCCGCCCTCGACGATGGAGTCCATCAGCGGCTTCTGCTCCCGGTGCAGGTACTCAAGGAGCTCGGCCTCGAAGCGACGGATGTCCTCGACCGGGACGTCGTCCATCTTGCCGTTGGTGCCGGCCCAGATGGAGACGACCTGGTTCTCGGTGGCGTACGGCGCGTACTGGGCCTGCTTCAGCAGCTCGACCATGCGCTTACCGCGCTCCAGAGCGGCCTTCGACGCGGCGTCCAGGTCGGAACCGAAGGCGGCGAACGCCTCGAGCTCACGGAACTGGGCGAGGTCCACGCGGAGACGGCCGGAGACCTGGCGCATCGCCTTGTGCTGGGCGGAGCCACCGACTCGGGAGACCGAGATACCGACGTTCAGGGCCGGCCGCTGACCGGCGTTGAACAGGTCGGACTCCAGGAAGCACTGGCCGTCGGTGATGGAGATGACGTTGGTCGGGATGAACGCCGAGACGTCGTTCGCCTTGGTCTCGACGATCGGCAGACCGGTCATCGAACCGGCGCCCATGTCGTCGGAGAGCTTGGCGCAGCGCTCCAGCAGGCGGGAGTGCAGGTAGAAGACGTCACCCGGGTAGGCCTCACGGCCCGGCGGGCGGCGCAGCAGCAGCGAAACGGCACGGTAGGCGTCGGCCTGCTTCGAGAGGTCGTCGAAGATGATGAGGACGTGCTTGCCCTCGTACATCCACTGCTGGCCGATGGCCGAGCCGGTGTACGGCGCCAGGTACTTGAAGCCGGCCGGGTCGGACGCCGGGGCGGCGACGATCGTCGTGTACTCGAGGGCGCCGGCCTCCTCCAGGGCACCGCGCACGGACGCGATGGTGGAGCCCTTCTGGCCGATGGCGACGTAGATGCAGCGAACCTGCTTGTTCACGTCGCCCGAGCGCCAGTTGTCGCGCTGGTTGATGATCGTGTCGACGGCCAGGGCGGTCTTGCCGGTCTGACGGTCACCGATGATCAGCTGACGCTGGCCACGGCCGATCGGGGTCATCGCGTCGACGGCCTTGTAGCCCGTCTCCATGGGCTCGTGCACCGACTTGCGCTGCATGACCGTGGGGGCCTGCAGTTCAAGGGCACGGCGACCCGAGGTCTCGATCTCGCCGAGGCCGTCGATCGGGGTGCCGAGCGGGTCGACAACGCGGCCGAGGTAGCCCTCGCCGACGGCGACGGACAGGACCTCGCCGGTGCGCTGGACCGACTGGCCCTCCTCGATACCGCTGAACTCACCGAGGACGATGGCACCGATCTCGCGCTCCTCGAGGTTGAGGGCGAGACCGAGGGTGCCGTCCTCGAACCTCAGCAGTTCGTTGGCCATGGTCGAGGGAAGACCCTCGACCTTCGCGATGCCGTCGCCGGCAAGGCTGACCGTACCGACCTCCTCGCGCGAGGCCGCGTCCGGCTTGTACGACTGGACAAAGTTCTCCAGCGCATCCCGGATCTCCTCCGGCCGGATCGTGAGCTCCGCCATCTGGGTTCCCTGCTCTCCTTGTTGGGCCCGAAGTTTCTTTGGGGGTCTGGGGTTCGACCCCCAGGAATCCTCTGCGGCCCAACCGGGCCGCCTTAGCAATGCTTGTTGAGTTGTGGCCTGTCAGCCGGCGATGCGGCGGTTCGCCTCGGCGATCCGGTCCGCGATCGTGCCGTCGATGACCTCGTCGCCGACCTGCACCGAGATACCGCCGAGGGCCTCGGGGTCCACGTCCAGGTTCAGGTGCATCTCGCGGCCGTACAGCTTCGACAGTACGGCTCCGAGGCGCTGCTTCTGCTGGTCGCTCAGCGGCACCGCGGAGGTGACCACGGCGACCATCCGGTTGCGGCGCGCCGCAGCGAGCTTGGAGAGGGACTCGAGTCCCGCATCCAGGCTACGTCCCCGGGGCGCGGTCACAAGACGGACCACAAGACGCTCGGTGACCGGGTTGGCCTTGCCGCCGAGCAGCCTGCGCAGCAGCTCGCCCTTGGCGGAGACCGCCGCGGAGCGGTCGGTCAGCGCGGCGCGCAGCTCCGGGGCGGAGCCGACGATCCGGCCGAACCGGAACAGCTCGTCCTCCACGTCGTCCAGTGCACCGGCCCGCTGGGCGGCGATGAGGTCGGCGTTGGCCGCCAGCTCCTCGACGCCGTCCACCAGGTCACGCGACTGCGACCAGCGGGAACGGACCATGCCGGAGACCAGGTCGACGGTCTCGCCGCCCACCTGACCGCTCAGCAGTCGCCCTGCCAGTTCGGCCTTGGCCTCACCGGCCTGCGCCGGGTCGGTCAGGACCCGACGCAGCGACACCTCGCGGTCGAGCAGCGCTGTGACGGCGGCCAGCTCCTCGGCGAGCTTCGCCGCGTCGACCGACGTGTTGTCGGTCAGCGCGTCGAGACGCTCACGTGCGGCAGCCAGTGCCTCGCGGCTCGCTCCGTTCATCGGGCGGCCCCAGTCGACTCCGCCTTGGCCTCGAGCTCGTCGAGGAAGCGATCGATCGTGCGGCTCTGGCGGGCGTGGTCCTCGAGGGACTCACCGACCAGCTTGCCGGCCAGATCGGTGGCGAGCTGGCCGACGTCCTGGCGCAGCGCCGTGGCCGCGGCCTTGCGGTCGGCCTCGATCTGGGCGTGGCCGGCAGCGACGATCTCCTCGCGCTGCCGCTGGCCTTCCGCCCTCATCTCCTGGATGATCGCGGCGCCCTGCTCCGTCGCCTCCTGGCGCAGACGCGCGGCCTCGTGGCGGGCCTCGGCCAGCTGAGCCTTGTACTGCTCGAGGACACTCTGGGCCTCGACCTGGGCCGACTCGGCCTTCTCGATGCCGCCCTCAATGGCCTCGCGGCGCTGCTCCAGAACCTTGTTGATGTTCGGGAGGAGCTTCTTGGCGAGGAAGCCGAAGACGATGACGAAGGCGATCAGGCCGATGACGAGCTCGTCGAGATGCGGGACGAGAGGATTCTGAGGCTCCTCCGCCTGCGCAAGGAACAGAGCGTTCACATCAGTGCCTTCCGTGAAAGGGGTTGGGCTGTCGGTCCGATTTACCTGTAGACGAAGCCCATGACGATGCCGATGAGGGCGAGCGCCTCACAGAAGGCGAAACCCATGATCTGGTTGGTGCGGATCAGGCCGGCCGCCTCGGGCTGGCGGGCGAGGGCCTGGGTGCCGTTACCGAAGATGATGCCGACGCCGACGCCGGGGCCGATCGCGGCGAGGCCGTAGCCGATGGAGGCTACGTTGCCGACGACGTTCTCCTTGGCGCCGGCGGCGAGGTTGACCATCTCGAGAGCAGCGGACATGCCGTTACTTCCTTCTCTTTCAATGACCCGGTGGGGGTTGGCCACCGGACGTCTGCTGGGTGTGGACGGGGCTGGGCCGAAGCCCCTGGCTCAGTGGTGCTCGGCGAGCGCGCCCTGGATGTAGCTGGAGGCCAGGAGCACGAAGACGTACGCCTGGACCGCCTGGATGAAGAGCTCGAAGGCAGTCATCACGATGACCATGACGAACGAGGCACCGGCGTACACGAAGCCGATTCCGTTCATCAGGTACCAGGTCCCGAGCGAGAACATCACGATCAGCAGGTGACCGGCGAACATGTTCGCGAACAGCCGGACTGCGTGGGTGAAGGGCCGGATGATCAGGTTCGAGAGGAACTCGAGGACCATGATCACCGGGAGGACCGGGCCGAGCGACTTGTCGTAGCCCAGGATGTTCTTCCAGCCGCCGACGAAGCCGTGCTTCCTGAAGGTGAGGCTGACCCACATCACGTACACGATCAGCGCCAGGATCGCCGGGAAGGCGATCAACGACGTGACCGGGAACTGGGCGAGCGGGATGATGGACCAGAGGTTCATGATCCATACGAAGAAGAACAGCGAGACCATGAACGGCACGTACTTCTCGCCGTCCCTCTTGCCGATGATCTCGTAGACGATGCCGCGGCGGACGAAGTCGTAACCGGCCTCACCGACCATCTGCAGCTTGCCCGGAACCATCTTGGGCTTGCCGAAGGCGGCCCAGAAGAACCCGACGACCACGATCGAGCCCAGCAGTGCAAGCAGCATCGGCTTGCTGAACTCGAAGCTACCCACGGTGAAGATGGGCTCGTACAGGAAGGTGTGCAGGCCCGGAGCTGGGAATCCACACCCGGAGAAGATGTGGCAGCTCGCGTCGAAGGCAAGCGTCTGGTCAGCACTCACCGCGGGCTCCTTCAGCGTGGCGCATAGGTACGGCAACCTCGTTGTGTCGGCGCGGCACGCAGCCGCGGGTCGGCACTGGACTGGTCTTACGGATAAGGGGGCGGCGGTTCGGCATCGAGCCTCGCGCTGGGACAGGCGTCAGCTCGGATGCCCGCGCCCGCAGTGCCGCAGTTGGCACCGGACGATAGCAGGATCCCGAACGGGCATTTATCCCGGCCCTACCCCTCATGCTGACGACCCCGTCTTCTCGGGCCTTTCGGCCTTCGAGGAGTCGGGGTCGACGTAAAGGATCTTGGCCTTCATGTAGGCACGGGCCTGCGCGGACACCCAGGCAATGGTCACCGCGAGCAGAGTGAAGGCCATGGCCTTCGCATGGAACAACGTCGTGTCACGGAACGCGGCCATGAACACGAAAAGCAGCAGCAACTGACTGGTGTAGAGCAGCAGCCCCATCGCCTGGAACAGGTGCGGCATGGACTTGGCGGTGCGCTGGAGCACCACCAGCCCGAGCCCCATGAAGAGAAGGACCACCAAGGTGCCGACGACCGAACCGATCGCCCCCTTGCCGCCGGCGACCACTCCACTGATCACGGCGGCGATCGCGCCGACGGCAGTGGCTGGCAGGGCAGTCTGAAGGAGAGTGCGGACGTCGTTGGACGGCATGGCGGCAGCTCCGCTTACGTGGTGGGGGCAGTGGTGTCGTCATGGACGAGCGTAGAGCCGGTTGGAGGTGGGTCTCACGGCCGATGGACCGTCGCACCAACGGTCTCTCAGCTCTGTATCCGGTTCTCGTGAACCGTATCACAAACTATTTGAATAGGTCTTTACCCAGGGGTGTGCCAACCATCACACATGAGAGTGACCCCGCGCGTGTGTGCACTCTGGTGAGGCGCTTTGTCTGGTATTGGCCGTGAATGCGACTACGTTGCCCGTGCGGTCGTCAACTCGGGGTTCCCGCCTTACGCCGGTCCGTGAAGCGCGAACGGGCGCCGATCGCGGTCGCTCCGTTGATTCCCGCGGGCACCCGGACCGGCTCCTGGACCGTCTCGCCGGCCGTGTTCTCGTCGTTCGCCGGCGTCGGCGTCAGCGTCGACATGGGCTGTGGACGCCTGCGGTAGCGCGGCGGGACGAATGCCTCCGCCCAGCGCGGGGCACGCGGTGTGAAGCGCGGCAGGAGCAGCAGCACCAGGCCGACGGCGCTCAGCACCACGATCGCGAAGACGATCCACATGGACGCGCTGTGCACCGAATAGAGCACGACGCCGAAGGCGATGAGGGCGGACCAGAAGTACATGATGAGCACGGCCCGGCTGTGGGAGTGCCCGATCTCGAGCAGACGGTGGTGCAGATGCCCCCGGTCGGCCGCGAACGGCGACTTTCCGCTCCAGGTGCGCCGGACCACCGCCAGCAACAGATCGGCGACCGGGATCGCGATGATCGTCAGCGGCAGCAGCAGCGGGATGAAGACCGGCAGTGCCGCGTGTGTGGCCTCGCGGGTGCCGCCCTCGAACAGCTTCAGCGCATCGGGGTCGACCTGGCCGGTCAACGAGATGGCGGAGGCGGCCAGCACCAGGCCGATCAGCATCGAGCCCGAGTCACCCATGAAGATCCGCGCCGGGTGCATGTTGTGCGGCAGGAAGCCCAGGCACATGCCCATGAGGATGGCGGCGAAGAGGGTCGCGGGCGCGGCGGCCTCGATGGTGTAGCCGTACCAGATGCGGTACGCGTACAGGAAGAACGCGGCGGTGGCGATGCAGACCATGCCGGCGGCGAGTCCGTCCAGACCGTCCACGAAATTCACCGCATTGATCGTGATGACCACCAGGGCGACGGTGAGCAGCGTGCCCTGCCACTGTGTGAGCGCGACCGTGCCGACGCCCGGGATCGGCAGCCACAGGATCGTCAGACCCTGCACGACCATCACACCCGCGGCAATCATCTGCGCACCGAGCTTGATCAGCGCGTCGATCTCGAACTTGTCGTCCAGGACGCCGATCAGCCAGATGAGTGCGGCGCCGGAGAGCAGCGCACGGGGCTCGTTCGAGAGCTCGAAGACACTGTTGAGATTCGACAGATGGTCAGCCACGAGCAGCCCTGCGCACATGCCGAAGAACATGGCGATGCCGCCGAGTCGCGGAGTCGGTTCTCGGTGCACGTCGCGGGCACGGATCTCCGGCATCGCTCCCGTCGCGATGGCGAACTTCCGCACCGGACCGGTGAGCAGATAGGTCACCGCGGCCGTGACACAGAGCGTCAGCAGGTAATCACGCACGGGCTGCCCCACAGGAATCGCTGGCCATCTCAGCCCCACACCCTAGCTTTGTTGGCCACATGCTTGAGGACATACGTACGGCTCGGACGGTTCCACGCCGTCGCGTCTGCCCTCAATACGGCGGAAATCTCCCCGCCAGATCCCTCACCTCTTCGCGTACGCGTCTGGTGGCATCGCCCTCACCTCGCAGTGCCGCGGTGAACAGCACGGCGATCCGGGCCATCTCCGCCTCGCCCATGCCCTGGGTGGTGGCGGCGGCCGTGCCGAGCCTGATGCCACGTCCGTCGCCGTACGGCAGCGCGCAGGTGTCGAGAACCATGCCGGCGGCGGCGAGCCGGCCGCGGGCGGTGCGTCCGTCCAGGCCCAGCGGCGTGGGGTCCGCGGTGATGAGGTGGGTGTCGGTGCCGCCCGTGGTGACGGCGAAGCCCTCCGCCGCCAGCGCGTCCGCGAGCACCTTGGCGTTGGCGACCACCTGCTGGGCGTACGACGTGAAGGAGGGCGTGGAGGCCTCACCGAAGGCCACGGCCTTGGCGGCGATCGTGTGCATCTGGGCACCGCCCTGGGTGAACGGGAAGACCGCGCGGTCGATCCGCTCGGCCAGATGGCTGCCGCACAGGATCATTCCGCCGCGGGGACCCCGGAGCACCTTGTGGGTCGTCGCGCAGACGACGTCCGCGTGAGGCACCGGGCTCGGTGCCACACCTGCGGCGATCAGGCCCATCGGATGCGCCGAGTCGGCGATGAGATAGGCGCCGACCTCGTCGGCGATCTCACGGAACTCGGCGTAGTCGGGGTGGCGGGGATAGGAGATCGAGCCGCAGACGATGGCTTTCGGCCTTTTCTCACGGGCCAGCCTGCGCACCTGGTCGTAGTCGAGGAGACCGGTCTCGGCGTCGACACCGTAGGGGACGAACTCGAACCAGCGCCCGGAGAAGTTGGCGGGCGAGCCGTGGGTGAGGTGTCCGCCGAACGCAAGCCCCATCGCGAGGACGGTGTCGCCGGGACGCAGCAGCGCCGCGTACGCCGCGAGCACGGCGGACGAGCCGGAATGCGGCTGCACATTGGCGTGCTCGGCGCCGAACAGAGCGGTCGCCCGCTCCACAGCGATCCGCTCGGCCGCGTCCACCAGCTCGCAGCCGCCGTGGTGCCGGGCACCGGGATAGCCCTCCGCGTACTTGTTGGCGAGCCGGGAGCCGAGTGCGGCGAGGACCGCGGGCGAGGTGAAGTTCTCGGCGGCGATGAGCTGCAGGCTGTCGGACTGCCGCACCATCTCGCCGAGGATCACCTCGGCGATCTCCGGATCCTGCCGGCGCAGCGCCATGAGTTCCGGCGCATGGGCAGCGGCCGATGCGACTGACGCGGCTGACGCTGGTGCTTCACTGCTGCGGACCGGCATCTCGGGCTCCGGGCATCGAAACGGGTGCGTGCGATCCAATGTAGGCCGCTGTGGCCCCGGCTGCGCGCCGATCGGCCGCGTTGGCCCGGTGCGTTTCCCGCAACGCCCACGGACAGGTCCTGCACGCCCGGCCGGCAGCTCCCGGGCCGGCCGTCAGGTGCGGGAGCCGACACCCGTCAGCGCCGTGACCACCGGCTCCAGCGCCTGATTGATCTCGTCGCCGATCGAACGGAAGAACGTGATCGGCGCACCGTACGGGTCGTACACCTCGTCCGCCTCCGCACTCGGCGCCAGCAGCCACCCGCGCAGCGCCGCCGCCGCGCGCACCAGAGCGCGCGCACGCTCGACCACGCCGTCGGTCAGGGGGTCCGGCAGTGTGGCGGGGTCTATCGCGCGGACGAGGCGGGTGAACTCCTTCAGCGTGAAGGTGCGCAGGCCCGCGGAGTGGCCCATGGAGATGACCTGGGCGCGGTGGTCACGGGTCGCGGTCAGCACCAGGTCGGCACGGATGACGTGCTCGTCGAGCAGCTCCCTGCCGACGAAGCCGCTCGCGTCCGCGCCGAAGTCGCACAGGACCGCCTCGGCGTTGGCCTCCATCGGGGCACCCTCGTGGCCCCAGGTGCCCGCGCTCTCCACGATCAGCCCGCCGATGGGGTTCCCCCCTGCACAGCCGGGACGAAGGTCGCCGAGGCGGTGGCTCAGGGCATGCCGGGTCAGCCGCTCGGTGATCGGCGAGCGGCAGACGTTGCCGGTGCTGACGTGGAGGATTCTGAACGTGTCGCCGGTGGCGGCTGCACCTATGCCACGCCCCTCAGGGGCAGTCAACTGGCCACCTCGAGGTCGGGTACGACCTTGCGGAGTTCGTCCGCGTCGAGCGCACCCGCGCGCAGCAGGACCGGGACTTTGCCGGTGACGTCGACGATCGAGGAGGGCACGATGCCGGGCGTCGGGCCGCCGTCGAGATAGACGGAGACCGAGTCGCCGAGCATGTCCTGAGCGGCGTCGCAGTCCTCGGGTGCGGGGTGCCCCGTCAGGTTCGCGGACGACACCGCCATCGGGCCGACCTCCGTCAGCAGCTCGATCGCCACCGGGTGCAGGGGCATGCGGATCGCGACCGTGCCACGGGTGTCCCCCAGGTCCCACTGCAGCGAGGGCTGGTGCTTGGCCACCAGCGTCAGCGCGCCCGGCCAGAACGCGTCCACCAGCTCCCACGCCTGCTCGGAGAAGTCCGTCACCAGGCCGTGCAGAGTGTTCGGGGAGCCGATGAGGACCGGCGTGGGCATGTTGCGGCCGCGCCCCTTCGCCTGGAGCAGATCGGCGACGGCCTCCGAGCTGAACGCGTCCGCCCCGATGCCGTACACGGTGTCGGTGGGCAGGACGACCAGCTCGCCGCGGCGGACGGCGGATGCGGCTTCGCGCAGACCGGTGGTGCGATCCGTCGCGTCGTTGCAGTCGTATCGCCGAGCCATCAGCGGGCCTCCTTCTTTGCGAGCACTCGGTTGGCCTCCGAGGCGCTCAAGCGTGCGTCGACAGTCGATCGTGCTCGGTCCTCCCCTTGCCTGCGGCGGGGGGACCCCCATGTTCCTCGGGACCTGCGCGCGGCCCCGAATCCGACGCCCGCGCGCCTCTGCGGCCCACTCGTGCCGGGACGGTACGACGCCCTCACGGCATGGCCTTGCGGGCGGTCGCGAAGCGCGGCCGGTTGTTCAGGTCGGGGTGGTCGGCGGCGTCGGCCCACCCCGCCTCCTCGTTGAAGATCCACGGGACCTGGCCGCCCTGGGTGTCGGCGTGCTCGACGACGACGAGGCCGCCGGGGCGCAGCAGCCGGTGGGCGGTGCGTTCGATGCCGCGGATGGTGTCGAGGCCGTCCTCACCGGAGAAGAGGGCCATTTCCGGGTCGTGGTCACGGGCCTCGGGGGCGACGTACTCCCACTCGGTGAGCGGGATGTACGGCGGGTTGGAGATGACCAGGTCGACCTGACCGTCGAGCTCCGGGAGGGCGCTCAGGGCATCGCCCTGGTGGACGGTCACCCTCGACCCTTCGGCGTTCTTGCGCGTCCAGCCGATCGCGGCGTCGGACAGTTCCACGGCGTGCACGCGCGAGCGCGGGACCTCCTGCGCGATGGCCAGGGCGATGGCCCCGGAGCCGGAGCACAGGTCGACCACCAGCGGCTCGACCACGTCCATCGCGCGTACCGCGTCTATGGCCCAGCCGACGACCGACTCGGTCTCGGGACGCGGCACGAAGACGCCCGGACCGACCTGCAGCTCCAGATAGCGGAAGAACGCCCGGCCGGTGATGTGCTGCAGCGGCTCCCGGGCCTCACGGCGGGCGATGGTCTCCCAGTAGCGCGCGTCGAAGTCCGCGTCCTTCACCAGGTGCAACTCGCCGCGCTTGACGCCGTGCACGAAGGCGGCGAGTTCCTCCGCGTCGAAGCGGGGTGAGGGTACGCCGGCGTCGGCCAGTCGCTGGGTGGCCTGTGCCACCTCGGCAAGCAGCAAGGAGCGGGGGTGCGGGGGTCGACCCCCGGGGAGCGACTGCACGCTGGTCCTCCGGGCTGGGCTGTTCGGTCTTACACGGCTTGCACGCCTCGTGCCGCTTATGCGGCGGCGAGCTTCGCGGCGGAGTCGGCGTCCACGCAGGCCTGGATCACGGCGTCCAGTTCTCCGTCGAGCACCTGGTCCAAGTTGTACGCCTTGAAGCCGACCCGGTGGTCCGAGATCCGGTTTTCCGGGAAGTTGTACGTACGGATCTTCTCGGAGCGGTCGACCGTACGGACCTGGCTGCGTCGCGCGTCCGCAGCCTCCTGCTCGGCCGCCTCCTGGGCTGCGGCGAGAAGCCTGGAGCGCAGGATACGCATCGCCTGCTCCTTGTTCTGGAGCTGGCTCTTCTCGTTCTGGCAGGAGGCGACGACACCGGTCGGCAGGTGCGTGATGCGCACCGCGGAGTCGGTCGTGTTCACGGACTGGCCGCCGGGGCCCGAGGAACGGTAGACGTCGATGCGCAGATCGTTCTGGTTGATCTCGACGTCGATCTCCTCGGCCTCCGGGGTCACGAGGACACCCGCGGCGGAGGTGTGGATCCGGCCCTGGGATTCGGTGGCGGGCACCCGCTGGACACGGTGCACACCGCCTTCGTACTTCAGCCGTGCCCAGACGCCCTGGCCGGGTTCCGGCGTCGCGTTGCCCTTCAGCTTCACCGCGACCTGGACGTCCTTGTAGCCGCCCAGCTCCGACTCCGTGGAGTCGATGATCTCCGTCTTCCAGCCGACCCGCTCGGCGTAGCGCAGATACATCCGCAGCAGATCGCCGGCGAAGAGCGCCGACTCGTCGCCGCCCGCACCCGCCTTGATCTCCAGGATGACGTCCTTCTCGTCGCTGGGGTCGCGCGGGACGAGCAGCAGCCGCAGCTTCTCCGTGAGCCCCTCGCGCTGCTTCTCCAGCTCCTTCACCTCGGCGGCGAAGTCCGGGTCGTCGGCGGCGAATTCCCGGGCCGTGTCGATGTCGTCACCGGTCCGCTTCCAGGATCGGTACGTGCCGACGATCGGGGTGAGCTCGGCGTACCGCTTGTTGAGCTTGCGCGCGTTCGCCTGGTCGGCGTGGACCGAAGGGTCGGCGAGCTTCTTCTCGAGATCGGCGTGCTCGCCGATCAGTTCCTCGACCGCCTCGAACATCGGGGGCTCCTGGTTTCGTACACGAAGGTGGCTGCGGGGGTGCGGGAGACGAAAGCGCCGGTCCCGGCCGCCCGCACAGGGGCAGCCGAAGACCGGCGCAGTGGCTCGCTACTTCTTGGAGCCGGCAGCCTTGCCGAAGCGGGCCTCGAAGCGGGCCACACGGCCACCGGTGTCGAGGATCTTCTGCTTGCCCGTGTAGAACGGGTGGCACTCGGAGCAGACCTCGGCACGGATGGTGCCGGCCTCGATCGTGCTGCGGGTCGTGAACGACGCGCCACAGGTGCAGCTCACCTGGGTCTCGACGTACTCGGGGTGGATGTCGCGCTTCAAGGTGTCTCCTAGTTTCGGGAGGGCACCGGGTCGCACGCACGGGATGCGCGTACGTGAACCGGGGCCGACGTACCAGTCTGCCAGGACCGGCCGTATCTCCCAAAACCGGGGGCCGCCCTCGGGTATTCCCGGCCGCCCGCCGGGGCGCCGCGGTCGCCGGACGGCTACTGGACCAGGCCCTCGGCCTGGCCGTCCGCGGTGCCCTTCGTCGCGGAGGCGGGTATCGGGAGGTCCTTCTCGAGAGCGCCCCAGACCTGCTCGGACTGCTTCTCCAGCGGCACCACGCGGTTGGGGTTGATCTTGTCGTAGTCGACCGGCAGCGTGATCATGTCGACGTCGTCGGCGCCGAGGCTCTTGAGGCCGTTCGCGAAGCCGACGAGCTCCTTGACCGAGTCGAGCTCGGAGTCGGGCGTGATCGCCCTGGTGGCGGTGTCGGCGAGGTCGTAGAGCTTCTTCGGGTCGGTGAACACACCGACGTCCTTGACCTGCTGGATCAGCGCCTTGATGAAGGCCTGCTGGAGCTGGATCCGGCCGAGGTCGCTGCCGTCGCCGACGGACTTGCGGGTGCGCACGAGGCCGAGGGCCTGTTCGCCGGTGAGGGTGTGGGGTCCGGGATCGAGGGCGAGACGGCTCTTCTTGTCGTTGATGGCCTTGGTGGTGGTGATGTCGACGCCGCCGAGCTCGTCTATGAGCTTCTTGAAGCCCGTGAAGTCGACCTCTATGTAGTGGTCCATGCGGATGCCGGACATCTTCTCGACGGTCTTGACGGCGCAGGCGGGGCCGCCGACCTCGTACGCCGTGTTGAACATGGCGCGGGTCCGCCCGTCGACCGTCTTCCCGTCACTGTCGGCGCACTGCGGCCGGTCTATGAGGGTGTCGCGCGGCACCGATACGACCGCGGCCTTCTTGTGGCCCTCGTATATGTGCACGATCATCGCCGTGTCGGAGCGGGCGCCGCCTTCGTCGGTCCCGTACTCGGCATTGGCCCCGGAGCGGGAATCGGAGCCGAGGACGAGGATGTCCATGGAGCCGTTGTCGACGTTGTCCGGGCGGTCGGTGCCCAGCTGGGCGTTGATGTCGACGCCCTCGATGTTGCCGTTGAGCTTGAAGTAGACGTAGCCGAGGCCCGTTCCGCCCGCGAGCACCAGACCGGCGGCTGACCAGGCGGCGACCTTCACGGCGCGGCGCCCCGCGGTGGGCGGCTTGCGACGCCTTCCCGTGGCGCGTATTCGACTGGTGCCCTTGGTCTGGTCGGCCATATCTCCTCGAGCCCTCGTAGGTGCAGTTGCCCCGCGGCCGTGGCGTTCAGGCACGGTTTATCCACCCTGTCAAGCTTTGTTACGCCAAGTGAGACGGCGGAGCGGCAAGAAGGGTTGCACAGGGTCATGAGAAGTGGGTGAGAAAAGGGATGCGCCCACCGTGCGTGGCACGGTGGGCGCATCCCTTCTTCACCTGCTGTTTTGTCCCGGCAGCCGGACCGCCCTCACGGGCTGTGACTGTGACCGAGATCTCCCGGGTAGTCCTCGACCCTTCCGGGCCGGGGCACCGGCCCCTGCCCGGTGGATCAGCCGAAGAGGTTGTAGCCGGAGAAGCCGGTGCCGGCCTGGACCGGCGCCCGCAGCGTTCCCGTGGTGGTGCCGTTGCCCCGGTGCAGCTGGAGCGCACCACTGGAGGTGCGGGTCACCACGTCGGGCTTGCCGTCGCCGGAGACGTCACCGGGCGTGACGATGGCGTTGTACGTGCCCCACGACGAGGCCAGGAGGACCGGCGTGCCGAACGGCGCGGACGCGTTGCCCGTGCCGGGGACCAGGTACAGCGCGGTGCTGCTGCTGTTGCGGACGAGAAGGTCGGTGCGGCTGTCGCCGTTGAAGTCGCCGTGACCGCGGACCGCGTTGTACTTCTGGTAGCCGGAGCCGATGACCTTGAGGGTGCCGACACCGCCGGCGCCGTTGCCCGGCAGGACCACGAGCGCACCGGACGAGGAGACGCCGACGATGTCCAGGTTGGCGTCGCCGGTCACATCGCCCGGGGCGAGGATCGCGCGGTAGGTACCGAAGCCGGAAGCGATCTTGCCGGAGACGTACGTGGACGAGGTGGCGCTGCGGCGGACCCAGCGGAGCTCGCCGTTGGAGGTCTGGCGGGCCACGAAGTCCTGGTAGCCGTCCCGGTTCAGGTCGGTCTGCGCCACGATGTTGTAGCCCGAGTAGGTGCCGGAGAACGCGGCCTTGTTGGCGAAACCGACGCCGTTGGAGGTGAAGCTGTAGTCCGATCCGGCGGAGGTGCGGACGAACAGGTCGGCGCGGCCGTCACGGCTGAGGTCCGTGTCGTCGATCCGCGGCTGGACCGCCGGCTTCAGGTTGGCCACGTGGGCGAACGCCTCGTAGGCACCGGCGACGTTGCAGAGCTGCTTGCCGTCCGCCGAGTTGATGCCCCACGAGACGACACCGACGACCTTGCCCTTGACCAGGATCGGACCGCCGGAGTCACCGGGACAGGTGGTCTTGCCGGTGGCGTCGCTGCCCGTGCCGGGCTGACCCGCGCAGAACATGGTGCCGTTGTCCTGGAAGAACGGGTTGAGGTTCTCCACGCACTCCTGGTTCGAGTGCAGCGGCAGCGCGACCTGCTGGAGCGTGCTCGCCAGGGTGGCGGTGTCGGCATCGGAGGAGGTCAGACCCCAGCCTAGCGTGACGCCGTTGGTGCCCGCGTTGTAGGCCGCGAGGTCGTCGGGACCGGCGAGCGGGAGCGGCTTGTACGGCAGCGGCTTGCTGAGCGTCAGGACCGCGATGTCATTGCTGAACGTCTCGGTGTTGTAGCTGGGGTGCACCCACTGGCGGCTGACCTTGACGTCGGTGCCCTCGGTGTTCGAGGTGCCGCCGACCAGCTTGGACGTACCGGCGAGGACCAGGCCGTCCTTGGCGAAGTTCAGCGGCTTGCCGAGGTCGTCGGTGACGCAGTGCGCGGCGGTGAGGACCTTGTTGGGGGCAACCAGCGTGCCGCCGCAGTTGAAGTAGTAGTAGCCGTCGCCGTCGAAGGCGTACAGCAGCTGCACCATGTACGGCGCGGTGCTGATCGAGGTGTTCGTCCCGCCGATGATGCGCGGCGAGGGCTTTCCGGTCGTGGAGGACGCCTCCGTGACCTTGAAGCCCTTCGGGGGCAGGAACTTCGGCTCGGCGTCGTCGGCCTGGGCGCTGAAGGCGAAGGCACCGGCAGCGAGGGAGAGTGCGGCCACACCGGCCGCTATGAACTTGCGGACCCGGCGAACGGGTCTGCCATGGCGCGATGCGCGCACGCGTGTCTCCATGAGTATGGGTGAGTCGACAAAGGAGGCCGCGTGGGGGACGGCGAGTGAAGGCGGGGTGTCCGTGTGGGGGAACGGCTGACCGATATTACAAACAGAGGGCCCGTTCCGTCACTCGCGTAACGGAACGGGCCCTCAACTGTGAGGAATTGTCCAGATTAGTCGTTGCCGTTGCCCGGCATCGGCGTCGTCTTCTGGATCTGCAGCAGGAACTCGGCGTTCGACTTCGTCTGCTTCATCTTGTCGAGCAGCAGCTCGATCGCCTGCTGCGAGTCGAGCGCGTGCAGCACCCGGCGCAGCTTCCAGACGATGGCGAGCTCATCGCTGCCGAGCAGGATCTCTTCCTTGCGGGTGCCGGACGCGTCCACGTCCACCGCCGGGAAGATGCGCTTGTCGGCGAGCTTCCGGTCGAGCTTGAGCTCCATGTTGCCGGTGCCCTTGAACTCCTCGAAGATCACCTCGTCCATGCGCGAGCCCGTGTCGACGAGCGCGGTGGCCAGGATGGTCAGCGAGCCGCCGTCCTCGATGTTGCGCGCAGCACCGAAGAAGCGCTTCGGCGGGTAGAGCGCGGTGGAGTCGACACCACCGGACAGGATGCGGCCGGAGGCCGGGGCCGCCAGGTTGTACGCACGGCCCAGTCGGGTGATCGAGTCCAGCAGGACGACCACGTCGTGACCCAGCTCGACGAGACGCTTGGCGCGCTCGATGGCCAGCTCGGCGACCGTGGTGTGGTCCTCGGCCGGGCGGTCGAAGGTCGAGGAGATGACCTCGCCCTTGACCGACCGCTGCATGTCGGTGACCTCTTCCGGACGCTCGTCGACAAGGACGACCATCAGGTGGCACTCGGGGTTGTTGTGGGTGATCGCGTTGGCGACCGCCTGCATGATCATGGTCTTGCCGGTCTTCGGCGGGGCCACGATCAGGCCTCGCTGGCCCTTGCCGATCGGCGACACGAGGTCGATGATGCGGGTGGTCAGCACCCCCGGGTCGGTCTCCAGACGGAGCCGGTCCTGCGGGTAGAGCGGGGTCAGCTTGTTGAACTCCGGGCGGCCACGGCCGGATTCGGGCGCCATGCCGTTGACGGAGTCCAGGCGGACCAGCGCGTTGAACTTCTCGCGGCGCTCGCCCTCCTTGGGCTGCCGGACCGCGCCGGTGACGTGGTCACCCTTGCGCAGACCGTTCTTGCGGACCTGGGCCAGCGACACATACACATCGTTCGGGCCGGGCAGGTAGCCCGACGTCCGGATGAAGGCGTAGTTGTCCAGGATGTCCAGGATGCCCGCAACGGGGATCAGCACGTCGTCGTCGGCCACCTGCGGCTCGGCGCCGAACTCGTCACGGCCACGGCGGCCACGGCGGTCGCGGTAGCGGCCGCGGCGTCCGCGACGTCCGCCCTCGTCGTCGAAGTCGTCCTGCGGGCCGGCGCCCTGCCGCTGCTGCTGGCCGCCCTGCTGCTGGCGCCCGCCGCCCTGCTGGTCGTCGCCCTTGCCGCCGCGGCGGTCGCGCTGGCGGTCGCGGCGGTCACCACGGTCGCCGCGGTCACCACGGTCGCCGCGGTCACGCTGACGGTCGCCGCGCCGGCCCTCGGCCGTGTCGGTGGCCGCCTCGGCCTTAGCCTCTGGCTGCGCCTCGGTGCGGGTTTCCGCCTTGGACTCGGCACGGACCTCGGTCTTGACGTCACCCTTCGGCTCGGCCTTGGCGACCTCGCCCTCGGGGCTGCCTGCGGGGGCGGTGGCCCGGCGCCGACGACGCTCGCCCGACGGGGCGTCGTCGCTGGCCGGCTGGCCGGGGATGTCGATCTGCTGCTGGGCGACGGCCTTCTCGGCCTTCGGCTCGGCGGCCGCGGTGCCCTCGCCCGTACGGGCCTTGGAGGTGGCACGCCGCTTCGGCTTGGCCTCGGCCGCGCCCGCGTCGGCGCTCTTCGCCGGTGCGGAGCCTCCGCCGGCCTGCGCCTCCTTGATGACCTCGATCAGCTGGCTCTTGCGCATGCGCGCGGTGCCCCTGATGCCGAGGCCGGACGCGACCTGCTGCAGCTCGGCCAGGACCATGCCCTCGAGGCCGGTGCCGGAGCGGCGGCGCCGTGAGGTGGTGCCAGTGGCAGCACCTGCGGCGGGCGCGTTGGTGTCGACGCTGCTGTCGGCAGTCACGCCCATCAGATCGGTGGTGTCGCTCACGAAGGGTCCTTCCCTGGAGCGGACGTCGGCCTTCTGGCTCGGCGACCGGTTGTGCTGTCCGACGTCGGTCCGTGATTGCGGACCGATGTCGGGGCGGTGGTCCCGCCGGGTACGGCGGAAGGGATGTACGTGCAAGGCCCGGCCCGAGTTCCCCCTGCTCGGCCCTCTCCTTGGGAAAAGCGAGGGGTGTCGTGCCGTCTCCGGAGCGTGCTCGAAACTGCTCAGGCAGGCTGCTCAGGCAGTTGGGGAGGCTCCCGGAAGAATGGGTGGTCCCGGATGGGGACACAAAGCACCGCACCACAAGAATGTGGGCTGCGTACTTGAGGTTAACACTACCGGCTCCAACAAACATTCCCCCTCTCCATCACCGGCAATCCCGTGTCGCTACGAGGCGAGCGGCAGAACACTCGCTCCCTCGGCGTCGAGAGCCAGCCGGTTCGCGGCCCAGCCCTCACCCGCCAGCCGTGCGACCTTGTCGGCCGCACCGTCCTCGACCAGTGCAAGCACCGTGGGGCCCGCGCCGGAGATGACCGCAGGGACGCCGTCCGCGCGCAGTCGGTTGACCAGGGCCACGCTCTCCGGCATCGCCGGGGCTCGGTACTCCTGGTGGAGACGGTCCTCGGTGGCGGGCAGCAGCAGCTCGGGACGCCTGGTCAGGGCCTCGACGAGCAGTGCGGCACGGCCCGCGTTGGCAGCGGCGTCGACATGCGGGACCGTGCGCGGCAGCAGTCCGCGTGCGGTTTCGGTGAGCACCGGCTTCGACGGTACGAAAACCACCGGAACGATGGAATCCGAAGGATCCATTCTGATCGCGCGCGCCGCACCGGCGTCGGTCCAGGCGAGCGTGAAGCCGCCGAGGAGACAGGCGGCCACATTGTCCGGGTGCCCCTCGATCTCGGTGGCGAGCTCGAGCAGCGCCGCATCGTCGAGCCGGGCGTCGGCCCCTATGGTCACCGCGCGGGCGGCGACGATGCCTGCGCAGATGGCGGCGGAGGAGGATCCGAGGCCCCGGCCGTGCGGGATGCGATTGGCGCAGACGACCTCGAGGCCGCGCGGCTGCCCGCCGAGCAGATCGAATGCCGTGCGCAGCGAGCGTACGAGCAGGTGACTCTCGTCGCGCGGCAGCGTCTCGGCGCCCTCACCCGCGATGTCGATGTGCAGACCGGAGTCGGCCACCCGGACGACGACGTCGTCGTACAGCCCCAGCGACAGGCCGAAGGCATCGAAGCCAGGCCCCAGATTGGCGCTGGTGGCGGGGACGCGCACCCGGACGGCGGCGGCTCGGAATGCGGGACCGGCCATCGCTCGACGACACTCCTTGGTTCTGATCCGTGTGATCTGTTCTGATCGGCGGGGTGGGGTTTCTGACGCATGTGCGAAGACCCATGGGCCGTTGGACGGCAGCAACACCGCGGCATATGCGGCGGGGCGGGTCTGCACAGCCTAGCGAAGGAAGGTTCAGCGGCGACATAGGGCGCAGGGGAGGCGCACGATGCGTGTCGCGCGCCACCCGCTTCCGCAGCCGCCCTGCCCGCGCGCTGTGCGCGCCCCGGGGCCCTACGCGAGCCCGAGACGCTCCGCAGCCGCGGCCGCGTCCACCGGCACGGTGACCGGCTGGGGCGCCCCGGCGACGGCCCAGTCCGGGTCCTTGAGACCGTTTCCGGTGACCGTGCAGACGACCTTCTGACCGCGGTCGAGCCTGCCCTCCTCGGCCGCCTTCAGCAGACCGGCGACCGACGCGGCCGACGCCGGCTCCACGAAGACACCCTCGCGCGCGGCCAGCAGCCTGTAGGCACGCAGGATCTGACGGTCGGTCACCTCGTCGATGAACCCGCCCGACTCGTCCCTGGCAGCGAGCGCGAACTTCCAGGACGCCGGATTGCCGATCCGGATCGCGGTGGCGATGGTCGACGGATCCTTGACGACCTCGCCGCGCACGATCGGCGCGGAGCCGGAGGCCTGGAAGCCCCACATCCGCGGCGTGTGCGTGGCGAGACGGTCCGCGGCGTACTCCTTGTAACCCTTCCAGTACGCCGTGATGTTGCCGGCGTTGCCGACGGGCAGCACATGGATGTCCGGCGCGTCGCCGAGCGCGTCGACGATCTCGAAGGCCGCGGTCTTCTGGCCCTCGATACGGACCGGGTTCACCGAATTGACCAGTGCCACCGGGTAGTTCTCGGAAAGGCTGCGGGCCAGCACCAGGCAGTCGTCGAAGTTGCCGTCGACCTGGAGGATCTTCGCCCCGTGGACCAGCGCCTGGCCCAGCTTGCCCATCGCGATCTTGCCCTGCGGGACCAGAACGGCGGGGACCATTCCGGCGCGGCCGCCGTAGGCCGCGGCGGAGGCGGAGGTGTTTCCGGTGGAGGCGCAGATGACGGCCTTCGCGCCCTCCTCCTTGGCCTTGGTGATCGCCATGGTCATACCGCGGTCCTTGAAGGACCCGGTCGGGTTGGCGCCCTCGACCTTGAGATACACCTCGCAGCCGGTGGCCTCGGAGAGTGTCCCGGCGTGCACGAGCGGCGTGCCGCCCTCGCCGAGCGTGACGATGGGCGTCGTGTCCGTGACCGGGAGGCGGTCCCGGTACTCCTCGATGATGCCGCGCCACTGGTGAGTGCGAGTGCTCATGGGTGCTTACTCTCCTTCAACCCGCATGATGCTGGCGACACCACGCACGGTGTCGAGATTGCGCAGCGCCTCGACGGTGCCCGTCAGGGCGGCGTCGGGCGCACGGTGGGTCACGACGACGAGCGATGCCTCGCCGTCCTTGCCCGTCTGGCGCACCGTGTCGATGGATACGCCGTGCTCGGCGAAGACCGTCGCGACCTGGGCGAGAACGCCCGGCTTGTCGGCCACGTCGAGGCTGATGTGGTACCGCGTCACGACCTCGCCCATGGGGCTGACGGGCAGCTGCGTGTACACGGACTCGCCGGGGCCGGTGGCCTCGGCGAGCTTGTTGCGACAGACCGCGACCAGGTCGCCGAGGACTGCGGAGGCGGTCGGGGAGCCGCCGGCGCCGGGGCCGTAGAACATCAGCCGCCCGGCGGCCTCGGCCTCGACGAAGACCGCGTTGTACGCCTCGCGGACGGAGGCCAGCGGGTGGCTGAGCGGGATCATCGCGGGGTGGACGCGGGCCGTCACCGACTTCCCGTCCGCCGCACGCTCACAGATCGCCAGCAGCTTGATGGTGCAGCCCATCTGCCGGGCGGAGGCGAAGTCGGCGGCGGTGACCTCGGTCATCCCCTCGCGGTAGACATCGTCGAGACGCACCCGGGTGTGGAAGGAGATTCCGGCGAGGATCGCGGCCTTGGCGGCGGCGTCGAAGCCCTCGACATCGGCGGTCGGGTCGGCTTCCGCGTATCCGAGGGCCGTGGCCTCGTCCAGCGCCTCCGAGTAGCCGGCGCCGGAGGTGTCCATCTTGTCGAGGATGAAGTTCGTGGTGCCGTTGACGATGCCCAGGACACGGTTGACCTTGTCGCCCGCGAGCGATTCGCGCAACGGCCTGATCAGCGGGATCGCCCCGGCCACGGCGGCCTCGAAGTAGAGGTCGCGGCCGTGTTTCTCGGCTGCGGCGTACAGCGTGGCGCCGTCCTCGGCGAGCAGCGCCTTGTTGGCGGAGACCACCGACGCGCCGTTCTCGAAGGCGGTGGTGATGAGGGTGCGGGCGGGCTCGATGCCGCCGATCACCTCGACGACGACGTCGATGTCGCCACGCTCGACGAGGCCCTTGGCGTCGGTGGTGACGAGCTCCTGGGAGATGCCCTCACGGACCTTGGAGGGACGGCGGACGGCGACCCCGGCGAGCTCCACCGGGGCGCCGATCCGAGCGGCGAGGTCGTCGGCGTGCGTCGTCATGATGCGCGCCACCTCTGAGCCGACCACTCCACAGCCCAGCAGCGCCACCTTCAGCGGACGCGTACGCATCATCCGACCTCTTTCATTCCATCAAGCAGAGTGCGAACCAGTCTCACTCACCGCACGGGGGTTTCTGCCCCTTGTCCGGATCCTGAGACACATATTTCATCACCCGACATCGAGACGCAGGAGATCCTCCTCCGTCTCACGCCGGACGATCACCCGAGCCTCGCCGTCCTTGATCGCGACGACAGGCGGGCGCAGTGCGTGGTTGTAGTTGCTGGCCATGGAGCGGCAGTACGCCCCGGTGGCCGGTACGGCGAGAAGGTCCCCCGGCGCCAGATCGGCGGGCAGGAACGCGTCCCGTACGACGATGTCACCGCTCTCGCAGTGCTTGCCGACGACGCGGACCAGCATCGGCCCGGCCGTCGACGTACGCGAGGCGAGCGCAACGCTGTACTCGGCGTCGTACAGCGCGGTGCGGATGTTGTCGGACATACCGCCGTCGACGCTGACGTAGGTCCGCAGCCCGTCCAGCGGCTTGATCGTGCCCACCTCGTAGAGCGTGAAGGCGGTCGGCCCGACGATGGCACGCCCGGGCTCGACCGAGATGCGGGGCGTCCGCAGCCCGGCCGCCTCGCACTCGCGCCTGACGATCTCGCCGAGGGCCTTGGCGATCTCGTGGGGCTCTCGCGGGTCGTCGTCGGACGTGTACGCGATACCGAGGCCGCCACCGAGGTCGATCTCCGGCAGCTCGACGCCGTGCTCGTCCCGCACCTGTGCCAGCAGTTGCACCACACGCCGCGCGGACACCTCGAATCCCGCCATGTCGAAGATCTGGGATCCGATGTGCGAGTGGATGCCGACGAGCTCCAGCCCGTCGAGGTTCAGTGCCCGGCGGACCGCCTCGGCCGCCTGCCCGCCGGCCAGCGCGATGCCGAACTTCTGGTCCTCGTGGGCGGTGGCGATGAACTCGTGGGTGTGTGCCTCGACGCCGACCGTGACGCGGATCTGGACCCGCTGGCGCCTGCCGAGGGACCGGGCGATGTGCGCGACGCGGACGATCTCCTGGAAGGAGTCGAGGACGATACGCCCGACGCCGGCCCGCACCGCCCGCTCGATCTCCTCGGGAGACTTGTTGTTCCCGTGGAAGGCGATGCGCTCGGCGGGCATCCCGGCATCGAGCGCGGTCACGAGCTCGCCTCCGGAGCACACATCGAGATTGAGCCCCTCCTCCTCGAGCCAGCGCACCACGGCGCGGCTCAGGAAGGCCTTCCCGGCGTAGAACACGTCCGCGTCCTGGCCGAAGGCCTCGGCCCAGGCACGGCAGCGGGCGCGGAAGTCGCTCTCGTCGAGGAAGTAGGCCGGCGTACCGAACTCCTCTGCGAGCCTCGTGACTTCCAGCCCGCCCACCGTGACGATCCCGTCCGTGTTCCTGGTGACGGTGCGGGCCCAGACCTTCTCGTCGAGGGCGTTGAGATCGGCGGGCGGGGCGGTGTAGTGGCCCTCGGGCAGGACGTCTCCGTGACGGGGGCCTGCGGGGTGCGCGGAACGGCTCATGCTGTCTCTCTCACGTCTTTCACAAGTATTCGGGCGCGCTGATGCCGAGCAGGGACAGGCCGCCGGCCAGCACCGTCCCGGCGGCTTCGGCGAGCGCGAGCCGGGCCCGGTGGGCGGCCGAGGGTTTCTCGTCGCCGAGGGGCAGCACGGTGTGCTGGAAGCCGAGGAACGCGTCGGCGGTGGCCTCGAGATGCCGTGCGAGCCGGTCGGGCGCGCGATGGCGGGCGGCGGAGGCCAGGACGGAGGGGTGGTCGCCGAGGCGGAGGAGAAGAGCCGTCGTACCGGCACCGGTCTCCCCCTCGTACCGGGCGGCCAGGCCGAGCGGGCCGGCGTTGCGAAGCAGGGCGCGGCTGCGGGAGTACGCGTACCGGACCCTGAAGAGCGTATTGGCCTCGCTCTGCACGAGCAGACGCTCGTCGGCCACGGGGCGGTCGTGGGCGGCAGCGCGAAGCAGCGCCCAGCGGGCGGCGTCCTGTCCGAGCCGCTCGAACAGCCCGTCCTCACGGACCGGGACGGTGGTGATCCGCTCCATGCCTCCGGGCGTCACATCCGCGACGGCTCCCTGAGTACGCAGCAGCCGTACGACCGTGTGGGTGAGGACGCCGGCTCTGAGCTCTTCGGCGGGCGCGAAGGAGAGGCACAGCCCGGCGAGGCCGTCGCCGTGCCCGAACCGCGGGCCCTGCTCGATCACGGCACGGACGAGGGATGCACCGGATTCCGGAACGAGGGTGAAGTTCAGGAAGCCGGGACCGGTGATGTCGACCTGCGCGATGCCGGGGACACCGTCCATCCGCGACCGCAGGATCTCGGCGACCTCATGGGGGCCCCGCCCCGCGGGACCGGCCAGCCGCAGGGCAACGCCCGTGGCGTAGTCCCCGCGCCCACCGGGCCTGGGCCGTTCGACCTTCACCTGCTCCGGCACGGCCACCCCGAGGGCACCCTCCTCGACGGCACGGCGCACGGCGCCCAGCACGGTACGGGAGAGCTCAGCGGGGGTCACGGGACCAGCGTATGGGAGGAAGGGGGTGTGATCGCGAACCGGTTTCGCCATCCGGTCAGCCCCGCGCGCTCCCCGCCCGCCCGGCCTCGTGCCTGTCATCCACCGACGGCGGACCTTCCCGGTCCCTGTGGTCCCGGTGCTCGCCGTACATCAACCGCCGCACCAGCCGAACCAGCTCGGCCGGCTCGAAGGGCTTGGCAAGGAAGGCATCGACCCCGGCGGCGATTCCGGTCTCCACCTCGTACTGCGTGCACGCGCTGATGATCGCCACCGGTACGTTCCGCGTCCGCGGATCGGACCGCAGCCTCGAAGCGGTCCGCAGCCCGTCGAGCCTCGGCATCACCACGTCCAGGGTGATCACATCCGGCGCGACGTGGTGCACGACCTCCAGGCACTCGGCACCATCGGCCGCGGTCACGACCTCGAAGCCCTCCAGCTCGAGGTTGACCCTGATCAGCTGCCGAATGACCCTGTTGTCGTCAACAACGAGCACCCGGCCGGACACGCCTGACACAACTCGAGAGTAGGTGCCGGGGAAGGGCCGCGTCCGGGTTTTCCCCACTTCCGCCCCCGCCCGCACGGGGGCGGAAGGCGCACAGGGACCTGCCGGCCCCGCGCGGGGTATGCGCCGACCTGCGCCGGTCCGGCGGTGGACCCGCGCCCCGTCACTGCCCGGAAATACCTGTTCACAGGCACCCCGTGGGAGCTGGTAGGGTTCTACCCGTCGCCGCCGAGAGCGGCGGACGCCCCCGTAGCTCAGGGGATAGAGCAACGGCCTCCGGAGCCGTGTGCGCAGGTTCGAATCCTGCCGGGGGCACCCTTGATGAGGTGCCCAAAGACCCCGCCATCAGCGCTTTAGCTGAGGACGGGGTCTTCGCGTATGTGCAGCCAACTGCCACGCTGTGCAGCCGTATGACAGCCTCTGCGGCCTATTCGCGGCCTGGTTCCTGTCAGAACCTCGCAGGTCAGCCCCAGCAATGCGAAGACCCCCGGGGTTCACCCGGGGCCTCGGACCGCAGCGGCTCCACTCTCACTCGTACTCGCGGAGCAGCTCCTCGATGCGGCGGTTACCGACCTCCTGCCGGCCGTCCAGGCACTTCGCGTACCGACCCAGGAGGACCTCCACGCTGTTGCCTGCTCGTGCGGCGACCTCAGTCGGGTCCACACCGGCGTTGAGCCACGTGGAGAGGGCCGAGTGCCTCAGGTCGTGCGGACGCCGCGCCAGCGGCGAAGCGACCACGGCCGGCGGCAGCGCGAGGACTCGAGCCTCCTGCCATGCCCGGTAGTAGGTGGACGACGACACCACTCCCCCGCCCTCGCTGAAGAAGAGCCGCCCGTCCTCGGCGGTCCCGAAGGTGTCGACGTGGTCCTGCAGCACGGCAACCAGCTGCGGCGGAATCGGCACCCGGCGGACCTCTTCGGCAGGCCGGTTCTTCAGCCCGCGGTCGTCGTGGCTCTCGCCGGAATCGGTCCACTGCTTGCCGACGCTTGGCCGGGACCGGTGCAGCACCGCCTCACCCCAGCCGGTAGAAGGGAGCGTGAGGTCCGGCAGCGCCAAGCCAACGGCTTCAGCCGGACGGAATCCCCCGAAATACATACCTGCGAAGAGCCCGACCAGGCGCCTACCACGTGCCCTTCGGTATCCGCCGACGTAGGAAACCGCGCAGAGCAGCGAACGCGCCTGGTCGGGATTAGCCACCACCCGCGGATCCACATCATTGGCGACCTTTGGCTTCTGCCACCGCACGGCAGACAGCGGGTTTTCCTGGAACTCACCAAGGTCGACGGCGTAGTGCATGGCATTGACCAAGGTCCGCCTCTTCCGACGAACCGTCTCCGCCGCTGCGGCAGCACCATCCATTTTGATCTTCAGAGAATCGAGCACGGCCCTTGCCGCAACGGGGTCGGCCAGATCCGCAAGGGGACGGGAAGCCTTGCCGACCCAATGCAACGCGTAGGCGATCTCGTCGGGCAGGTCGCGGTCATCCGGTCCAGGCAGGACAAAGGCCCAGTTACGCAGAGCCTTCCGCAGGAGGGCATCCGCAGGTCGACCAGGGCACTCATCCAGGAGTGCGAGGGTCACGAAGGTCAACGACTCGTTGATCCCATCCCGGGTGTTCGGAGCGGCATGAGGCCACTTCATGGCGAGGTACCGCAGCGCGAAGCTGAACCAGCTCAGGCTCGCCGTTCGCTCCGCCATGGAATCCGGAAGGCCGGACGCCGTGTCGAATTCCTCCCCGTCGCGCGTGGCACGGAGCAGCTTCGACCGAAAGCTGTCAGCGAGCGCTTTCGTCTTTCGTGTCTCAGAAAAGGGCTGTCCGGCGACCTTCCAGCGCACTTGATACGAGGGGCGTTTCCCGGGCTTCACGCGGATGGACCAAACCCTCACGTCCGTCGACTTCACGCGGCAGCCCCTTCCCGCGCTCGCAGCCAAGCCTGAAAGTCGGACCGCCATACCCTCAGCTCACCGTTCGGGAGCGTGAAGGCCTTGGGAGCCTTGCCGAGTTCACGCCACCGGTAGAAGGTTCGCCGCGAGATCCCCTTCAGCTCGGAGAGGACGTCCGCCGTGGTCATCAGCTCGTCCTTCACGTCGCAGCTCCTTCCAGGGCGAGTTGGTCGCGCAGGGCTTCGCGGGCGGTCTCGCGATTGATTTGGATGTCGCGGGCGATGCCGGCGGCGAGGGCGGATTCGCCGGGGGTGTGGCCGTGTCCGGCGTACTGCCAGGAGGCGAGGACGAGCACGGTGTCCGGGGCCCCGAGGACCTCTTCCTCCTGGGCAGCGCGGTAGTCGGCGCGGATCTGGCGGAGGGCGCCGAGGGTGGTGGAGTAGCGGCGGGACTTGGTGGAGAAGTGGCCGCGGAAGCCGAGCATGTGCGCCCAGGCGCCCAGCTTCCGGTCCGGGTAGAGCGGGTCGAGGTCGAGGCAGGCTTCGATGAGGCGGCGGGGGTGGTCGGGCACGTCCAGGAGGTGGAGGACTTCACGGTTCCCGATGCGGCGGTCGAGGCTGCCGGTCGATTCGGCGGCTTTGGTGGCGTACTTGGCGACGTAGGAGGCGACGGCCTGTTCGGTGATGTCGGAGCCGTCGCCGAAGGCTTTGACCGGGCGGATGTCGAGCTGTCGGCCCCAGCGGAAAGGCCGGCGGGGCTGGTCCCCGGCGGCCGGGACGGTGATCGAGGTGTAGGAGTGGGCGACGGCGGCGCGGATGGAGTCGGTGAGCAGCTGCACGGTGGCCCAGGAGGGCGGTGCCGTGTCCGGTCCGTCCGGGCCGTCGAGGCGGATAACGGCGTGGAAGTGGATCGCGCCGCGCTTCTGGAACTCGGCGACCTTGCCGTAGGAGAGGCGCAGCTGCTGAGCCAGTACGCGTTGGGTGAGTCCGGCGCGGGCGGCAACTTCGCGGCGGAGCCGGGTGGTGAAGCGCTGCCACAGCTGTCCGGCGTGGTTGTTGAACAGCACGGTCCCGGCGTAGTCGTAGGTGTCCGGGTCGAGGGCGGTGCCGAGGGTGGAATCATCTTCGGCGTGCCGGGTACCGCAGCGGCAGATGCCGCGGTCGGGGCGGTTGTGGACCGCGCCGAACGACGGGGCGGTGAGGGTGGCGAAGACCCGGGGGTGATCCCGGACGGTGGCGGGGATGTTCTTGGACTCGTCACCGGCGAGCCCGGCGCGGATCAGGTGGTACGTGTCTCCGGCGTAGGTGTAGGCGCAGGCCGGGCAGCGGGAGGCGCGGCGGTTGCCGCAGGCGACCCGGAGCCGTCCATCCGGCTCGGAGTCGGTCGAGTAGCGGCGCAGCGTCTCCCCGGTGGTCTTGTCCTTGGCGAGAGTCCAGCCGGTCAGGTGGATGGGGTCGGCGCAGCCGCCGGTGCGGCGGATCTGGTCCTGCCAGCGGTCGAAGCCGGTGGACCCGGCCGCCTTGAGGATGTCCCCAAGGGTGGCCGGGTCCAGGCCCGCCAAGGTGGCGGTGTCGGTCACGCGGCCACCTCGATGCGGGACGAGGCAGGGCGGCGGACCGGGCGTGTGCCGGTGCCGTGGCAGGCCGGGCAGCAGACCGTGATGGTGCGCAGGTTTCCGTGTCGGTCGCGGCCGCCGAGGGTGACCCTCACGGTGGGGAAGCCGTCGCAGTTCGAGCAGACCCGCACGGCGTGCGTGGTGGGCTGAGCCATGATGGACGTTCCTTCCGGATCGGTTGGTTCGGGCAGGGGCACGGCTCCGGGGCGGCGGTGACTTGGCGGTTGACGACCGCCCCGGGGCCGGTCAGCACTGCTTGCGCTGGTCGTTGAGGAGCGAGCGGAGGACGACGGCACAGACCGCGAGCGAGGCGGCGGTGATGGCGACCGCGAGGAGCATGGAGACCAGGACGGCGCCGACGACCAGGACGATCCCGGCGCCACCGGCGACGGCAGCAACGAGACCGGTCGGGGTCAGCCGCACGGCCGGAACCTGGACCCGCGGCGTGGCCGGGGCGCGAGCCGGGGTGTGGTGGCAGTCGCAGGCCGGCGGGGCGGTGTGGTGCGGCTGGATGTCGCCCGGGGTGTGCTGGACGAGCGGGGTCACGATGCCGGTCGGCAGTGGCATGGTCGGGATCTTCGGGCGGAACATGGTCTTCTCCTTTCTGGGATGGACTACTTGGTGATGGCGGTGTCGATGACGGGGGCGAGCAGACTGTCGGCGAGGAGGTAGCCGCCGAGGAGGAGCACGGCGACGAGCCACCAGGGCGGGCGTATGAGCTTGATGCCGAGGGCGCCGACGACGATCAGGGCAAGCCAGAGCGGAACATCCATGACGAGACCTCCCGTTCAGTCGGCGAGGCGGCAGCGGTGGGTACGGGCGGCGAGCTGTGCGGCGGACTGGCTGGTGTAGTCGGCGGACCAGCCGCAGCGGTCGGCGGTGCATACGGCGGCGTGCTTGGTGCGGCCATGGCGGTCGCGGTGGGTGCCGATCTGTACGGGGCCGATCCGCATCACGGAGTGGAAGAAGTCGCGGGCTGGCATGGTCGGGTCTCCCTTCTGGTCAGGTGAGTTGGGCGGCGATCGCGTCGGCCATCGGGGCCGGGACGCCAAGGCGGGCGCGCAGGGTGTCGGTGTCGATCGGAGAACCGGTACGGGCGTGGTGGTCGTCGGCGACCTTGCGGGCGTGGTCGACCAGCGCGGCCGGGACCGGCGAAGCCGGGGCGGGAGCGTGCTCGGGCGCTGCGGGCAGGGCCGGAGCAGGCTCCGGCTCGGCGACGGGAAGCGGCTCGGGGGCAGGCTCCGGTTCTGCTGGCACAACCTCGGCCGGTTCCGGTTCGGGGGCGTGGTCGACGGCGGGTGAGTGGGCGAGGAGCGTGCCGCCGAGGAAGGCGAGCGCGGGCCATCCGGCGATGCCGAAGCGCAGCCAGGCGGGCGGGTGCTGGAGGTCGAGGAAACCGGCGGTGGCGACGTTCGCGCCGAGCGAGGCGACCAGTGCGATCAGGAACCAGCACCAGGCCAGCCGGGAGGGTCCGTCGTTGCGGAGCCGACGCCAGGCGGCGACCAGGAGCAGGTCGACACTGACCGGGTAGGCCCATGCCTTCCATCCGGTCTGCCCGGCAGCGGCGGCGAGGTCGTGCAGGTGGGCGAAGGACAGGGCCCCGGCGATCACGGCTTGCACCAGGACGGCGTCGACGCGGAGTGAGCGGGTCATGTCTTCACCTCCTTTGCGGGGCGTTTTGGGCATGGCGGGGGTAGGGACTTGGCGCGAGGCGGTCGCGCCGACCGGGATGCGGGTGGGTCAGACGGAGCAGGGTGCCTCGGACTGGGCCGGGATCTTGACGAGGGAGACCGTGGGCGGCAGCTCAGGCCGGAAGGCGGCGAGACCGGGCAGCTCGGGGGTCCGTTGGGCGTGCCGGTTGCAGGCGTTCACGGCCTGACGCATCGAGGTGTGCGGGGTGCGGATGCGGGCCCAGCCACCGGAGGAGTCGCCGGTGACGGCGAGGCCGGGGGTCTCGGTCGGGATGGAGATGGCGGCCAGTACGGCGTCGGGCGCGATATCGCCGAAGGCCATGTTCGCGGAGGTTTCGTCGTTGACGCGGTGCGCTGTGCGGCCGGTGAGCTGGGCGCGGAGCATCGTGATGCCCTTGCCGAGTTCGGAGCCGAAGCGCTGCCCGCAGATCTCCAGATAGATGCCGGCAGCGCGGCCGAGCTGGGCGAGCCGGGCGAGCGCGGTGATGATCCGGTCCCGGCGCTTCTCCTCGTCCTTCGTGGCGAACAGGGCGAGTTCGGCGACTTCGTCGACGAGGAGGACGATCGGGGTCGGACGGAGGTGCTCGGGCAGGTCCCAGATGTCGGCGGCTATCTCCGCGTCGGGGATGTCGCCGGTGATGCGCTGTTCGGCTCGGATCAGGTGGTAGACGCCCTCCATATGCGTGACGAGAGCGTCGAGGAGGTCGGCGGCGGTGTCGGGGTTGTCGGCCAGCGCGGAGAACCGGCGAGCCAGCGGGAACAGCTCCACACCTTGCTTGCAGTCGATGCCGATCAAGGCAACGTCCTGTGCGGCGAGTTCGGCGACAAGGTTGCGCTGGTAGACGGACTTTCCGGACTTCGTGGCGCCCAGGGTCAGGGCGTGCGGGGTGCTGCGGTAGTCGCGGTAGTGGACGGATCCGTCCTCGCGCAGGGCGACGGGGACGCGCATCGGGGCGGTGTCGACCTTGGCGGGCATCTGCACCCGGGCGAGGACGTCGTAGCCGGTCATCCGCAACTCGACGACACCCGAGCGCAGTTCCCGGGACGTGACGCCATACATCGCGAACGAATGCCGCAGCCGATCACACGCGGCCGCCACGTCGAACGCGTCCTGACCAGGCCGGAGCCCCAGCCGTAAGACGAGACCAGTCCGGGTCAGGCGGAGCCGCAGAATGCGCGGCGGACGCGATTCGGGAGCGGGCCGGTTGGCCATCCGGGCGATGGCCAGCCGCCAGCGCGGCGGAGGGACGGTCAGCCCGCACGCCTCCATGACCGAGCTGTAGCGGACCAGAACCCGCAGCGTGGCCAGGACGACCCCGAAAGTCAGCCAGCACCAGGCGGGGCGCCGCCACCGCAGAAGACCCGCGGTGACGACGACCAGCGCCAGGAGGCCGGTCAGCCACGACATGATCAGGCCGCCTTGGGCTTCGTGACACCGGCCGCGAGCGACGTGACGGCGACCGCGCGGAACGCGATGCCGTGACGGCGCTGGCCGTTGAACTCGTTCTCCCACGGCCGGGCGATCAAGCCCGTGAGAGCGACCGGGGTGCCCATGGCCAGATCACCGGAGATACCGGTCTCAGGCACGGTCACCGAAAGAATCTCCACCTCACCGTTCGCCGCGAACATCACGTCCACGGTCGACAGCGCGGCACCGGTCTCGGCATCCATCGCCCGCTCGCCTGTACGGCGGTCCTTCACCTTGGGCTGAGGGGGCTGGGCCACCATCACGGTGGCGGCGGAGGTGTCGACGGGGATCTGACGCATAGGGTGCGCTCCTTCGATCAACTTGACGTACTTAGTACGCTGACTGACATCGAGGCTGTACCTAACACACTTAGTATGTCAAGTGATTCTCGACTCTTGTCTGTTCTGTGTGCTCCACTTAGTGCGACAACCACTGAGAGGGGCTATGGCCGACTTCACCGGGCGTGCGAGGTACTTGGAGATCGCCGACGACTTCAAGCGGCGGATCCGAGACGGGGAGCTATCCCCGGACGACAAGCTGCCGTCCGAGACAGAGCTGATGGCCGAGCACGGCGTTTCCCGCACTGTCGCCAGGCAGGCGATCTCTCGCCTCCGGGAGGACGGCTACGCGTACTCCCACCAGGGCAAGGGCAGCTTTGCAACCCTCCCCAGCGAGGACCGTCCGCCCAAGCACAGCTCGGAGTTCGAGCAGATCACCGCGTACCTGGCGGAAGTCCGCCGGGACGTACGCCGCCTCGCGGATCGGATGGACCAGCTTGAGCAGTTGGTTCGGAAGCATCCGCAAGACGGTTGACCATTTCGTCAGCGCGCCTCGCAAGATCGGCCACCGCCTCTCCAAGTGCCCTGACGTCTCGGATCAGTTCCACCACTTCGGCCGGGGTCAGCGCCATCGTGGCCCCTTCGTTGTAGTTCGATCTGACAGCCCCTCGGGTTGTCAGCAACGCTAGGACCAGACCGGCGCAGCACCCCGGAAAATCTCTCCGGGGTCGCATAGAGAGACGGGTGGACGCTCTCCCCATGCGAGGAATGACGACGAACCTGACGATCGGCGAACGAGTCGCGTGGTACCGCCGGAGGCGCGGGATGTCCCAGGAAGTGCTGGCCGGACTCGTCGGCCGCACCGTCGACTGGCTGAGCAAGGCCGAGAACAACCGGTTGGAGCTGGACAGGCTCTCAGTCATCAAGTCGCTCGCCGACGCCCTGGACGTCACCCTTGGCGACCTGCTCGCCGAGCCGACGCTCATGGACTGGAGTGCCGACAGCGGTACTCAAACCGTGCCAGCACTTCGTACAGCCCTGATGAACTACCGCCAGCTCACTCCCCTGTTACAAGTCACTACCGAAGGCGAACCGACGTCTCTCAACGAGCTGCGCAGTAACGTCGGCGAAGTCTGGGACGCCTACCAAGACTCCCGGTACGGGTTCGCCACCAGGCGTCTGCCCCTCCTGCTCGCGGACGCCTTCATCTCGACCCAGGCCTACGCCGGCCACGAGCGCGAGAAGGCACACGGACTGATGGCGATGACCTACCAAGGTGCTGCCATGGTGCTGACGAAGCTAGGCGAAACTGACCTTGCATGGATCGCGGCCGACCGAGGCCTGACGGCAGCTCAGCAGTCCGACGACAACGTCGTGACCGGCTCACTGTTCCGGTCCGTGGCGCACTGCCTCCTGTCGAACGGAAGATTCGACGCTGCCGTGCAGCTTGTAGGCGACGCTGGGGAGTACCTCCGACCGGGACTCGCCGAGCCCACCCCCGAGTTCCTGTCGATCTACGGGACTCTGTTCCTGGCAGGATCCATGGCGGCGGCTCGCGCGGAGGACCGCGCCACGACTCGGATGTTCCTCGGAGAAGCCGATCAGGCGGCGCGACGGCTCGGGCACGATGCCAACCATGTCTGGACCGCCTTCGGACCGACGAACGTCGCGATTCACCGCGTCGCCACTGCGGCCGAGCTGGGCGACATGCAGGTAGCCGTAGACCTCGGGCCGCAGATCGACACAGCTGCGTTGCCGACAGAACGGCGCACACGCCACAACCTCGAAGTTGCTCGGGCTCTCAGCGCGCACAATCGGATCGACGATGCCCTAGCCAAGATCCTTGAAGCGGAGAGCTGGGCGCCCGAGCAGGTACGGAGCCACTACCTCGCGCGCGAGCTCGTGCTTACCTGGGTCCGGAACCAGCGCGGGCGACCGAGTCCCACTCTGGCAGGCCTGGCCGACCGGCTGCATGTGGTCTGAGCTGGGTACCCTCGGCTGCATGGCAGCGAATGCACATGAAGCAAAGATGGCGCATCCGCGCATGGCTGCGGGTGCGCTCTTTTTCGATGACACCGGACGGGTCCTCATGGTGGAGCCGACCTACAAGGACTACTGGGAGATCCCCGGCGGGTACGTCGAAACTGGTGAGTCGCCACTGCGCGCTGCCATCCGCGAGGTTCAGGAAGAGCTAGGGATCACCCCGCCACTCGGGCGCCTGCTTGCCGTCGACTGGGCGCCGAGCGAGGCGGAGGGCGACAAGGTCCTGTACCTCTTCGACGGCGGCCAGCTCACCCCAGAGCAGCTGGCCGGCATCACTCTGCAGCCCGATGAGCTTCGAAGCTACGCCTTTCTTGCCCCGGACGAAATCCCAGATCGCACCATTCCCCGACTGGCCCGCCGCATCTTGGCCGCGGCAGAAGCCCGCGACAAGGCCGTGCCTGTCTACCTCGAACACGGGCATAAGCCAGCCAACGCGGCCGCGTGACCGGGACAGAGACGGCTCTTTCCGCTGCCCGCTTGTGTGGCGGTCGCCGTTCAGGCCGCCACCCAGGCTTGCCGGTGACGGGCAATCCTGTAGATCTCCTCCACCTGATCAGCAGTGAACACCCCGGAGAGCGGTGCCAAGGCGGATACCTCGCGCTCACGGTAGACGCGTACCTTGAGTTGGGTGGCCACGACCTTTAGGTCGGTTACACCGACGAAGACGAGAACCGGCTCTACCGGCACGGGAAAGTCGCAGTACCGCTCGAGCACACGCTGCACACGTGCGGCCTCTGACCGGCTCTTGCGTACGTGAGGTACAGGTCGGCCACGGTTGACCTTGACCACATCGTCCCCGACCCATACCGACTTCTCGGGGTAGTGCTTGGTGTTGATGCTGAACACCCCACCAGTCCCGATCAGCAGGTGATCAACATCGACATCATGCGGCAACGGTATGGAGTGCAGAACGCGCCAACCCTGCCGCTCGAGTCGACTGAGCTCGGAGCCCACGCGCCGCTCACCGGCGATGCCCTTGCGCCACGAGTCGCCGTCGACCGGTCGCCGTAGCAACCACGCGACAGCCCGCTGCAGCAGGCCGGGCTCTGACTCAGCAAGCCGCGGTTCCAGGCTCGCCCCAGGCAAGGTCGCAGCGAGATCGTCCGCTGGTGTCAACGGAGGGAGACGGACAGGCTCAGAACTCTGCACCGGCTCGGGTGACCGAGCATGATCAACGTCCGGTAAGCGCCCCTCCAGCATTGCTAAGACTTCTGCACGATAGCCAGCGACCAAGATCGTGACGGCACCTGTCTTGCAGTCCGCCCAGCCAACGGCAGTGCCATCGGGCAAGTTCACGTACAAGCGATCATGCCCGAATCGCTTCCAACTGACGACCTTCAGCTCAGCCACGAGCCCCCCTCGGAACTTAGACCACGGTTCCGCCATGGCAGCAGGAGCTAGACAGAGCCACAAGACCGCACCCGCGGTAAGAGTTTCTCTACTTCATCAAGGCTCGCTGCGCTCGCTGCCCGACCGGCGTTCGGCAGTGAGCGGATCATTGCGAACCCAGCCGCCACCCGCACCCGCAGCTCAGCCACACGGACCAGCCTCGTCCCAGGCCCGCCATGCGCCCGAGTGGCCCCCGCAGACGACAAAGACACCAGCGCACCAGGCCCAAAGGAAGAGGTGGATGCTCGGGAGAACACCACATTTGACGCTCGGGCGTCTGCTTTCCCGGCCTCCTGAACTGCGGTTGCAGTCTGATCAGGGATCAGAGGTGCCGCGCACAGCGCGGCGGCGCCGGCCGGACGCCGCCGCGCTTGCCCCTCAATGTCTACGCCACCGGGGCCGCACGTCGTCGCCCGCCCGCGCCCACAAGGGGACGAAAGAACCAGGCCGGGGGTGGGGACGGACGGCTCCACGGCTTTACCCACACTCCCCGATCCGGGTCCCGCGTCGAGCAAGACCAGGGGGCCACTCGGACACATTGCGGGCAGGGGACAAGCCTGCCCGAGTAGCCGGCAAGCGTACGGCCCCCTGATCATGCACGACCCCAAACCGGGCAGGACACCGGCCAAACCCGCTCCGCCGCCCTCAGACGACGAACGAACCGGCGCAGCCGCGAAGCCTAAATCTGCGACTTTCGTGGTTTGGGAATATCTCGCTTCGTAATACACATTGGCGCATTCAATTGCGCGATCCAATCTCGATGCGCCTCAGCCTCTGGATCGACCTTGATCTCTCCGCCCACTGCCCGCACGCGGACCGACCCAGCGCAGCACGTACCTGATGCCCGCCCGGAAGCGGGATGCATAGTCAGATGCACCCGACCGGTCTGCGCCGGCACGCTGGGGTGACACTGCCGAGATAGTTGTGTGCAAGCAAGTCGTATAGATGGAAATGAGTCCCTGATCTGCTCCACAACCTCACGCAGGGGATTTTCATAGTTCCCGCGCCCCATCGAGAAAACGACCACTTCAGGCTTCAGAGTGGTGCACAGCTCATCAGCAAACTCGGACTCCAAAGGAGACCCACTGTGCCCGCCATGATGCGGATAGACCAAAACTGGGGCGGCCCGTAGCTCTGCGCGTGCAACAATTTGCCGAAAACCCACAGCGTCCACGTCTCCCGGCAAAAAGAGAGCTGGACTACCGTCTAGGTTCACCTGCAGGACGACAGACATGCCATTAGTCGTAATTTCCGGCCTGACCTTGCCTGCAACGCCTGGACCATGCCCAATGTCTCGAAGCGTTGGATGCAAGATTTGAATTCCTACACGTTCAAGTGAAAGATCATCACGATCTGCGCTGCTAATTCCAATCCGAACCCTACAAACGCCAGAGTCGGACAGGTCTGTAAGCAGAGCGAGCAGTTCGCTCCACTTTCTTGAGTCCTTGGTGCTATCAGCGTTTGCCCATACCGTGCCGACTTCAAACTCCCGATTCGGAAGGATGCGAAGTGCACCCGCTATGTGATCCGTGTCAGCATGAGACAAAACCAGGTGCTCAATTCTCCGAACACCAGAGTCAACAAGCGCCTGATACAGCATCTTGTCTGTCTTGGCATCAACAACTACACAGCGGTCACCCTCGCGCAGAATGGCAGAGTTGCCATGACCCACATCGAGAATTAAGGCTTCGACATCGCCTGAAGCTAGAGGCGGGAGCTGAAGATCTTGTTGAATCGACGTCACAACGCTCCCCACTCCGGAGGTGGAACCGGAGCTGGCCGTAGCTGGTGGAAGAATAGATCAGACTCATGGTCGGCATAATAATTTACCTCGCCAAGAAAGATCTTCCCAACGAGTGCAGATGATTGAACGCGATAGCCGGGAGGGAGGAGTGCGATTGGTATCGTCACAGCAACGTCAGGTTTCCAGGCAGTGACCGTGACATCCAACGTCGGCCGGCCAACGTGGTCATGGACATCAACCACCCTGATAGGCGTGACGAACCCCTTGCGTTCCAGCGAACGTTTCCCGGCTACTTCCTCTTGAGCTACGCGCAATGCATCCGCGATCGCATCTGTAGAGCCAGGCCCCTTCTTGACAATGCTGGGGATTCCGTATCGCCAGGTTCGAATACTCGTTGCTTCATCATCCTCGACATAAGCACTGTAGAGGATCGCAGGCAGACCACGCTCGTTCGCCCGGGCTACAAGTTTTGCACCGTCGAAATCGACGCCGCCACGCGGATGAAGCCGGTGGTCAGAGATGAGCGCACTACAACCCCCCTGCAGGACCTCATCCAACAGATGATCTATACCCTTGGGTCCTCGCAGCAGGAAGGACATGACCGACAAATTGAGATCCTCGACCTGGTCGCACGCGCGGGCTAGATCATCCTCTCTGTCGTCAAGTACAGCTACGGGCGAGCTCTTATCGCCAAGCATTATTCACCTCCCTCACTGCTACTGGGGGTCTGCTTGACGCGGAAGGATGATCTTGAATGATGCCCCACCAAGTTCGCCATTTTTCTCGACGGTAAGTTCACCGTCCTCAAGAACCGTCTTCTTTCCATGCAAATCTGCAACGATGTCCTTGACAATGGTGAGCCCAAGCCCTGTTCCGTCCGCAGTGCTGCCCTCCCCAGGGAGCCAAATATCCTTCAGTGAGATACCGGAGATGCCAGGTCCAGAATCAGCGACATTTATTGAAACACTGGCCTCATCCGCGCGGGTGCGGATGAGAACAACCCTGTCGCGTGTCGCATCTGTGGCTCGGCTGAAAGATCTTGCAGCGTTGATCACCAGGTTGGCGTAGATAGACTCGATGTCCGCTGCTGGTGTGAGGACCCGTGCCGGCTCCCCACAGAGGTCCAAATCAAGCTGGATATGCCAGTCCGCTAGATAGCCACCGAACATCTCCGCGAACTCTCTGCACGTATCGTTAATATCAACAACCTTGGCTCGTCGCTTACTCCTACGCAGCATTCTCAGCGGAAGTTTCGCAAATGAGTGGATGGAAGTCGCAGTATTGCGAGCCCGTGTCAGTACCTTCTCTATGCGATCGCCGTACGTTTCACTGCCGAGAATAGAACGAGCTCGACGCTCAATGGTCTCAAGATCCTGTCCGAGACCCCCCGCTGACCCAATGGACTCGTGCGCGAAAACCGCAGTGCTGATGCCAACCGTCGCCAAGGATCGATACAGCAGACGGTCCCGTTCCAGTTCCTTGATCAGACGGTCCTGGGTACTAACCAATTCAGACACTTTTTGACGCTGAATCGGGGGCAGTGATTGCAGCACGTCGTCAACCTTGCGATCAGCCTCCTGCTTTTCCTTTCGCGCTGTCGCGGCCCCGCCAGTGCGGTGCGTTTCCCGCAAACTCAGACGTGCCCGAGCAGCCCAGTCAGTTGCGCGGGCGGCAAAGTCGCGCAGTTCCAGGAACGCCATATTTTCCTGAAATCCTTGACGATCAGTCTTAGGTACCAACATGTTTTCGGGATCGTCTATGCTCACACGCCCCACACTGGTGTTGGTGGAAGGGCGATGTTCCGGACTCCGAACCCGCAGAAGATTAAGATCCAGCCAGTCGAATCCCGGGTCACCATAGGGGTGAACGCGCAATCCACGATGGAAGAGGTGAACACCACCCACGATTCGAAGCCACGGGCGCAAATCTGAATGCTTTCTCAGGGAATGTCGCTGGTCAAAGGATTCTTTATTAAGCGTGAACATCCACAGCTCGAACGAAGCGGCTGGCGCGTGGTACATCATCGGAACTTGGAAGTGGCCCTGACTCTTGGTCAGAGCGACCTCCCCGTGGTCGCCTTGAGCTATGACTTCGCCCTTCCAGTTATACAGACTGGCGTAGGCCTGGCCATTCTCATCGAGCTGAGCTACAAGTTTGTACTCATGTTCGTCGAAGAATCCCTTACTGACCGCTTCAGAAATCCGCTTGAACTGAGGTGCATGCAAAACTGCGTCAAAGCCGCTATCTTCGTCATCGAAGAAGCCCGTAAGGAGCCGCATCGCCCGACCCAGTCGTTCCATTTCCGACTCTGCGAAGCCTTGGCGTAGGCGATGGACGGTGATGCTGGTTCCTGGCCCTTGTTCGGAGGGCTTCGTCTCCACAGTGAGTTCGACTGCGTCGATGGAGGAGGCTGACTCGTAGGCAGCCCAGTCGATATGCAGCACGTGCGCCACGCCGGGTTGGCTCCGCGGGCGAGTGACCAGCTCGACCTGATGCCCCAGACGAAGCGCAGCAAGGCGTCCCAGGCCTTTCTCGCCAACCTTGCGCCGTCCGCCTTCGGTTAGCGGCCGGGCGATCTTCGGCGATCGCCCGATCAGCAGGAAGCCTTCTCGGATGTCGTCCGCCGTCATCCCGTCTCCGTCATCCTCAACGACCAGTGTCCCCCCGGGTGTCGTTGCGTTGTGCAGGGTGACAGTGCACCGAGAAGCATCGGCGTCGTAGGCGTTGCGGACGAGCTCGATGACACCCAAGTCTGGGTGCGGAATGAGCTCCTCGCCGAGGCGAGACAAGATCTCCGTGGCAAAGCGCAGGTGAGTGCTCAAGAGTCCCCCTCCGAGCTGGGACGGCCCCCGGGTTCCGTCCGCCGTCCAGTCTGCTGCAGAATAGCTGCCAACTGATCGTCACTGCCAGTGTGCGGAAGGGTAGTTGACGCCACCGAGAGGGGTCCCCCTTGCGAACCGCTGGCTACGTGGCCTTCACCCACCAGCTGCAAGTGCTGGCCGCGGATGTCGGGCGTGGTGCCTGGAACCGCGTCGAGCAGGACGTGCACTTGGCCCTGAACGGCCAGGCAGCAGAGCGGCTGCGCGCACTCGTACCCCTTACGGTCCGCCGCGAGGAGGGAGCATTCTTCACGGGCGGTCACGTCAAGGAACGGTTCACATCTCTACTGGCCGAACCAAGTCCTGGGGAGCAGGCCGAGTATTGGGACCCGTCATGTGGTGCTGGCGACCTGCTGCTAGCTGCCACGGAGCATCTCCCTCTATGCCAGACACTAGAAGGGACCCTTGGGCAATGGGGAGCTCTCCTACGCGGATGTGATCTGCAAGCACCCTTCGTTGAAGTGGCTCGGCTACGGCTCTTCCTCGCGGCTGCAGCTCGACATCACCAACAGGGCCGGCCCGGTAAGGTTGCATCCGACGCGGGCGTGAGAGCGTTCAAACGCGTGAGAATCGCGGATGGGCTCGCAGCTCTAAGCGCTGCACGCGGGTATCAAGGTCACCTTCTGTTGAATCCTCCCTACGGGTCGGTACCGAGCGAGGGAATCCACGACTGGTCGGCGGGGTCGGTCTCCCAGGCCGCAGTATTTCTTCTCGCAGGTGCCCGTGCCCTAGCTGTGGGACGCCGACTCTATGCGGTGCTGCCAGACGTACTCCGTAGCGGCAGTCGTTACGCTACGTGGCGGGCGCGCACTGAAGAATACGTGAATGTAAAAAGCATAGATCTCCACGGCCAGTTTGACGCATACACAGACATTGACGTCTTTCTCCTTGAAGGCGAACGCCGCCGAAAAGGGGTCGTGAAATCTGCTGGACCCTTGTGGTGGCGGGACCCTCCAGCCGATCAACGCTTGGAAGATGTATTTGAGGTTCGCGTGGGCGCGGTAGTAGATAACAGGGACCCACATATCGGCCCTAAATCACCCTTCCTCACAGCCAGAGACCTCGCTGTCGTTGATAACGGAAACCCAATTCCGCGTACTCGGAGATTCGCCGGGCGCTTGCTGAGCCCGCCTTTTGTCGCCGTTCGACGGACCTCGCGCCCTGGCCCAGGGGCCCGTGGTGGTGCGCGAGCGGCTGGTGTTCTGGTGACCGGAAGCCAGCCCATAGCGGTGGACAATCACTTGATCACAATCAAGCCGTGGTCTGCTGCTGAGCAGGACTGCAAGGAGGTGCTCCAAGTCCTCTCGTCCGACGCGGTTTCCGAATGGCTTGATCAGCGCATCCGCTGTCGACATCTGACGGTCGGGGCAGTACGAGCCATACCATGGATGGGCCGCTCGGCTCCCGATGCCGAATTCACAAGCCCAGTCACATAGGCAAACAGTAGGTGCCGACCAGGCCACTCCCTCCGTTCCATCCGTGAGCTGCGGCCTATTCGTGGACAGCACAGGTCGAACCAAGTACCTAAAGGTGCCTGACCTGCTGAAACTGCCGTAGCCGAACCGGCCTCCGGAGCCGTGTGCGCAGGTTCGAATCCTGCCGGGGGCACAGAAGCCGGACCAGCGTGATCAAGCCGCTGACCAGCAGACGTGCCAGAGTCAAAGAGTCGGACTCAGTCCCACTGAGTCCGACTCTTTGTCGTTGTCTCTCACTGATCCCGTGTGAGTAGCGTGTGAGCTCTCGCGGCCCTCACTGGGCGCCCGGAGCCCACCCCATGGCCTTTTCGATCTTCTTGTTGTTCAGCTCCTCGTGGCCGTCGATGCAGCCCTCGTACCGGCGGTGGATGACCTCAGGCGAGTTGCCGGCGCGGCGGGCCACTTCGGCGACGGGGACGCCCGCGTTCAGCCAATTGGTGATGCAGGTGTGCCGTAGGTCGTACGGGCGGTGCGCGAGCGGGGATTCCACCTTGTCCGGCGGCGCCCGTCTTGCGCCGCGCCGAACTCCGCTATGTGCGAGCGGAGCATGGCGACCAGCGGCGGAGGAATGGGGACCCGGCCGGTCTGCCTTGGGCTCCCGGGACTTGAGCCCGCGCTTGTCGTGACGCTGCCCCGAGTCCGTCCACCTTTTGCCGGACACAGGCCGGGTCTCCTTGAGGGTGAGCGTCCCCCATCCCTTGTCCGGGAGATAGCAGTCCCTCTTCCGCAACCCCACCGCCTCGGCCGGCCGCATCGCCGCGTACAGCTGGCAGGCGAAGAAGGCGACGAGTCGCCGCCCGCGGTTCCGGTGGACCGACCCCACGTACGAGACGGCCGTGAGGAGCTGCCCACGCGCAGGCGGCCGCTAGCTCCTCCGGAGGCTCCTCGCCCTTATGTGCGGGGACGACCGCCCAGCGCATCGCCAGCCGCGTCTCCTCGGGCTAGAAAGGATCAAAGATCCACTTGATCACCGAGCGGACCGGTCTGCCCCTGTCCATCGGCATCTCCGGCGCCAACCTCCACGACGGCCAGGCCCTCGAACCCCTCGTCCGCGGCATACCACCCATCCGCTCCCGACGAGGACCCCGCCGGCTGCGCCCCGCCAAACTGCACGCGGACAAGGGCTACGACTACGACCACCTGCGGCGATGGTTACGCCAGCGCGGGATCACCCACCGGATCGCCCGCAAGGGCATCGAGTCGTCGCAGCGTCTGGGGCGGCATCACTGGACCATCGAACGCACCACGGCCTGATTCGCCGGCTGCCGCCGACTCCACCGACGCTACGAACGCAAAGCCGACCACTTCCTGGCCTTCACCAGCATCGCCTGCACCCTCATCTGCTACCGAAGACTCACCAAATGAGAGGACGTCTACCTGATCTTTTCGTAAGTTCGGTGGGTGTGGTGGTCTCGCGGGTGGGAGGCCGTCGGGGTGGCTTATCGACCTTCGTCCTCTGTGGCTGGTTCTTCTGTTTCCCCTTTGACGCGGCCGCAGTTGGCGGAGGCGCGTCGGGTGCGGGCGGTCGAGTTGTTCGAGGAGGGTGGCGCGAACGCGGAGATCGCGCGGGCGGTGGGGGTGTGCTCGGAGAGCGTGCGGCGGTGGAGACGGGTGTGGGAGGAGGGCGGCGCCCAGGCGTTGCGCCGGCGCACGGCCACCGGTCGCCCGCCCAAGCTGGACGATGCCCAGGTCGAAACGGTGAGGGCCGAGTTGGAGCGAGGCGCCCAAGCGCATGGTTTCGAGGCCGACCTGTGGACCCTGGAACGAGTCGGCTTGGTCGTCGAACGCGTCACGGGCGTGTCGCTGTCGAGGGCCTCGGTCTGGCGACTGTTGACCGGCCGACTCGGATGGAGCCTGCAGCGGCCCGAACGACGAGCGGTCGAGCGGAACGAGTCCGAGATCGCCCGCTGGATCACCCACGAGTGGCCGCGCGTCAAAAAGGGGCGGTGAACACACGGGCCTGGATCGTGTTCCTCGACGAATCAGGCGTCTCCTTGCTTCCGCAGGTCCGCCGCACCTACTCGCCTCGGGGCAGCACACCTCTCCTGCGGCACCGGCTGAACTGGAAGCGCGCCTCGATGGCGGCGGCACTGGGCTACCACTCCACCGACCCCGATCGCGGTCCCCGTCTCTGCTGCCACCTCAAACCCGGCAGCTACGACACCACTGCCCTCATCGAGGTCCTGGAACAGCTCAAGGTGTTCTACCGCGGAGAGAGGGTGATCCTCGTGTGGGACGGACTGTCCGCCCACTGGAGCCGGGCGATGCGCGCCTGGGTCGCCGAACAGGACTGCTCACCCTCGAGCGATTACCCGCCTACGCACCCGAGCTGAACCGGTGGAACTGCTGTGGCCATCACTCAAGAAGCGGGAACTCGCCAACCTCGCCGGCGACCACCTCGCCGACGTCGCCGAACAAGGCATCCACCGCATCAACCACAACCCAACACTGCCATGACCATCCACCCACCGCACCCACCGCACTTACGAAAAGATCAGTAAGCGGCACAAGAGCTCAGCGAGCCCTCACGCTTCATCAGCAAGCTGACGGTGGCCCGTACCCACGCCGCAGGTAGCGACAGTTGCCCACGAGTCTTCGGTCCGAGCTGGCAGACGTTTACCTGAGATACTGCTATCGAGTGATATTGAGGAAAATGCTGCGAGGATTCACCCCTTTCCCATATGCCTCCATCAAGCTCCTTGAACCAGGGCCGGATCTTGCCGGGCGTGGTTGACGTGAGGAGACACGACGCGTGAGCTACAAAAAGGGGATGTACCCGACGTTGGGGCCGGTTGCGCGAGGCGGATTCAGGAAGATCGGCTCAGTGGCGTCGCTCATGTTGATTATGGCGACAGGTCTGGCCGGTCCTGCAGTGGCCGGTGCGCGAAGCGCGACGGACCCTGGGACCAAGGCTCATCACGGCGGTACGGATCGGTGCAAGCCCTCGTACAACCCCGTTGAACACCGCAAGACCTCACCCGGTGGTGGGCAAGGCAACTGCCGGGGTGCCACGGGTCCTACCGGACCTACGGGGGCGACCGGTGCCACCGGTTCTACCGGACCTACGGGGGCGACCGGTGCCACCGGTTCTACCGGACCTACGGGGGCGACCGGTGCCACCGGTTCTACCGGACCTACGGGGGCGACCGG
>NZ_JBWKDP010000011.1:0-41240 GCF_056435905.1 Streptomyces sp. NPDC043861 | reverse complement strand
CCGGTGCCACGGGTCCTACCGGAGCGACCGGAGCCGGCGGAGCAACCGTGCGAGCCGTCGTGGCAGCCGACGGCACCCTGATTGCAGGGCAAAGCTTCGGGGCCACAACGGTGACGCGCGTGAGTCCCACCACCGGCACCTATGAGGTCTGCTTCAATGTGCCGATCACCAGCGGCACCTATCTCGCAACCATCGGCCTTCCCGGCGCCAGCGGCTCGTCAGCGCCCGGTGAGATCACCGCGCAGGGTCGGGTTACGACCACTAATTGTCTGTACGTTCAGACGTTCAACTCGGCAGGGCTACTAGCAGACCGCAGCTTCCATGTGGCCGTGTTCTTGTAACCGCGACAGGAGATGTCGGCCTGGGCAGGGGGCTTGTTCTGAGGCCGATCGCTGTCAGGCGTCGGGCCCGGATGCACAGCGCCCCCTGTGAAGATCACTGGACGCTCGGCGCAGCACGGCACCAGAGTCAGGCTCAGCGGCATCAAGTGCCAACTGACCATGTAGGCCACGGCCTTACTATCGTCTCAGAATGAAGTTCTGCTTGAGACGACTCCGAGCCTCATTCTGAAACGATCATTTACTGATCTTTTCGTCTGAGGACGGGGTCTTCGCGTATGTGCAGGCGTATGCCGCTCGGAGCGGCTACATGTCGGGGTCCGTGGACTATTCGTGGACAGGATCTTGCGGCATCGGCGCAGGTCAGCCCCGGGAACGACGAAGACCCTCGGACGGGTTCAAGCGGTAGGGTGCCGGCTCTCAATGGATGGTTGGGGGCTTCGTGTCACTGTTCTACGAGGATCTACGTCATGAGGATCTCGTCGACTGGGCCGGTGAGAGGAACGTCGAGCGGGCAGAAGTCGGGACCGTCTCACGCTGGCGCCTACCGGAGCAGGACAGGACCGTCCTCGTCAGCATCGGCGTGCCGATCGTTGACCACGGTTTGATCTCTCACGTCTGCTTCCAGCCCGAAGCAGAGCCGACTCTGCGAACCGGCGACGGCGAGCTTCTCTATTTGCTGGCCGAGAAGCGGAGCCCCTTCCCGTCAGGGACCATGACATGGTCCTTCGGTGCAGAGCCGGGTACTGGCGTCGTCTATTACGTCATGCCAGACGGCGATGCCTGGTTCGCCAACTCCTCAATCACCTTGTGGGTGCAGTGCCTGCACCACTACGGCCTGCGCGTCGACACCTGTGATCTCCTCCTTAATCCGGATTGCCACGAGGAGGAAGCCGTCCTAGCTGAACTCAACAAGCTTGCTGCCGAACTGGAGGAATTCGACTCAGCCGCATTCGAGGGCTACCGCGGTTCCATCTGGGCGGAGTTCCTCAGCCGCTGGCTCTGGTAGACCCCGCTGCGCAACACGGATCACTCGTACTCTCGCAGCAGTTCTTCGATCCGCCGATTTGCAACTTCCTGCCTGCCGTCGATGCACTTCGCGTACCGGCTGAGCAGGACCTCAACACTGTTGCCCGCGCGCTCGGCCACCTCGGTCACGTCCACCCCGGCGTTGAGCCACGTGGAGAGCGCAGAGAGCCGTAGGTCGTACGGGCGGCGGGCGAGCGGCGAGGCGACCGCGGCCGGCGGAAACGCCAGCATGCACGCTTCCTGCCAGGCCCGGAAATGGGTCGAGGACGAGACCACTCCCCCGTTCTCGCTGAAGAACAGGCGGCTGTCGTCGGCGGTCCCGAAGGTGTCGATGTGCTCGCGGAACATGCTCATGAGCTGGGGAGGAATGGGCGCCCGCCAGACGTCCTCGTTCGGGCGGTTCTTCAGCCCGCGGTCGTCGTGGCAATCCCGGAGTCCGTCCACTGCTTGCCCACGCTTGAACGCTCTCCCCATGCGAGGAATGACGACGAACCTCACGATCGGCGAACGAGTCGCGTGATACCGCCGGAGGCGCGGGATGTCCCAGGAAGTGCTGGCCGGACTCGTCGGCCGCACCGTCAACTGGCTGAGCAAGGCCGAGAACAACCGGTTGGAGCTGGACAGGCTCTCAGTCATCAAGTCGCTCGCCGACGCCCTGGACGTCACCCTTGGCGACCTGCTCGCCGAGCCGACGCTCATGGACTGGAGTGCCGACAGCGGTACTCGAACCGTGCCAGCACTGCGTACAGCCCTGATGAACTACCGCCAGCTCACTCCCCTGTTACAAGTCACCACCAAAGGCGAACCGACGTCTCTCAACGAGCTGCGCAGTAACGTCGCCGAAGTCTGGGACACCTACCAAGACTCCCGGTACGGGTTCGCCACCAGGCGTCTGCCCCTCCTGCTCGCGGACGCCTTCATCTCGACCCAGGCCTACGCTGGCCACGAGCGCGAGAAGGCACACGGACTGATGGCGATGACCGAAGTCCCTCAGCCAGTGGCCTTGGCGATGATGCGGTCCATCAGCTCCCGGCCGAAGGCTCGCAGGGTCGTACTGCGAACGTTGCCCAACGCGCCGGTCTCCAGGAGCACTGCGGTGGCAGTCTCGTCGTCGGATGCCTCTACGACAGCCACGATGTCGTACGGACCGACGGTCCAGTAGAGGTTCAGGACCTTCACCCCGAGCTTCTGTGCCGTTGCGGTGAAGGCTTCGGCGCGTTCCGGAGTGGCCTTGTAGCCGCGGATCCCCTGGTCGGTCCAGTTCAGCAGCGCAACAAACGTGGGCGTGATCTTTATCCCTGTAAATAGACACGACAAGTCGTGGTCAATCGTGGGCATCATGCGGGCAATGCGCATGAGAGGCGCATCTGAAGGAGTGATCGGAGCCGCCACATGCTGCCTCGAGCGGCGGGCAGCCCGTCGACGCGAATGAAGGTGACACGGCAGCGAACGCGGACGGCAAAGGCATTCAGCAGTGCCCCCGGTGACCCTCGGCCGTCGGCCTGACTTCATGGCTTTGCCCGACATACACGCCCAGTGCTTCGGCATAGTCGAGCGGCGTCCGATTTGTACTCAAGCGATGCCCACTTCGACAAGATCAAGCCGGCTTGCCCAACCGCCATGCCATGCGAGAGGCGGCGGCGTCCCGCCCTGGTGCGGGCCCGCCGCCCCACCCTCCTCCCCGACCCTTGCTTTACCTATCGATATTCGATAGATTCCCATCGCAACTCGATGGAAGGGTGGGTCATGGGAAAGCTGACAGTGCGTGCGCTGCGCGCCGTGCTCGCGGTGGTGCTCGCCGGCACCGTGTTCGTGCAGGCATTGATGGTGTGGGCGTTGGCCACCGACCCGGAGGACGGGCCGCTCCCGCTGACCCCGCTGCGCGTGATCACGATCCTGGGCATGGTGTCGGCGCAGGTCGCCCTGGTCAGCGTATGGCGGCTGGTGACGATGGTGCGACGCGGAACCGTGTTCTCCCACGCCGCCTTCCGGTACGTGGACATGGTGATCGGCGCGATCATGGCGGCTGCCCTCCTGTGGTTCGCGGTCACGGTCCTCAATGCGCCGGGCCAGCGGGACGACCCGGGCGTCACCGTCATCATGGGCGGGGTCGGCGTGGCCATCCTGGGGGTCGCGCTCATCGTGCTCGTGCTGCGGATGCTGCTCGCCCAGGCCGTCGCGCGCGACGTCGAAGCGGCGCAGATGCAGGCCGAGTTGGACGAGGTGATCTGATGCCGATCGCCGTGGACATCGACGTGATGCTGGCCAGGCGGAAGATGTCCGTCGGCGAGCTCGCGGACCGCGTAGGGATCACGCCCGCCAACCTGGCGGTACTCAAGAACGGCCGTGCCAAGGCGGTACGCTTCGCGACGCTCGCCGCGCTCTGCGAGGTGCTCAAGTGCCAGCCGGGCGACCTGCTGCGCTGGGAGGCCGAGGACGCCGCCGGCGGATGACGTGCCCCAGGACTGGCGTGAAAACGCCTGGCACCACCGGCCCGTGACACGACACGTGGACCGTTCGCCTTCCTCGGACCACCCCCGGAGCCACCGGCGCGGAGTTCCTGGCCAGGAACGCCGGTCTCGGCCAATGGCGATGCCCTCGGACAATTCCGGGGGCATCGGAGCTACCGTCGCCTGCGGTCACTCGTACTCGCGCAACAGATCCTCAATGCGGCGGTGGGTGACCTCTTGGCGGCCGTCGAGGCACTTGGCATAGCTACTGAGAAGGACCTCCATGCCGTTGCCCGCACGCTCTGCCACCTCGGTCGCGTCCACCCTGGCGTTGAGCCATGTGGAGAGCGCGGAGTGCCGTAGGCTGCTCGATGCACTGGACGGCCAAGGCCCTCATGTCCGGAGCCACGACGGTAGGCGGCTCATCCATGCCGGCTGAGGAAGCCCTGTCAAGCGTCCAGCCAGGTCCGTCGATCACGGGCGACGCTGAACACCCGTTCTATCTGCGGTGCGTCGAGCACGCCGGCCAGCGGTCCGAGGGCCGCGACTTGGCGCTCCTGGTAGACCCGCACTTCTAGTTGCGTGGCTACGACTTCCAGCCTGGCCACTCCGACGAAGACGAGGACCGACTCGACCGGCACCGTGAAGTCACAGTGCGTTTCAAGTACTCGTCGAACTCGCTTCGCCTCGGCGCGGCTCTTCAGCGCACGCGGGGCTGCGGCTTCCCATGATTGATCCTTTCCATGTCGTCCCCGGCCCACACCGCCTTGTCGAATGCGCATGACCGACCGGCAGACCCGGCTCTGGGTGGGGACCCTGGGCGCCGAGTTCATCGTCGCCGCCGGTGACCTGGCCGCCTACCCCGACGCAGGCCACCTCGCCTCCGCCGCCGGCCTCGTGCCCGTCCCCAGAGACTCCGGACACCGCACCGGCAACCTCCACCGCCCCAAGCGCTACAGCCGACGACTGCGCCGGGTCTTCCACCTGTCCGCCCAGACCAGCGTCATCCGCGCAGGCCCCCAACCGCGACCAACCGCGACCAACCGCGACTACTACCTGAAGAAGCGAGCCGAGGGCTGCAAACACGTCCACGCCGTCATCGCCCTCGCCCGCCGACGCGTCAACGTTCTCTGCGCCCTGCTCCGGGACGGAAGGCCCTTCCCCACGCAGCCACCATCCGTCCGCCCGGCCTGAGAAGGGCCTCAGTAAGCAGCCATCCGACCAGGAGGAACACCAGAGCCGGGGTCGCAGGGGTGAGTGAGGACCTACCCGTCGACGGGCACCATGACGTGTCCTTCGGCGCAGCAGCCGGTACTGGCGTCGTCCATTACGCCACGCCGGACGGTGATGCCTGGTTCGCGAGTTCGTCGGTCACCCTGTGGGTGCCGTGTCTGCGCCACTACGGCCTGCGTGTGGACACCTGCGACCTCCTCCTCAATCCGGATCTGTACGAGGAGGAAGCTGTACTGGCTGAACTCAATGAACTTGCTGAGGAGTTGGAGGAGTCCGACCCAGCCCCTTTCGAGGGTTACCTCGGCTTCATCCGGGCAGATTTCCTCGTCCGCTCGCTGTGGCAACTCTCGCCACATCACGCTGCTTGGCACTCACTCCCTCAGCAAGTCCTCAATCCGTCGATTCTGCAACTTCCGCCAGACGTCGAGGCACTTGGCGTACCGACCGAGAAGGGTGGAGCAGCAGCGCGAGTCGGTGGTCAAGTGGCCGCGGAAGCCCCGCGCGTGGGTCCAGGCCGTGAGCCTCCGGTCGAGCGGAGCGCAGTACGGCCGAGACGGGCAGGCTGTCCGACCATTCGCCTGATTGTTTTCGACCCGCCCGGTCCAGGCGGTGCGGTGTGGGGGTGCGGCTTCGGTCCGGACGGGGCGGAACGGGTAGTACCGGGGGCGGCCGTCCGGGATGGGACAGGGGCTGGATCCATTTGAGCCGGAGCGGAATGACACAGACCTCGTTCCGCCCGAAATGTGCGATACGAATGGACTGGACCTGAATTACGCCCCCATCGTCTGATCGCCAGTCCGTGATGCGCCACCCCGGGACCGTAGATCCCAGGAGCCTCCTCGCGCGAGGATTCCCAGGTAGTAATCGATTCGGGAGGCGACTTGTCCGCTCACTCTGCAAGCAGGGTTCTCCATGCCTGCTCGATGCGGACTGCGCCTTGGAACTCCGGTGCTGTGATGTACGGCTCCTCGGCGGCGCACATGACGACCCGTGTGCCGTTGCCGAAGACCACATGCGCAGGCGCTGCATCCTCGGCGGCAAGGGCCGGCTCGAATGCACACGTCTCCGTTTTCTTCGCGCCAAGTTCCAGGAAAGCATGAGCCCGACCGAACCATGGTGCGGCCCGCGGCATGATGCGGATCCGCGCGTGGAGAGGCAGCACGTCATCACTGCGGACGAGGGCCGTGGGTCGCGGACGTGAAGTGCTTGCGTCTCACACATCGCGATCGGGCCCGCAGGCCGCGCACCAGCGTGCGCTTGCGGTCCTGCAGACCCCGGCAATGCCGGGTTCGCCGCGGATGACTTCACTTACCGGCCGGCGGCACGTTGCCCTGGCCCCATTGATCGATGGGGCCAGGCCCTGAATCTCCGGGCGTTGTTCGGGGACGTCATGACCTACGACGTCGCCGAGGCCGAACAGTACGACACTCAGGTTCATGGGGGGTGGACCCTGGCATGGCACGATTCGCTGTGATCTCCGACCTGCACGGAGACTACGGGAATTTTCAGGCCATTCTGACGTCAGTCGAGGGACGCGTCGACGCGGTCGTCATGACGGGCGACTATCTCGAGGCAAAAGTATCCAAGAGGGATATGCATCGCGGCCTGGAATGGTCGCTGGAAGACGTCGTGGACCACGATCCGATTCTGTGGGAATCCCTCTCTTCCTGCGTCCTCGTGCGCGGTAATCAGGAGGAACGCATCGCCACCGTGCTCGGCAACCGGGAAATCCCGGGGCTGTTGGCACCGCTGCTGGCCGCGCCGCCGGAGTGGGCGACCCCCGTCACCCGGTTCGTCCACGGCCACGGCTTCGAGTGGGCCCGGGCGGGGGAGCAACTGCAGCATCCGGTGCTCCGCGAGCCTCCCGACAGGCCGGTCGTGCTCCATGGCCACAGCCACCGGAGGTCGCTCACCTTCGGCCCCGGCAGTCCCGGGCATCCGCCCCGCATGCAGACCGTGCCGGTCACCGGGCAGCCCTATCAGCTCCCACGCCCCGACACCTGCTTGATCAACGCAGGTGCCGCGAGGGACACCGCAGCGCACTGGGTGCTCTACGACGAGGACGCCCGCACGGTCACGTTCGAAACAGCCCGCACGACAGGAGTTCGGTGATGAAGAAGAAAGACGGCCGCAAGCAGCGGGTGCTGGTGATCGCCGGACGGGCGGGCAAACTCAAAGTGGCCGCGGACGCCGGCTACGAGGTCGTGTACCTCCAGTCCCCGCAGTCGTTCACCGACGCGCACCGCGACGCTGTCGGCGAGGCGCTCCTGATGGACTACGAGCAGACCGACCGCGTGCTGCCCGTCGTGGCCGGTCTGCACGCGGCCGACCCCCTCGACCTCGTCGTCTCCTTCACGGATCCCGGTCTTGAACCAGCCGGGGTCATCGGTGAGCGGCTCGGGCTGCCGGGCAACCCGGCCTCCGTGTCCGCAGTGCTCCGCGACAAGTACGCGCTGCGCCGACGGCTCGCCGATGCGGGTGTCGAGGCCCACCCCTGCGCGCAGGTCCGTACGGCGACCGAGCTGCGGGACTTCTGCGACACTCACGGCTACCCGGCCATCCTCAAGCCCCAGGACGGCACCGGCAGTCAGGGCGTGCGGCGTGTCGACTCCCTCGAGGACGTCGAGCGTGCCTTCGAAGGCCATTCCCCGGAGCAGCCGCTTCTCGCCGAGCGGTTCCTCTCCGGTACTGAGATCAGCGTCGAGACGATCTCGCAGCACGGACGCCACCAGGTCATTGCCATCACGGAGAAGTTCATCGACGAGAACTTCGTGGAGCGCGGCCATGTGGTGCCCGGCCGGATCGGCGCGGAGCACCGCCCCGCCGTCGAGAAGCTCGTACTCAGCGTGCTCGACGCGATCGGACTCGTCGAGGGCTGCGCCCACACCGAGGTGATGCTCACCGACGACGGGCCGGTGGTCATCGAGTCGCACAACCGCATGGGCGGGGACCGGATCTACGAGCTCGTACGGCTGTCCCACGGTACGGACTTGGAGAAACTGAGCTACACCCTGCCGCTGGACGCGGACGTCCTGCCCGCCGCCCCCACGCCTGACGGAGCCGCCGCGATCTGGTTCGTGAAGGCCGATCCGGGCCGGGTCGTGGCGGTCGAGGGTGCGGAGGCGGCAGAGGCCGTCCCGGGCGTGTGCGAGGTCGTCGTCACAGCAGCCCCCGGCGCCGAGGTGCGTTCGGTGCGCTCCAGCGCCGACCGGATGGGCTACGTCATCGCCACCGGCACCAATCCTGACGAGGCCCTCGCCCGCGCCCGGCAGGCGGCGGAAGGGATATGCGTCCGCACCGAGCCCGTGCCTGCCGGTGCGACCGCGACGGTCGGCGAGGGTGCGTCGTGAGCGCACACCGCACCAGCATCCCGGAGACCGTCACCCATGTCATGGTCGGTTTCGGCGCCGCCCTGCTGCCGGACCTGGACCGGCTGTTGCCTCCCCGGTCGCTGCTCGTCATCGAGGAGCCGGACGTCGTAGCGGCGCGGGGCCTCGACACCCGGGCCGCCGTTCACCCCTGCTTCGCCGCCCTGCTGACCGCGCCGATCCACGACGAGGACGATCTGTCCGGCGTACTCGCCGCGGTGCCCCGGCCGTCGCACGTACGGGCCGTTCTGCCCGGCGTCGAGTACGGCGTCTCGGGCGCCGCTGCACTTGCCGACCACTGGGGCCTGCCCGGTGCGAGCCCTGCCGCCGCCACGATCCTGCGTGACAAGGCGCTCCTTCGGGAGGCCGCCGATCAGGCCGGGATCCCCCAGCCGGCGTGGCAACGGGTCACCGGGTCCGCCGAAGTCCGGGACTTCCGCGACCGGTTCGGCGGCAGATGCGTGCTCAAACCCGCGAACCGGCAGGGCAGCCTGGGCGTGCAACTCCTCGATGCCGATGACGATCTCTTCGAGGCCTGGGAGCGTACGGTGGAGGCCGACGAGCCCCGGCTGCGGGCCAGGCGCCGGCTGCCGGCGTCCTTCCTCGCCGAGGAGCGGCTCGTCGGCCCCGAAGTCAGCGTCGAATGCGTGGTCGTCAAGGGGCAGGTGCTGTTCCACAACGTGACCGGCAAGCTCGTACGGCCGGGTCGCCATCCCGTGGAGGTGGGCCACCAGGTGCCCGCCGGTCTGCCGACCGGCGTCCACGCGCGGATCGTGACGGTCATGGAACGGCTGGTCGCGGCCACGGGGTTCCGGACCGGCGTCCTGCACGCGGAGTGGATCCTGCGGGACGGTGAGCACCCGTACCTGGTCGAGTGCGCGGGCCGTGTCCCCGGCGACAGCATCCACGAACTCGTCGACCTCGCCCACGGCGGCTCGCTCGTCGCCGATTTCCTCACTGTTCTGACCGGCTCCGGCGACGTGGCCCCGCGCACCATTCACCGGCACGCCGCGATCCGCTTCCTCGACTGCCCGCCCGGGACTGTGGAATCGGTTGAGGGCACCGGGGAGGCCGGAGCCCTGCCCGGGGTGGTGAAGGTCCACATCGCCACGTCATCCGGCCGACGCGTCGGAGCGGTCTCGAACTCCCACGAACGCGCCGGATACATCGTGGTGACCGGTGACAGCGCTGCGCAGACCGCCGAACGGCTCGAGTCGGCTGCGGCTCGGATCCGTTTCTCCGTACGGCCGGCGACGGACGCGCATGACGGCGAGGAACGCGTATGACCGAGCACGTCCTCGTCGTCGGCAGCGGGCGCGACCTGCCCGGCCGGGTCCGCGCCACCGCTCCCGGCACCCGTACCTCGGTGATCTGCCGCGTCGACTACCTCTCCCGGCTGCAGGAACGCACCGAGCACAGCAGGATCCTCGCGGTACGCCACGACGCGCCCGACACGGAGTGGGTGGCGCTCGCCGCCGCCGCGCACGCAGTCGACCCCTTCACCCGGATAGCCACCTTCGGTGAGCGGGACCAGGACCGGTGCGCCGAGATCGGGCGCGCGCTGGGCCTGCGCACACACAGCCCGCAGACGGTCGCGCTGGTGCACGACAAGGCGGCCATGCGCACCCGGTTGCGCGAGACCGGGGTGGACCCCACGCCCGCGGCCGTTGTGACGGACGTGGAGTCGCTGAACGCCTTCGTGCAGAAGTACGGTCTCCCGTGCATGGTGAAGCCTGCCCACGGCTCGGCCAGCGTCGGCATCGCCGTCGTCCGTACGGCGGCCGAGGCCGAGCTGGCCGCAGCCTTCGAGCGAGCGAGCGGGGACTTCTACGGGCTCGCCGGCACCGGAGTGCTGGTCGAACTCTTCCACGAAGGACCGCAGTTCAGCGTCGAGGCTTTCTCGGAGGACAGCGAGCACGAGATCGTGGCGATCACCCGCAAGTACTCCGACCCGGAGCACTTTGTGGAACTGGGTCACGTCGTGCCCGCCGGGCTGTCATCGGAACTGCAGGACGGCTTCCACCACTACGTGACCGGGCTCCTCGACGCGCTGGGCATCGAGTCGGGCGCCACGCACACCGAACTCGTCCTGACGGACTCCGGCCCGCGCGTGATCGAGACACATCTGCGCATGGGCGGCGATGAGATACCCGCTCTGGTGCTGGCGGCCACGGGAGTGGACCTCGGCGACTGCGCGGCCCGGCAGGCGGCCGGCGACATCGTCCTGCCCGGTCTGCGCAAGACTCTCGCCGCCGCGCGGACGCCGGAAGACGGCAGGCCGCGGCAGAGCGCGGCGATCTGGTTCGCCGCGCCCCCGGTCGCGGGCGTGCTCATCTCCGTCGAGGGGGTGGAGCAGGCCCGGCGGTCCCCGGGAACCGACGAAGTCGGGGTGCTGGCCGAGCCGGGCACGGTGTGCGCCGGGTTGCAGTCCTCCGACTCGCGGCTCGCCTTCGCCCGCGCCCGCGGCGCGACCGCCGAGGAGGCAGTGCGTTCCGCGCGGACCGCGCTCGCCGCTCTCGCATTCCATGTCAGGACCGGCCCAATGGCCGAGGAGGCAGTGTGACGTACGCAGAGCAGGGCGGGGGCGCGCTGCGCACCGCCGCTGCCGAACTTGCAGCAGAGATGCGCCGCCGGGCCCCGCAGGGCGCCCGGCCGTCCTCCGGAGCCGTGCAGTCCTGGCAGCGGGTGAGCGGGCGGTTCGCCGAGGGCCGGGTCAGCGACCTGAGCCTCCAGGAGGGACAGGCGACCTCGGCCCGCTACCTGCTGCGCCAGGGGTTCCGGCACCGGGCCGTGTCCGGCCTCGATCCCACGGCCGCGCGGCTGGACGGATACTCCGGCACCACCGCACTCCGCTCCGGCGCCTACACTGCCGAGACTCCGGCCTGGCTGCAGATCCCGGCCGTCCTGCACACGCTGCAGGCACTGGAGGAGGCGGCCCGCAGCCATGACCCGAGCATCGCCCAGGTGGTCGTCGACTTCGAGCTCAGCGAGCAGGACATGTGCCTGGTGGCCGGGGACGATGTCGGGATCATGCGCGACGAGCGCCGTTTGCTGAGCTATCTCTCCGTACGGGTCATCGCGCGCCGCGGGGGCCGGGTGTCCACCGGCTTCTACACACCCGGGGTCAGCGGCCGGCTCGACGGCATGGACGCCCGTGCCTGCGGTGTGGAGGTGGCCCGCCGGGCCGTCACCGGGCTCGACGCCCGTCCCGCCCCGGTCGGCCGGATGCCGGTCGTCGTGGCGGGCGGCCGGGGCATGGTCCTGCTGCACGAGGCCTGCTGTCACCCCCTGGAGGGAGACGAGGTCGTGCGCGGCTCGGTCTACGCGGGGCGGCTGGGCGAGCGGATCGGTTCGCCGCTGGTCAACGTGCGCGACGACGCCACGGTCCCGGGCGCGGTCGGCTCGTACGGCTGCGACGACGAGGGTGTTCCCGGCGGGTCCACCGCGGTCATCGAGGAGGGCCGGCTCACCGGCTATCTGACGGACCAGGACTCGGCGGCCAGACTCGGCACGCTCTCCAGCGGCAACGGCCGGTGCACGACCGTGCTGCAACCGCCGCTCCCCCGGATGACCAACACCTGTCTGGAGGCCGGGACTTCGAGCGTCGACGACATCATCGCCGACACTCCCTTCGGGATCTATGCCGAGCACGTGGGCGGCGGTGAAGTCATCGAGGCCACCGGCGAGTTCACGTTCCGGGTGACCAACGGCCGGCTGATCGAGAACGGCAGGGTCACCGATCCGATCGAAGAGACGACCATCGCGGGGCTCGGTACGCAGGTGCTGCGGGACATCGATGCCGTGGCGGACGACGTGACAGTCGGGGCGGCCAAGTGCGGCAAGTTCGGCCAGTGGGTGCCCGTCGGGGTGATCGGGCCGACACTGCGAGTCGGCTCCCTGCTGGTGGGAGGAACGCAGCGATGAGCGAGGGTATGCGGGTGCTGATCGACGCGGCGGCGCGCGAGGGCGCCGACTGCGAGGTGTGGTCTGCCCACCGGGAGACCGAGGAGGCCGTTTGTCGGGGCGGGGCCGTCGAGCGGCGCAGCGACGTCGACTCGGGGGTCACCGCCGTCACGGTGTGGCAGGAGGGCAGCGAAGGGTACGCGGTACAGGCCCTTCCGGACTCCGCCGACCCCTCACTGGTGCGGACCGCACTGGCGATCGGCCGTGCGCTGCCCGGCCGGGTCCCGTCCCCGCCGCGCCCCGGTCCGGCGTCAGCCACCGCCCCGGAGCAGGCGGCTGAGCGGCCCGCACTGGACGACGAGACCGTACGGACCGTGCAGCGGCTCAGCGAGGGCCGCCCGGGACTGGACATCGAGCTGCGCGCCAGGGCCGAGCGGGCCTCGGTGCGCATGCAGCGCGCGGGCTGCGAGCCCCGCACGTACCGCACCGGCCTCTTCCAACTGCAGGCCCGGGTGACCGCCACAGCGACCGGCACCGGATTCGTCGCACACCAGATGTACGGCGACTCGGCGGGCGCGCTGCTCGACCGTGCGGCCCGCGAGGACCTGCCCGAAGTATGTGCCCTGGCCGATGTTCTGGCCGGCGTCCCGGTGGACGCACTGGACCACGACGACGTCCTCGTCACCGGCTGGGTGATGGTGAAGCTGCTCTCGCTCGTCGTACCCGCCTTCCAACTGGACACCGTGCTCGAGGGGCGGTCCCCGCTGGCTGGACTGATGGGGCAACAGGTCTGCGCGACCGGCGTGGACATCGTCGACGATCCCGCCGCGGCGGAGTATCCGCTCGCGGCACCCTGGGACGACGAGGGCACGCCCACCCGGGCCACGGAACTGGTCCGTGACGGACGGCTTCTGGGCTTCCTCGGGCACCGGCGCAGCGCGCAGCTCGCGAGCGCCGAGGGCATCGGGACCGCCGGTTCCGGACGACGGGGCCCGGCCGGCGAAATGCCGCGGGTCCAGCCGAGTCATCTGTCCTTGCGATCGGGTTCCGCGCTCGGTTGCGGCCCCCGCTCCGGCCGACGGCTCCTGAAGGTCGTGCAGGCCAACGGCGCCCACACCTCCAACGGCATCACCGGGGACTTCTCCATCGGCGCGAACGCACTGCTCGAGGACCCGGACGGGACACGCCGCAACGCCGGGAGCATCACCCTGGCGGGCAACGTCTTCGACCTGCTCCGGAACATCGAGGGCCACGACGGGGTGGTGCGGGCCAGCCGCTCGCACACGTCCTTCGTCGCCTGCCCCGGTGTCTGGGTCCACGGTCTGACCATTGGGCACTGAGCGCCATGACGGAGAACAACACGCAGATCACAAAGGTGCCGGAATTCCGGCTGTTGTGGGCTTCGCAGGCCCTGAGCATGCTGGGTACAGCGGTCAGCCGAACCGCCGTACCGCTGCTCGCAGCCACGGCGCTGGCCGCCTCGCCCTTTCAAATGGGCCTGCTCCAAGCCTCGTTGGCAGTGTCGTTTCTGGTACTGGGCCTGCCTGCCGGCGCTTGGGTCGACCGGATGCGCCGCCGGCCCATCCTGATCGTGTGCGACCTGGCCCGAGCGGTGCTGATGGCTTCCCTGGCACTCGCCGCGCTGCTGGACCGGCTCAGCTTCTCCTTGCTGATCGCGGTGGCACTGCTACTCGGCGTCGCCCGGACCTTCTACGAGATCGCATACCAGTCCTACATCCCGGCTGTGGTCGGACGGAACCGGCTGGTCGAGGGCAACTCCAAGCTGGAGAGCACCACTTCGGCTTCCCAGACGGCCGGCCCGGCCGTCGCCGGTGCGCTCGTCCAGGTGGGTGCCGCGGCGGCCGTCTCGGTGCAGGCGGTGAGCTATGTCGCCTCCTTCCTGCTGCTCCTGCGCATCCGCAAGCCCGAGTCCCTCCCCGAGCGGCCGTCGTCCACGAGCATGCGTGCGGAGATCAGGAGCGGGCTGGCCTTCGTCCTCGGCAATCCTCTGATGCGCGCCGTTGCAGGTTCAGCGGCCACCTACAACTTCTTCTACGCCGTCCAGTCGCCGCTCGTGGTGCTGCTGCTCGTCGACGAGGTGGGCCTGTCGGGGGCCACGGCCGGTGCGCTCATGACGGTGGGCGGGATCGGCGGGCTGCTGGGGGCGGTGACCTCGGGGCGCATCGCACAGCGTGTGGGGCAGGTGAGGGTGATCTGGCTTGCGTATCTCGCGACCATCCCCACAGTGGTGCTGATCCCGCTCGCGGGTCCGGGGTGGCGGGTGCTGTTCTTCGCCGTGCCCTGGTTCACCGCGGCATACGGCCTGGTGGTCTACAACGTCGCACAGGTCAGCTTCCGGCAGGCGATGTGCCCCGACCATCTGCTCGGGAGGATGAATGCCAGTGTGCGGTTTCTCATCTGGGGCATCATCCCGGTCGGCGGGCTGGCCGGCGGCGTACTCGGCGAGTGGGTCGGGGTGCGTGGTGCGCTGCTGGTTGCCGGGGTGGGCATGGCCTCCGGTGCACTGTGGCTGGTCTGTTCGCGCCTGCGTGGCATGCGCGACATGCCGTCCGGGTCCCCGGCGGAGCCTCACGCGAAGTCCGTGTGAGTTCTCCGAGCGCGGGGACCGACATCCGTCAGGCACAGGACTGCTTCAACTGACCGTTCTCGTCAGGAGCTTCTGGTCACTGATCAGATAGCCGGCGTGCGCTCGGTTGCGCGCACCGATGCTCTGCATGATGTCCGAGATATGACGCTGCAGCGTACGTGGGGAGATGCCGATCCGCCGGGAGATGACCTTGTCCTCCTCACCCTGGACAAGCAGCCGCATGATCTCGGCCTTCACATCGTCCCCCGCCGACCGAACGCGCTCACGGTCGTAGTCGGTCGGAAAAGGCACCGCGGCCAGCCAGGACTGTTCGAAGGTGGCCGCCATGTAGTCGACCACGCTCGGCTCGCGGATCAGCGCCGCCCCGTTGGGTGAGTCGCGAAGTTCGATCAGAGCGACTTCGCCGTCGAAGACGATGAGGCGGGTCAACGCGCCGGCAATGGTGCGGACTGCGGCCCCACGAGCCGTCATGTCCTCCACAAAGGCGATGGTGGGCAGATCGAACTGTGCCGAGTACTGATAGATGGTACGCATTCCAACGCCGCGTTCGAGCAGCACGGACGTCCGCTCGGCGGACTCGGCCAGCACCTCCTCCGACCTGCCACCACCCGGTTGAGAGGTGAGGACTTCGGTGCGACATCGGGCCGACAGCTCCGTGATCAGCTGCCGGACGGTACCCAGATCGTCGATCAGCTCGACGGCTTGGCTGCTCATCCGCCGAAGGAAGCTGTTCTCGTACAACTGCGCCAGGGTCGACATTTCATAGCACACCCGGTCGACCTCACGGCTCCAGCGGCTGAGCTCACGGACCGGCTCGCCGAGGAGAAGCGTGCGCGCCAGATCGGGTGCGACCGCTTCGAAGAGATTCGATTCCTCGCCGATGCTGCGGACCAGCCGGAAGCTGAGCAGCTGGTCCAGCGCTTCTCGGGCTTCGGCGGGCGTAAAGCCTTCGTCCTCGACGAGGTCCGCCGCTCGAAGGGACTTCCTGCTGACGGCGTACCGATAGGCGTGGGTACCCAGCCGCCCGATCCGTGACAGCCCGTTGGAACCAGGAATATCCGATATCGACACTCTTCATCTCCCTGTCGTGTTGGAGCCGGACAGAACGATGATCCCCTCGGGGGCCCGGGGGTTGACACCCGGATTCGTGCGACGAGCGACAGCCTGCGTGACGAGATCAGCCGTCGTGCGGGGCCCGGCCGGCGCGAGGCGACGGAGGACGGATTCAGGGCACGGCTGCTGCAGTCGACGGCAGTGACGCGGCTGACCCCAACGCCCGCCTGTACATGCACAGTTGCCTTCCGACCGGACCCGGCCGACGACGCGAGCGCATGCGTCGGGCACAGAAGGCAGGACCCCGGCGCTCGGTCCGGTTGGCAACCGCGATCCGCCGGGCGGCAACCCCGATCCGCCAAGAGGCCCTGCCGTCATGCGCCGGCCACTGCACGATCGCCTCGCGAGAAAGTCCCGGTCGCCCAGATCGCAGGCCGCTCCAGCAAGTTCATGAGTCGGACTGTGCGAAGCCATCTCTTGTTCACCTCGGCGGGGCAGGGTATTGAGTGCGCCCCAGGAGATACCCCGCATGCAAGCGGTTCGCGGCCCCCAAGTGCTGCATGATCTCTGCGACATGGCGCTGCACGCTGCGCAGAGACAGCCCCAGTCTGCGTGCGATGACCCTGTCGTCCTCGCCCAGCACCAAAAACTGGATAATGGCCTGCTTGATCTCATCCGAGATGGCCCGCACGCGTTCCTGCTGGTACTCGACAGGAAAGACACCTGCGGCAACCCAGGCCCAGTTGAAGCATCGCGTTATGAAGTCCACAACGCAGGGAGAGCGCACCAGCAGCGCACCCTGTGCATCCATCTGTGAGTCTATGAGCGCCAGCTTCCGGTCGAACACGATCAGTCGGGGGAAACCGTCGGCCAGGGTTCGAACCTCCGCACCCAGGCCGCTGACCTGCTTGACGTAGGCGATCGTCGCCTGACTGAATTGTGCCGTGTGCTGATAGAGAGTCCGCATCTTGACGCCACGTGCAAGTAAAAGCTCTGTTCGCTCGAGAGACTCCGCCAGCACCTCCTCCGGCCGCCCGCCACCGGGTTGCGAGGTGAGCACCTCGGTCTGGCACGCCTCGGACAGCTCTGTAATGAGGTCACGCACCTGCTGCAGGCCGACGATCGTCTCGGTGCGCTGATCCTGGAGGCGGTCGGACATGGCCTCCGTGTAGGTCGGCGCAAGGCCCATGAGATCACGGCGAACCTGACTGACCTGCAGCAGCACTTGCGTGATCTGCCGGTCGACACCCCCGAGAAGAAGAGTCTGGGCAAGGTCCGGCGGCAGCGCGGTGTACCGCGCCGGCGCATCGGAGACCTGAACGAGGAGGCGCAGCTCCAGCAACTGCCGCAGCGCCTGCTCCAGGTCCGGTTCGGCGAATGCGGCAAAGTCGGGATCCCTTCGCAACTCACCGAGGGAAATCACAGCATGTTCCACGGCGGCGGAGTAGATGCGTACGGCAACCGGGCTCAATTCCCCCTGGGGTATAGACATTGATATGTCCGATATGCTCATGTTTGCCACCCCTTCATGTCTCCGCCAGACGTAACTACGATACCTGGCCCCTCATCTGAACAGCCCTGGCGTCGTGCATCATTATGCAATGCAGTCGACGGGCATCTTAAAAGCCCGGTAAAGCATCAGAGGGGGGCCCTGATGAACGTAAACGGGATCGACGGGGAGAAGGGGAAAATGACCGGGGGAAAGTATTCGGCGCGGACGGGATTTTCGTTCATTCTGGCGCTTTTCTGTTTCTTGGCCGCAGAGTCGCTCGACATCGCAGCGCACCAGGTCAACGCAGCTTCCGTCGATGCTGCTGTCCCCGCTGACCTGGGTTGGGGATGACCTCGACCAGCTAAAGAGAATCATCCCGACGGCAAGGATGCTGCATGTCCTCTTTCAATGACGCGATCCGATGTTGGCGCGTGGCGGTCATCGGTGGCGGGTCTGCTGCCACCATTCAAGTCCGGCAAGGAGATGTTCCCCCTCAGGACACCATCGTCATTGCCGAGCGCTGGGGTACCGGGATGGAGTTCCTGGGCAACTCCATCCTTCAGTCGTACAGCGATGAGCTTCACGTATCGGATTCGCAAGAGAAACTGTGCGATCTGACTTCACCGGGCCAGCTCCGGCCCAGCGCGGACCAGTTCGACGCCTATGTGCGGGGCAGCCTGCTCTCTTCAGGGGCCACCTTCAAATTGGCGCGGGTCCTCGAAATCGAGGGCGAGCCGGGGAACTTCCTCATCCATATGTTGAACGGTGACGGGACGGTCTCGTACGTGTGCGCCGAGGCCGTCGTGCTGGCCACTGGGAGCATCCCGCGCCCGCCTTCCCCCTTCTGGGCGGAAGCCGGTGCCGTGTCACACGACGTCATCCACCGCGAGATCGCGCAAGGGCGCACGGAGCGCTGGGCCGGAAGGACCGCGATCGTCGTGGGGGCGGGCAACTCCGGGATGCAGGTGGCGTCGCTGGTTGCGCCTGAGGCCGCCGAGGTGGTGGTCCTCAGCAACCGCTACGTCGGCATGTTCCCCACCGAGAACCCGGACAAGTACAGTTGGCGTGCGCCGTCACAGCTCACGTACGAACTCGTCGGCAAGTCCGCGCTGGAGTGCGGGAAGCAGAAATGGCGCATGCCGTGTGTGCGTTACCTGGTCTACGACGGCCTCGACATCGAGGGCGAAGCGATCTCGTGGACGTACTCTGCGTCGCGCAACCGGAACCCCCTGGGTTCCCGCTCCCTTCCGGGGCGCTGCAGGCATGCCCGCGGCCGGCTGTCGGGCGCCGGGAGCGCGATCTGGGAGGAGAGGCGCCCGGTCGACCAGACCGCGGTGATCTGGGCGACCGGCAATGACCCAGTCCTGCCCGGCGGAGAGCTGATCTCCTCTCTGGCGCGGGACAGGAAGGGTGCACTGGCCACCGACGAGTCCGGCTGCACCTCGATGCCCGGCGTCTACGCGCTCGGCGCCTGCGCCGGCCAGCCCGCAGTCAACGAGACCGTCCCTGCGCTCGTCCGCGGCAAGCGCATCCTCTTCCAGCCGGTGCTGCCGCCCCATGGCGTCCCCGTCGAGAACGAGGTGCTCGCATGACGGTGCACCGTCCCTATCGGCTGATCGCCATCGAGGGAATAGACGGTTCCGGAAAGTCCACCCTGGCGGCGAACCTTGTGAGACATCTCGGACCCGGCGCCCGGTCCGAGCGGCTCTCGCCGCGTATGGCGACTGTCTTCCGGGAGCTCGTTGACGAGCCCTCGGGTCACGAGAAGCGCTACCAGGACGTCATCCCCGACGACTTGCGCCGAGGGGCCTACCTGATCGACGCGATGGCCCAGTTCCACTACCTGGAGCAGGAGTACGACAACTTCGACTGGCTCGTCTTCGACCGGTGGCTCACCACCTACCAGGTGTACTGCCCCGGCCAGAGTGTCCATGACGACTGGTACGCACGCCTGGCGGCCGATCTGCCACGCCCGGACCTGCTGCTGCATGTGCAGACACCCCCGTCAGTGGCGTTCGAACGCATCACCCAACGCGGGGACTGGACTGTGGACCACTGGAGTTCGTCGCAGCTCATGGCGGATCTCGAGCGGCTTGACGCCGCGTACACCGAGGCACTGGTCGATGTGCCGCACACCGCCGTGGACGGCTCGCTGCCCGCCGAGGAAGTGGCACGGCAGGTGCTCGCCCTGGTGCTGTCGCTGCCGACGCCCGGCACAACGGAGGCGGTCGCATGAGCAGGATGCCCACCCAGACCCTTCTCGCAGTCGCCGATGCATGGCCGAGATCACAGCTGGACCCCTTTCTCGCGCACGAGGGCTGGCTGGCGGAGCGGGGCGTCACCATTCGCCTGCACACCTACGCACAGGTGCGGAAGGGGGTCCAGGACCTCCTCGGACCGGTCAGCGTCGTCCTGTTCTTCCCCCATCAGTTCTGGGACGCCAGGATCGAGGACCGGGTTCCGGGCGCCTACGGCACGCAGGCCTACGCCGAGGCGCTGACCACCTATCTGCTGAGTACGGGTCAGCGGCTGCGCCGGACGACCCACAGCATCGACTACCTCAACACGCCCGAAGCGGTTGCCTGCACCCGTGACAAGGCGGTGGTCAGGAAGCTGCTCGCCGAGGCGGGAGTCCCGGTGCCGCCGGCGGTCGAGGATCCGACCCCGCAGCGTCTGCTCCGGACGCTGGCGGCCGGGCAGGCCGTCTACGTCAAGGCCGTCTGCGGTTCGATGGGCAAGGGAATCACCCACCTTGCGCCTGAGCGTTGGCGCACCAACTACCTTTATGCAGGCGGACGACTGCAGTCGCCGGGCAATGCGGCCGGAGAGCAGTGGACGTTCGAGGACGTCGAAGTCGGCGACGAGAAGTTCCTCGCGGCCCTCTGCGAGGAGTCGGGATTCGTCTTCGAGCGGGAGATCGGTACGAACCTCGAAGGCGCCAAGGTGGAGCTCAGGGTCACCGTCGCGAACGACTGCGTCATCGATGTCGAGGAACGGCACGCGCCCGCTGGCTCCGTCACCACCCGCTCGGTCGAGCACGGCCGGAAGGTGACCGACGGCCCCGTCGCCGCAAGGTGCGCCACGGCAGGCCAGACCGCTCTGAGCGCGGCCAAGGCCCTGGGGCTGCGCTACGCGGTCTTCGACATGGTCACCGACGAGTTCGACTGTTCCTACGTCCTCGACGCGCAGGCATTCCCGGCCACGGGAACGACGGAGGACTTCTGGCGAAGGATCGTCCACGGATTCGCTCCCGCGCCTCTCCCGCAGCCAGGTCCTGAACACAACCCGACACGATGACGAGTGGAACGGCGATGCAGACAGGCAATGGGGACGGGCTCAGTCGTGCGTGGTCCGGCGAGCCGGCACCGATCAGCACGGAGGTCGTGACCGAGGACGGTGCAGTCTTCGCGTGGCAGGGCTTCAGCACCGGCCCGCGGGTGCTCACCGGAGCGGAGGTCGACGAGCACTGCCGCCTGCTGCTCGGTCACGGTATCGGGCGCGTGGCGGAGAGGGCTGCGACGGAGCTGCTGCCTTTCGTGGAGGAGCCCTCTGCCCGGTGCGCCGTTCCGGCGGTGATCATGCACTCCGCCACCCGGACCACGCGGGGCTTCGAGGGCGACCTGGCCGATGTCGTCTCGGGGCGGAACCCCTACGACGTGCCCGGATACCTGGAGAGCCGGGCCGTCGCGCTGGCCGGGGACGGTGACCTGGCAGTGGGCCGCATCGCCCCGTGGCGAGAGGCCGTGGAGCACTACGGCGTCGCGGCGGTGGACATCGGAACACGGGACCACTACTACCTCTCGGACGCGCTGCTGACGGTCGCCGCCCGGCCCGGCGACAGTACCCTGCAGCCGCTCGTCGACTGGGTCCATGGGCACCCCGACGCCGTGGTCCGGCTCTATGCCCTCGACCTGGAGACACAGGTCTTTCTGCTCTGGCTCAAGGAGCGGGCCGGGCTCGCCGCCCTCCGGGTCGACGCGAACGGCCCTGTGGTCTCCGACCGCTGGAACCGCAAGGACCACATCCACCCCACGGTCGCCGACGCCCTCCGGGTCGGGGCACAGGGGCTGGAACCCGATGAACTCCTGATCCGCGAGCAGCACATGTCGGCCGCCCACCAGCTGCTCGGCATGGAGGTTCCGGTCCTCCCCGGCTATCTCGTCCCCCGCGACAACGACAGCGAAGTCTTCGTCGAGGGTGTGCTTGCGGCGGCCCGGCTGCTGCTCGATCGCTACGGCCTGGAACGCGGTTGCCTCAAGCCGTGCGAGGCCGGCGACGGGGCCCGTATCGTGACCGGTCTGAACCTCCTCGACGAGGAGGTCCTGGCCCGGTGCGCCCGAGAGGCCCACAAGCACGGCGACTCGTATCTGCTGGAAGCCCATGTCGACTTCGTCACCTGTGACATCGCCGGACGCCGTTTCATCGTCACGCCCTCCGGCCACATCAGCGGCGGGCGGGTGGCCGAAGGTCTGACCCTTCAGCTGATGAACGGTTGTTCCTGGGAAGGCAACGCGACGCTGCTCGCCGATGACTGCGCCGCACTGGGTGTGCCCGAGGAGCAGTACCACTCCATGACAGCAGCGCTCCGGGCCGTTCTGGACTCATTCCAGGGGCCGGCGAGCGCGGCACAGGGCTGCGCGAACAGCCTGGTGACGGGCGGGATCGACTTTGCCGTGGGGAGGATCGGCGGCAAGTTCGGGGACCGGGTCGTCAGCGGGGTCATTGACTTCAACCTGTCGTCCCACGGCGCCGTCTACATGCGCCGGTTCCAGGACGCGCTCTCGCAGTCCAGTGGCCCGGTACATGTGGCCACCCGGGTCTACCGCCCGGCGCCACAGGCCGACTTGACGACCACCGCACGATGCGCGCAGCGATGGGCCACCCCGGGGAGGACGGTCCAGGTCGTGGCCAGCGTGCCTGGTCGTTGGGGCATGGTCGGCGTCTCCGGTGCCTCGACGGCGGACGCGGTGACCGCCGTCGAGGATCTCGTCTCCGGGCTCGGCGACGCGGGCCTAGTGCTGGACGGATCGCAGTGACGCGGCCTGGACCAGTGCTCGGAAAACCCCTCCCCCTGCCGGCGATTCGGCGGGCAGCTCCTCGGGATGCCACTGGACACCGAGCGCGAACCACGGTCCGCGGGTCTCGATTGCCTCGACCACCCCGTCGGGAGCGTGTGCGACGGCGTCCAGGCCGGTCCCGAGCGTGGCAACCGCCTGATGGTGCCTGCTGTTCACGAGGCTCCGCTCCGCGCCGACGACCTGCCGCAGCCGGCTCCCCTCCTCGATGACGATCTCGTGGAAGTCGGTGCCGGCTTCGTCTGCGCCGTGTCCCTCGGCACCGAGCTGGGTCGGCAGATCCTGCCACAGCTTGCCGCCCTTCGCCGCGTTGAGGAGCTGCGCCCCCCGGCAGATCCCGAGGACCGGCTTGCCGTCCTCCTCCGCCCAGCGCAGCAAGTGCAGCTCCATGGCGTCCAGTTCCGGCTGAATCTCGGTGACGGTGTGTCGCGAATCGCCGTACAGCTCCGGAGCGATGTCCATTCCGCCGGGCAGGACAAGGGCGTCACAGAGGTTGTACGCGGTGCGCAGGGCCGATTCAGCAGTCGGGGCGATTCCCAGTGGAACCGCTCCGGTGGCCTCCACGGCGGAGAAATAGCCAATGCTCTGCATCCATCTGTCGGTCTTACCGGGCCTGCGCCAAGGCCGGAGGGATATTCCGACGATCAGTTCTCTCATGGCAAGGAAACTAGCATGAATTCTGCACAGGAAAACAAGCGGGCAGAAGTCGCTTACCGCATCGTGGCCGTCGAGGGGGTTGACGGAAGCGGTAAGTCAACCTTGCTCGACGGCCTGGCGGAATCCCTTTCGGAAACTGGGAAGGTAATTCGCGCAAGGCCTGCGAGGGCCATGTCGAACGCATTCCGGAGAATTGCAGAGGGCGGTCGCCCGGAAACGCTTTACCAGGAAGTCGTCCCGGCCGGTTTCCGGCACGCCGCATACATGCTCGAAAGCGCGGTCCAATTCCGCTACGAGCAGCCGCGGTTCGAGGGGGCGGACGTCGTCCTCTTCGACCGGTGGCGGCACACGTGGCAGGTGTACTGCGGGGAGATTCACGAGCACCGGAACTGGCTCGACGACATCGAGGCGATGCTCCCTGACGCCGATGTGCTGTTCTGGCTCCGCGTGGACCCCGAGGTTGCCTACGAAAGGCTCGTCGCCCGGCACGACCGATGGGTCGACGTCTACACGCCCGCTCGGCTGCGCGCCAAGATCGCCGGGCTCTGTGAGCGGTACGAGGAGGTCATGCGGGACTCCGGCGCCGTGGTGCTCGACGGTACCGAGCCCGCCCCGCAGGTGCTGGCCGGGGCCCTGCGGACACTGGAGGGCCCCGGCGGCGCCTCAGTCGGCCAGTAGTTCCGTGATCTCCCGGCGGAGCGCAGCGCTCCCGTCGAAGAGCACGGCCGTGATCCCGAGTGCACGGGCAGCCAGCACGTTCCGCTCACGGTCGTCCACGAAGAACGTCTCGCCGGCAGTGGCCCCGAGCAGGTCCAGGACTCCGGCGAACGCCTCGGGAGCCGGCTTGACCGCTCCGAGGCCGCAGGAGAACAGGAGCGAGTCGAAGCGGTCATTCACTTCGGGCAGGTGCTCGGGGAACGCGTCGAGCAGCAGCGGGTCGTTGTCCGTGAACAGGGCGGTGCGATACGGGCGCACGAGGTCGACCGAGGCAAGGACGTCCGGATCGGGCTCGAATGCCAGGCACCAGATCTCACGGAGTTCCCGGGACGTACCGGAGAAACCGAGCCGTCCTCGTATTTCCCGCTCCACCCCCTCCGAGGAATTCATACCGCTGTCCCAGGAAGAAATCAGACCCGACGCGTAGAGCTCTTCGTCCACCTGCTCCGGCGTCAATCCGCAGGCCTCACCAAGAATTCTCATTCTGTGCTCGCGACGGAAGCGGCAGACAACACCGCCGAGATCGAAAAGAAAGACCCGTGGCTTCATACGGGAACCCTAGCAGGCCCATAAATGCCGTGGGAAGCGAAGAGATTGCATAATGGCGTGGATCGCAGTGGTGACCGATCCCTGCAAAAGGCTTGGAAATCTGCGGAACATCTCAGCGGTCGGCGACGACACCAGCCGGGTGTGCCAGCGGTTCGATGATTCTTCATCGGTCGATGACCCCGGGATTCGGGATGGCCATGAGCGAGCTTCCGGACCTTGACCTGCTGATCAGCGATCGAGCGGCACCTTCCGAGCGGCCGCGCCACGAGAGAAGCGGTTCTCAGCCGCCGCAGCGACCTACCGGCCGAACCCACGGCGCACAGGGACGAGTTGCCCCGCGGCCCGTCCGCCCTGCCGCGACCTGATCCGCACGGAGACCGCCGGCACCCGCACAGCACCTGCGCCGTCTGTACCCGCATGCCGGACGGACGGCGCCGGCACGGCGTGCGACGAGCACCTGCACGAACCCGCGCGAGGCGCGGGGGTCCCCGGATGTGCGTTCTTCATGTCCCTGAACGCGCCGGCCCGGACGGGGTCGATATGGTCCCGCAGTGGACGCGTGGCCTCGCCGAACGTGGCGCCCCTCCCAACCTCCGGGCCCGGCCCATCGACCCGGCCGACTCCGAGCGGCGATCCCGGTCACCGCCCGGTCCGGTGAATCCGGTCGCAGCGCGACAGCCACTGTGGTGCACTTCTGCATCTTTGTGGCGAAGTGCCCGACTCTGCCCACCTGTCGTCCTTCTGCCAGTGCCAGTTCCGAGGGCTCGCGGAGCTGGCGGGGCCGACCTTGGCTCGATGATGATGAATGCGTCCGGCCGACGTTGCGGGTTCGAGCCACCGGCCGGTGATACCAGCGACCTGTTCGGTGCTGGTCTCTGCGCTCAGCGCCTTTCTCCGCAGGCAAGCCGCCGTCGTTCGGCTTCCCGTGCGACGCACTCCGTCATGAAAAGGATTAGAGACAATGGGTCACGAGGTCGACGCCGGTAACGAGGTCATCGCACGTATCAAGCAGATGATCGAGGACTCCGGAATCAACGAGAACTCGTTCTACCAGACGCTGCGCAAGGAGCCGCTGCCCAAGGAAGTCCTCAAGGAGGTCTTCCAGCAGTACTACTACTACATCCGTACCTTCCCGCAGATCCTGGCCGGCCTGGCCGCCCGTGTGGACGACGAGTTCATCCGGCTCAAGAGCGCCCGTACCGTCGTCTCCGAGCTCGGTGACGGGCGTGGTGACGCGCACTACGTCATGTTCGAGAAGGCGCTCAAGGGCGTCGGCGTCGAGCTGGACGACTACCGCACGGTGCAGCACGCGCCGGAGGCCGAGCAGCTTGTCGCCAATCTGCGGCGGCTGTTCCTCGAGGAGTCGCCGAACTACTCGGTCGGCGCGCACTACGTGATCGAAGAGTTCGGGTTCCCGATGATCGTGAACCTCTACGAGGGCTTCCGTCTCTACGACGGCTGGGAGCACGAGGACTTCAACTACTTCTACCTGCACATCCTCATCGAGGCCAACCACGTGGACTGGGTCCATGACGCGCTGCTGGCCGCGGCGAAGGACGAGTCGGCGCGAGAGGAGCTCATCCAGGGCGCCTCCCAGGTGCTCGAAGCGCTCACCACCTTCTGGAACGGACTCAACCGCATCGCCACTGCATGACCCCTGGCGTCCCACGGCAGGCCCGGCGCGAACCCGCCAGGGCCTGCCCTGACGCTCAGAATAGAGGAGCGGACGAAGACGGTGAGTGTGTCCACCGAGCACGATGCCCATGTCGTGGATGTCTACCAGCGGATGACCGCGCTGGCCGGCGAATTGACGGCGGTCAATCTCTCCCAGGGCATCCCGGAGCCCGTCTACGATCCGGAATGGCGCCGCGCCGTCGCTGCCGAGCTTCCCCACGCCCATTTCCAGTACACACCGACGCGGGGCACACCGGCCTTGCGCGAGGCGATCGGATCGCTGTACGGCCACGGGGTGCCGGGCCCGGTGGTCACCTCGGGTTGTACGGAGTCGCTGGCGTCCCTCCTGCTCGGCTTCGCGGGCATGGGCTGTGACACGGCGGTGTGGCTCGAGCCCTTCTACTCGTACTATCCGGGGCTGGCGAGAATCGCGGGCCTGGAAGCCTGCAGTGTTCCGGTCGACCTCTCCACCCATGCACCGCGTCTGGACACCGAGCGGCTGGCCGCCGTGCTGGCGCCTCTGGGCCCCCGGGGCGTCCTCGTGCTCAACTCGCCGCACAATCCGACCGGCCTCGTCGTGGACCGCGACGCATGGTCCGAAGTGCTCGGTCTCGTCGACCGGTACGGCTGCCACGTGGTGGTGGACGACGCCTACCGGGACTTCCGGTACACGGGGCCGTCCATTCCGTACGCGGCGCTCCTGGAGACGGGACGCGCCGCGATCGCGGGTGGGATGTCGAAGTCGTACGCGGCCAGTGGACTGCGGCTGGGGTGGCTCCTGGCACCGGACCGGCTCGCGCGACATGCCGAGACCGCCCACATGCACCTGTCCAACTGCGCGCCCGATCTCCTTCAGCGGGCGGCGGTACGGCTCATGGCGGAGGTCAACGGCCCTCGTACGGCACAAACGGCCGACTCCTATCGGAGCAAGCGGGATCTACTGGTGACCGCCCTCACCGAGAGCGGCTTCTCCGCGCTGGTACCGGACGGCGGTCACTTCGTCATGGCCCGTCCGCCCGCCGACACGGTACGGAGCAACGATCCAGCGGTGGATCTCGTGCAGGCCGCCCGCGTGGCCGCTCTGCCGCTGGATTCGTTCTTCACCGGGTCCCAGCCGTCATGGCTGCGGTTCTCGTTCGCGGTTCCCATGGAACAGGTGGTGGAGGCGAGCCACAGGCTGCGGCAGTGGCGGGCGAGGGCGAGCGCCTGAGACCGGGCGAAAGTTGACGTGTTCACCAATGCAGAGGCTGACGAAATGCTGGTCCGAGCCTCCCGTCGAGAGCGGGGCGAATGAAAGCAAGACCACTGGGTGTCAATGAGTTCGTCGGAGAGGTCACCGACTTCGACGCCGCATCGGCCACCCGAGACGAGGCCGAACAGCTCAGGGAACTCCTGTACCGGCATCGCGTTCTCGTACTGCGTCGTCAGAACCTGACGCCGAAGCGCTACCAGGAGTTCATGAGCTTCTTCGGCGAGCCGATCCCACATGTGCTGCAGAACCTGACCGTGAGCGGGTTCCCTTCGATCCTGAAGATCTCGGATTTCGTACCGGCGGACGGTACCCCCTTCGGGGTGCTCGACGGCGGCGCCTATTGGCACGCCGACATGTCCTACCTGCAGGATCTCGGCATAGCCACGTCGCTCTACGCAATCCGGGCCGCGGAGCGCTCCGGGGGCACCGCCTTCATCGACCTGGCTTCGGCCTGGGAACTCCTCGCGGCCCGTCCGGGCCTGCTCGGCTGCGACTCGGCGGACGACGCGCTCGGCGTGGAGGTGGTGCACCGGTTCGGGAACCGGCACGCTCTGCGGGACAACACCGCGGCCAGCCAGGACCTCTCGCCGGAGCAACAGGACCGATTGGACGGTGCCCGGCATCAGTTGTTCGAACGTCATCCGGCGACCGGGGTCCGCGGCCTGTTCGCTCCGTCGGGAAGCGCCATGGCCATCGCCGGGATGCCCGCCGAACAGTCGGACCTTGTGCTGGACCGGCTCGAGGAGTTCATGCTGAACGAACTGCCCGGGTACACCCATCAGTACGAGCCTGGGGACCTGGTGATCTGGGACAACATGAGCACCCTGCACCGAGGCACCGACGTCAGTGCGACACCGGACTTCGAGGCCAGCCGCTTGCTCTACCGGATCAATGTCAAATACGCCGGAGCGACCGTGGGCGCACGCGACTGAGGCATCGTGGCCGCTGGTCAGGTCCGTCGATGGAGGGCGGACCTGCCCGGTCGCGGCCGGTCTGCCCCCTGGGCCGGGGCAACGACGTACCGCTACCGCTCTCAGGGCTCGACGGCAGCCGACCTCGATCCACTGGCGATCAGGCTGGCCGGCGCCCGGGCTCACCTGTCACCCCGGGCAGTACATCGAGGAGGAGTCCGCTCCCCCGCTCTTGCCGAAGAACAGGCGGCCGCCGTCGGGAGTACCAAGGGTGTCGATGCGCTTGCGCAGGGTGCTCACGACATGAGCGGCCCCCGGGAACCTCTCAGCTCGACGGCGTGGTGTCGGTCTGTACGAGAGTGGCCGCCGCTTGCGCCGCGGCGCCGAGCCCGGCCCTGGTCAAGGGCATGCCGTCGACAGTGGGTGTGCGACCTGAACCCACGGTGACCTCGTCGCCGTGAGCTGTCACGATCACTGATCGCGTCGACCCACCCCTTGGACTCCGCCGACCTGGTTCGTCCACTGGCCGCAGACGTGGCCCCGTACCAGGGGCGCTTCTCCAGAGTCACTCCGAGGCCCGCCGGAACTCGCCCATCCCGCGGCCCTGCAAAGCGGCGTCACGGTCGAGAGCAGGACGCGTTCGCCCGGGTCGGGCGGTCGGGAGGCCCATGCACAGACGATGGCCGCCGGGACTCCGGGACTTTCCCCGGGACTCCGGGCCTTTTCTCCCGGGCCACCTCGTCCCTGTAGCCGTACAACTCCCCTCAGTGATCACCGCCAGGCCGGGGTCACGAAAGGGCCCCGTGACACGCCTGTGACAGTCGAGGGACACCGCCATGAAGTCCGCCGAGCAAGCTTTTCGAAAGAGGGACAAACAGAAGGAATCGGGCATATGCCCCCTGCTTCCGAGGGTGTGAGCAGTGATGATCAAGCCGATCTGTCGGAGGAGATCCCATGAGCCTCACACTCGCCACCCCGCACGTCGAAGCCCCCACGCCTACGCTGGCTCCGCGTGAGCGGGAGACACTGCGGCATATCGCCGCAGGGCGCACGTACCTGCAGACGGCCCGCCACATGGGGCTCTCCAAGCACACGGTCGACGCCTATCTCCGCCGCATCCGGGCCAAGCTCAACATCAACAGCACGGCCGAACTCACCCGACTGGCCATCTCCCTGGGGCTGTGACGCCCGACCACCCGAATCCGACCGGGCCGGGCGGGGGGGGAGACAGTCGATCCGCGACTCCAGGATCGCCATGCATGCTCCGCCAGACCCCGAAGTGCCCGACAACGAGAGCTGGACCCAGTACCACCGGGTCCGGCTCTTTGCCGTTGGAGCGCACTGGCGGCGTACGATCAGGCCTCCAGGGGCACGGACACCCACGAGGTGCCGGAGCCGCAGAGCCCGGTTCCACCGCTCCAGCCGTTGCTGGAATGGGCGATCCGGTCAGAGCGGCTGGCCCGTACGTGGACAGGAGCGTTGGCGCGGTCGGTCGTCCGTTGATCGGTGGCCCCCGGGATGCTGCTCCTCGGGCGTATCGGACCGGACGTCTCCGTCCACATGAGCAACTCAGTTCCCGCCCGCGCTCACCGAGTCGGCCACCCACGCTCCGATTCCCGGACCGGTCGACCACGGGTCGCGTTTTCAGACAGATCGCGGTTGCCCGATCGGCGCCCATGTGCGGCCGCGGGCTGGACACGCGCTGGGCAGAGCGCGTGATCAGACGAACTCCTCGGGTCCGTAGTGGGCGACAGCGGCTCCTGTCATGAGTGCCCAGTAGCGGTCGCCATAGGACCAGTGCCACCACTCCGTGGGGTAGTTGACCAGGCCGACAGCAGTAAGCACGGCCCCCAGGACATTCCGATGCGAGCGGGCCTCGTCGCTGATGTTCTCGGCCTGTGTGCAGCAAGCGCCTGCGCTCTCCTCCGGGTTCGCATTCATGCGGGTGCCCAGATCGAGTTCACGGCCGTCGGCGTCGGTGAGCGTGAGGTCGACGGCGTCTCGCACCCCGGGTCGGGTGTGCTTTTCGCGTCGTGGCGCACCTTCCCCACAGCGGCAAGCCGTGACGCGACTTCGCCGTCCGTGCACGTTCCGCTGCACGGGATGTGCCTTAAGCCCGGCGGTTTGTTGCAGGCTCTGAGGCTGCGCCGGTGACTACGAATCGGCTGATCCGGAACCTACTGCTGCTCTTGGGGCTCGACCGGCTCTTGGGGCTCTTGGGGCTCCTGCTGTTCCTGCGGCTGTGCCGGTGACTGCGGAAGCGGCTGGTCCGGAACCTGCTGCTGCTCCTGTTCCTGCGGCTGCTCCTGCTGCTGTTCCTGCTGCTGCTCCTGCGGCGGCGGCTCGTTGGGTTGTTCCTTCTTCTTCGGCTGCTCCTGTTCTTTGGGCTTGTCCTTCGGCTGCTCCTGTTCTTTGGGCTTGTCCTTCGGCTGCTCCTGTTCCGTGGGCTTGTCCTTCTTCTCCTGCTCGTTCTGCTTCTTCTGTTCCTGCTCCTCCTTCAGCTTGCCCTTCTCCTGCTCCTTCTTCTCCTCCTTCTTCTCCTCCTTCTTCTCCTCCTTCTTCTCCTTCTGTTCCTGCTTGTCTTTCTTCTCCTGCTCGTTCTCCTTCTTCTGTTCCTGCTCCTCCTTCAGCTTGCCCTTCTCCTGCTCCTTCTTCTCCTCCTTCTCCTCCTTCAGCTTGCCTTTCTCCTCCTTCTCCTCCTTCTCCTCCTTCTCCTCCTTCAGCTTGCCCTTCTCCTCCTTCTCCTCCTTCTCCTCCTTCTCCTCCTTCTCCTCCTTCAGCTTGCCCTTCTCCTTCTCCTCCTTCAGCTTGCCCTTCTCCTTGTCCTTGTCCTTCTCCTTCTGCTCCTCCTCGTCCTGCTGCTTGTCCTTCTCCTTCTGCTCCTTGCTCTTCTCCTTGTCGTGCTCCCTCTGCTCCTCCTGCCTGCCCTTCTCCTTCTGCTTCTCCTCGTCCTCCCGCTCCTCCTCTTCCTTGTCTTCCTTACCGGTGTTCTCCGGGAACTCCTCCACTGATCCGCGCGAAGGCGCAGGCAGGACCGGGTACACCACGTCCTTGGGCTGGCCCTTCGGGGTGGGGACCTGCTCGTCGTTCCTGCCCGACTGGTCTCTGCTCGGGCGCTCGAACCAGACCTTGCGGTCCTGGTCGAACATCGTGATGGCCTTCATCGGCTTGTCGGCCGGTTTGACCACGACAAGGGCCGAGGGGCGGAAGGACGACCACTCTCGTCCCGCGTACTTCGGTGTGCCCTCGACGGCCATGGGCGGAGCCAGGGGGTTGCCGCAGGCGCAGCGCACATGCGGTACGCCGCGGTCGTCTATCAGGACAGCCGTGCCGGCCTGCAGGATCGCCTGGTAGCGCGTGAACGTGCCGTTCTTGTACCCGTGGTTGGTGACCCTGGTGTCGAAGCCCAGCCGAACAGGCGTCAGGGACCGCAGGTGGACGGGAATCTCGGCCTGCTGGATGCTCAGCGCCTCGGCGAAGGCCTTGCCCTTGGCCTTGTTCGCCGACAGATAGGCGATCTGCTTCTCCACGTCGCAGCTCGCGATATTTTGCGTCCCCCCGTAGAGACCGGGATGAGCGCCGCTGACCTGAAGAGTGCGCCCGCCGTCCACACCGCCCTGTGCCTCAGCGGCGGACGCGGGATGGGCGGCCTCGGCCTGAATGGCTGTCGAGGGGGTGAACGGATCGGGGCCGGCCGCCGAGGCCGTCTGGAGGAAGACTTCGCCCGGGCCCTTGCTCCCGCCCATGAGGGTGAAGGAAAGGATCACTGCCAGCACCGCGACCACCGCTGTGCTGGCGCTCACCAGCGTCCTGCGGGCCCGCAGCCAGGAGGACGGCCCTCCTCGGCCCCGGCCCGGCTCGCCGGGCTCCTCGAGGGGGAAAGGCGGACCGGGGGGCCCTGGTGGAGGCGGGGGTCCGGTCGGTGGCGGAGGCACCGGTGGAGGTGGGTTCGCCGACAGGTCGAGCGGCTGCTCACCTGACGGCCGACCGGACAGCGGACCGGACGGGGGGCCGGTGGGGCGCTCGGACGAAGGGGGTATGGAACTCACGGTGCTCCCCCAAACTCAGGGCATCGGGAAAATGATGGTTATCCTCGTTTGCCCTCCCCGTAGCCATTGTGCGCTTCATATCCGGCGGAGTGAATCATGCGTGTGCACTCCTCCCGGGGAAGGACAATCAGGTTGCCGGAAGCCCTTGTGGATTCAACCTGTGAATCCAGGAAGCCGTCGGCCATGGGCTGCACGCGTCGCAGGTCGAACCCCACCGGGACGCCCCGGATGATGCGCGGCTGCTCTGCATGAGCCCACGCCTCAATGGAGCCTCATCCGGCGGATCACGTCATGCCCCTGGCTTTCGGGACTTGACAGCCGAGCAGGGCCCTGCCCGCTGCCCACCACCAGGCATGACGGCTCTCCCCGGCCCCGCCCAGGAAAATGAAGCTCTCCCGGTCCGCGCACAGGAACTTTGAAGCTCTCCCGGTCCCACCCGGGAATGTGAAGGCCCCTCCTGTCCCGGCCCGGCAATGTGAAGCCTCCCTGCCTGCCGCGCCCGTGAGTGCGGGCAGGCGGGGAGGCGGGCAGGCGGGCCCTACCAGGCGACGGGCAGCTCGGTCGGGAAGCGCCGAATGGTCTCCGTGTCCCAGCGCACGTCCTCTGCCGGTACCGCCAGCCGGAGATCCGGGAACCGTTCCAGCAGCCGCCCGATCGCCACTTCCAGTTCTGCCATCGCCAGTGGGACGGCGATGCACCGATGCCCGCCCCAGCCGAAGGTCATGTGCGGCGTCGTGGGCCGGTCCGGATCGATGGCGCCGGGGTCCGAGAACCGTTCGGGGTCGCGGTTCGCCGTCAGATAGGACACGTGCACGAAGTCCCCTGCTCTGATCCGGGCTCCGCCGATCTCCACATCCTCGAGGGCCACCCGAGGGATGCCGACCCCCTTGCGGAACGGGATGAAACGCAGCAGCTCATCGAGGACCGCGGCCAGCGTGTCCGGCCGGGTCCTGACCCGCTCCATGAGCTCGGGGCGGGTCAGCAGGAGGTACGCGACATTGCTGATCTGGCAGGAGCCCGTGTCATGCCCGCTGAGCATGAGCGTCAGCGCCATCACGGCCAGTTCCTGGTCGTCGAGTGCGTCCTCGCCGTCCTTCGCCGCGGCCAACGCGCTGATCAGGTCCTTTCCGGGGGTGCGCCGCCGCTCGCTGACCAGTGCGCCGAAGTACGCACGCAGCTCCGCCTTGGCCGTGGCCTCGGTCTGCTGCGTGTCCGGGCCGGTGGCGAGCAGCTGATGCACGTACTTCTGCATCCGGGGCCGGTCCTCCCGGGCGATCCCGAGCACCTCGCAGATGGTGTCCTGAGGGAGCCGGTTCGAGAGATGGTGCACCAGGTCCGCGGGAGGCCCCTGCTCGGCCATGTCGTCGAGCAGCTCGTCGGCGAGCCCTACGATCGCCAACCGCATCTGGTCCACATGTCGCCTGGTGAAGGCATGCGACGCGAGCCGCCGCAGGCGACTGCTGTGCGGCGGATCCATCACATTGATCGACTCCGGGGAGACGATGGGTTCCGGTGTCAGCCGCGGATAGTCGTGCCCCATGATCTCGGCCCGGCTGAAGCGGTGGTCCGTGGTCACCTGGCGCACCCCGTCGAACCCGGTGACCAGCCAGGCGTCCGCCTCGCCGTACGGGAGCCGGATCCGTGTGATGGGACCACGGGCCATCAGCGCCGTGAGCGAGGGGTCGAACTCCAGGGCCTCACTGAAATCGAACGGACAGATGACTGCATCGCCGGTTTCGGCCATGGCACTCCACTCCAGCTCCAGGTCGACAAACGCTGCTGACCGCATGGCGGATGGCCGGGAAGCAGCCGCCCTCGCCATTTCCTCCCTATGTCTTGGTGCACGCTGCGTCGACGCAGGACACCTCTACGGGCCTTAATTGGCCCTCGTGGAGTAGGGGAATCGGCATTCCCCGTGTCGGACCGGGGATGCGACGGCGAAAGCTGCTGCTCTGCGCGGTCACACGGCTCGCCGTGTTCCGGTGGGGCCGGCCCGCGACGGGCGCCGCACGAACACGTTTTCCGAAGAAACTTTGTGCGATGGGAGTCGGTCGACGATCGGTGCACGATCTGCACGGGATGCCGTGTCACCCCATTGGTCGAGGGGCCGGGGCAAATCGCCCGTGCCGCCGGCAGGACGTGAAGTCCGCACCGGAAACAGCCCGATCGGACAGGGCGTTTCGCGATTGCGCACCGCACCGCACCCCCCATTCGACACCGGGCCGCATCGCATCGTGGACGGGCCTCGTCCAGAACGCCGGCGCCCTTCTCCAGGGCGGAAAATTCGGCACCGAGTGCATCTGAGCCGCAAGGAATCCGCGTCGCATCCATGCGAATCAGTTCAAGTGGCAACCTGACGATGGGCGGCGGAGACTGGACATCGTGGTTCTGTGAAACCCGAAAAGAGCTCACGACCTCGTGGCTTCGGGATGCTCGCTCCGGCTGTGACCGGAGGACGGAGGCACTGAGGCACTGGGTGCCGGCCACAGTGGCCGACGGTGGCCGAAATTTCCTCAAGGAGCTCGGATGGTGGAGAAATCTGTCGAGGTCTTGACGCCCGGGCCGGACGAATCTGCGATCACCAAGCGCAGGGACGCCGGCCCGACGACGGACACGGAGAGGGACCTTGCCGAGGTGCTCGCCGGGGTCGTGGACGTCGAACAGGTGTCGGTCGACAGTCACTTCTTCGACGACCTCGGCGCTAACTCGCTGGTCATGGCCCAGTTCTGTGCCCGGGTCAGGAAGCGGGCGGACCTGCCGTCGGCCTCGATCAAGGACATCTACCGCTACCCGACGATCCGAAGCCTGGCGACCGCGCTCGCGGACGCAGCGCCCTCCCCCACCGGGTCGGGGGAGGAGTCCTCGGTCCCGCCTCCGGCCGAGCCGGTGAGACGTGCCGGCACACCGGCATACGTCCTCTGCGGGACGGTGCAGTTCCTGGTCTTCGCCGTCTACTCCGTGCTCACCGGATTCGTCGCTGCCCGGGGGTACGAGTGGGTCGCCGCCGGCTCGGATCCGATCGACATCTATCTGCGGTCGGCGGTCTTCGGCGGCGCCGGCTTTGCCGCTCTGTGCATCTTTCCCGTGGCGGCCAAATGGATCCTCGTCGGCCGGTGGAAACCCCGCGAGTTCCCGGTCTGGGGTCTGACCTATCTGCGCTTCTGGACCGTAAGAGTGCTGATCCACGCCAACCCGATGATCTTTTTCGTCGGCAATCCGCTGTATGTGCTGTATCTGCGCGCCCTCGGCGCACGCATCGGCAAGGGAGTCACGATCCTCTCCCGGACCGTCCCGGTCTGTACCGACCTGCTCACGATCGGCGCCGGAACGGTGATCCGCAAGGAGGCGTACTTCCTCTGCTACCGGGCGGATGCGGGGCGGATCCGGACCGGCCGGGTCACCCTCGGCCGTGAGGTGTTCATCGGCGAGAAGACCGTCCTCGACATCGACACCTCGATGGGGGACGGTTCCCAGCTCGGCCACACATCCGCGCTGCAGACCGGCGAGACGGTGCCGGAAGGCGAACGGTGGCACGGTTCTCCCGCACAGCGCACGGAACTCGACTACGTGCGGGTCCCGCCTGCGGAATGCGGCACGCTGCGCCGCGCCGGCTTCGGCCTGGTCACCGTGCTCCAACTGTTCTTCCTGTACATACCGCTGACGGTCGGCGGTGCGTACATTCTGCTCACCGAGGTTCCGGCCGTCGGCAGGATGTTGGCCCCGGGCACCGTGAGCTTCACAGCGGCGCCCCTCTACGTCGACGCGCTGGCACTCTCCTTCGTGCTGTTCTTCGGTTCCACCGCCCTGGGCATCGTCTGGATGTTCACCGTTCCGCGTCTGCTGAATGTGATGGTCAAGCCGGACAAGGTCTATCCGCTGTACGGCTTCCACTACTCGGTGCAGCGCGCCATCGCACGCATGACCAACGTCAAGTTCTTCAAATGGCTCTTCGGCGACAGCTCCTACATCGTCCACTACTTGCGCGGACTCGGATACGACCTGTCGCGGGTGGAGCAGACGGGGTCGAACTTCGGCACGGAAGTGCAGCACGAGACGCCGTATCTGACCTCCGTCGGCAGCGGAACGATGGTCGCCGACGGACTTTCCGTTGTGAACGCCGACTTCTCGAGCACCTCCTTCCGTGTCTCCCGGGCATCGATCGGGGCCCACAACTTCCTCGGGAACAACATCGCCTATCCCTCGGGCGCCAGGACGGGTGAGAACTGCCTGCTCGCGACGAAGGTGATGGTTCCGCTCGACGGCGAGGTGCGCGAGGGCGTGGGGCTGCTCGGCTCGCCGTGCTTCGAGATTCCCCGGTCGGTGGAGCGCGACACCCGGTTCGACCATCTCCGGACCGGGGACGAGATGCACCGCAGCCTCACGGCGAAGAACCGCTACAACGTCCGCTCGATGGGCCTCTTCCTGTTCCTGCGATGGGTGCACTTCTTCGCGGTCACCGTGGTGGGGCTCGCCGCGGTCGATCTGTACGGCACGGTCGGGCAGCTGGTGATCGCCCTGTCGCTGATGTTCACGCTCGTCTTCACCCTTCTGTACTGGGTGCTGGTGGAGCGCTGCGTCTTGGCGTTCAGCGCGCTGCGCCCGCAGCTGTGCTCCATCTACCAGCCCTACTTCTGGTGGCACGAGCGCCTCTGGAAGGTTCCCGACAGGCACCTCGCCATCCTGAACGGCACCCCCTTCAAGAACGTGATCTGGCGGCTTCTGGGGGTCCGGCTCGGCCGCAGGGTCTTCGACGACGGCTGCTACCTGACGGAGCGGTCGCTCACCGCAATCGGGAACGACTGCACGCTCAATGCGGGAAGCAAGATCCAGTGCCACTCGCAGGAGGACGGCACGTTCAAGTCCGACCGCAGCACGATCGGCGACGGCTGCACGCTCGGTGTCGGCTCCCACGTCCACTACGGCGTGACGATGGGCGACGGCGCGCAGCTCGCCCCCGACTCCTTCCTGATGAAGGGCGAAGAAGTCCCGCAGCACGCCCGATGGGGCGGAAACCCCGCAGCGGAGTTGCGCAATGCCCACTGCCGGCCCGCGGCGACGCGACAGGGCTGAGAGGACGCGGCGACCGATGGGACCACAGATGGATTCCGGCCGGGAGTTCTGGCGCGGTGTGCTTGTCGCCGGTGGAGCCACCGCCCTGCCGCGGTGGACGCTCGATCCCGAGCCGGGCTCGACCGAGTACGCGGTCTCGGTGCCGGACGAGGTGACGGGAGTGCTGCGCCGGCTGGCGCGGGAGTGGGGAGTGCCGCTGCGGTCGTTGGTGCTGGCCGCGCATGCCCGGGTGCTGGCCGCGATGTCGGGCGAACGTGAGGTGGTGACGGGTTACGTCAGCGGTCGGGGTCGTGCGCCGTTGCCGTGCCCGGTGCCGACAGGGCACGGGTCGTGGCGGTCGCTGGTGCACGAGACCCACCGGGTGGAGTCGGAGCTGCTGGCCCACCAGGACTTTCCGGTCGACGACCTCCGGACGGAGCTGGGGGCGTCCGGGCCGGTGTCCGACACGGTGTTCGATGCGTTCTCCGATGCCGACGGCTCCGGCGGGCCTGCTGGGTCCGCGGCACTGGGAGTGGGCTTTTCGGAGGAGGCCGACGGCCGGCTGGTGCTGCGGCTGCACCACCGCACCGACGTCCTCGACGCGGAATGTGCCGCACGGATTGCGGGCTACCACCTGTCGGCGCTTGCTCTGATCGCCGACGACCCGGACGGTGAGCACACGGGGCGGAGCCTGTTGTCGGCCGGGGAGCTGCGGTTCCAGCTGGAGGGGCTGGCCGGGCCCCGCCGTGAGTTGCCGGACCTGCGGGCGCACGAGGTGTTCGAGGAGCGGGTGCGGTCGCATCCGGATGCGGTCGCGGCGGTCCAGGGAGGCCGGCAGTGGACGTACGGGGAGCTGAACGCACGGGCGAACCGGCTGGCCCGGGTACTTCTGGCAGGGGGCCTCGGCCGCGAGGACGCGGTCGCGGTGGTGATGGAGCGCAACCTCGACTGGCTGGCCGCGGTGCTGGCGGTCTTCAAGGCCGGCGGGGTGTACCTGCCCATCGAGCCGCATTTTCCCGCCGGGCGGATCGAGGCCACGCTCTCGCGTGCCGCATGCACCCTGGTACTGAGTGAACCGGGCAGTACCGGCACGCTGGACGAAGCGCTCCGCTCGCTGCCCGGGGTACACACGCTGTTCGTCGACGAGGCCCTTCGTCAGGAGCAGGCCGAGGAGGATCTCGGCCTCGGCATCGGTCCGGATCAGGCGGCGTACATCTACTTCACCTCCGGTTCCACCGGTGAGCCCAAGGGTGCGATGTGCGAGCACGCAGGCCTGCTCAACCACCTCTTCGCCAAGATCGACGATCTGGAGATCGGCGAGGGGCAGGTGGTGGCCCAGACCGCGCCGCAGTGCTTCGACATCTCGCTGTGGCAGCTGGTGGCGGGCCTGCTGGTGGGCGGGCGGACCCTGCTGGTCGAGCAGGAGGTGATCCTGGACGTCCCCCGGTTCGTGGACACGGTCGCCCAGGGTGAGGTGGCGGTGCTCCAGGTCGTGCCGTCGTACCTGGAGGTGGTGCTGTCCCATCTGGAGCGGCACCCGCGGAAGCTGCCGCACCTGCGGTGCGTCTCGGTGACCGGGGAGGCGCTGAAGAAAGAACTCGCGGAGCGCTGGTTCGGCGTCCAGCCGGACATCCGGCTGGTCAATGCCTACGGGCTGACCGAGACCTCCGACGACACCAACCACGAGGTCATGGACCGGGCACCGGAGGGGGACCGGGTCCCCTTGGGGCGGCCGGTGAACAACGTGCGGGTCTATGTCGTCGACGAGGAACTCTCCCCGGTGCCGCTGGGTGCCCCCGGCGAGATCGTGTTCTCCGGGGTGTGCGTGGGTCGCGGCTACGTCAACGACCCCGAGCGCACCCGTCAGGCCTTTGTGCCCGACCCGCACCACGAAGGGGCGCGGCTCTACCGCAGCGGCGACCACGGCCGCTGGCTGCCCGACGGAAAGCTGGAGTTCCTCGGCCGGAAGGACACCCAGGTCAAGATCCGCGGGTTCCGGATCGAGATCGGCGAGATCGAGAACACCCTGCTGCGCCTGCCCGAGGTCCGCGACGGCGCGGTGGTGGTCGCCGAACAGGCCGGCCACGTCAAGCACCTGGTGGCCTTCTACAGCAGCCCCCGGCCCCTCGACTCCGGCCTTCTCGCGGACCGGCTGGGCGACTGTCTGCCTCCGTACATGGTCCCTTCCGCCTTCCACTGGCGGCAGAGCCTGCCACTGACCGCCAACAGCAAGATCGACAAGAAGGCGCTGACCGCACTCGCGCAGGAACTCCAGGCCGCTTCGACCGCCGAGGACGGCCACCAGCCGCCCGTGACACCGGCCGAACAGCGCCTGGCGGCCGCGTGGGCCGCCGTGCTCGGGATCCCCCGGGGCCGGATCGGACGCCACGACCACTTCTTCGACCGCGGGGGCACGTCCCTGTCCGCGGTGAAGCTCGCCATCACCCTGGACCGGGCGGTGTCCCTCAAGGACATCACCCGTCACCCGCACCTCGCCGACCTCGCCTCCCTGCTCGACAACAGGTCCCGGCCCGGCTCCGGGCTGCTGCAGTCGCTCTCGGAGGCGGACGGTCCGCACACCGGTGCTCTGGTCTGTTTCCCCTACGCCGGTGGCAACGCGGTGAACTTCCAGGCCCTGGCCAGGGCGTTGCCCAGCGGCGGACCCGCGGTCCACGCCGTCGAGCTGCCCGGTCACGACCCGACCGCGGGAAGTGAGCCGTTCGCCCCGTTGGCAGAGGTGGCCGAGCAGCTCGCCGACGAGATCGCCGGGTGTGGCCTCTCGGGGCTCATGCTGTGGGGTCATTCTTCGGGCACGGCGCTGGCCGTGGAGACGGCGCGGAGGCTGCGGGAGCGCGGGGTGGACGTGCAGCGCGTGTTCCTCGGTGCTCAGTTGCTGGGTGACGCCGTCGAGCGTCGCGCCGCCATCGCCGAGCTGACCGGGCGGAGTGATGCCGAGATCGCCGCGGAACTGAGCACTGACAGCGGCTACAGCGGGCTCGCCGAGCTGGAAGCGCGGCAGGCCGAGCGTGTGGGTGCCGCCTACCGGCACGACTGTGTGTCCGCGCACCGCGCTTTCGCCGATGTGCTCGACGCCGCTGGTGCCCGCGCCGACGCCGCGCCGGCGGTGAAGCTGACCGCCCCGGTCACGGTGGTCGTCGCCGCCGACGACCCGATCACGGCGGACTACCCGGACCGGTATCACGAATGGCGGCTCCTAGCCGAGGAGGTCGAGCTGTACGAGCTCGCCGACGGCGGCCACCATTTCCTGCGCACCCGCCCGGCCGAGGTGGCGAAGGCCGTACTGCACGCAACCGAACAGCCGACTTCCTCCTGAGCCACGACCGAAAGGACTTCACGATGCCGATCCCACCGACGGCGGCTCCACTTGATGTGGAGTCACAACCGGGCAGGCCTGCGGTACTGCAGGCCGGAGCGGTTGACGACGCGGTCTCCTGGGCGGCCGGGCACCGTGATGCGCTGCGTGCGGTCGTTGCGGAGCACGGTGCGGTTCTCGTGCGTGGTCTGGGGCTGCGGGACGCCGGTACGGCCGGTGCGGTCCTCGGCCGGCTGGGCGGCGCGTTGATGACGGAACGGGAGGCCTTCGCGCCGCGCGAGACGTACGCACCGGGTGTGTACTCCTCGACGGCCTGGCCGGCGAACCAGCCGATGTGCATGCACCACGAACTGAGCTACACACTCGAGTTCCCCGGCCTGATGATGTTCGCCTGCCCGACCGCACCCGACACCGGCGGGGCGACCGCGGTGGCCGATGCGGCAGGCGTGCTGGAGGCACTCCCGCCCGAACTGGTCCAGCGCTTCGAGAGGGACGGCTG
>NZ_JBWKDP010000010.1:0-312449 GCF_056435905.1 Streptomyces sp. NPDC043861 | reverse complement strand
AGAACATTCTCTGCGGCTTTCCTCCGGGCGCTTCCCTTCGTTGTTTCCAGCTTAGCAGATCCGTTTTCCGTTTCTGCCACCCGCTGGAGCGGGTTAGCCAGGCAGTTCCTCCGCTTTCGCGAATTCCCTTTCCGGCGGGTTCAAACCGTATCAGCCTTTTCCCGCCCCGCTGACCACTGCCTCGGCGACGCACGCCAAGGTCCACGTGAAAACACGCAGAGGTGTAGACCAGTGGTGTAGACCAGTTTAGGATGTAGCTCGATAGGTGCTGCCGACCTGCGGCTCATAGTCGTGCCGTGGCCAGGCAGATCTACGACAGTACATGTCACCGATAGGCGAGGCAAATCGCTTCCGGTGCACCCCAGGTCCGCCAACTGACAGTTCTCATGCGGAATCTGGACTTCCTATGACATACGCTTCAGAGCAGTACGCCGCCCAGGACAGGTCGTGGCGGCGGCGGCTCCAGAAGCTCCACCCCCTGGGAGGCTCCCATGACCACTGTGACGTCGCCGCTCGCCGGCCGCGCCATCGGGCTCGCCGCTGTGCCGGACCCGGTGTTCTCCGGGGCGATGGTCGGTCCTGGCACCGCCATCGACCCCGTGCGAGAGCCGTCCGAGGCCGTCGCACCCGTGGATGGCATCGTTGTCTCCCTGCACCCGCACGCGTTCGTCGTCGTCGACGCCGAAGGTCGCGGTGTACTGACCCATCTCGGCATCGACACGGTGCAGCTCAACGGTGAGGGCTTCGAGCTCCTCATCCACAAGGGAGACACCGTGACCCGCGGCCAGGCGATCGTGCGCTGGAACCCCGTCGCCGTCGAGGCAGCAGGCAAGTCCGCGATCTGCCCTGTCGTGGCTCTGGAGGCATCGGCCGACTCACTCGGGGGCGTCCGCGAGGACGGCGATGTGAAGGCGGGCGACGAACTGTTCAGCTGGCAGTGATGTCGGCATCGCGATGACAGGTCGCGATGACAGCCAGTCGTACATCCACCGCGGTGGCCGGAACCGCCGCACACAATCGGAGACGGGTGAAATGGAGACAACGCTGCGAGGCGTCGGCGTCAGCCACGGGGTCGCGATCGGCGAGGTCCGGCACATGGGAACGGCGGTACTCGAACCTCCCGCCAAGCAGATTCCGGCCGAGGAGGCGGAGCGCGAACAGGGGCGCGCACGCCAGGCCGTCGGGGCCGTGGCTGCCGACCTGAATGCGCGGGGCAACCTGGCGGGGGGCGAAGCACAGCACGTGCTCGAGGCCCAGGCCATGATGGCGCAGGACCCGGAGCTGATGGCCGACGTCGACCGTCGGATCGCCGTCGGCAGCACGGCCGAGCGGGCCGTGTACGACGCCTTCGCTGCATATCGGGCCCTGCTCGCCGGCGCCGGGGAGTACCTGGCCGGGCGGGTGGCGGACCTCGATGATGTGCGGAACCGGATCGTGGCGCGGCTGCTGGGTGTGCCGATGCCGGGTGTACCGGACAGCGACGAGCCCTATGTGCTGATCGCGCGGGATCTCGCCCCCGCGGACACTGCACTGCTCGACCCGACGCTGGTGCTCGGTTTCGTGACCGAGGAAGGCGGACCGACCAGCCACAGCGCGATTCTTGCGCGTGCACTCGGCGTGCCGGCGGTGGTGGCGCTGCCCGGTGCGTGCGAGCTCGCCGAGGGCACGGTCATCGGGGTCGACGGCAGCACCGGGGAGATCTTCGTCGAGCCGGATGCCGCCAGGCGTGCGGAGATGGCGCGGGCCGCCGAGGAGCGCAGGGCCGCACTGAAGGCGGCGTCGGGGCCCGGTGCGACGTCGGACGGCCACAAGGTGCCGCTGCTCGCGAACATCGGCGGCCCTGCCGATGTACCGGCGGCGGTCGAGGCCGGTGCGGAGGGCGTCGGTCTCTTCCGTACGGAGTTCCTCTTCCTGGACGACAGCACGCGGGCGCCGTCGGAGGCCGCTCAGTTCGAGGCGTACCGCAAGGTTCTCGAGGCGTTCCCCGAGGGCCGGGTGGTCGTGCGGGTGCTGGATGCGGGTGCGGACAAGCCGCTGGACTTCCTGACGCCGGCCGACGAGCCGAACCCGGCGCTGGGCGTGCGCGGTCTGCGGTCCCTCCTCGATCACCCGGAGGTGCTGCGGACGCAGCTGACGGCTCTGTCGAAGGCGGCCGAGGGTCTGCCCGTGTACCTCGAGGTCATGGCACCGATGGTGGCGGACCGCACGGACGCGAGGGCGTTCGCGGACGCGTGCCGCGAGGCCGGCCTGAAGGCGAAGTTCGGCGCGATGGTCGAGATTCCGTCGGCTGCTCTGCGGGCGCGCTCAGTGCTGCAGGAGGTGGAGTTCCTGTCGCTGGGTACGAACGACCTCGCGCAGTACACCTTTGCGGCCGACCGGCAGGTGGGTGCGGTGTCCCGGCTCCAGGACCCCTGGCAGCCCGCGCTGCTCGACCTGGTCGCGGTGTCGGCGGAGGCGGCCAAGGCCGAGGGCAAGAGCTGCGGTGTGTGCGGCGAGGCCGCGTCGGATCCGCTGCTCGCCTGTGTGCTGACGGGGCTCGGTGTCACCTCCCTCTCGATGGGTGCGGCATCCATTCCCTATGTACGTGCCACTCTGGCGAAGTACACGCTGGCGCAGTGCGAGCGTGCCGCTGCCGCTGCACGTGCCGCCGACAGTGCCGAAGAGGCACGCGGCGCCGCGCAGGCGGTGCTGTCCGGGGAGTGAGTGGGCCGGCAGTCCGGTGAGTGTGTCGGGGGCTTTCCGTCGCAGGCGGGAAGCCCCCTTGCGCGCTGCTTCGCCGGGATTCAGTGATGGGGGCTTCCGCCGGGCTGGTCGCCGAGGTCGAAACCCGCTCGGTACTCGACGCCCGGCTCAGGGGAGAGGGGCTCCCCGGTGTCCGCGTCCGTGCAGTACGCGCTGAACACCTCGGCCTCGGTCAGTGGCTCCAGGCGCCCGTGGTGGAGCCGCCAGCCGCGGAGCTGGTCGGGGGCGCCGTCGGCCGTGGTGCGCAACATCACTCCCCCGGGGCCTTCCATGGCGACGCCGACCGCCAAGACCGTCGCGAATTCGGCGCCTTCGGAGGCGTCGAGCACGGCAGGGGCTCCGCGGGCGGTCACGGCATGCATCACCGCCAGGAGCTGCTCACCCGAGGCGGGCACGCTGCAGACGAGGTGGTGTGTCCCCGGTCCTGCGGTTTCGAGGAGGCGGACCAGGAGCTGCGATGCCCGGTCCGAGGCCGCGTGTCCGATGTCATCGCCGCACTCCGCGCAAGTTCCGAGATCGCTGAGCAGCGAGGTCCCGAACTCCCAGGTGGCCTGGCGGACCGATCTGTTGATGAGCAGGGGCACGAGGTGATCCATGGTCTGGCCCGTGTACGCCACGGTGGGGCCGGCGGCGGCGACTTCCGCCGTGTAGCGGCTGCGGCTGGTGGAGTCGTCCGGGTCGAGTCCCCGCTCGGCGCAGTAGTGGGCGAAGTCCTCGGGATCGAAGAGCGCGACGGTCGTGTGGCCGCCCTGCCTGGAGAGGGCTCTGAGCAGTCCTTCGACATGGTGCAGGTAGTCGGGGTGGTCGGTGAACGTGAACGTGCGGTACCGGCGCATGGCGGTGAAGTCCTGCTCGTCGACGAGCAGGCCGACGGTGGCCGGGACGTCGCGGCGCAACGCGCGCCGCATGGACTGCCGGTGGTGCGGCCGTCGGTGGTGGTTGGTGGGCGTCATCGCATCCCCCTGGTCCCCCGTGAGCGCTGTTATCAGTGCTCACTCACCGTAATCGTGAGCACTGACAACGCGGCCGGGGAGGGGTCAGGAGCGGTTGCGTGCCAGCTGCTCGTAGAAGCGCAGCAGATCGAGGTTGTCGACCGAGCCCGGGTTGACCGCCTTGGTCAGGGCCGTGCCCTGGAGCAGTCGCTTGACCGGGACTTCGATGCGCTTGCCGGTGAGGGTGTGGGGGACGCCCGGGACCTCGATGATGTCGTCGGGGACGTGGCGAGGTGAGAGCTGTTCGCGGATGGTGCGCTTGATGCGCTCGCGCAGGTCGTCGTCGAGCGAAGCACCGGGGGCCAGGTGGACGAAGAGTGGCATCCAGTAGCCGCCGTCGGGCTCTTCGAGGCCGATGACCAGGGATTCACGGATCTCCGGAAGCCGCTCGACCGCTTCGTAGATGTCGGCGGATCCCATGCGCACGCCCTGACGATTGAGCGTGGAGTCGGAGCGGCCGTGGATGACGACCGAGCCGTGGTCGGTGATGGTGATCCAGTCGCCGTGCCGCCAGACGCCCGGGAACATCTCGAAGTAGCTGTCGCGGTAGCGGCTGCCGTCCGGGTCGTTCCAGAAGCGGACCGGCATGGACGGCATGGGGTTGGTGACGACGAGCTCGCCGACCTCGCCGATGACCGGCTTGCCGTGCGGGTCCCATGCCTGGAGGTCGGTGCCGAGGCAGGCCGCCTGGAGTTCGCCGATGTGGACGGGAAGGGTGGGGACGGCGCCCGCGAAGCAGCTGCACACGTCGGTGCCACCGCTGACGGAGGCGATCCAGAGGTCCTCGCGGACCTCGTCGTGGAGCCATCGGAAGCCGTCGGGCGGAAGGGGGGAACCGGTGGTCGCGACGCACTGGACGCGTGACAGGTCATGGTCGCGGCCGGGGTGCACACCGGCCTTGCGGCAGGCCATCACATAGGCGGCGGAGGTGCCGAAGAGGGTGGCGCCGGTACGTTCGGCGATCGCCCACTGGGCTCCGGTCTCGGGGTAGCCGGGGCTGCCGTCGTAGAGGATGACCGTGGTGCCGGTGAGGAGGCCGGAGACGAGGAAGTTCCACATCATCCAGCCGGTGGAGGTGTACCAGAAGAAGCGGTCTCCGGTGCCGAGGTCGCAGTGCAGGCCGAGCTGCTTGAAGTGTTCGAGGAGGATGCCGCCCTGGGACTGGACGATGGCCTTGGGGAGTCCGGTGGTGCCGGAGGAGTAGAGGACCCAGAGCGGGTGGTCGAACGGGACCTGCTCGAAGACGGGCTCCGCGTCGCCCGCGGTGAGCTCCGACCAGGAGAGGGCGCCCTCCGGTGCCGGGGTGCCGAGGAGCGGGATGTGGACGACGGCGCGGAGCGTGGGCAGTTCGCTGCGGAGTTCCGCGACCGTGTCCCGGCGGTCGTGCTCCTTGCCGCCGTAGCGGTAGCCGTCGACGGTGAAGAGGACGACGGGCTCGACCTGCTGGAAGCGGTCCAGCACGCTGCGGGCGCCGAAGTCGGGGGCGCAGGAGGTCCAGACGGCTCCGACTGCGGCGGTGGCGAGGAGAGCGGTCACGGCCTGGGGGATGTTGGGCAGATAGCCGCTGACGCGGTCCCCGGGACGTACGCCGAGGGCCCGGAGCTCTGCGGCGAGCGACCCGACCTGGCGGCGGAGCTCGGTCCAGCTGAGGGGAGACAGGTCGTGGGTCTCGTCCACATGGATCAGCGCGGGTTCATGGGCGCGTGCCGGGTCCTCGGCGGTACGGAGGGCGTGCTCGGCGTAGTTGAGGGTCGCGCCGGTGAACCACTGGGCGCCGGGCATCGAGCGGTCGCCCAGGACACGTTCGTAGGGTGTGGAGAAGCGTACGTCGAACCACTCGGCGACCGCCCGCCAGAAGGTCTCCAGCTCATCGACGGACCAGCGGTGGAGTGCCGCGTAGCCGCCCTCGGCGGGGGCGCCGTGCCTTTCGGCCGCCCAGGACTGGAAGCGGGTGATCCGGGCGGCGGCGATCCGGGCGGCATCCGGCTGCCAGAGCGGGGCAGGGTTCGCGGCTGAGGTCATGGGGCGGCTCCCGGGCGGCTGTGGTGGCTCTACGCGTGGTGGGCGTCGGTACCGCGCACGGGCGTGGGTGTGCGCGTGGACGCGGCTGTCGCTGACAGGGACGATGCCATGTGATCGTCTTCCGCACCAGGGCTCCCCGCACATGGTCGGATCGTTTGTTGTGTGCTCGGACCATGGGTGAACGCGAGTTGAACGAACCCCGCCGAGCCCCTGGTGGATGGCAGGGTGAGCAGCATGGACGGTCGTGAGCTGGTGCGCGCGGTGAAGGTGTTCGGCACGGTGCAGGGGCTGCGTACGGTGCGCTCGGCGTGGCGCCGGAGGCGGACGGATGCGTGGGGTCTGCCGCCCCGGGGTGCGGAGCGGGCACGGGTGCCGGGTGCCGTCGTCGGTGCCGAGCTGCTGCCGGGCGGCGGCGTCGTACGGTTCGCCCGTTCGGAGCTGAGGGTGCGCGTCGCGGTGGGGGGCGGCGTCTTCTGGGGCTGGGACGGAGCGGAGCCCGAACCGTCGTATGCGCTGGCGGGTGTCCCGCCGGAGCCGGATCCGCGCGCCCAGCTGGAGCCGGACAAGGACGGCGGATGGCGGGTCGTGTCGGAACGGGTGACGGTGGCGGTGTCACGGCACGGCGCGGTCGAGGTGCGCACTCCCGGCGGGGTCGTCCTGCGGCGGGATCTGCCGCCTCGCTGGTGGGAGCCGGTGGGCGGCGGTCCCGGGCGCTGGCTGCAGCGCACGGAGGTGCCGGCGGACGCCCGGTTCTACGGGCTGGGCGGGCGGTCGTCGGGGCCGCGTCTGCGGGACGGTACGTACCGGCTGTGGAACACCGACCCACGAGGCAGCTTCGGCCCCGGTGACGATCCGCTGTACATCACGATGCCGGTGCAGCTGGTGGTCTCGGACGCCGGGTCGCATCTGGCGTTCCACGACAACTCCTGGGACGGCAGCGTCACCCTGTGCGAGGGCGAGGAGGGCGCGGGCTCCGGGCACGACAAACCGGGCACGATCGAGGTCCGGACGGCCGGGGGTCCGCTGCGCTGCTGGGTGGTCGTGGGCACGCCGGCGCGTGTTCTGCGGGGCTGGACGGCGCTCACGGGTGCGCCCGCGCTCCCCCCGTCGTGGGCCCTCGGTCCGCAGCACGCCCGCTGGGGCTTCGGCAGCGAACGGGAGGTGCGCCGAGTGGTGGCGGGCTACCGCGAGCGGGGGCTTCCGCTGTCGGCGCTGCATCTGGACATCGACCACTATGACGGGCACCGCGTCTTCACCGTGGACCGCGCGCGCTTCCCGGACCTGCCGGGGCTGGCGGAGGAGCTGCGCGCGGACGGAGTGCGGCTGGTGTCGATCGTCGATCCGGCGGTGAAGGCGGAGCCGGGGTACGCCGTGTACGACGGCGGGTCGACGGCCGGCGCCTTCGTACGGGACGGGCGGGGGCGGGACGTGCACGGTGAGGTGTGGCCGGGCGAGTGTGCGTATCCCGACTTCACCGATCCGCAGGTGCGTGAATGGTGGGGCGGGCTGTACGAGGAGCGTCTGGCGCAGGGCTTCTCGGGGGTGTGGCACGACATGAACGAGCCGGTGTCCTTCACCCCGTTCGGTGATATGACGCTGCCGCGATCCTCCCGGCATGCGCTGGAGGGCCGCGGGGGCGACCATCGCGAGGCCCACAACGTGTACGGGCTGCAGATGGCGCGGGCCGGGTACGAGGGGCTGCGAAGGCTGCGGCCCGAGGAGCGGCCGTTCCTGTTCTCGCGCTCCGGATGGGCGGGGATGCAGCGGTACGGCGGTACCTGGTCCGGCGATGTGTCCACGGGCTGGCCGGGGCTGCGGGCTTCGCTGTCCCTGGTGCTGGGCCTCGGTCTGTGCGGTGTGCCGTACTCGGGTCCGGATGTGGGCGGCTTCGACGGCAGCCCTTCGCCCGAGCTGTTTCTGCGCTGGTTCCAGCTCGGTGCGTATCTGCCGCTGTTCCGTACGCATGCGGCGATCGACGCGGGGCGCAGGGAGCCGTGGGAGTTCGGTCCGCGGGTCCTGGGTCATGCGAAGGCGGCGCTGCTCGAGCGGATGCGGCTCCTCCCGTACTTCGTCACCCTGGCCCAGCTGGCCCGGCTGACCGGCGCGCCCTATGTGCGGCCGCTGTGGTGGGGGGCTCCGCGCGACCGGGCGCTGCGGGACTGTGAGGACGCCTTCCTGCTGGGTGATGCGCTGTTGGTCGCTCCCGTGCTGGAGCGGGGCGTGGACCGGCGTGCGGTGCGGCTGCCGCGCGGCCTGTGGTACGACATTGTGACCGGCAACGCCCACGAGGGTCCGGGGCAGGTGCTGCTCGATGCTCCCCTGTCGCGGATCCCGGTGCTGGCACGGGCGGGCGCGGTCATTCCCGTGCGCGGCGAGGACGGCGTGACCGAGCTGGAGGTGTGGGCGCCCGCCCCGGGCCGTACGGGCGGCGGGCTGCTGGTCGAGGACTCCGGTGACGTGCGGGCCCGGCCCCCGGTCGAGCGGTACACCTCCCGGCTGGTCGGCGGCGGGGTGGTGGTGGAGCGGGTGACGGAGTCCGGTGCGGTCAGGGCGACGCGGCCGGTGCGGTTGCGAGGGCCGGCCACTCAGGCGTAGCCGCCGGCGAACCACCGTCGTACCGCCACCGTGTGCAGGGGGAACGCGAGTTCGGCAGGCGCATGGAGGACATGCCAGCCCTCGGTCTCGTCGGTCGGGGCGGGGTGCGGGAGTTCGGCGGCCGGGCGTTCCGGGAGGAGTCCGAACAGCAGCAGATGGCCGCCTTGTGAGCTGAGCGCGTCCACAAGCCGGACGTCCTGCGCGCAGGCCTCGATGCCGGTCTCCTCCTCGAGTTCGCGCACGACCGCGTGCTGCCATTCCTCGGAGTGGTCGATGAAACCACCGGGCAGCGCGATGCCGCCACGCTGTGGCTCGATGGTGCGGGTGATGACGACGAGTCCGGTTCCGTGCGCGGTGGTGACGGGAAGGAGTGCGACGGCCACGGGGGTGGGGTTGCGGTACGCCGTGTCGCCGCAGGCGGGGCAGCTGCGGGGCCAGCAGCCGGTGGTGCCGTCCGGGTAGCGGGCTCCGCAGCTGGAGCAGTGGGAGTCCTTGACGGGGGGCGTGGTGCGGGCGGTTGGCCCGGAAGGCTCGGTCACCTGGGGACTGTAACGCGGGCGGTGCAGTGCGGGCCCGGCCGGGAGGTCAGGGCTTCGTGAGCGATGTCCAGGCCACGGGGAAGTCGAAGTAGGTGCCGGGGAACGGCTCCGGCTTGTAGGTGAAGTGCCACCACTCCTCGGGCAGGTTGACGAACCCCGCGTCGGTGAGAGTCTCCTTGAGGAGGCGGCGGTTGGCGCGCTGCTCGCCCTGGATGCGGGGGTCGTCCGTGTGGGACAGGGTGTCGAAGCAGTCGAAGCCGGTACCCATGTCGAGGGAGTTGTCGGGGAACCGCTCGCCCTGCGGGGCGTGGCAGGGGATGAGTTTCTCGCCGGGGACGTAGGGTCGCGTCTTCCTCGCCGGAAGCCTGACGACGGTGAGGTCGACGGTGCTGCCGCGGCTGTGGCCGGACTGCTCGGCGATGTATCCGTCCTCGAACAGACGCGATTTGTCGACGTGCGGATAGAACTCCCGTTTCATCCGTTCGTCGTCGAGGTCCTTCGCCCAGCGCACGAAGTGGTCGACGGCGCGCTGGGGGCGGTAGCAGTCGTAGACCTTGAGCGAGTAGCCCCGCAGCAGCAGCCGGTGTTGCGCCTTCAGCAGAGCCCGGGCGGCCGGCCGGGTGAGGATGCACAGGGGCTGCCGGTAGCCGTCGATGGGTTCACCGATGAAGTTGTGCCCGGTGGTGTAGCGCATGTCCTGGATGATCGTCGGGTCGACGAGGCGCAGCGCGACGAACTCGTGGGGGGCTTCGGGCCCGGGTGTGCCGTTCCGTGGGGTCGCGGCCGGGGACGGGGACGCGGTGGTGAGGGCGAGCAGTGCGGCGGCGGTGAGGGTCAGTGCGCGGCGTGCTGAAGCGAGTCCTCTCATGCGCACCGTCTATCAGGATCGGGGGGCCGGGACCACCCCCGCGAGTTCCGGCCTGTCTCGCAGCCGTCGGACGCGGTTCGGCCCTGTCCGGTTCTCGGGCGTCCGGTCTGGTCGGCGGGGTTTCCCCGTGGCACACTTCTGACGTTCCGTCAGATCAGTGGGTACCTGATCGGCTTCGGGGAGGGTCTGGCCTTGGCGCGCACACGTACACCCGTGGTGGCCGGTTGGTTCACCGCCGGCGACGACGAACGGGGGTTCCGGCTGCTCGGCACCCGTTGTCCGTCCTGCTCCGCGGTGTACTTCCCGCGCGAGGACTCCTACTGCCGCAACCCCGGCTGCACGGGCGGCGAGCCGGTGGAGGTCGCGTTGTCGAAGCACGGGCGCGTCTGGTCCTACACGGACGGGCGGTACCGGCCGCCCGCACCGTATGTGTCGGACCCCGACGCGCCGTGGGTGCCGTACACGCTGGTCGCGGTCGAACTGGCGGAGGAGCGCATGGTGGTGCTCGGACAGGCCGCGCCGGGGGTGACGGTCGCGGATCTCGCGGTCGGGATGGAGGTCGAGGTGGTGCCGGGAATCCTGGACGAGGACACGGAGACCGTCCGGACGACCTGGCACTGGCGCCCGGTGGAGGTCTCCCGGTGAACGACGTCGCGGTGCTCGGGGCGGGGATGCACCCATGGGGCAAGTGGGGCCGGAGCTTCGTCGAGTACGGGAGGGTCGCGGCCCGCGCCGCGCTCACCGACGCCGGTGTCGGCTGGCAGGACGTGCAGTCGGTCGTCGGGGCGAACACCGTCCGCGGCGGCTACCCGGGCTATGTCGCAGGGGCGACTTTCGCCCGTGCGCTCGGCTGGCAGGGCGCCCGGGTGACCAGCGTGTACGCCGCATGTGCGTCCGGGGCGCAGGCCATCGGCACCGCACGGGCCCAGATCCTCGCCGGGCTGGCGGACGTGGTGCTGGTGGTGGGTGCCGACGCCGCCCCCAAGGGGTTCTTCGCGCCCGCCGGCGGCGACCGCCCCGATGATCCGGACTGGCTGCGCTTCCGGGTGCTGGGAGCCACGAATCCGGCGTACTTCGCGCTCTACGCCCGCCGTCGTATGGCTGTGCACGGCGATACGCCGGACGACTTCGCCCAGGTCAAGGTCAAGAACGCGATGGCCGGGGCCCTCAATCCGTACGCCCGCTACCGCAGGACGGTGACCGCAGAACAGGTCGCCGCATCCGCCGTCGTCGCAGATCCCCTGCGACTGCTGGACATCTGTGCCACGTCGGACGGGGCCGCGGCGCTCGTGCTGTCGAGCATGGCCTATGCCCGGCGGCGCGGCGTCGCCGATCCCGTGCGCATCCGCGCCGTCTCCACCGCCACCCCCACCTACCCCCGGACCGTCCTCGATCTCCCGGACATCGCCACGGACTCGGCGGCCGCGGTGGCCCCCTCCCCGCTCGGTTTCCGGGCGTCGATCGCGCTTTCCGCGTACGAGGAGGCCGGCCTCGGGCCCGAGGACCTGTCCCTCGCCGAGGTGTACGACCTCTCCACGGCACTGGAGTTGGAGTGGTACGAGGACATCGGCCTGTGCGCGGCCGGGGAGGGCGCAAAGCTGCTGCGGGAGGGAGCGACGGCGCTCGGCGGGCGCATCCCGGTCAATGCGAGCGGGGGGCTCGCGTCGTTCGGCGAGGCCGTGCCGGCTCAGGCGATCGCCCAGGTGTGCGAACTGACCTGGCAGTTGCGTGGCACGGCGGGCGGGCGCCAGGTGGCCGGGGCACGGACCGGGATCACAGCGAACCAGGGTCTGTTCGGTCATGGCTCGGCGGTCGTCGCGGTCCGCTGACCCCGCCGCCGGCCACTCGGCACTCTCCGTGGACCCGGCGAGCACATGCCGTGAACTGCGAGTGCTGCCCGCGACCTTGACGGTGCGGTAACCGAGGGGAAAACTGCCTCTTCGTCGGCGCGAAAGCCCGCTTCGCCGCAGTCCGACACGCACGCGCACGCTCACCACGCTCGTCACGGACCCGGACGGGGCGCGTACATCCTGCAGCGCACCGCGTACCCCGCTCCCGGCTCCGTAGCCATGGGAACCACACCCAGCCAGGAGCCGCCATGAGCAACGCAGACATCTACCTCGGTGAGGTCATCGGCACGGCGATACTGATCCTCTTCGGCGCGGGTGTGTGCGCCGCGGTCACGCTCCACCACTCCAAGGCGAAGGCCTCCGGCTGGATCGTGATCACCTTCGGCTGGGGCTTCGGTGTGCTGGCGGGCGCCTACACCGCGGCGCCGCTCTCCGGCGGTCATCTCAATCCGGCGGTGACCGTGGGCGTTGCCGTCGACACCGGCGAGTGGAGCAAGGTGCCGCTGTACGTACTGGGGCAGATGACCGGCGCCGTCCTCGGTGCCGTACTGGCCTGGCTGGCCTACTACGCGCAGTTCCGGGCGAACGCCGACACCGCGACCGCCCAGCCGACGCTCGGGATCTTCTCGACGTCTCCCGAGATCCGCAGTCCGGTCGCCAACCTCGTCACCGAGACCATCGCCACGGTCGGACTCGTCCTGCCGATCCTGGCCTTCGGGCGCAACACGGGTATCGGCATCGGCCCGGTTCCCGGCGAGGGCGCAGGGATCTACGGCTCGGGCATCTCGATCCTGCTCGTGTCGCTGCTGGTCGTCGGCATCGGTCTGTCGCTGGGCGGGCCGACCGGCTACGCCGTGAACCCCGCACGTGACCTCGGACCGCGCATCACACACGCCCTGTTGCCCATCCCCAACAAGGGCACCTCCGACTGGGGCTACGCATGGATCCCCGTGGCCGGCCCCCTCGCCGGCGGTGCGCTCGCAGGTCTCATCTTCAACACAGCCTTCTGACCCAGGCTCCCGGCCACAGCCCCGTCCGGGGCCCGACCACGGACTTTCCTACAAGAGGACGTCATGACGGACACCTCCCAGAAATACGTCGCCGCAATCGATCAGGGCACCACGTCGAGTCGCTGCATCATCTTCGACCACGACGGCGCGATCGTCGCCGCCGACCAGCGCGAGCATCGTCAGATCTTCCCCAAACCCGGCTGGGTGGAGCACGACGCCACGGAGATCTGGTCCAAGGTCCAGGCCGTCGTCGCGGGAGCACTCGCCAAGGCAGGTATCCGCGCCGGTCAGCTCGGCGCGCTCGGCATCACCAACCAGCGTGAGACGACGGTGATGTGGGACCGCCGCACGGGAAAGCCCGTGCACAACGCGATCGTCTGGCAGGACACCAGGACCGCGGCGCTGTGCACCGAGCTCGGCGGTACGGACGGGCAGGACCGGTTCCGCGATGCGACGGGACTGCCGCTCGCCAGCTACTTCTCCGGCCCCAAGGCGGCGTGGCTGCTGGACCACGTACCCGGCCTGCGCAGCCGGGCCCAGCGCGGTGAGATCGCATTCGGCACCATCGACTCGTGGCTGATCTGGAATCTGACCGGCGGCACGGACGGTGGGGTTCACGTCACCGATGTCACCAACGCCTCGCGCACGATGCTGATGAATCTGGAGACCCTCCAGTGGGACTCCTCGATCCTCGCCGCGATGGATGTGCCCTCGACGGTGCTGCCGGAGATCAGGTCGTCGGCCGAGGTGTACGGAACGGCCGTCGGCCAGCTCGAGGGAGTGCCGGTCGCCTCGGCGCTCGGTGACCAGCAGGCGGCTGTGTTCGGCCAGGCCTGCTACGACCCCGGCACGGCCAAGAACACATACGGGACGGGAAGCTTCCTCCTGCTCAACACAGGAGGACGGCCGGTGCAGTCCAAGAGCGGTCTGATCACCACCGTCGGCTACCGGATCGGCGACTCCGCCCCCGTCTACTGCCTGGAAGGGTCGATCGCGATCACCGGCGCCCTGGTGCAGTGGTTCCGGGACCAGTTGGGGATCATCCGCAACGCCGATGAGATCGAGACGCTGGCGGCGAGCGTGGACGACAACGGAGGGGCGTACATCGTGCCGGCGTTCTCCGGTCTGTACGCGCCCTACTGGCGTGCCGATGCGCGAGGTGTGGTCACCGGGCTCACCCGGTACGTCACCCGGGCCCATCTCGCACGGGCGGTGCTCGAGGCGACGAGCTGGCAGACGCGGGAGGTCGTCGACGCGATGTACCAGGACTCGGGCGTGCCGATCACCACCCTCAAGGTCGACGGCGGGATGACCGCCAACCATCTGCTGATGCAGCATCAGGCGGATGTGCTGGGGGTGCCGGTGATGAGGCCGAGAGTGTCCGAGACGACGTGTCTGGGAGCTGCGTACGCCGCCGGACTCGCCACCGGGGTGTGGGGCGGCCTCGACGAGCTCAAGGCTCACTGGCAGCGCGATGCGGAGTGGTCGCCGCGGATGCCCGCCGAGACCAGGGAGCGGGAGTACGCCAACTGGCGCAAGGCGGTGGAGCGCAGCTTCGGCTGGCACGAGGAGGACGGAGCGTAGGCGACCGTCGGCTGCGGGCGCGGCCCGGTCGCGTACCGCCCATGAGTCACGGCCCGTACCCCTGTCGGTGGGGGTACGGGCCGTGTTGTGCGCGACCGCCCGTGGTCAGGTTGCCGCGGGCTCCCGCTCGCGTGTGGAGCGGACCAGGGCGTGCTCGACCACGGCCACGAGCACCGCCTTCACCGACTCGCGTTCACGCGCGTCGCACATCATCAGCGGCACTTCCGGGTCGAGGTCGAGTGCGGCTCGCACGGACTCCGTGGGGTAGCGGTCGGCGCCCTCGAAGCAGTTGACGCCGACGGTGAAGGGAATGCCTCGCCGTTCGAAGTAGTCGATGGCCGCGAAGGAGTCCTCGAGGCGGCGGGTGTCGGCGAGGACGACCGCGCCGAGCGCTCCCTGGGCCAGTTCGTCCCAGAGGAACCAGAAGCGGTCCTGACCGGGCGTACCGAAGAGGTAGAGCACCAGGTCTTCGCGGAGAGTGATGCGGCCGAAGTCCATGGCGACCGTGGTCGTGCTCTTGGACTCGACGCCGTCGAGGTCGTCGACGGGCCGCCCCGCCTCGCTCAGGGTCTCCTCGGTGCGCAGTGGCTTGATCTCGCTGACCGCGCCGACGAGAGTCGTCTTGCCGACCCCGAAGCCGCCCGCCACCAGGATCTTCAGCGTCACCGGTTCGACCGGCCGCTCCGCGCGGCTAGAGCGCCCGAAGACCATTGATCACCTCGCGAAGAATGCTCACGTCCGGCAGCTCGGCCGGCGGTACGGGACGGGTTACATGGACCAGGTCGTCCTCGACGAGATCGCCGACGAGGACCCGGACGACTCCGACGGGGAGGTCGAGACCGGCCGCGAGCTCGGCGATCGACTGAGGAATGGTGCTGCAGAGCTCGACGATCTCGACGTGCTCCGGGGAGAGCGACTGGTCCCTTACCGGGTCGTCGGCGGCCGGTTCGGGAACGACGAGCGCGATCAGATCGAGCCGTTGCCGGGTCGCACTGCTCGTGCGTCCACGGGTCATCGCGTAGGGGCGGACCACCGGTCCTGCGTCGTCGTCGAACCAGTGGTGCGCCCGCTGGGCTTCCTGGGTCTGCTGAGCGTGCTGTCCAGCGTCATTCATTCCATTCCACTCACCCTCCGGAGGTCAGCCCGGTCCGTGGTGCCGTGGCGAGGTGGGCCCCCACTCGCTTGACCATCAGTGTCATCTCGTAGGCGACCTGACCGACGTCGGAGTCGGCGTCGGACAGCACCGCGAGACAGCTGCCGTCGCCCGCCGCGGTGACGAAGAGGAATGCCTCGTCGAGCTCGACGACGGTCTGCCGGACGCGTCCCACGTCGAAGTGGCGCCCCACGCCCTTGGCAAGACTGTGGAAACCGGAGGCGACGGCGGCGAGATGCTCGCCGTCCTCGCGAGTGAGGTCCTTGGACGTCCCGGTCGCGAGGCCGTCGCCGGAGAGCACGAGTGCCTTGCGGATCGAGCCGACCCGCTCGACCAGCTCGTCGAGAAGCCAGTTGAGCTCGCCGCTCGTCGTGGCGTTGTTTGCTGCGGCGTTCGGTGCGGTCATCGACCGTTCCCCTCCGAAGTGGTTCCCTGTGCTGATTCGCCGGGGCCGGTGCCGTCCTCGGCGTTCTGCCGACGTCCGCGCTGCCAGCCGCGTTGCAGCGAGGCCATGCGGTCGCGTACTTCTTCCGCGTCACGTTCGACGTCCGGCCCGTCGGCCGGTACCCCACCACCGGCGGTGGCGTCCCCGCGCAGCTGCGGGGCCAGACTGGCCTGGCGCACACGGCGCGGCAGGCCGCTCGGTGCGGGGCCGGCGGGGGTGTCGGTCGCCGGCGGCCGGTTCGGGTCCGGGGGCGATGCCTGTGCCGGGTCCCCGGCAGAGCGCGGCGTCATGTCCGTGACCGGCTTCTGCCGGGCGTCCATGGGCCGGGCGGAGGACGGGTGGGAGCGGCCTCGGTCGTCCACCCTGCGGCCGTGGTCACTGACCAGCGTCGGCGGCCTGCGGCGAGGGAGCGGAATGGGTCCCCCGGGGCGTCGGCCGTTTCCGCGCTGCCGCTCGGGCATCTGGTCCGATGCCTGCTGATGCTGCTCGTCGGCGGGAGTGCGCAGGAAGTCGCGGGCCCTGAAGAGCCCGCCGCGCTCGCTCTCGCTGTCCTCGATGTCGGAGAGGTCGGCGATCGTGTCGACGCTGCCGATGGCCGGGCGGTCCTCGAAGCCCAACGCGCCGACAGGGGGCTCCAGTTCGATCGGGCCGTCGAGCACTGAAGGGCCGGTCAGTCCCGTCGGCACCTGGGAGAGGGCGGCAAGCCGGCCGCCATCGGTGCGGCGGCGGCCGGTGGCACCCTCCTCCCGGTCCCTGTCCCGGCGATCGGTCTTGCGGTCGAGCCGGAAGCCCGTCCCCTCCGTCTCGGGGGCGTCGGTGAGCAGCGCGACCGGGATGAACACGACCGCAGTGGTCCCCCCGTAGGGTGAGGGCTGCAGCGAGACCCGGACGTTCTGGCGCTGGGCCAGCCTGCTGACGACGAAGAGACCGAGACGGTCGGTGTCGGAAAGCTCGAACTCGGGGGTCTCGGCCAGCCGCAGGTTTGCGTCGAGCAGTGCGTCGGGCGTCATACCGAGGCCGCGGTCGTGGATCTCCAGGGTGAACCCGTTGGCGACCCGCTCGCCGTGCACCTGGACACCGGTGTGCGGCGGCGAGAAGACCGTGGCGTTCTCCAGCAATTCCGCGATGAGGTGGGTGAGGTCGGCGACGGCCGGCCCGCCCACTCCTATGCGGGGCAGTCGGCGGACTTCGATGCGTTCGTAGTCCTCGACCTCGGCGACCGCAGCCCGCACGACGTCCATCAGCTGGACCGGCTTGCGCCACTGGCGGGACGGGGCTGCGCCGGAAAGGATCACCAGTCCCTCGGCATGCCGGCGCATGCGGGTCGTGAGGTGGTCGAGACGGAACAGGTCCGCGAGTTCCTCGGTGTCCTCCGTGCGACGCTCCATGGTGTCGAGGAGGGTGAGCTGACGGTGGAGCAGCACCTGGTTGCGGCGGGCGAGGTTGACGAAGACCTCGGAGACGCCCCGGCGCATGTCGGCCTGCTTGACGGCGGCCTCGACGGCCGCCCGCTGCAGGGTGTTGAGTGCCTGGCCGACCTGGCCGATCTCGTCCTTGTCGTACTCGAGGTGCGGCGCCTCGGTCTCGACGTCGACGCTCTCGCCGGCGGCGAGTCTGCGCATGACGCTGGGCAGGCGGACGCCGGAGACCTCGTGGGCCTCCTTGCGCAGCCGGGACAGCGAGCGGGCCAGATCGCGGCCGATCCGCACCGAGACGACGACGGAGACCAGCAGGGCGAGGAAGCCGAGGACACCGGCGATCCCGGCCTTCACCAAGACGTCGTACGCGGCGGGCTTGACGCGGTCCGCGTAGCGGTCTCCCGCCTCGGTGCTCTGCCGGGCCAGATCGTTCAGGACCGGAGTCGCCAGCTCCTCCCACCGCGAGGCGTCGACGGTACGCGGATTCTTGGTGGGGCCCGCGGTGATGAGCTCCTCCTCGACCTCGCGCAGCGGCTGTGTGTCCGGACTGCGCCAGTAGTGCTCGAGGCGCTCGCGCTCGGACGACGGGAGGACCTCGAGGCTGGTCTCGTAGAGGAGCCTGCGGTTGGCGGCGAGGTCGGAGACCGTACGGATCTCCGCGGCCGTGATCCTCCGGGTGATCAGCGCGGAGGTCACCAGCGCGTCCTCGCGGGAAAGCAGCTCACGGGCGCGTACGACACCGACGAGGGCTCGGCCCTGCTTCTCCAGCTCCACGTTCTCGAGTGCGTGGAGCGAGGTGAGGAAGCTGTAGCAGGGATCGACGAGCCGGTTGTAGAACTCGAGGGCCTGGGCACGGGTGATCGCGCTCTGCTCCACGTTCCGGCGCAGCGAGCCGAGTCCGTCGAGTGCGTCGAGCAGGGAGTCGAGCCGCTGGGACACGTCCGGGCGTACGGAATCCCTGACGCCCGACTCTTCGGCGCTCTTGCGGATCTCCGCCACGGCCGCGTCGGTCGCCGCGCGTTGACGGCGCAAGTTCGTGAGGGCCTCGGAGGCACGCGGATCCGCGAGGTAGACCAGGGTCTCGTGACGTTCCTTCTGGATGACACGGACGGTGTCCTCGAGGGGGTGCCCGACCTCGTTGATGATGTATCCGACGTCCAGGAGCTGCTTGGCCTCCTGGCCCGTGATCGCGGTGGAGAAGCCCCAGAGCGCGGTGAGCGACACGAGCGGCACAAGCAGCAACGCCACGATCTTCCTGCGGATGGACTTCCCGCGAAAGCGCATGGCCTCCCCCTGGTCGACGCCCTCGGTGGGCGGATGCTGATTCCGCTTGCGATGTTCATGTTGCTACTTGCGTCAACAAACGGCGCGAGCCTACTACTGACGCACTGACAACTCGAAGGGATGTCTGGTCGTTTTTCGGCCGCAACTTCATGCGTTGATCATGAGTTGTCCTGGTATCCGGGGAGTTGGACGTCCACGGTGTGGCCGAGGACACCCGGTCAGAACGACATATTCCGTTCCTTGCTGGATGGCTGGAATTTTCTTGTCCGCGGGAATCTTCGGAACGGGTCGTTCGTCTTTGTGTGCGAGGAGCGGGAGTTGGCAGGGGTTGCGGGGTTTGCCGGGGTTTCGGGGGCATGGAACACAGCCGCTCCGAGCGTGTCGGCGTAGTGGGACCGAATCCGGGCAGCCACCCTGTAGTCGGACAGCGTGGGGAGTGTGAACACAGACCATGGGTACGGCGGATGAGACGGATGTGCCGGGGAGTATCTGGGTGGAGGAACCCGCGGTGCGACGGCGGTTGCCCGATCCGGTGCGTACCGCGGCCGTGCGTGCGGTGATAGTCACGGCGGTGACGGTGACTCAGGCGATGATGGCGTTCTTCTTCAGCCTGACGGGCTCATGGCTGGCGTTCCCGATGGTTCTGACCAGCGTGGGCAGCACGGTCCTGGCGACATGGGCCGTGCTGGACGTCTGGGTCACCCGTCAGGTGTGGAACCAGCGTCATGGAGTGGTCTCGCTGCCCAGCAGCACGGCACGCCGACTGCGGCGTGAGCGCCGGCAGGCGCGGCGGGCGGCACGGACCGCGGCCCGGGCGGCCGCGCGGATACGGCGACGGGGTACGGGCGGCAGGCTGTCGGAGGCCTGACCGTTCAGCCCACGCAGTCGCGTGGGTCCGCGGCGGAGCCAGGGGGTCGGCGGCGCACGCCGGCGGCCCCCTACCGGGGCGCGGCCGTCGCGTCGGGGCCGCCGCTCGCCGGCTCGACCGCTTGCTCGGTGGCAGGCGGCTGACCGGCGGTCGCCGTCGGCTCCGTGCCGCGCCTGAACATGCGGGTCGCGGTGATCTCTCCGTGCACGGTCTCGCCCTCGCTGCGCTGCTGCGGGAGACCGGGCCGCAGATGCTCCTCGACACTGATGTACTTCAGACCGGCCCGCAGGTCGGCGTCGTTGCGAAGTCGGATGACCAGCGGGAACTCGGCGAGAGCGGTCGTGTCGAACAGGCCCGTGGTGTAGAGCAGCTGAACACCGAGAGCATCCGAGACAGCGCGCTGCAGCTCCAGCAGATACGTCGCATTGGCCCGGCCGATGGGGTTGTCGAGGAACAGTGTGCCTGCATGCCGGTGCTTGTCACGGCCCCTGTCGTTGCTGCGGAGAGCCGCCATGGTGCAGTAGAGCGCGATCGCCGCGGTGAGGAGCTGGCCGCCGGAGAAGACGTCACCCATCTGCCCGACCGGAACCCGTTCCGCGCGAAGCACGGCATCCGGCTTGAGGATCTCGACGGCGACACCCTTCGGCTGGAGGGCCGCCTGAACTCCGCGCAGCAGCAGGGACATACCGTCCCGGCGGAGATCGGAGTTCTTCTTCACGGCAGCGCGGGTGGCCTCGTCGATCACCTCACCGAGCCGTTCGGTCAGGGTCGACTGGTCCGGTTCCTCGAAGCGGATCCGCAGGAACTCCTGCCCCGACCATTCCCCGAGCCCTTCCGGCAGCCGCGAGAGCCGCTGCGCCAGACGGAGCGTGGTGAGTGCGGATTCCACCAGACCGCGGAGCCTGTCGACGATCGAGTCGCGGTTGCGCTCCAGCTGGGCCAGCTCGTCGGTGAGGACGCGCAGCCGCGGGGCGAACGCCTCGGCCCACTTCGCGGCGTGCTCGGGCAGGGCTGCCGCGGGGAGTTCACGGATCTGCTGGCGCGCGGGCGTGCGCACCGCTTCGTAGCGGGTGGAGTTGGCGTGGCGCACCAGTACGTCGCTCGCCTCGCGTACGGCTGCTTCGGCGGCGGACAGATCGGATGCGCAGCCGCGCAGCGAGCGGCGTGCCTCGGCCGCGGAGCGCCGGGCCTCCTCCAGGCCGCCCGGGTACGGCTCGGGCGTCCCCGGCTCCTCCTCCCCGTGTTCCCTGAGCAGGTCGCGCAGCAGAGCCGCGGTCTCGTCAAAGCCTCCCGCTGCGTCCTCCGCGGTGCGGTGGGCGCGCAGCAGCTCGGCGTGGGTGGCCCGGGCGGTGTCCAACGCCTCGGTGCGGGAGGCGAGTTCGGCCGTGGCCGTACGCAGAAGTGCCTGGGCCTGCTCTGCGTCGGACGGCACCAGCTCGTCGGGCAGCTCGGTGTGCGCCTCGCCGTCGGCCGGGGCGAGACGCTCGGCCTCACCACGGAGCCTGCCGAGCTTCTCGCTCGCCTCGGACGCGCGGGTCTCCAGCATCTGCACGAGAGACTCGGCGCGGGACGCGGCCGCCTGGCGTGACGGACCGTCGGCACCGTCGGTGCCTTCCAGGAGCTGCGCGGCGCGTGTGCGCACCTTGTTGGTGAGCCGGTCCAGCTCGCCGAGCGCCGCGCTCTCGTCACTCTCGGCGCGGGCCTGTTCGGCACGCAGGTCGGCGCCGACACCGACCTTCTCGTACAGCTGGGAGGCAGCGCGGTACGCCTCGCGCAGGGCGGGCAGCGCGGGGCGTGGGGCGTCCGGGTCGGCCTCCGGCAGCTGTTCCGGGGCACCGGCGATCTCGGCACGCTCGGCACGCAGTGCGCGGGCGGTACGGCGGGCGTCGTCCGCAGCGCGCTGGGCCGCGCGGCGGTCCTCGTCCGCGGCCTTCGCCCGCTCCAGGCATGTCGCGGCCCGCGCCTCGGACTCGGCCGCGTCGTCCGCGAGTTCGCGCAGCTTCGCCTGCCAGCCGGCCCGCTCCCGGAGCCGGAACGCCAGTCCCGCAAGCGCATCGGCGGCACGGCGGGCCCGCTGGGCCGTGTCCTGCCGCTCATCACGCACGCGTGCGGTGTCGGCAGCGGCCTCTTCGGCCTCGGACCGGACGGTACGGGCCTCCGCGAGCGTCGCCTCCGCCGCCTGTGCGGCCTCCTCGGCCGTGCTTGCGGCGTCGGCGAGTTCGGCGAGCATCCCGGCCGGGCAGCCGGCTCGCCAGGAGCCGATCCGCGAGGCGAGCGCCCGGTCCTCCGCGAGCCGGGCGGCCAGCACCCGGATCTCCTCGTCCCGGGCTGCCGCCCTGGACCGCAGCGCCTGCCGTTCCTCGTCCGCGGCCTGCTCGTCGTGCATGGCAGGGTTCGGCGGTACGAGAAAAACCTCGCCCTCGCTGCCCGTGTCCGGTCCCGGGACCGGCGCGAGCAGCGCGGCCGCAGTACCGACGGCCACTGCGGAACGCGGCAGCAGCGCGGCGCCGGCCAGCGCGTCGCGTGCGCGTGCGTAGGAGACGGGGTCGGTGATCACGACACCGTCCACCAGCTCCGGACGCGCGGCGAGCACGGCGGCATGATCGGCGGGGTCGACGGCCTGGGCCAGATAGCGCCACCCGGGCAGCGCGGGAATGCCGTGCTCGCCGAGGAATTCGACAGTGGCCAGCACATCGGGTCCCGGCGGCAGCAGCCCGCCGTCACCGAGGGCACCGAGAATGCGTGCGTCGTCCGCGGCTGCGGTCCTCAGGTCGAACAGGTGCCGTTCGGCCGCGGTGACTCCCTGCTCCAGCAGCTCGCGCAGCTCGTCGGCGTAGCGGTCCAGTTCCTCGGCGGTGAGGGGGCCGTCGGCGCTGCGTGCCGGACCGCGCCGCACGTCGGCGGAGGCCGTGTCCCCGGCGGGGCCGGTCCGGCCCACGCTCCCCGCGGGAGCGCCATGGGACGACCGGGACGCACCGCCCGGTGCGTGGTCGCCGTCCTCGGAGGCCTCGACGCCCGCCGCGCCGGTGCCATCGCCGGCCGTCGGCGAACCCGTCGCCGCGCCTTCCGGCCCGTCGGCGGTCCGGCTCGTTTCCCCCGTGGCAGACGTCGCACCGGCATCGGGCAGTGCGGCGTGCACGGCCGAACGGTGGGCGGATGCGGCATCCGTCCCTGTGCCGATGGCCGCGCCGGGAACCCGGTGACCGATTCCGGGCGCAGCATCCGTCGTGCCATCGGCACTCGCGCGCCCGGGAAGGGCGTCCGAGTCGCGCCCGTCGGCAGCTCCGGCCCCGGCCGTGCGGGACCCGTCACCGTCGGCGACTCCGGCCCCGGCGGTCCCGTACCGAGCCTCCGTACCGCGCTCGTCGCCGGCAGGTTCCGTACCGGCCGCCGCCGGGTCAGGACCTGCCGTTCCCGAACCGTCGTTCGCCGCCGACAGGGACGGTGCGCCACCGGCGTCCGCCGGGGCGTGGCCGTAGGCTCCGGGGCTCCCGGACCCCTCGGCCCTTGGCATCTGGCCGGGCACCGGAGCCGGCCCCGACGCCGCCGCTGACGGCTCGCGGCGCGGACCCGGTACGGCAGGCACGGCGGGGGCCGCGGGCAGGCTCAGCAGTTCCGCGAGGCGCTCCGCCCCCGCAATGGAGGTGGCGGCTCGGCGCTCCGCCTCGTATGCGCGTTCCGCAGCCTTTGCCGCGTCCGCGGCACGGGCTGCTGTCAGTTCGGCGCGGGTCTCGGCGGAGGCGGCCTCGCGGGCGCGGTCGGCGGCGGTGCGGGCGGTGTCGCGGGCCACGTCCCACGCCGCGACCGCGGTCTTCTCGGCGTCGCTCGCGGCGAGGGCGGCGCGGGCCGGGTCGGCATCGGGAGCCGTGTCGTCGAGCCAGCCCGCTCGGACGGCCTCCGCGGTCTCCTGCTCCACCTCGGCCAGGCGTTGTCGCAGATGTCCTGCCTCGCTGCGGGCCCGCTGGGCCTCCGTGGCGGCTGCCGTTGCATCCCGGTGGGCGGATTCGCCTGCCTCCTGGAGGGCTGCGGACCGTTCCTCCTCCTCATTGGCGACGCGCTCACCGCCCTCGGCGGCGGAGTGCAGGGCACGCACGAGGTCGGCCGCGGCCGTGGCCCTTGCCGCCAGCGCGGGTGCGGCATCCCGCTCCGCCTCCCGGATGGCGGCGGCGACCCGCGCCGAGCGGTCGGCTGCCGCGCGGTGCCGGAGCACGGCCTCCGCTGCCTGCCAGGCGGAGTGCAGTGTGCGGGCCTCGGTCAGCTCCCGGCGCTGCGCCGCGGCGCTCTTCTCGGCGACGGTGAGCGCCAGGGATGCGTGCCGGTAGGCCAGTTCGGCCGCGATGAGCGAACTGCGGCCGCGTGACTGCTCGGCCTCGGTCACGGTGTGGGCCGCGGCCGTGACCTGCAGGGCGAGCTCCGCGGCGCGGCCGCGCTCCTCGCCCGCGCGGGCGGACAGCCTGCGGGCGAGCGTGCGCGTTCGGCGTTCGGCGCCCGCGTGGATGTCCCGGGCCCGCGAGCGAGCACCGGCCGCTTCCACGATCCGTCCGAGCAGGTCGAAGGAACCCGCCGTGAAGTCGCGCTCCGCAGTGAGTTCTGCGCGACGGCCCAGTTTGTTGCCGAAACCGCCGACGAGGTCGGCCAGTCCGTCCGTGTCCCGGGGGTCGGTGACGGCCCGCAGCAGCAGATCGGTGAAATCGGAGTCCTTCTTGACGGCGAACAGGCCCGCGGCCTCGCCCTCGTCCGCGTTCATCTCCCGCTGGTAGCGGAAGAGTTCGGGGTCGAGACCGAGATCGCCCAGATGTTCGTTCCAGCGGTCGTGGATCTCTTCCCAGTACACGTCGAGATGCGGGTAGGCCTTGCCCGCCTCGGTGATCGAGTCCCGGAAGCCCTTCATCGTGCGCCGGCGGCCCTGCGCGCCCGAGGCGCCGTCGGCCGACGGGCGTACGGCCGTGGACTCGGCCACGGGCAGTGAGTCGAGGCTGAGCCCCGGACCGGGGCGGAAGGAGTACCAGGCCTCGGCGAACTTGCGCGGGTCGTTGGAGACCTGCCGTCCGCGCCACTCGCTGACCTTGCCCACGACGACGAGCTCGCCGGTGAGCGTGTGCTGCCACTCCAGGGCGACGTGGCCGCAGTCGTCGGCGAGCAGGAATTTCCGCAGTACGCCGGAGCTGGCCCCGCCCAGCGTGTTGCGATGGCCGGGCAGCATCACCGAGAAGATCAGCTTGAGCAGAACGGACTTCCCCCCGCCGTTCTCCAGGAACAGCACGCCCGCCGGAGCAGGGCGGCGCGGCGGGCCGACCGGCTCCTCCTCGAAGAACTCGGCCTGCATGGGGGCCGGGTTGGGCACAGGTGCACCGACGCCGCGCAGGTCCAGCACGGTGTCGGCGTAGCGCGCACCGGCAGGCCCGATGGAGTAGAGGCGGACGCGGGACAGCTCGTACATGGCGGGGGCTCTCGTCGGTGGCAGGTGCGTGATCAGGCGTGGAAGGGCAGGCCGGCGTCGGCAGCCAGGTCCAGGTCGTCGGCGTCGGGTGGCGGCACGAGTGTGGCCGTGCCGTCGGTGACGGGGACCACGCCGAGTTCCAGCAGCTCGGCCATGGCGGCGCTGCCCGCCATGTCACGGACCTGCAGCTGGTAGCGGGCCGTGGTGCGGTACGCCCCACCGGCGTCGTCGCCGGTGCGCTGCAGGAACCCGGAGTCGGTGAGGAAGGCGACAGCCTTGCCGACGATGCCGGTGGTGGATCCCGCGAGGCGGCGGGCGTCCTTCGTCGCGCCTGTTGCGCTGCGCCGGGCATAGATCCGCCAGGCGGCTTCCAGTCCAGGGGCGTCGGAGGCCGGGTCGGTGTTCTCTCCCTGCTCCTCTGCGCGCTCCTCGAGCCGACGGCACGCCTGCCGTACGAACGCGTCGATCCCATTGACCGTGATCCGGCCGATGTACCCGTCGTCGGCGAGATCCTCGGGGCGCGGGAACGCCATGGCGGCAACGGCCAGATGGGCGAGGCCGTGCAGAAAACGGTCGGCGGAGTCGGCGGAGGCACGGCGGGCGTAGTCGCCCATGCGGACGGCGAAGACCGAGTCCTCGCCCGCGGTCACGGCCATGCCCGCCCGCGGGGAGACCTCGAGGACGACGAGCCCGAGGCCGGTGGCGACGGCGTCGGCGAGCCGGGCGAAGGCCGGTTCCTCGCGGTAGCGACGCAGCAGGTCCGTGTACTCGGCGTCCCGCGCCGGCAGCAGTTTGGGCTGCAACCCGAACGAGACGAGCCGAGCGGCGTCGGCCGCGTCAGCGGGTGTGACTCCGCCCGTCGCCGACATCGGCCCGGACGGAGGTCCCTGCGGTGCGCCCGGCTCGCTCCACGCGCCTGCGTGCTCTGCGGGCTGGTCGCTCACGACTGCTGCTCCTCGTGGTGATGCTCTTCGTACACGGAGACGGGTTCGGAAGCGGCGAGGACACCGGCACCGCTCCGGGCAGGGCCGGGACGGACGGCCGTCCTGCATCCCGGGGCCCGGGCGGGGCGGCGCCGTGCACCGCCCGCCGGTTGCGCGACGGTCCGGCGGGTGTGGTCTGCGGGCGCGCCGGCGACGGTCGGCAGTGCGCTCCGTGCCCGGCCGGCCGTCGGTCCGGGCCAGGGCCGGCAGGGGACGGTGGCGGTCATGCCGCCTCCTTGCGGTCAGCCGCCATGCCGGCCGCGTCCAGAAGGGCCGTACCCACGATCAGGTCCGCGCCGCCGAATTCGGGGTCGTCCAGCTGGGTGCCGTCGTCGACGGCGAAGAGGAGGCGCTGCTCACCCTGGCGGTATGCCGTGCCGACCGGGGGACTCGCCGCGTGGACGGCCAGCAGGGCGACCAGATAGGGCAGGTCGGGGTCACGGCGGCGGGCGTCCGCGAGGAGGCCGGAGAGCCGGCGGGGCGCGTCGTGCTCCAGGTCGAGCAGCTCCATCGCGCTCGCGAACTGCTCCTCGCTGAAGCGGCTGTCGTCGGGGGTCGCGATCAGATCGGGCTCGGGCATCTCCGCGCCCAGGTGCTCCCGCTCGACCGGCGGGGTCAGCAGCATGTCGACCAGGTCGCCCACCCGCACCGACGCGGGGGTGCGCAGTCCGGTGCCGTGCGCGAAGAAGGCGTCGGTGACACGGATCGCCTCTCCGACGGGGAGCTGCAGCAGCGGGGCGACGAGGTGTCCGTACAGGTCGATGCCCGAGCGGGCCGCGGGCGCCGCGAAGGCCTGGCGGTCCTGCTCCGCCCGGAACAGCGGGCCGGCTTCCAGGAGCCGGGACTGGAGCTGGGTGTGGCGGCGGATGCAGTCCTTGACGATGTCGACGAGCTCGGCCGCGCGACGCTTGTGCTCGTGGTCCTCGGCCTCGTCGCGTGCCTTGCGGATGTTCGTCAGGATCGCGTTCTCGTGGCGGTACCGGTCGGCGACATGGTCGAGCGCCTCGGCGATCATGTCGGGCACGGTGTTGAGCCAGTCGACCGCGCGCACATTGCGCCGGGTCGCATCAAGGGTCCTGCGGAGCGTCTCCGCGTACTGCACGGTCCGGTACCGGGCCTGTTCGGCTGCGAGCTGGGCGTCGGCGAGCCGGCCGCGGCTGATCAGGACCTCCAGCTTCACCTCCGCCGCGATCTGGGCGCTGGTGACGTCCGTGTCGAGGGCGCCGACGAGGACGTTGACCGCTTCGTCCGTCGTGCGGAGATAGACACTGCCTCCGTGGCCGGGGACCTCCTCGATGAGCTTGAAGTCGTAGTCCCGCCGGACATAGGCCCCGTCGGGCCCGAAAGTGCCGTAGACCGCACGGAAGCCCCGGTCGACGCTGCCCACATTGATCAGGTTCTCCAGCACCCAGCGGGCGACCCGCTCATGCTCCCCCAGCGGACGCTGCGGGGCCTGTGCCGCGACGCGTGGGAGCAGTCTCGCCACTATCTGCTCATGGTCGGCCCCGGTGTCGAAGTCCATGTTGAGCGTGACGAGATCGATGGCGGCGAGGGCGACTTCGGCCATCGCATAGACCGAGTACTCCCCGGCCAGATTCGCCTTGCGCGTGTCCAGATCGTGCAGCGGCGCGGTGCACGCGAGCGCGCGGAGCCGCCGCGCGAGCCCTTCGTCGGCGGCCGGGCCCTGAGCGGGGCGCGGCCCCGCGCTGAGCTGGGGCGGAACGAATTCCGTCGAGGCAGGCGAAGTCACGGTGCACAGACTAGGTCCTCGCACTGACAACGGTCGAAACGGCGCAGAAGGCCCGGGCTCCGGGTGCCGGGCTCCGCAGCCCGGCACGAGGGCCCGGGCAGGCCGCCCGGCGCTCACGGCGTCGGCCGAGCGGCGGTCCCGCGGAGGTCCGGGACCGGCCGCGGGCGGGGGCGAGCCGCTCAGCGCTCCGTCGTGCCGTTGTCCACGTCCCCGTCCTGGACCAGCCCCGCGTACACCTGCACCAGCCGGGTGCGGGAGTCGTCGAGGTAGACCGCGAGCAGGTCCTCCGCCCTGTCCCGCTCCCCCGCCTCCAACGCGTCCAGAATCTTCCGGTTTCGCACGAGATAGGGCTCATGGAGTGCTCGGGGGTCGTCCACGACGTGGAAGGCGAGCCGGAGTTCGGCAAGGACACCCCGCATCAGCTCGTCGGTGCGGGCGCTGCGGGCCAGCGCGACGACTTCGCGGTGGAAGTGGATATTGGCGGTGGAGACACCCTTCCAGTCCTTCGCGCGCGCCGCCTGACGGCCCCTGAGCACGGCGTCGCGCAGTCCGTCGAGCATGAACGGCGGCTCCCCCAGCCCGCGGACGACGGCGCATTCGACGAGCCTGCGGGTGCGGTAGATGTCGTCGACGTCCTCGACCGTGAGGACCCTGACGAACACACCGCGGTTGAGCCGGTGGACCAGCAGGCGCTCGTGCGTCAGCAGGCGGAATGCCTCGCGCAGCGTGTTGCGCGAGACGCCCAGGGCACCACCGATGCTGTCCTCCGACAGCCGCGCACCCGGAGGGAAGTACCCCTCGGCGATACGGCTGCGCAGGATGTCCGCGACCCGTTCGGCCGTGCTCGTCCGACCCAGCAGTCGGCGATCGTCGGCCAGCTCACCGAGTTCGGAATCCGTCGTCCCCACTGCGCCCTCGATTCCGGTTTCAGCGGTCGCCGGTCCTGTCGGCGACGTCTCGATTCCATCGTAGGAGCAAAGGGCGAGACAACGTGACTCTTGTCGGATCGTTCAACAATCCTCTAGCTTGTGGTGAGCGTCACTCAGCAGCACCCCCTCCCCCTCTGCGAGGTGCAGATGAGCACGACCCGTACACAGTCGGAGCAAGGTGAACTCCCCCAGGAAACCGGTGCCTTCGCCTGGCTGCGCGCGCTCGGACCGCGCGGGCGACGCGCCTTCGCCGGAGCCTTCGGCGGATTCGCCCTCGATTCCTACGACTTCTTCACGCTGCCGCTGAGCATGGTGGCGATCGCCGCCTACTTCAGCCTCGACAGCGGCCAGACCGGACTGCTGACGACGGTCACCCTGGTCGTCTCGGCCGTCGGCGGAGCGCTGGCAGGGATCCTGGCCGACCGGATCGGCCGGGTCCGTGCGCTCATGATCACCGTGATCACCTATGCGTTGTTCACGGTCCTGTGCGGCTTCGCGCCCAACTACGAGACACTGCTGGTCTTCCGAGCCCTCCAGGGCCTGGGTTTCGGTGGCGAGTGGGCCGTGGGCGCGATCCTGGTCGCGGAGTACACGACCGCCAGACACCGTGGCCGTACGCTCGGCGCGATCCAGAGCTCCTGGGCCGTCGGCTGGGCGCTGGCCGTCATCGTCTACACCCTGGTCTTCCAGTTCCTCGACGCCGACACGGCATGGCGGGTCATGTTCCTGACCGGCGCGCTTCCGGCCCTGCTGGTCATCTACGTCCGGCGGAACGTGAGCGATGCCCCGGAAGCGGCCGAGCGCCGCCGGGCGAGCAGCGAACGCGGTTCGTTCTCCGCCATCTTCCGCAGGGACCTGCTGCGCACCACACTGTTCGCCGTACTGCTCTCCACCGGTGTGCAGGGCGGCTACTACACCCTGGCCACATGGGTACCGACGTATCTGAAGACCGAGCGCGGACTGACGGTCGTCGGCACCGGCGGATATCTGACGTTCCTCATCTCGGGTGCCTTCATCGGGTATCTCACGGGCGGGTATCTCACCGACGTGCTGGGCCGCAAGCGGAACATCACGCTCTTCGCCGGGCTCTCGGCCGCTTCCATCCTGGCCTACACCAACATTCCGGCGGGCGCGGACGGACTGCTGCTCGTGCTGGGATTCCCGCTCGGTTTCTGCATGTCGGCGATCTTCAGCGGCTTCGGCTCCTTCCTCGCCGAGCTGTACCCGACGGCGGTGCGGGGCACCGGGCAGGGTTTCACCTACAACACCGGCCGAGCGGTGGGGGCGTTCTTCCCGACCCTCGTCGGATTCCTCGCCGACAGCTGGGGCGTCGGCGGCGCCCTGGTCTTCGGCGCCGTCGGCTACGGTCTGGCGGTGCTCGCCCTCCTGGGGCTGCCCGAGACCCGCGGCCGAGAGCTCGTGTGAAAGGAGAACCGCCCATGACCTGGGCTTCGATCGATCTCAACGCCGACCTCGGCGAGGGCTTCGGACGCTGGCGGCTGACCGACGACGAGGAGCTGCTCACCGTCGTCACCAGCGCCAATGTGGCCTGCGGCTTCCACGCGGGGGACGCGGCCACCATGCGGCGGGTCTGTGCGCTGGCGGCCGGGCACAAGGTGCGGATCGGCGCCCAGGTCTCCTACCGCGATCTGGCCGGCTTCGGCCGGCGCTCCATGGACGTACCGCCCGACGAGCTGGCCGCCGAGGTCGCCTATCAGATAGGTGCGCTGGAGGTGTTCGCCCGTGCGGCCGGCACACGCGTCTCGTACGTCAAGCCGCACGGAGCCCTCTACAACCGCGTCGTCCACGACGAGGAGCAGGCTCAGGCAGTCGTCGAGGGTGTCATGCTCACCGGCGAGCGGCTTCCGGTGCTGGGGCTGCCCGGCTCCAGGCTGCACACGATGGCCGAGAAGGCCGGACTCCCGGTGGTCACCGAGGCGTTCGGGGACCGGGCGTACCAGGCGGACGGCACCCTCGTGCCACGGGGGCACGAGGGTGCCGTGATCACCGATCCCGGGGCCGTGGTGGAACGCTCGGTCTCCATGGCCAGGTTCGGCGTCGTCACCGCCCGGTGCGGGAAGTCGGTCGCCGTTCGCGCCCGGTCGCTCTGTCTGCACGGTGACACTCCCGGAGCGGTCGCCCTGGCCCGCCGGGTCAGATCGCAGCTGAAGGCGTCGGGGGTCCGGGTGGAGGCCTTCGTATGAGGCTTCTGCCGGTCGGCGACCGGGCGTTGCTCGTGGAGCTGGACAGCGGCGAGGAGGCGGAGTCCCTCCACTCCGAGCTTCTCCGGCGCCGCGCCGCGGGCGCACTCCCCCCTGTGCGGGAGATCGTGCCCGCCGCGCGCACGGTTCTGCTCGACGGCGTCGACGCCCCGGCGCGACTGGCCGCGGAGCTGCGCGGCTGGGAGATTCCGCCGCTCGCCCGGGACGCCGGTGAGGTGATCGAGATTCCGGTGCGGTACGACGGGCCCGACCTGGCGGAGGTGGCCGCGCTGTGGTCGGTCGGAGTGCACGAGGTGGCGGAGGTCCACTCGGCGGCCGAATTCCGTGTCGCCTTCTGCGGGTTCGCGCCCGGGTTCGGCTATCTGACCGGGCTGGACGAGCGTTTTGCGGTCCCGCGCAGGGCGACGCCCCGGACCTCGGTCCCGCCCGGATCCCTCGCGCTGGCCGGGCCCTACACCGGCGTGTACCCGCGCTCCTCACCCGGTGGCTGGCAGCTGATCGGGACCACCGACGCCGTCCTGTGGGATCCGGCGCGCGAGCCCGCCGCGCTGCTCTCCCCCGGGGTCCGTGTGCGCTTCGTCCCCGGAGCGGGCAGTGCGGAGGCGGGCCGGTGACCGATCGTGCCCTCGCGGTCGTACGGGCCGGGGCGCTGACCACCGTGCAGGACCAGGGGCGGCCCGGGCTCGCGCATCTCGGTGTGCCGCGTTCGGGCGCACTCGATCCGGGTGCCCTTCGCCTGGTCAACCGGCTCGTGGGCAATCCGGAAGGCGCGGCCGTACTGGAGACCACCCTCACCGGGTGTGCGGTACGGTCTCGCTGCGCCGTGACGGTGGCCGTGGGCGGGGCTCCGTGTCCGGTACGCGTCGACGGACGGTCCGTGGCCTGGGGTGCTCCGGTGCGGCTGGCGGCGGGCGCGCTGCTGGAGGTGGACGCCGCTGTGCGCGGTGTGCGGAGCTATGTGGCGGTCACCGGGGGAATCGCGGCCGAACCGGTGCTGGGCAGCCGTTCCACCGACCTGCTGTCCGGGCTCGGGCCGCCGCCCCTCGTCGACGGCGCGGTGCTTCCACTGGGCCGGCCGGGTGGACGGCCGGGCCGGGTGGACGGCTCGCCCTGGCCTGCCCCGCCGGCCGAACTGGCGCTGCGGGTACGGCTCGGGCCGCGCGACGACTGGTTCACACGAGCCGCCCTGCGGACCCTGACGGGCGCCACCTACCGCGTGTCGGCTGCCGGCAACCGCATCGGCCTGCGCACCGAGGGCCCGCCCCTGGAGCGTGCCGTCCACGCCGAACTGCCCAGCGAGGGCATGGTCCTGGGCGCGGTCCAGGTACCGCCCGACGGACGGCCGGTGGTGTTCCTCGCCGATCACCCGACGACGGGCGGCTATCCGGTGGTCGCTGTGGTCCAGGAGGCGGACCTGGCGGCCGCGGCCCAGGCCGGGCCCGGGACCGCGGTGCGGTTCCTGCCGGTCGGCGCACGGCCGGGTCAGGGCGCACCGTAGCCGCCACCGCCCGGTGTCCGCACCACCAGGACATCACCCGCGCCCACCTCCACCGAGTCCACCCCGCGCAGTTCCTCGACGGTGCCGTCCGCGCGCTCCACCGCGTTCGCGCCCAGCGTGCCCGGACCGCCGCCGGCCATTCCGTAGGGCTCCATGCGACGGTGGCCGGTGAGCAGCGCGACCGTCATCGGCTCCAGGAAGCGGATGCGCCGCACCACTCCGGAGCCGCCGTGCCAGCGTCCCGCGCCGCCGCTGCCCTCGCGGACCATGAAGGCGTCGACCCGGACCGGGTAGCGCCACTCGAGGATCTCCGGGTCGGTGAGACGGGAGTTCGTCATATGGGTCTGGACGGCGTCCGCGCCGTCGAAACCGTCTCCCGCGCCCGAGCCGCTCGCCACGGTCTCGTAGTACTGCACGCGATCGTTGCCGAAGGTGACGTTGTTCATCGTGCCGGAGCCCTCCGCCTGCACACCGAGCGCGGCGTACAGCGCTCCGGTGACCGCCTGGGAGGTCTCCACATTGCCCGCCACCGTCGCGGCGGGGTAGGTCGGCGCGAGCATCGAGCCGTCCGGCACTCGCACTTCCAGTGGCTCGAGACAGCCACTGTTCAGGGGGATGTCCTCGGCGACGAGCGTCCGGAAGACATACAGGACGGCCGCCATCACGACCGATTTGGGAGCGTTGAAGTTGCCGGGCTGCTGGCGTGAGGTGCCGGTGAAGTCGAGGACCGCGCTGCGGGTTTCCCTGTCCACGCGGAGAGCGACCTCGATGACCGCGCCGGCGTCGGTCTCGTAGCGGTACGAGCCGTCGCCGAGCTCGGCGACGATGCGCCGCACGGACTCCTCCGCGTTGTTCCGCACGTGCCGCATATATGCCTTCACAACATCGAGACCGAACTCCTCGACCATGCGGGCGAGTTCACTGATGCCCTTCTCATTGGCCGCGATCTGGGCCCGCAGATCGGCGAGATTGGTGTCGGGGTCCCTGGACGGGTGAGCGGCGCCGGTCAGCAGCTCCCGGGTCTCGGTCTCGCGAAACCGTCCGTGCCGTACCAGCAGCCAGTTGTCGAAGAGGACCCCTTCCTCGTGGATCGTGCGGCTGAAGGCCGGCATGGAACCGGGAGTGATGCCGCCGATCTCTGCGTGATGGCCGCGCGAGGCCACCAGGAAGCGCAGCTCGCCGGTGCCTTCGTCCCCGCCTCGGTCTCCGCCTCCGCCGTCGTCCTCGCTCCGGGGCTCGCCGTCGCCCTCGCCGCCGAAGACGGGGGTGACGACGGTGACGTCCGGCAGATGCGTACCGCCGTGGTACGGGTCGTTGATCGCATAGACATCACCCGGTCGCAGGGTTCCCTCGTTGCGGCGCAGCACCTCTTTGATGGACTCGCCCATCGAGCCCAGATGCACCGGAATATGAGGGGCGTTCGCGATGAGATTGCCCTCTGCGTCGAAGAGGGCGCACGAGAAGTCGAGCCGCTCCTTGATGTTGACGGAGTGCGCTGTGTTCTCCAGGCGCACGCCCATCTGCTCGGCGATCGCCATGAAGAGGTTGTTGAACACCTCCAGCAGGACGGGGTCGACGTCCGTGCCGACGGCGGTACGGCCGGGCCGCGGCTCCGCACGGGTCAGCAGCAGATGCCCGAGTTTGCCCACGGCCGCTCGCCAGCCGGGGTCCACCACGGTCGTGGCGTCGGCCTCGGCGATGATCGTCGGCCCCGTGACGGTGTCGCCCGGGGACAGGTCCTCGCGCCGGTACAGGGCTGTTTCCGTGCGGCGGCCGTCGACGAACATTTCTACGGTTGCGCGGACTCGGGGGCCTTCCCCCTGAGTGGCCTCCTCGACCACGACGGACTTGTGCGGCCCGGCCGTCCCCACGGCCTCCACCGAGACGGCCTCCACGACGAGCGGCTTCTCCATGGTGAACGCGTATCGCGCCCGGTGCGCCGACTCGAAGGCCTCCCGCATCTCCGCGGCCGTGCCCAGCGGCACGGGCAGTCCCGCGTCGGTTCCGGCATAGCGGACGAGCACGCGTGCGTGGGTGGTGATGGCGTCGTCGGGGACGGCGTCATCATGCAGTTCGGCGCGCGTGCGGGCGGCCAGTTCACCGCACAGTGCGTCGACCCGGAGCATCGTGTCCTCGTTCAGCTCGGCCTCGACCGACTGCTCCCGCATGGCGGTCGCGTCGGCGAGGCCGATGCCGTACGCGGAGAGGACTCCGGCGAGCGGCGGCACGACGACGGTGTCGATGCCGAGGGCATCGGCCACGGCGCAGGCGTGCTGGCCGCCCGCGCCGCCGAAGCTGGTCAGGGCGTACCGGGTGACGTCGTGACCGCGCTGCACCGAGATCTTCTTGACGGCATTCGCCATGTTGAGGACCGCGATCTCGAGGAATCCTGCGGCGACTTCCTCTGGGCTGCGTTGCCTTCCGGTTGCGTTGCGGACCTCGTCCGCGAGTGCCGAGAAGCGCTCGCGCACCACATCGTCGTCCAGCGGCTGGTCGCCACCGGGGCCGAAGGCGGCGGGGAAATGGGCGGGCTGGACGCGGCCGAGCATCACATTGGCGTCGGTGAGGGTGAGCGGGCCGCCGCGGCGGTAGCAGGCGGGGCCGGGTTCGGCGCCTGCCGAATCCGGGCCGACGCGATAGCGCCGGCCGTCGAAATGGAGGATCGAGCCGCCTCCGGCCGCCACTGTGTGGATGTTCATCATCGGTGCGCGCATGCGCACGCCGGCGACCTGCGTACCGAGTTCGCGCTCGAACTCACCGGCGTAGTGCGACACATCGGTGGATGTGCCGCCCATGTCGAAACCGATCACACGGTTGAAGCCCGCCTGCTCCGAGGTGCGGGCCATCCCCACGACGCCTCCGGCAGGGCCGGAGAGGACGGCGTCCTTGCCGCGGAAACGGGCGGCTTCGCGCAGGCCGCCGTTGGACTGCATGAACATGAGGCGGATCGACCGGAGTTCGCCGGCGACCTCGTCGACGTACCGGCGCAGGATCGGTGAGAGATAGGCGTCCACGACCGTCGTGTCGCCACGCGGTACGAGTTTGATGAGCGGGCTGACTTCGTGGGAGCAGCTGACCTGGGTGAAACCGAGGTCGAGCGCGGCGGCTGCGACGGCAGCCTCGTGGGCGGGATGGCGGTAGCCGTGCATGAGCACGACGGCGGCACTGGAGAAGCCGTCGTTGCGGGCGGCTTCGAGCTGCCGGGTGACGTTCTCGAGTCGGAGCGGAGTGACGACGGTGCCATGTGCGTCGACGCGCTCGGGGACCTCGATGACGCGGTCGTACACGGCTTCCGGGAGAAGGATGTGGCGGTCGAAGAGCCGGGGGCGGTTCTGGTACGCGATGCGCAGCGCATCCCGGAAGCCTTCGGTGATGACGAGGACGGTCGGCTCTCCGCGCCGCTCCAGCAGCGCGTTGGTGGCAACGGTCGTGCCCATCTTGACGACGTCGATCCGGTCGGGCGGCACGGTGTCGTGGGGCCCGAGTCCGAGCAGCAGCCGGATTCCTGCGACAGCGGCGTCGGGATAGTGCTCGGGATTGTGGGACAGCAGTTTGCGGGTGACGAGATGTCCGTCGGGGCGTCTGCCGACGATGTCGGTGAACGTGCCTCCACGGTCGATCCAGAATTCCCAGCGGCCGCTCATTCCCCCATTCTGGCAAGCGGGGGGTCGAGGGTGAGTGAGGCGAGCGCGCAGGACAGGGCGTTTTCGGCGACATGGTCGAGACGGGCGCTGGTGCCGCGGGCCCAGTGGCGCAGCTCGGCACCGGCGAGGCCGAGGAGCTGCGGCAAGAGGTCGGTGCACCGCCGAGCCACCCAGCCCGTGCCCGCAGTGGCCAGCCACAGCGCCTTGGCGGCACGGCTCGGCGCCGGTTGCTCGGGTTCGGCTCCCGGGGGCGTTCCGAGCGCGAGGCCTTCGGCGGCCAGCAGTTGATGGAAGCGACGGGCGATCATCCGGTGCCCGCGCTCGCCCGGGTGGAGCCGGTCCGCGCTCCACAGGGAGCGGTCCTCGACCCATGCGCCGTCGGCGATGTGCAGATGGACGGCGCCGTAGCGTTCGGACAACGCGTGTACGACGGCGTTCACGGCCCGCTGCCGGCGGGCGAGGGGGCGTGCGAGGGGTGTGGGAAGCCCGAGCATCGTTCCAGGGTCGGGCAGACAGGCCGTCAGCAGCCGGGTACCGCGTGCCGTGAGCGCGGCACAGACCGTGTCGAGCCGGACCGCGACGTCGTGGATGTCGAAGGTGTGCCGGAGGGTGTCGTTCACCCCGATGAGGACGGAGGCGATGTCGGGTGCGTACGCGAGGGCCTCGGGCGCCTGGGACTCGTCCACGTCGCGGGTGAGGGCACCGCTCACGGCGAAGTTCCGGAACTCCGCCGGTCTCGGGGGCTCGCCGAGACCCTGTGCCAGCAGCGAGGCCCATCCTCGCCAGGCTCCGTCCACCCTGTCCCCGACTCCCTCGGTGAGGGAGTCGCCCAGGGCCGCGAATCGCGGGGGTGGCACGGCCGCGGGCGCCGGCTCCGGCTCCGGCTCCGGCTCCGGCTCCGGCTCCGGCCCGGTGGTCCCGCACACCGCGGCACCGGATGTCCTGGCTCGGGCATGCGGTGGCCTCAGGGACGGCACGGCCGCGCCCGTCATCGCACCGGCCGCTGCGCCGGCTTCGGCAGGAGGGGGCACATTGTGCGGAGCTTCCGGCGTTCCTGCCGGCAGGACACCGGACCTCTCACCGCCCATGACGGCGTGCCGGCCGGTGTGTTGCCCCGTGTGCTCGGTGGGTCCTGCCCCGCCACGAGCCGGAGGGCCGACGGGAGCAACGGGAGCGAGGCGAGCAACGGGACCAACACCGGGAGTCCGGTCCGGGCCCTTCGGCCGGGCCGGCGGAAGGCCGGAGGGTTCGCCGCCGGAAACGGCGGATCCGCGCCGTCCACCGGACGAGGGGAGGCCGTACGGGACGGTGCCCGCGGCACCGGCCGGGCCCACCGCACCGGGTGCACGCCGATCGAGGCCCTGCCGGTCGGGTCCCGGCCGGTCGGGTCCTGACGCGCTCATCGGCGCGGGCCCGCCGGCCGCAGGCCGTTCCGCGGCGTACAGCGGCCGAGCCGTGGGCAGGGCGGGCGCGGCGGCCCCGGGCCCGGCCGGCTCCCCGGGACCGCCGACGGCGGCAACGGCGGTCCGCCCACCGGCCGTGGGGACCTCGGCCGACGACGCGGGCGGCGTGCTCGGACGGGCGTTCATACGGCGACCTCCCGGTGACCGGGTATGCGGACCGGGGCGTCGTGGGCGGCGAGAAAGGCGGCGACCGCGCGGTTCCAGCCGAAGAGCTCCGCGCGACTGCGGGCGGCCGTGCGCCGGTCGGTTTCGGGGCGGGCGTGCAGTTCTCGTACCGCGTCGGCAAATGAGGCAGGGGTGTCGGCAGCAGCGAGACCCGCGTCACCGACGACCTCGGGGAGCGCGGAGGAGGCACTGGCGACGACAGGCGTGCCGCAGGCCAGCGACTCCAGGGCGGAAAGGCCGAAGGTCTCGGCGGGCCCCGGGGCCAGGCAGATGTCGGCGGCCGCCTGCAGATCCGCGAGCGTCTCACGGTCGGCGACGTGCCCCAGGAAGCGGACCGGCAGCCGCGCCTCCTCCGCCCGCCTGGTCAGCCCCCTGCGCAGCGGGCCCTCACCGGCGACGACCAGCGCCGCACGCACCCCGCTCTCGCGCAGCAGGGCGAGCGTGTCGAGCGCCATGCCCGGGCGCTTCTCCACGGACAGCCGGGAGCACATCAGCAGCAGGACCTCGGCACCCTCCGCGTACCGGGCGCGCAGCACCTTGCTGCGCCGGCCCGGACGGCACCGGTCCAGCTCCACCCCCAGCGGCGCGCGCACGACATTGCTCGCACCGATGCGGATGAACTCGCGCTCCGACCACTCCGTCGTGCACACGATCCGCGAGTAGGACCAGGCGCTGCGCCGGTTGAGCCGGTCGGCGGTGCGCTCGGCGAGCGCGTCGGGCACGCCCCAGGTGCGCAGCACGCCGTCCGCCGTCTCGTGGGACACCATCACGGAGGGAATCCGGCGACGGCGCGCCCACTCCCCCGTCCATCTCAGGGTGGTCCGGTCCGAGACCTCGAGCCGGTCGGGGGCGAGCTCCTCGAGGAGTCCGCTCAGCCGGGACCTGCCCGCGAGCACCCGATAGCCGCCGGTGCCGGGGAGCACCGGCCCGGGAAGGGTGATGACCCGCCCCTGGGAGGTGGTCGTGTCGCTCTGCGCGTCCCCGGGCACGATCAGCACCGGCTCGTGTCCGGCTGCGAGATATCCGCGGCCCAGTTCTCGCAGCGCGGTCCGCAGGCCGCCCGAGGCGGGCGTGACGAAGTTCGCCAGCCGGACGATGCGCAGGCCGTCGGCAGTCCTCGTACCGCGCGTGCCCCTCGCGCCGCTGTTGCCTGCCATCGTCATGCCGCCACCGCCGTCCGCTCGCGTAGCACCTCGGTGTAGTGGCCGATCAGCTGGTCACCGACCGCGGCCCAGGTCCTGCCCTCGACGGTGGCGCGCCCGGCCCGCCCGTACGCATCACGGCGCGCCGGGTCGGAGGCGAGGACCGCCACCGCCCGTGTCATCGCCGCGGTGTCGCGGGGCGGGACGAGAAGCCCGGTGCGGCCGTGGTCGACGAGGTCCAGCGGCCCGCCGGCCGCCGGGGCGATCACCGGGACTCCGGCGGCCATGGCCTCCTGCACGGTCTGGCAGAACGTTTCGTACGGGCCCGTGTGGGCGAACACATCGAGCGAGGCGAAGATCCGCGCGAGGTCGTCGCCGGTGCGGCGGCCGAGGAAGACCGCGTCCGGGAGTGCCGTGCGCAGGGACGGGCCGCTGGGGCCGTCACCGACGACCACGACCTTCACACCCGGCAGTGCGCAGGCGCCGGCCAGCAGTTCGACACTCTTCTCGGGGGCGAGCCGGCCGACGTATCCGACGATCGTCTCCCCGTGCGGGGCCAGCTCCCGGCGCAGGGCCTCGTCCCGCAGCTCCGGGCGGAACCGCGCCGTGTCCACACCGCGCGGCCACAGCCGCACCCGCGGCACCCCGTGCTCCTCCAGGTCGCGCAGGGCCGACGTGGACGGTGCGAGGGTCCGGTCGGCCGCACTGTGAACGGTACGGATACGGCGCCAGGCGGTGCCCTCGCCGGCGCCCATGTAGGTGCGGGCGTAGCCGGCGAGATCGGTCTGGTAGACGGCGACGGCGGGCAGCCCGAGCCTCGCCGCCACCCCCATCCCGCGCACCCCGAGCACGAACGGGCTGGCGAGGTGGACGACATCCGCCCGGTGCGCCGTGAGCGCGGCGGCCAGCCGCCGGCTGGGCAGGGCCACGCGGACCTGGGGATATCCGGGCAGCGGCAGCGACGGCACGCGCACCACGGGGCACGGGGCGTCGGCGTCCGGCCCGGCGACGGCGGGGGCGATGACGAGCGGATCATGACCGCGGGCGGCGAGGTGGCGGGCGGTCTGCAGGGCGCAGTGCGCCACACCATTGACGTCTGGCGGGAAGGATTCGGTGACGATGACGACACGCATACGGGTGTTGTCGTCGGGCCGGGGGTGGTCCGGCCAACGTGGATCTTTCCGTGCGTGGAACGTCCTATGAGCGTTTGGGCCACGCCGCCCCGCGAGCGGCCGTTCCGGCCCTGAGCTGCCCCGCGATGTCCCGCGCTGCCCGTTTCGGCCCGGTGGCCACGGCGTTCCGGTCCATGGTGCTGGCGCGCCCGGTGCCGGCAGCCCCGTCCGGTGGCGCGCCCGGTGCCGGCAGCCCCGTCCGGTGCCGGCAGCCCCCGGACGGGGGGCTGCCCGGGCACACCGAGAGCGTCAGAGCATGGGGTCCTCGGACCCGATCCGGCTGCGGACCGCCGTCTGGACCTCGGCCTCCTCGGCCGGGTCGGCGGCGAGCCTGCGCAGTCGTTCGGCGACCCGTACATCACCGGTCTCGGCGTGCAGGGCGGCGACCTCTCGCGTGGACTCCTCGCAGTCCCAGAGGCATTCGACGGCGAAGCCGGTGGCGAAGGTGGGATCCGTCGTGGCGAGCGCGCATGCCGTACGGCCCCGCAGGTGCGACGAGGCGGTCTCGCGGTAGACATGGCGCAGTACCGGGGCCGCGCATGCGATGCCGAGCCTGCCTGCGCCGTCGACGAGGGTCCAGAGCGACGGGGCGTCCGGGCCGTCCGCCCGGACCGCCTCCCGGAGGGCTCCGAGGACGAGCTCGGCGTCCTGGGCACCTCCTCGGCAGGCCAGCACCCCGGCGGCGGAGGCGCCGAGCGCGTCCGGCCGGTGGACCCAGCGACGCGCACGGTCGACGGCGGCCTCGCCGCACATCCGCTCGAAGGCTGACACGGCGGCATCGGCGACCGTCCGGGAGACGTCGAGCGCCGCCACCTCGATGAGGTCCAGCACGGCCGGGTCCCGTGACTCGGCCAGATAGTGCAGGGCAGCGCACCGTGCGCCGTCCGGTCCGCTGCGCGCCGCCTCGATGATCATGGGGCGGTCGTCGGGTCCGGCGACCGCGGTGAGACAGCGGGCGGCGGGGACGTGCAGTGCACTGCCACGCTCGAGGCCCTGCTGGGCCCACTCGAGGACGGCCTCCACGCTCCACCCCGGCCGGGGGCCGCTGGGCCGCAGCTGTCGCTGCCACCGGTCGAAGGAGCCGCGTTCCCGGGCGGCCCTCACCCGCACGCCGACCGCCTCCCGCTGGTCCTCGGCCCACAGCCGCCACGGCCGGGGCTCGAAGGCGTCGCGCACGGCCGCGGCCAGCTCGGCGTCGCCCTCGGGCGTCGCCGGAAAACGTGACAGCACGGGGCCCGCCAGGGAGCGCAGTCCGTTGTCGTCGTCGCGCAGGGCCAGCTCGTCGAGTGCCCAGGCCCAGTTGGACCCGGTCGCGGCGTAGCGCCGCAGCAGGGAGAGCGCGTCGTCCCTGCCGTACGAGGCGAGATGACCGAGCACCGCGAGCGCGAGCCCGGTCCTCGACTCGTCGGTGTCGAGGTGGTCCTCGGCCTGGAAGAGGTGGGCCTCGATCTCGTCGAGTCCACCGTGGAGATCCAGGTAGAGGCGCGCGTAGTAGAGGGAGCGGTTCTCCACCTGCCAGTCGTGGCGGGGGTCGCTCAGCACACAGTGGTTGAGGGCCCCCAGGGCTTCGGCACGGGGCGCGGCGAGCGCGTGCAGCGTGCCGTCGCCACGTCCCCGCTGCAGCAGGCCGAGCAGGGTGCCGCTCGGCGCTATGACTGGTTCGAACATGGAAAGTGCCTCACATCAAGCTGTCGACGCAACCGGGGGTGTGTTCGCCTAGGCCGCGCAGCAACATGATCGGCTGCCCGTCGTCTTCCGCTCGATGAAGTCCATCTTCCTCTGCCTCTCGTCGGTGGCCCCTTGCGGGCCCGACGTCATGATGACCCAGCCATTTCGTCGCCGCGACCACATTTCCGGCGCCGCTCTCACCTGGCGTTCAACACCCGTTCACCGGGCGGCGAACAACTCCAGAAGGTCTGCCTTCCCAAACATCCGCGCGGTATCCGTGGCGGACGGAGTTCCTGCCTCCGGATCGGCTCCGGCATCGAGCAGCGCGCGGATCACCGCGTCCTCGCCCTTGAAGACGGCACCGGCGAGCGGGGTCTGGCCGCGGTCGTTGGCGCGGTCCGCGTCCGCACCACGGGCGACGAGGGCGGTCACCGCCGCGGCATGGCCGTGGTACGCGGCGAGCATGACGAGCGAGTCGCCCTTGTCATTGGTGAGGTTCGCCGGCACGCCGGCGTCGACGTAGGCGGCGAGCGCCTCGGCGTCGCCCTGGCGCGCAAGGTCGAAGATCTTGGACGCGAGCTCGATCACCTCGGGATCCGGGGTTTCGCTCACCGGACGGACCGCCTTCCCACCATGTTGACGTTCATGAATGTGTGTCCCTGCGTATGCACATGCCCCGACCTGCACCGACCCGGCCCTCGGTGCCGCGCGGAGCGGCGTCGTACGAGTGAATCGACAGGGTACTGCCCGTGGCGCGGCATGACCGCACGCCCGCACGACAAAGATCAACGCGCCCAGGGCAACGATCCAACAGGGGCCAGTCGAGTGAAAAGTCTTGATATTCACCCGATTGCACCTTTTATCGCATAGATACTTCCTGTGAGGCTGGAAGAACTCATGGTGACTGTCCCCTCAACCAGGAGAACTCCTCATGATCCTGTCCATGTCAGGCGTCGTACTGCTGGGAATCATCGTCTTCCTGTTCTTCAAGAAGGACGGGCTCAAGGCGTCCCACGCGCTGGTCTCCGCCCTCTTCGGCTTCTATCTGGCGGGCACGGCCATCGCCCCGAGCATCACGGCGGGCGGCGCCAGCCTCGCCAGCCTCCTGGGCGGGATCAAGTTCTGACAGCCCGCACCACGACACCCACAACTCAAGGACCAGGAGAACGACGTGGCCCGGCGACCACTCCCCCGCATTCCGATCAGCGGCACCGACCGGATCGCTCGCAGCCGAGAGCTCGCGCGGACGGCCGCCGACAGCGCCACCGACGTACTCCAGCCCCTCATCACGATCAGCCGCGGACTGCGGCTGCTGGCCGCCGCCGGACGGCGCAGGTGGGCCGACACGCCGAAGGACCGGCGTGGCCCCACCCTCTTCCTGGCGGCGGCCTGCCTGCTGGTGGTCGCACTCGTTCCGTACGGCCCGCTGCTCGGCCTGATCACGGTGATGGGGCTGGCCGCGTGGACGGGGCGTGAGCGCAAGCCGGCACGCACCCGGCCGGCCGAGACGGAGCTGGCACGGCTCCAGGCCCTCTACGAGGCACTCGTGCCGTATCTCTCCGTCCCGGAGGACCCGAGTCCGCTGTTCGCCCACGGCGGGGAGTGGGCGAAGGCGTTCAGCGACCACGAGTTCGACGGAGACGGCCGGCTGACGAGACTCCGCGTGCGATACCCCGCCTACTTCACCGACGGGGAGGCTCAGGCACGTGCGCGGATCGAGCAGCTGCTGCACGCGAAGTCGGGGCGGGGCCGCGAGTATCTGTTCGACTGGGACGAGGAGAGCAACCAGCTCGTGATGAGCGTCCTCCCCGCGCTCCCCACCACGATCGCCGCCCAGCGTTTCGTCACGGCGCCCGGCGAGACGGTGCTGGGCTTCACCGACCCGGGAGCCGTGCAGCGGACCGTACCGGTCGTCCACGGCGAGCCCGACCGCGGCGGCGAGGGCGACGGCACGAAGGACGCACCGCCGGTGGTCTGGCGCACCGGGCCGCGCTCCACGGAGCCCCATCTCCTGGCCGTGGGTCAGCCCGGCAGCGGTACGACGACTCTGCTGCGCTCGATCGCCCTCCAGGCACTGGAGCACGGCGATGTGCTGGTCGTGGACGGCGGCGGCACCGGAGAGTACGCCTGCCTCACGGGAAGGGCCGGCGTGCTCTCCGTGGAATGCGGGCTCGCCGGGGCACTGGCGAGCCTGGAGTGGGCGGCGCACGAGACGGAGCGGCGGCTCATCGCGGCCAACCGAGCCAGACAGGCGGGCCATGCGGCACCCGATGACACCAGACGGCCCCTGTGGATTCTGGTGGACCGGCCCAGCGTCTTCGGACATCTCGCCGCGGCGGACGGGCGGACCGATCCCCAGCAGCTGCTGCAGGTGCCGCTCCGGCACGGCCGGGCCGCGTCGGTGACGGTGGTCGTGGCCGATCAGTTCGACGGTCTCGAGCTCCTGGCCGAGCCGGTACTGGCCCACACCCGCGCCCGGGTCGTCCTCGGCCCCACCTCCGTCGACCAGGCACGGTCGGTGCTCGGCGTCCCGCCGCACACCACTCCGACACCCGACGTCCCGCCCGGCCGCGGCTACGCCCGCCTCGGCACCACGGAAGTCCTCCGCATCCAGGTCCCGGCAACACCCGACCCCTACGACGACGCCGCCGGTGCGCCGCAACGCCAGGCGGTCCTGGCCCTCCTTCCGGACCGTCAGGGCCCGCCGGACACCGTCCCGGGCTCCGCTGCCCCGCCCGAGCCCCTCCCGGAGCCGGTGACCGGGATCGCCGAGGTCACCTCCGGTCCGCGCCCGGCGACGGCACCGGTACCGGCCGAAGGCTGAGGCCGGGCCTTCGCTCCCGTGACCGGCCCGGCCTTCGCTCCCGGACCACTCCGGGAGCCGGCCGACAGAGGCGCATCGCCCCGCAGAAACGTGCCGGTTCACCGGACCGTGCACGGCGGCCCCCACCCCGCAGCCCGTGGGGGCACCCGGGAATGCCGGGAGGCTTCGGGGCACCTCCACCGGCACGGAGCCGGCGTCGGCCGACCGGAGACCGTGCCGGCGCTCGCGGCGCTCCGGCGGCCCGGCCGCGTTGCCTCGAGGACGAGGACGGCGCCGGGACACCGCAGTCGTCAGGCCACGAACGTCCGGGGCGCCTCCGTGCCCGTGGTCGCGCCCGTCGCCACCAGGCGCGCCGCCGACGCCAGGCGGACCGCGGCCTCGTCGGCCACCGGACCGCCGACGGTGAAGGGGAGTCGGACATACCCCTCGAAGGCGCCGTCCACCCCGAAACGCGGGCCCGAGGGAACCCGGACCCCGACTCGTTCACCGACCTCGGCCAGCCGGGATCCCGACAGACCGCCCGCACGGACCCACAGGGTCAGCCCGCCACGGGGAACCGTGAACTCCCAGTCGGGCAGCTCCCGGCGGACGGCCTTGACCAGGGCATCGCGGTTCTCCCTGGCCTGGGCACGACGGATGGCCACCGCCTGCTCCCACCCTCCGGTCTGCATCAGCCAGTTGACGCCGAGCTGCTCCAGTACCGGTGTGCCGAGGTCGGCATAGGCGCGGGCCGCGACGAGCGAGCGGATGACATCCGGCGCCGCACGGACCCAGCCGATGCGCATGCCCGCCCAGAAGGCCTTGCTGGCCGAGCCGACCGTGATGACCGACGATCCCGCCGGGTCGAAGGCGCAGACCGGCCGTGGCATCTCCACGTCGGGTTCGAGACAGAGCTCGGACATCGTCTCGTCCACGACGAGCACGGTCCCGGCCGACCGCGCGGCGTCCACCAGCCTGCGCCGCTGGTCCTCGTCGGCCAGTGCCCCGGTCGGGTTGTGGAAGTCGGCGACGACATAGGCGAGCCGGGGCGCCGCGTCCCGCAGGACCTGGCGCCAGCGCGCCATGTCCCAGCCGCCAAGCCCCTCGGCCATGGCGACGGGTACCAGTCGCGCGCCGGCCTCCCGCATGAGCTGGAGGATGTTGGCGTACGAAGGGGACTCGACCGCGATGCGCTCCCCGCGCCCGGCGAACAGATGACAGATCGCGTCCATCGCGCCCATCGCGCCCGTGGTGACCATGATCTGCTCGGGCATCGTCGGGATACCGCGTTCGCTGTACCGGTCCGCGAGCATCTGGCGGAGCGCGGGCAGGCCGGCGGGATAGTCGCCATGGGTGTGCGCGTAGGGCGGCAGCTCTTCCAGCGCTCCCTGGATGCTGCGGGTGAGCCATGGCTCGGGCGCCGGCAGCGCAGCGCAGCCCAGGTCGATCATCGAGCCGAGGGACTCGGGCGGCAGGGGCTCCAGGCCACGGGCGGGCAGCGGATTGCCCGCCGGCACCGCGGTCCAGCTCCCCGCACCCCTGCGGGACTCCAGGAACCCCTCCGCGCGCAGGGCTTCATAGGCCGCCGCGACCGTCGTGCGGCTCACGGCGAAGGCGACTGCGAGCTCGCGCTCGGCGGGGAGCCTGGCCGCGACGGGCACCCGGCCTTCGAGGACGAGCAGCCGGATGCCGTCGGCGAGCGCACGGTAGGCCGGCGGCTTGCGCGTGCCGGGGGCGGCCGGACGCGACTGTTGCGCACTGAGCTGCCGGGCGAGCTGAGCCGCCCCGACCGCCGAAGTCCACTGTGCCATGGAATTCAGTCCACCTTCCTCGAATTGGCCATGGTTGAGATGAGTTTCCCAGCCACAGAGTGTCATGTGTCAGTCCACTCTCACCACTGGGGGCAATAACTTGTCCAGTACCTCGGGCCTCCGGGACTCGTTCGCAGGCCGGCGCCTCACCCGTCGACTGCTGCAGCTCTACGCGGGTCTCGCGCTGTACGGCGTGAGTTCCGCCCTCCTCGTCCGAGGCGGCCTGGGGCTCGAGCCGTGGGGTGTGCTGCACCAGGGCCTTGCCGAGCGCACCGGGCTGAGCATCGGTCTTGTCTCGATCATCGTCGGGGCCGCGGTGCTGCTGCTGTGGATTCCGATCCGCCAGAAGCCGGGCCTCGGCACGGTGTCGAACGTGTTCGTCCTCGGTGTCGTGATGGACGCAACCCTCGCGGTCGTGCCGGATGTGCACGGTCTTGCGGCGCAGATCCCGGTGATGATCGCCGGTGTCGTCCTCAACGGTGCCGCGACCGGCCTCTACATCTCCGCCCGCTTCGGCCCCGGCCCGCGCGACGGCCTGATGACGGGTCTGCACCGGCTCACGGGGCGGTCGATCCGGCTGATCCGCACCGTGATCGAGGTCTCGGTCGTGGCCACGGGTTTCGCCCTCGGCGGCTCCGTGGGTGCCGGAACGGTGGTGTACGCCCTGGCCATCGGCCCGCTCGCCCAGCTGTTCCTGCGCATGTTCGACGTTCCGCCGGCGACGCAGAGCGGAAGCCGGGTGGTCGCCGGATCGACACCTGAGCGGGTCATACTGCCCAGGTGACTCGCGTACTGCCGCCCAGGCATCCGTATCTGGACCATCCCTCCACTCCCATACCGTTCGCGCACCGCGGCGGGACGGCCGACGGACTGGAGAACACCGCCACGGCCTTCCGTCACGCCGAGGCGCTGGGCTATCGGTACTTCGAGACGGACGTGCACACGACCGCCGACGGAAAGCTGGTCGCGTTCCACGACGCCACGCTGGACCGGGTGACCGACGCCCGCGGCCGGATCGCGGAGCTTCCGTGGAGCGAGGTGAGCCGGGCGCGGGTCGGGGGCAAGGAGCCGCTGCCCCTCTTCGAGGACCTCCTGGAGGAGTTCCCCGAGGCCCGCTGGAACGTGGACATCAAGGCCGAGGGGGCGCTGGAGCCCCTGGTCGAGCTGGTGCGGCGCACGGCGGCCTGGGACCGGGTCTGCGTCGGCTCGTTCTCGGAGAGCCGGGTGTCACGGGCGCAGCGGCTCGCGGGCCCGCGGCTCGCGACGTCGTACGGCGTGCGTGGCGTGCTGGGACTGCGGCTGCGCTCGCTGGGCATCCCGGCTGCGGTGCGGCGTGCGGGTGCCGTCTGCGCGCAGGTCCCCGAGTCGCAGGGCGGCGTCAGGATCGTGGACCGGCGCTTCGTCCGGGAGGCCCACGCCCGCGGGCTCCAGGTACACGTCTGGACCGTGAACGACGCCGACCGGATGGCCGCCCTCCTGGACCTGGGAGTGGATGGCATCATGACCGATCATCTGGAGACGCTGCGGACGGTGCTCACCGACCGCGGAGTCTGGGCCTGAGCGGTACGGGCCCGGGACGCGTCCCACCATCACGGGCATGATCAAGGGGGGCGGCGTGACCGCTGAGAGCGCCGACCGTACTGCCGGTACGGACGACGACGGCAACCGCCGGCGCGAGCAACGCGGCTGGTATTTCTACGATTTCGCCTGCTCCGTCTATTCGACGAGCGTGCTGACCGTTTTCCTCGGCCCCTATCTGACGGCGGTGGCCAAGGCTGCCGCCGACGCGGACGGCTTCGTCCATCCGCTCGGAATACCCGTCCGGGCCGGCTCGCTCTTCGCCTACGCGGTCTCCGCCTCGGTCGTGCTCGCCGTGCTGGTGATGCCGCTGGCGGGCGCCGTCGCCGACCGCACGGGACGCAAGAAGCCCCTGCTGGCGGTTTCGGCCTATCTGGGCGCGACGGCCACGGCGGGGATGTTCTTCCTGGACGGCGACCGCTATCTGCTGGGAGCCGTCTTGCTGATCGTGGCGAACGCGTCGCTGTCGGTGTCCATGGCCCTCTACAACGCATACCTTCCGCAGATCGCCGAGCCCGCGGAACGGGACACGGTCTCCTCGCGGGGCTGGGCGTTCGGCTACACGTCGGGCGCGCTCGTCCTGGTGCTCGATCTGGTGCTGTACACCGCCCATGAGTCCTTCGGACTGACCGAGGGCGAAGCGGTGCGCATCTGCCTCGCCTCTGCCGGGGTGTGGTGGGGTGCGTTCACGCTCGTGCCCCTGCGGCGGCTGCGAGACCGGCGGCTCACGTCCGCCGCCGGGCCGGCAGGGACCGACGGTGCGGTCGGGGCCGGCTGGCGGCAGCTCGTCGCGACGCTGCGGGACATGCGCCGGCACCCGCTGACCCTGTCCTTCCTGCTGGCGTACCTCATCTACAACGACGGCGTGCAGACGGTGATTTCACAGGCCTCGGTGTACGGGTCGGAGGAGCTGGGCCTGGACCAGACGACGCTGATCACGGCGGTGCTGGTGGTGCAGGTGCTGGCCGTGGCGGGCGCGCTCGGCATGGGACGCCTCGCCAGGTCGTACGGCGCGAAGCGCACCATTCTCGGCTCGCTCGTGGTGTGGACGGTCATCCTCACCGCCGGCTACTTCCTCCCGGCGCGCACGCCCGTGTGGTTCTACGCACTGGCTGCCGCCATCGGGCTCGTGCTCGGTGGCACGCAGGCGCTGTCGCGATCGCTGTACTCGCATCTGGTGCCGCAGGGCAAGGAGGCCGAGTACTTCTCGGCGTACGAGATGAGCGACCGCGGGCTGAGCTGGCTGGGGCCTCTGGTATTCGGCCTGACGTTCCAGCTGACGGGCAGCTACCGGGATTCGATCATCTCGCTGGTGATCTTCTTCGGGCTCGGATTCCTGCTGCTCGCCCGGGTGCCGGTGCGGCGCGCGGTGGCGGCCGCGGGGAACCCCGTACCGGAGCGGATTTAGACGTTGAAGTGAAAGGCCGGTAGTGTACGCCTTTGGCCTGCCAGGCGGACCGTTACTGCGCGCTGAAATCGTCAAAACGCTGGGTGACACTTTCTGCCAGATGTGACAAACCGGGCACTGGTGGGTACCCAAACTCTGGACAAGCAGCGGCACGACGGGCGACGACGCATGACCGGCAACGGGAATCTTTACCGCCGACCGGACGTTGACCGGATGACGACGACAGCGACACCTGTCCTGTGGGCGACAAGCCCGGGAGGCACGATTCATGAGTGAGCGAGCTCTTCGCGGCACGCGCCTCGTGGTGACCAGCTACGAGACCGACCGCGGCATCGATCTGGCCCCGCGCCAGGCGGTGGAGTACGCATGCCAGAACGGACATCGATTCGAGATGCCGTTCTCGGTAGAGGCGGAGATTCCGCCGGAGTGGGAGTGCAAGGCGTGCGGCGCCCAGGCACTCCTGGTGGACGGGGATGGCCCCGAGGAGAAGAAGGGCAAGCCTGCGCGTACGCACTGGGACATGCTCATGGAGCGGCGCACCCGCGAGGAGCTCGAGGAGGTTCTGGCCGAGAGGCTGGCCGTCCTGCGCTCCGGCGCCATGAACATCGCCGTGCACCCGCGCGACAGCCGGAAGTCCGCGTAGCGGCGCCACCACTAACAGAGCACAAGAGCCGCGGGCTGCCGCACACGACATGTGTGCCGCAGCCCGCGGCTTTTGCGCGTCCGCTTCCGGGTCCTGGGCTCCTCGCACCACGGGGGCAGTCCCCGTGGCCCCGCGGTCCGGTCGTCCTGCCTCGGGTGTGCCCGTACGAACACACCGGGGGAGGGCGCGGCGCCGAGGACCAGGGCTCGCAGGAGGGCCGTCATCAAACCCCAGGGGCCATCGGGCCCTACGGGGTCAGCGGACGGCGCGGCGTCTCGTCCCGAGGGGGTGACGCGGGCGGCGCGTCCTGACGGATGACCTCACCCTGGACGACCTTGCCGTCCGGGCGATGGATGCGGGCCTGCTGGAACGCGTCGCCCAGGGAGCCGGAGGCCGCCCGGCTCATCCGGCGGTCCAGCGACCTCTCCGCGTACCGTCCGAGGGCGGTACGCACCGGTGGGACGAGGAGCAGAAGCCCGGCCGCGTCGGAGATCAGGCCGGGCAGCATCAGCAGCAGCCCGGCCAGCATCAGAAAGCCGTTGCCGCTGCCCGACCGGTTCGCTGCGGCAGTCGTCGGCGGGTGACCGGCCTGCTGTTGCTGAAGGGTCTCGGTGAGATTGCGAAAGGCGCGTCGGCCGGCCCGCTTGATGACCACGGCGCCGAGCACACCGCCGCCCACGAGCAGGGCGAGCACCGTCAGTCCGCCGATCGCTCCGGCCACAACCGTCAGCAGCCAGATCTCCAGCACAAGCCAGACGGCGATGCCGAGGGGAACGAGAGTACGGGCGCGTGAGCGCTTGCGGGCGGTCGGTGTCGGTACGCCGGTCGTCATGTCCCCAGTGTGCCTGGCTGACGGCAGGTGCGGCGTAAAGGGGGGATCAGGACGACCGCCTGGACGCGCCGCCCCGGCCCAGCAGGCGGTTCGCCCGCGATCCGATGCCCCAGGCAGTGACCCGCCACAGTGCTTCGACGAGGATGTCCCTGCTCATCTTGGAGTCGCCCAGCTCACGCTCCACGAAGGTGATCGGGACCTCGACGACATGGAAACCGGCGCCGACGGCGCGACGTGCCAGATCGACCTGGAAGCAGTAGCCCGCCGACGCCACGTCGTCCAGGCCGAGGCCCTCCAGCGTCTCCTTGCGGAATGCACGGTAGCCACCGGTGACGTCGCGGATCGGTACGTCGAGCAGCACGCGGGAGTACAGGCTGCCGCCGCGGGAGATGAACTCGCGGGACTTCGGCCAGTTCACGATCCGCCCGCCCGGCACCCAGCGGGAGCCGAGGACGAGGTCGGCGCCCTTGAGGGCGGTGAGCAGCCGGGGCAGTTCCTCGGGCTGGTGGGAGCCATCGGCATCCATCTCGACCAGAACGCCGTAGCCGTGCTCGATGCCCCAGCGGAAGCCCGCGAGATAGGCGGCGCCGAGTCCTTCCTTGCCCTTGCGGTGCAGGACGTGCACCTGCGAGTCCTCACCCGAGAGCTCGTCGGCGATCTTGCCGGTGCCGTCGGGGCTGTTGTCGTCGGCGACCAGGATGTCCGCCTCGGGCACGGCGGCGCGCACCCGGGCGACGATCGGCCCGATGTTCTCCGCCTCGTTGTAGGTCGGGATGATCACCAAGGCTCTGCCGAGCGGGCCGTACCGCCTCTGACCACCGTCGTTCACTGCTGCCCCTTTGATGTCCGTACGCAAGGACCCACCATAGCGACCGCCGGTGACGCAGCCACGGCGGCACGGACCCGGAGTGCGACGGGCGGCGGCGGAACGGATGCTCGACGATGGCCCCGACCCTGAGAAGGGTGGCCGGAACGGATCGGGCCCGGCGTCCTTCGGGCCGGCCTGGGACCCGCTGGCTGCGTGTCGACCGAGTGCCGTTGTCTACTGAACGCCGGGCCCCACCCGGGTCGCACCTTCCCCCGAGCTCCTGCGGAGCAGGGGGGACCCCCACCGGCCGAAACCTTCCCTCGCCCCCGAGGCGCGGGCGCTGAACCTGGCTCCCAGTGGTGGTGTGCCGGTGCGGCGCACCACCCCATGACCCAGCGGCGTTCGACGACTGCGTGGAAGTTCGACCGGTCGGATGTCCTGTGGTGGACTCGGCCGAACCTATCGGCCCCCTGCGGCATTCTGTCAACAGTCGTGCGATCTGCGACGATTGGCTGAAACAGCTGGTCAGCGGCGAAGATCCGCAGGTCGCGACCGAGACTTCGGCACCTCGATCGTCGGTGCGAAATGTCCCGATGTCACTCGTTTGGTCGCATATAGACCGTTTGCCCGAATACCACGGTGCGGAGGCACTCGGGGAGCGCTCCGCCCGGGGTGAGATCAGGCAGGCCGGGGGTGCCCGAGCGGGGGTCGGTGGACCAGCGGGCCACCCTGTCGTCGGGGGCCTGGACGACCAGTTCGCCGGTGCGCCAGATCGCGTAGTCGGCGGGCGCGCCGGGTACCAGAGTCCCCGCGTCGTCCCGGCCGATGGCCCGCCAGCCGCCCCGGGTGTGGGCGGTGAACGCGGCCCGCACGGAGATCCGGTGTTCAGGCGTCCGATGGAAGGCGGCGGCACGGACGGTGCCCCAGGGGTCGAGCGGCGTCACCGGGCTGTCCGAACCGAAGGCCAGCGGGACTCCGGCACGCAGCAGTGAGGCATACGGATTGAGAGTGCGGGCGCGCTCGATGCCCAGGCGCTGTGCGTACATGCCCGTGTCACCGCCCCAGGCCGCGTCGAAGGCAGGCTGGACGGAGGCGGTCAGCCCGTACTCCGCGAAGGCGGCGACGGTCTCCGGGGTGAGCATCTCGGCATGCTCGACGCGATGCCGGGCGGCCCGGATCCGGGCAAGGCCCAGGGCTGCGGCGGCCGCACGCACGCCCTCGACGACGTTGCTGAGCGCATGGTCGCCGATCGCATGGAATCCGGCCTGGATACCGGCCTCCGTGCAGGCGGTGACATGCGCAGCCACGGCCGCCGCATCGAGGTGTGCGACGCCGGAGTGCGCAGCGTCGGCGTACGGCTCGTGGAGACAGGCCGTGTGCGAACCGAAGGAGCCGTCGGCGAAGAGGTCGCCGGCGGCCCCGGCCGCCCCGAGGGCGCGTGCGCGCTCGATGTCCGTGTCGGCCCAGTAGCCGACCACGCGCGGGCCGGGCTCCTCGGCGGCCGTCTTGAGCAGACCCGTGAAGTCGTCCTCCGACGAGATCTCCGGCCCCGCACACTCATGGACGGTGCCGATACCGAGCGACGCGGCGCGCCGGAGTGCAGCACGCTGTGCCTCCGCCCGCTGCTCGGGCGACACCGCGGCGTACGCCGCCGAGCGCACCGCATGGTGGGCGTCGCCGGTCAGCGGCCGGGCGTCCACGAAGCCCGACATGCCGCGGATGCCCGGCACCAGGTCGAGCATGGCGGTGGTGACGACGGCCGAGTGGACGTCGATACGGGTCAGATAGAGCGGGCGGCCACCGGTGAACTCGTCGAGTTCGTCCCGCCGGGGCGGTCGCCGCTCGGGCCAGCGGGAGGCGTCCCAGCCGTGCCCGACGAGGACCCGGTCGCCCGGCCGGGCTGCGGCGTACGCCCGGATGCGGTCCGCGGCCTCGCCGAGCGAGGCGGTGCCGGAGAGGTCGAGCCCTGTGAGGGCGAGCCCGGTCGCGGTCGTGTGCACATGCGCGTCGACGAACGCGGGAGTGACCAGGGCACCTTCGAGGTCGATGACCTCGTCGACGCCCGATGTGAAGGCGTCCGCCGCTCCCTCGGAGCCCACCCAGGCGACATGCCCTCGCTCGACGACCATCGCGGTGGCGAACGGGTCGGCGGGGCTGTGTACGTCACCGCCGCGCAGCAGCACGGTGCGGTGTTCGGCCAGGGGCTCGCTCTCACTCATGGGAACAGCCTAGATTCGCGGGGGCCGTGCCTCGTACGGGGTGGAGAGGACCACGGTCGTCCGCGTGGACACGCCGGCCAGCGAGCGGATCTGGCTCAGCAGGTCCTCCAGCTCGAGCGGGGTGCCGACCCTGACCTTGAGGATGTAGTTCTCGTCCCCCGCCACGCTGTGGCAGGCCTCGATCTCGGGCACACCTGCGAGCCGCTCCGCGATGTCGTCGGGGGCGCTGGGGTCGAAGGGTTTCACCGAAATGAACGCCGTGAGCGGCAGTCCGACCTCCTCCGGGTCCACGACAGCGGCGTACCCGCGGATGACTCCGCGCTGCTCGAGCCGCCGGACGCGCTGATGCACAGCCGAAGTGGACAGGCCCGTGGCCTTGCCCAGGTCGGTGTAGCTCATGCGCCCGTCCTTGACGAGCAACTCGACGATCTGACGATCCAGCTCCTCCATGCGGATCAACCTATTGCCCCGGGCCGCTTCCGGCACAGTCGGCCGTGTCCGCAAAGGCACCCGGAGGGGACTGCGTCCGGGCACCTTCGCCGGGCATGTGACGAATGCCACAGGGTCGGGGCCGTGTCCATCGGCACCTCACGGTTACCCACGGGTCCCGGAGGGAAGTGCTTGGTGTGGTCGAGGCCGCAAGAGCCTGGTCGGCCCACCCGAGGGGGAGATTCTCCATGCAGAGTGTGAAGCGCACCGGACGTACTGAACCGGAGCCTGTTGATTCGTTCGCGCCCCACGAGGACGACGAGCGGGACACCTACGACACTTTCGAGATGTACCGGGTGATCTGCCCGGACTGTGCGCAGCCGATCGCGTTGCTCGCGGACGAGGACGCACTGCCGGAGCACGCGCTGTGCCCGACGCCGTGGAACCCGTTCGTGCTGTCGGTGTGCGCAGGGACCGGCCGGTCCGCCGGGGAAGCCCGCCCCGCCGATGAGTCGCTCGAGGTCCAGGAGCAGGACACCGCGCTGCTCCTGACGCTCCCCCAGGGACTCGACTGGCGCACGCAGCCCTTCTCGCACGTCGGCGGCCCGGGTTCGCGCCCCTTGAAGGTGCCCCGGATGCGGCGGGCCGCCTGACGTTCCCGGGGGTCGTCCCCCAGCGCGTGCCCTGCACATGGCGGTGAGGCTGTCGTGGTGCAGGATCACCGGGCCCGGCTCTCCGGCAACCCCACCTTCTTGACGCCTGACTGAAGAGAACGCGGCATCGGATGGCCGGGGTGGTGCCCGGCCACGCGCAGGGCACTCTCGATGCGCGGCGAGCACGGAAGTGCGTCCATGACCCGGTCGTGATGGTCGCGCCGATCGTCCATGGCCCCCGGAGCGCCGACTGCAACTGCCGTGACGGCAAAGGGTCGTGGAGCCCGGCCATGACGGGGACCGTGGCCCCGTCGAGGCCGGTGCGTTCGGCATGGGACGCCGGGCGGAGCCGATTCCCCTTGTGTACAGGGGCATGACATCCGGCGCAGGCGGCCTCGACGAATCCACGACGAAGAGCGGGCCTCCCGAGCTGCCCCGGAGCCCCCTCCGGCCGGAGCACGCACGACACGGGCACGTCGGCGTCGGGCGATGTCGCGCACGGTCTCTCGTACCGCTTTCGCAGGTCGTGGGCGCCGGCGAGCCCAACGGGGCCGGCTCCGAGCCGCAAGGCGCCGGCACGCATGGGTGGTTCGGGGTGCTCGATGTCGAACGGGAGCAGGACCCGGTGGATCGGGTACGCGTGAGGCGCCCCGGAAGCGGCTCGGGCTCGATGGACCCTGCACGACGGGGACTTGACGGCGCGTCAGAAGGTGCCCCGACCCGTCCCGTACGCGGGCCCCTGCCCCAAGGCAGGACGGCCGCCGTTCTCGATCCACGACGACCGCCCCCGGGTGGCCGACGGCAGCGACGGGTACAGCACGAACTGGAGCTCGGGTGGACGCGCCGGTGACCCCGTGCCGCTGCCGGCCGTTTTGACGGACATGACTCCGCAGCACTCCACAGGTGGCTCGGGCCGTCGGCGGCTGACGACGCCACATCAAGAAGAATCGGTTCCGCGGTCGGCGGACCCGCCCATCTACCGTGACCTGGTGCGACGCTGGGCCAACGCCGGCAAGACCTTGCCCGGCCGCCGCGACCAGGAGTGGAACAGGCTCACGGCGGCACCGGCATGGACCCGGCGGACCGGCTGGGTCAGCGGGACTCTGGCCCAGCGAGGTGACGGGCGATGACCATGCGCTGGATCTGATTCGTGCCCTCGACGATCTGCAGCACCTTGGCCTCGCGCATGAGCCGCTCGACCGGGAAGTCGGCGGTGTAGCCGTAGCCCCCGAGGATCTGCACCGCGTCCGTGGTCACCTGCATCGCCACATCCGTGCAGAACAGCTTGGCCATCGCGGCCTGCCGGGAGAACGGCCTGCCCTGGTCCCGCAGCCGTGCGGCGGCCAGATACAGCGAGCGGCCCGCCTCCACCTTCGTCGCCATGTCGGCGAGCATGAAGCGCAGCCCCTGGAAGTCCGCGATGGGGCGGCCGAACTGCCGGCGGTCGCCGGCGTAGGAGACGGCCTCGTCCAGCGCCGCCTGGGCCACGCCTATGGCGCACGCCGCGATGCCCAGTCGTCCCGAGTCGAGTGCCGACAGGGCAATGGCGAAGCCCTGCCCCTCGTCGCCGATACGGCGGGCATCCGGGATGCGCACGCCGTCGAAGTGCAGCTGGGCGGTCGGCGAGCCCTTCATGCCCATCTTCTTCTCGGGCGCCGCGGCACTCAGCCCCTCCGCGTCACCGGGCACCAGAAACGCCGTGATGCCACGGGCCCCCTCCCCGCCCGAGCGGGCGAGGACGGTGTAGAAGTCGGCGACCCCGCCGTGGGTGATCCAGGCCTTGGTGCCGGTGATGACCCAGTCGTCCCCGTCACGGACGGCCTTGGTGCGCAGCGAGGCGGCGTCCGAGCCGGAGGACGGCTCGGAGAGGCAGTAGGCGCCGAGGAGACCCCCGCCGAGCATGGCGGGGAGATGCTCGGTCTGCTGCTCCTTGGTGCCGTAGTTGGCAAGGGCGTGGCAGGCGAGGGAGTGGACGCTCACGCCGAGCCCCACGGTGAGCCGTGAGGCGGCAAGCTCCTCGAGGACCTGGAGGTAGACCTCGTACGGCTGGTCGCCGCCGCCGTACTCGGAGTCGTACGGCAGGCCGAGCAGACCGGACTCGGAGAGCAGCGAGAAGACGTCGCGCGGGAAGTGGCCCGCCTCCTCCTCCTCGGCCGCGCGGGGTGCGATCTCCCGCTGGACGATGTCTCGGACCAGGGTGATCAGATCCCTGGATTCCTCGGTGGGCAGTGTCCGGTCCACCGGCTGCGGGGCGCGGTCGGGCATTGCGGCGCTCTCCTCCTTGTCGGGCGCTGCGGCGGGCGCGCGCAAGGTTGGACGGCGCCGCCGGATGTCACGTGATGCGCCGATGCTGCCCTCCCGGATCACGGAAGTGGCTGACCAGCGGCTGTGGCGGGTTGAGTATGCCCGATCGGGAGTCATCAGTCACGGGGTGGCATGGGCCGCCGGCCTCTGGGCCAGTGGCGTGGTCGCTTCCCCGGAACGGATCAACGCGTCAGCGGGTCCGCGAGGGCGTTGCGCGAGGACCGACGGCACGGGGACCGCCCCGCGGTCTCACATGAGGCCGGCCTGGGTCACCAGCATCGCGAAGAGGACGACGAGGACCCAGCCCAGGATGTGTTCGACGATCTTGGGGCCGTTGTCATCGGGGCCCCCGGTACGGGTCCGGGTGGCTGCTGCGCTGGTCGCGGTCATGGCTTCTCGCTCGGATGTCGTCGTGGTCATGGACGTCCCCCCGACTGCGTGACCCGACCACAGTGCCAGTTGCACCCTCCCGTGGGCAGTGACCGGAGTCACTGCCCATGGGACGGGGATGGGCGACGTCAGCGGATGCCGAGGGCGGTGAGGGCCCTGCGCTGCGCGGATGTCGGGCTCTCTGGCCAGTACAGGTAGCAGATGCCCCCTGTGCCGGACACCACTTTCCCGCTCGCGTTGTGGCGCTTGGTCCGGAGCCAGATGTTCTCCCACTCGCGGCGCCGGTAGATCCGGCGAACCGCCCTGTTGGACGGTGAGGCGGGATCGTTCGCGATCACATCGCCGGCGGGTGTGAAGCCGATGACGGTCATCAGATGGCCGGCGGTCCCGTATCCCGCACCTTTCAGCTCCTCCTTGAGGAACGACTGCGACGTCATGGCCGGGATTCCGACCCGTACGAGCGACTCCAGCTCGCCGAGCGTCCGCAGGCGGGTCACGACGGCGTTCAGACCGGGGTAGGTGGCGGCGTAGGCGGCGTTGAAGGGCCAGTTGCCGCAACCTCTGTACTGGTAGTCGTACGTGCGCCTGGCCGCGTGGCAGACCTGCGGATCCGCGAAGTCGGGGTCGACCCAGGCGAGGTCGGCGGCGGTCGGACGGCGCCCCCAGTACTCGATGATCATCTGCGAGGAGGTGGGGCTGCACCAGGCCTCGCCGCCGTTGTCGTACTCGGGGTACTGGCCGATGTGCGTGTTCTGCGAGTAGCGCGGGACGGCCAGCTCACGAGCGGCCGTGGGGGCGGACGCCGGCACGGTGAACCGGTCCGGGATGTCGGATGCCATCGCTCCCGCCCGCCACACCGTCGGGGTGAGGGCCGTGCCGGGCCTGCGGAACAGGGTGATCCGCAGCCGGTACGAGGTGAGACGGTGCCCCCTCGCGGGCTCGTCCACGGAGAAGGTGTCGGTCCGGACGGTGCTCCGGCCGTCGGTCTGGCCGTCGACCGAGGTGCGGCGGATGTCGCCGACCGCGTCGCCGGAGGTCCAGCGCCCCATGACGAACCAGGGGGCCGCCGTTCCGTCCGAGTAGGTGCCCGACAGCTGCACCTGGAGCCATGTACCGGCCGGGGTGCGGGCGTTCCACGAGGCGATGGCCTCCGTCGCCGGCACGGAAGGCCTGTGCACGGGCGAGGTCCAGATGGCGTACTCCCAGACGTCCGCCTTCCCGGTGTGCGGGTCGGTGTACCGGGTGCGGCCCACGGGCGTGGCGATGGCCAGGCCCGGCCGGGAGCCCGTGACGGCCCGCGTCCCCGAGTGGGTGCCCCCCTTCCAGTCGTCGTAGGAGCTCCAGAACCGGTTGTCGACGAGCGGGCCCACCGCGGCCGTGGCGACGGCGGTCGCCACGGACGCGCGGGCCGGCGATGACACCGCGGCGGCTCCTGCCGCTGCCGCGACTGCGGCGGTCAGGACGGTTCTGCGCGAAGCGGGTCCGGTCATGGAATCTCCGTCTCGGGGCGCGACACACTCAGGCGCGCCCCGAGCGCACACGAGGGGCGCACACGGGGCACGGCGGTGGGGCAACTATCCCTGGTCGCGTGCGGCTTCTGCCAGTGAATCGGGCCGTGTCCACCCGGGCAATATTGGTCTCGACCAGTGATGCGACCTGCGACGGGCCGCGACAGGACCGCGCATGCGGACTTTGGGGTGACCCCACGTGCGGCCTTTAGGGTGATCCCCATGAGCCGCTTCGCCCCCCTCGTTCCCGAGCGCGCCGCCGCAGATCTGCGGGCCCTGCCGCCGTCCTGCGGCCCGGTCCGGCTGGTCGCGGTCGACGGACACGCGGGATCCGGCAAGAGCACCTTCGCCGCCCGGCTCGCCGAAGCACTCGACGGGGCCCCCGTACTCCATCTGGACGACCTGGCCACGCATGACGAACTCTTCGGATGGACCCGCAGATTGCTGGACCAGGTGATCGGGCCGCTGTCCCGGGGCGAGTGCGCGCTCTACGACCCGTACGACTGGAATCTGCGGCGCTTCGGCGCCCCGCTCCCGCTCGCGCCGGCTCCGGTCGTCCTCGTCGAGGGCGTCGGATCCGGCAGGCGTGCGCTGCGACCCCATCTCGCGGGTCTGTTCTGGATGGACCGGGGCCCCCGGGAGTCATGGGCGCGCGGCCTCCACCGCGACGGGCCCGCGCTCTCGGGGTTCTGGGACGAGTGGACCCGGGCGGAGGCCCGCCATTTCGCCGATGACCCTTCGCGCCCCTACGCGGACACTCTGGTGCGGGAGGGAAACGAGGGATACGAGTGGCAACGTGGACCTGGCGCGACAGCAGGAGCGAGCCATCTCCTCACGCAGTGTGACCGACCTTCGCCACCGTACTGAGCAGTCGGAAATCCGCCTCCGCAAGTGCCCCAACTCCGCTTGACCCAAGGGCCATAGTGGTCTTACGTTCTCAATGTGCGGCTTTTCGGAGTCGCCGAAGCGCGAAGCCCCCGGTTGTTCCCCCGTGATCGGGGGCTTCGTTCTGCTCGTACACTCCCTCCCCGGCACCGTCATCCGCACCCAGTGCTCACCCTGGGTCACCATCTGCGGGACGCTCGCGCCACCTTATTCACCCGCCCCTGCGCAGGTACGATGCCCTTCGGTGCGGTCAATTCCCGTCCGCGAGAAGGTGGTTCAGCACGCTCCGACGGGCGCCCGCCCGGCGGGAGGGCACGGGGGCACGGTATGTGGGGGACCCGATGGACATCGGCACGCAGGGCGCGCCGGCGCCGGCCGACCTCGCCTGGGTGCGCGGCGTGGAGGCCTACACCATGGGCGCATATCCGCAGGCGGAAGAGGAGTTCAGAGCGGCCGTGAGGCTGGACCCCGCCATGGCGGACGGCTGGCTCGGTCTGCACGCGCTGCGCGTCGACACCACGACCGCGCTGCTTCGGATGTACCGCAATCGGGAGCGCTTCGGCGAGCAGCGGGCGCGCCACCGGAGGACGCTCAACTCCTGGTACTGGCTGGGCTGGTGGGTCCAACCCGTGCTGGAGAGCCCGCGTGATCTGCTGCTGGCGCATGCCTCGCACTGGCTGGACGGCCGGCATGTGCCGGAGCTGGACCGGGCTCTCGCCGGACTGCCCCCCGTGGACGCGGACCCCCAGGTGCGCTTTCTGCACGCCTGCCGCGCGTATCTGGTCAAGGACTGGGAGCAGCTCGTGCGGCACACCGAGCCGCTCGTCAACGATCCGCTGCTCGGCATCGAGGCCGGGCTGTTCGGCGGCATGGCACGGGTGCGGCTGGAGATGTACGGGCAGGCCGAGCCGCTGCTGTCCGCTGCGCTGATGCGCTGCCGCAGCGAGCAGCCGCAACGCAAGGAGCTGCGGTACTGGCTTGCACGCGCCCATGAGGGAACAGGACGCAGCGCGGCGGCGCTGCCGCTGTACCGGGCGGTGCACCGGGTCGACCCGGCGTTCATGGACACCTCGGCACGGCTGACGGCGATAGCGGAGTACGACGGCATCGACGGACCTGACGAGCCTCCCGGGCTCGCCGCGGTGTCGCTGGCCGGAGCGGGCTTCGGCCAGGACGCGGTCGACGCACAGCCGGGCGATCCGGAGCCGCCGCCGGTGTCCGAGCCGCGCTTCGGCGTCGAACCCCAGACGCAGTTCGGCGGCACCGCCACGGGCTCCCCCGTCGGCGGCGCGCGGGAGAAGACGGGCGTGCCGTCGCCGTCGGCCCCGCCGCAGTTCCCCGCTGGGCCCACCGACCCGGTCCTGCTCGCCGAGGCGCTGGCGGAACTGGAGAGGATGGTCGGCCTGGAGCCGGTGAAGCGCCAGGTGAAAGCGCTCTCCGCGCAGCTGAACATGGCCCGGCTGCGGGCGGGCCAGGGCCTGCCTGTGCAGCCGCCGAAACGTCATTTCGTCTTCTCGGGCCCCTCCGGCACGGGCAAGACGACCGTGGCGCGCATACTCGGCCGGGTCTTCTATGCCCTCGGACTGCTCGGCGGGGACCATCTCGTGGAGGCGCAGCGGTCCGATCTGGTCGGCGAGTTCCTCGGCCAGACGGCGGTGAAGGCCAATGAGCTGATCGACTCGGCACTCGGCGGGGTGCTGTTCGTGGACGAGGCGTACTCGTTGTCCAACACCGGTTACAGCAAGGGCGACGCCTACGGGGACGAGGCCCTGCAGGTGCTGCTCAAGCGCGCCGAGGACAATCGCGACCATCTCGTGGTGATCCTCGCGGGCTATCCCGAGGGCATGGACCGGCTGCTGGCCGCCAATCCGGGGCTGTCCTCCCGCTTCACCACCCGGGTGGACTTCCCTTCGTACCGGCCGCTGGAGCTCACCGCGATCGGCGAGGTGCTCGCGGCGGCCAACGGAGACGCGTGGGACGAGGAGGCGCTGGAGGAACTCCGCTCGATCAGCGGACATGTGGTGGCCCAGGAGTGGATCGACGAACTGGGCAACGGCCGCTTCCTGCGGACCCTGTACGAGAAGAGCTGCGCATACCGCGATCTGCGGCTCTCGTGCTACGGCGGCACCCCGAACCGCGAGGATCTGGCGACGCTGCGGCTCGCCGATCTGATGCAGGCGTACGGGGAGGTCCTGTCGGGCCGCGGCCCGGTGGACCGCGGCCCGCAGGACCCGACAGCGATGTGACGGCGTCCACGCCCGCCGGAACACGGGCGGCTCCCCTGAGTGCCGGGGCAGCCGCTCGCGTTCATCCGGCCGGTCCGTCCGTCCGTCGCATCAATCAGACTCCGGACGGACTCGGAGTGCGGGGCCCCGTGGATCCGTCCTCGAACGCCTTACGGGCCGGCACGGCCGACGGCGCCGGAATCATGCGGTGGGACGGGTCGCGGACCTCGCCCACCAGCGTCTCCAGGACATCTTCCAGAGCGACGAGTCCCAGCACCCGACCCGATGCGTCGGAGACCTGGGCCAGATGGGTGGCCGCACGGCGCATCACGGTGAGGGCGTCGTCCAGCGGCAGCTCCGCCCGGAGTGTGGCCATGGGACGCCAGATGTGCTGCGGTACGGCTCGCCCGTCGTCCTCCAGGTCGAGGACGTCCTTGACATGGAGGTATCCCATGAACGGACCGCCCCCCTCGCCTCGGACCGGGAAGCGCGAGTAGCCCGTGCGCACCGTCAGCTCCTCGATCTGCCGGGGAGTCACCGACGGCGGCACGGTCACCAGGGCCGCCCGGACGATGAGCACGTCCGTCACCGGACGGCTGCCCAGCTCCAGCGCGTCCTCGAGCCGCTCCTGCTCCTCCGGGTCGAGGAGTCCCGCCTGGCCCGCGTCCTCGACCAGCTGGCCCAGCTGGTCGCTGGTGAAGACTGCCTCGACCTCGTCCTTCGGCTCGACCCTGAAGAGCCTCAGCACCAGCCGGGCACACGCGCCGAGACTCACCGTCACGGGACGGCAGAGCCGGGCGAAGCCCACCAGCGCGGGGCCGAGCCAGAGCGCGGTCTTCTCCGGGGCCGCCATCGCCAGGTTCTTCGGCAGCATCTCGCCGATCACGAGGTGCAGGAAGACGACGACGGCGAGGGCGATGACGTAGCCGAGCGGATGGATCAGGGCCTCGGGGACATGGACGGCATGGAAGACCGGCTCCAGCAGATGTGCCACGGTCGGCTCGGCGACCGCACCGAGCGTCAGTGAGCACACCGTGATGCCGAACTGCGCGGCGGCCATCATCTGAGGCAGGTTCTCCAGGCCGTGCAGCACCTGGCGGGCCCGCGACGACGCCCCCGCGAGCGGTTCGATCTGGCTGCGCCGCACGGACACCAGGGCGAACTCGGCGCCGACGAAGAATCCGTTGGCCAGTACCAGGAGCACGGCGAACAGCAGTTGGAGAAGGCTCACCGGACGGCCTCCGCGACGGCATGGGCATCCGCGGTCCGTACCAGCCGCACCCGCTCCGCCCGGTACCGGTCCACCTGGCGCACGGAGAGCCGCCAGCCGGGCAGCTCGGCCCGGTCACCGGGGGCCGGAATCCGGCCGAGCAGATCGGCGACTAGCCCGGCGACGGTCTCGTACGGTCCGTCCGGCACGTCCAGGCCTATCCGCCGCAGGGTGAGGACACGGCAGCCTCCGTCGGCCTCCCACGCCGGGTTGCCGTCCTCGGGCGCGACCGGGGCCAGCTCGGGCTGACCCTCGCCCTCGTCGTCGTGCTCGTCGCGGACCTCGCCGACCAGCTCCTCGACGATGTCCTCCAGTGTGACGACTCCGGCCGTGCCGCCGTACTCGTCGACGACGACCGCGATCGGCTGCTCGCTGCGCAGCCGCTCCAGCAGCTGCCGCACCGGCAGCGTTTCCGGCACCAGAAGGGGTGGGACGGCGATACGGCCGACCGGTGTACGCAGCCGCTGGTGCGCCTGCACGGCGAGTGCGTTCTTGAGATGCACCATGCCGACGATTTCGTCGATGCGGTCCCGGTAGACCGGGAAGCGGGAAAGGCCGGTGGCGCGGGTGAGATTGAGGACGTCCGCCGCGGTGGCGTCGGACTGCAGGGCACTCATCTTCACCCGCGGGGTCATCACGTGCTGGGCCGTGAGACGGCCCAGCGAGAGGGTCCGCACGAACAGATCGGCCGTGTCCTCCTCCAGGGCACCGGCACGTGCCGAGTGGCGGGCGAGCGAGACCAGTTCGCCGGGGGTCCTGGCGGAGGCCAGCTCGTCGGTGGGCTCGACGCCGAGCGCTCGTACGAGCCGGTTGGCGACGGCGTTGAGCAACGCGATCACGGGCCTGAAGGCCGTCGAGAACAGATGCTGCGGACCGGCCACGAACCGTGCGACCTGCAGCGGCCGCGAGACCGCCCAGTTCTTCGGAACGAGCTCACCGACCACCATCTGGACGGCGGACGCGAGCAGCATGCCGATCACCACCGCAACCCCGGGGACCGCCCCGTCGGGTATCCCCACCGCGGTGAGCGGCCCGTCGAGCAGCTGCGCGAGCGCAGGCTCGGCGAGCATGCCGACCACGAGGGAGGTGATGGTGATGCCGAGCTGGGTGCCGGAAAGCTGGAACGACAGCTCGCCCAGGGCGCGTACGACACCCCGGGCACGGCGGTCGCCCTCGGCCGCGGCGCGTTCGGCGTCCGCACGCTCCACCGTGACGAGGCCGAACTCGGCGGCCACGAAGAAGCCGTTCGCGAGGATGAGCAGGAATGCCGCGCAGAGCAGCAGTAGCGGGACGATCATGCCGCCGCCTCGTCGGAGGGGGCGGCGCAGGTACTACCGGACGATCCGTCCATTGCCGGAGGGAGTCACTCCTCGGGTCGAAGGTGCCTCACGGGCCGTGGTCGGCCACGCGGGTGTGAGGCGGAGGCGCACTCGGCGCCTCCGCCTCAAGAGTAATCACGACTCCGCCCCGCAGGGCAGGGGCTCAGCCGTGGTCCGTGCCGGTGCCGCGCGATTCCGAGAGGGCACGAAGGGCCTGAGCGTCACGGATGGCATGGTGCCGGGCGATTCCCGGCTGGATTCCCAGGGCGGGGAGGCTCGTTCCATCGCTGAGATCGAGGAAGACCCACGGATCACCCGGACGGAGGTTGACACGGATGATCTCCGCCCACTCCAGCCGGCGGGTGCGGGTGAGATTGATGACCGTGACGCCCTGCTCGTCGGCGACGACCTTGGGCCGGCTCAGAAGAGCCAGCACACCGAAGAAGAGCAGCGCGGTGAGGATGAAACTGATCCGCTCCCCCGTGCTGAGCTTTTCCAGGGCGAGTGCGACGGCCGTGATGACGGCGAACATCACCGCTCCGACGCTCAGCAGCACCGCTCGGGTACGGGTCGGCCTGAAAGTGACCGGGAGCGCGGGAAGTTCCTGCTGGTCCACAGAAGACATGATCGTTGGTCCGCTCTCTGCGCAGGGCCGTCAGAGGCGGCAGGCGTGGATCGCGGTCGTCAGGATCGCGCGGGCGCCCAGCTCGTACAGATCGTCCATGATGCGCTGTGCCTCCTTGGCGGGCACCATCGCGCGGACGGCGACCCAGCCCTCGTGGTGCAGGGGCGAGACGGTGGGCGACTCCAGGCCGGGGGTGAGGGCGACGGCCCGCTCCAGGTGCTCGACGCGGCAGTCGTAGTCCATCATCACGTAGCTGCGGGCGACGAGGACGCCCTGGAGACGGCGCAGGAACTGCTGCACCTTGGGGTCGTCCGTCTCGTCGGAGTTCCCACCGGCTCGACGGATGACGACCGCCTCGGAGGTGAGGATCGGCTCGCCGATCACGCTCAGTCCCGCGTTGCGCAGGCTGGTCCCGGTCTCGACCACATCGGCGATGATCTGGGCGACACCCAACTCGATCGCCGTCTCGACCGCGCCGTCGAGGTGGACGACGGAGGCGTCGATGCCCTTGTCCGCGAGGTGCTTGGCGACGATGCCCTCGTACGAGGTGGCGATCGTCAGCCCGCCGAAGTCCTCGACACCCGAGGCGGTGCCGGGCTTGGTGGCGTAGCGGAAGGTGGAGCGGGCGAAGCCGAGCTGGAGGATTTCCTCGGCATTGGCGCCCGAGTCGAGCAGCAGGTCGCGGCCGGTGATGCCGATGTCGAGGCGGCCCGAGCTGACGTAGATCGCGATGTCGCGGGGGCGCAGATAGAAGAACTCGACCTCGTTCTCCGGGTCGACCAGGACGAGTTCCTTGGAGTCCTTGCGCTGGAGGTAGCCCGCCTCATGGAGCATCTCCCCCGCAGGTCCGGAGAGTGAACCCTTGTTGGGGACGGCGATGCGCAGCATGAGACGGGCTTCCTTCGTGTGCGTGGGTGCTTGCGTAGGCAGTGTTCGTACGGATCGAGTGTGCTCAGAGATGGGCGTACACGTCGTCGAGGGAGATCCCCCGGGCGACCATCATCACCTGGACGTGGTACAGCAGCTGGGAGATCTCCTCGGCTGCGGCTTCCTTGCCCTCGTACTCGGCGGCCATCCACACCTCGGCGGCCTCCTCGACGACCTTCTTGCCGATGGCATGGACGCCCTTGTCCACGAGCTCGGCGGTGCGGGAGGTGGCGGGATCGCCGTTGGCGGCCTTGTGCTGGAGCTCGGCGAAGAGCTCCTCGAACGTCTTCTTGGACATGGTGGTCCCACCCTACGCGGAAGTGGGTCCGCCTCAGCGCCAGGGTTCAGATACTGAACGCAGCGTGGCCGCCGTGGCCACCGCGGCGGTGACCGCCTCGTGTCCCTTGTCCTCGTTGGAGCCCTCCAGACCGGCCCGGTCGAGTGCCTGCTCCTCGGTGTCGCAGGTGAGTACGCCGAAGCCGACGGGGACGCCCGTGTCGATGGACACCTGGGTGAGGCCCTGGGTGACGCCCTGGCACACGTACTCGAAGTGGGGCGTGCCGCCGCGGATGACGACGCCGAGTGCGACGATCGCGTCGTAGCCGCGGTCGGCCAGCACCTTGGCGACGACCGGGAGCTCGAAGCTGCCGGGGACCCGCAGCAGGGTCGGCTCGTCGATGCCCAGTTCGTGCAGGGCGCGCAGCGCGCCGTTGACGAGGCCGTCCATGATTTTCTCGTGCCACTGTGCCGCGATGACCGCCACGCGGAGGTCTCCGCAGTTGCGTACGGACAGTTCGGGTGCGCCCTTGCCGCTCACGTGTCTCCTCGAATCCGTTCTCTTGCTGTCTTACTGGTTGCCGCAGGTGGATGCGGTGGTGGGGGTCCCGCCGGCGGAGCCCGAGGGGCCGTCCAGCCAGGGCAGGTCATGTCCCATGCGGTCCCGCTTGGTCCGCAGATACCGCAGGTTGTGCTCGCCGGCCTGCACCGGCATGGACTCGCGGCCGTCGACCTTCAGACCGTGCCGCACCAGGGCGGAGATCTTGTCGGGGTTGTTGGTCATCAGCCGGAGGCTGCGCACCCCGAGGTCGTCGAGGATCTGCGCACCGGCGGCGTAGTCCCGGGCGTCGGCGGGCAGGCCGAGCTCCAGATTGGCGTCCAGTGTGTCGCGGCCCCGTTCCTGCAGTTCGTACGCCCTCAGCTTGGACAGCAGGCCGATGCCGCGCCCTTCGTGGCCACGGAGGTAGACGACCACGCCCCGGCCCTCCTCGGTGATGCGCTCCATGGAGGCCTGCAGCTGGGGGCCGCAGTCGCAGCGCAGCGAGTGGAAGATGTCGCCGGTGAGGCACTCGGAGTGGACGCGGACGAGGATGTCCTCGCCGTCGCCGATGTCTCCGTGGACGAGGGCGACGTGCTCGACGCCGTCGACCGTGGAGCGGTAGCCGTAGGCGGTGAAGGCTCCGTGCTGTGTCGGCAGGTTGACCTCGGCCTCACGGCGGACGGTCGGCTCGGAGCTGCGGCGGTACGCGATGAGGTCTTCGATGGAGATGATCGTAAGGCCGTGCTTGCGTGCGAACGGGATCAACTCGGGCAGCCGGAGCATGACCCCGTCCTCGCCGGCGATCTCGACGATCGCTCCGGCCGGGCGCAGACCGGCGAGCCGGGCGAGGTCGACGGCGGCCTCGGTGTGCCCGTTGCGTACGAGCACCCCACCCGGCTTCGCACGCAGCGGGAAGATGTGGCCGGGGCGGACGAAGTCGGACGCCTCGGCCGTCCCACCGGCGAGCAGCCGAAGGGTGGTCGCGCGGTCGGCGGCCGAGATACCGGTGCTCACGCCGTGAGCGGCGGAGGCGTCGACGGACACCGTGAAGGCCGTGCTCATCGACTCGGTGTTGTGCGCGACCATCTGAGGCAGCTCGAGGCGCTCGAGCTCGTCGCTCTCCATGGGGGCGCAGATCAGCCCCCGGCATTCGCTCATCATGAAGGCGACGATCTCGGGCGTGGCCATCTCGGCGGCGACGACGAGGTCGCCCTCGTTCTCGCGGTCCTCGTCGTCGACCACCACGACGGGCCGTCCCGCGGCGATGTCACGGATGGCCTGCTCGACGGGGTCGAGCGAAAGGTCCTCGGAGCCGTCGGCCGGGTACCAGGTCGGCAGAGCACTCATGCTGTCCCCCAGGTGTTCGCTTCTCCGCCCGCGCGGTGCAGCGGAGCGGCTTTCGTTGTCGTGTGCGGGCCGGTGGCCGCGCGCGGGTCGCTCACGAGAGCGCTCCTTCCAGGGCCGGCGTGCGGGACCGGAGCCACCAGTCGCGCATGCCCCACAGGACGAGCACGAAGTAGATGACGTAGACGAGGCCGGAGAAGGCCAGTCCGCTGCTGAACGCGAGCGGTACACCGACCACGTCGACGAGCAGCCAGGCGAACCAGAACTCGACCAGCCCGCGGGCCTGGGCGACCATCGCGACCAGCGTGCCGACGAAGATGTAGGCGTCGGCCCAGGGGCTCCAGGAGAGCGACGGGTAGAGGGTGAACAGCCCGCCGACGGCGAGGGTGCCGACGATCGCGCCGCCTGCGAGCAGGGCACGCTCGGGCCAGGTGGCGAACCGTACGGCGATCGAGCCGTCCTGGGCCTGCTGCCTGCCCCGCGTCCACTGGCGCCAGCCCCACACGGCGACGCCGATGACGAGCAGCTGCTTGCCGACACCACCGGAGAGCTGCGCGGACGCGTATGCGGCGACAAGGACGACACCGGACAGCAGCTGGGCGGGCCAGGTCCATATGGAGCGCCGCCATCCGAGGGCGAGCGCGGCCAGACCGATCGAGTTGCCGATCATGTCGGACCACACGATGTGCTGGTCGAAGGCCGCGAATGCCTCCGAGTTCAGCCAGGAAAGGGCGCTCACTTGGCGGTCTCCTCGGCACGGGAGCCGAGCAGCCGCTCGACGTACTTGGCGATGACGTCCACCTCGAGGTTGACCGGGTCGCCGGGCTGCTTGATACCCAGCGTGGTCAGGTCGAGGGTGGTGGGGATGAGGCTGATGGTGAAGTAGTCGGGGCCCGCGTCGACGACGGTGAGGCTGACCCCGTCGACGGTGATGGAGCCCTTCTCGACCACGTACCGGGTGAGGTCCGCGGGGAGCGAGATCTTGACGATCTCCCAGTTCTCGGACGGATTGCGCTCGAGGACCGTGCCGGTGCCGTCGACGTGGCCCTGGACGATGTGCCCGCCGAGCCGCCCGCCGACGGCCATGGGGCGCTCCAGGTTGACGCGCGAACCGGTCCCCAGCGCGCCCAGGCTGGAGCGCTTCAGCGTCTCGGCCATCACATCGGCGGTGAACTCACCGTCGCCGAAGTCGACGACGGTGAGGCAGACGCCGTTGACGGCGATGGAGTCGCCGTGCTTCGCGCCTTCCGTGACGAGCGGGCCGCGCAGGCGGAAGCGTGAGGAGTCGCCGAGATTCTCGACGGCGGTGACCTCACCCAGCTCTTCGACGATTCCGGTGAACACTCAAGCTCCCTTGGGGACGGTCGCGGTGATGCGCAGATCGGGACCGGAACGGACGGTCTCCGTCACGTCGAGCCGCAACGCTTCGGTGATGGTGGAGATTCCGGCGTCGGCGAGGGCCGTCCGGCCCGCGCCGAGGAGAACGGGGGCGAGATAGCCGACGACCTTGTCGACTGCTCCCGCGGCGACGAAGGCCCCGGCGAGGGTCGGGCCGCCTTCGAGGAGTACGGAACGGACACCGCGCTCGTGCAGGGCCTCGAGCAGCGCGGGTACGGACAGTCCGCGGCCGTCTGCCGCCCGCGGCAGCCGCAGCACATCGGGGAGGCCGGTCTCGGCGTCCTCGGCGACCGCGATCAGGGTGGGTGCGGCGCCGTCGAGGACACGGGCTCCGGGCCCGACGGCAGTGGCTTCGGTGTCGACCACGACGCGCAGGGGCTGTACGGCGCCCTCGATGCCCCTGACCGCCAGGTGCGGGTCGTCGGCGCGCGCGGTGCCCGCGCCGACGACGACCGCGTCGGCCTCGGCGCGCAGCCGGTGGACGTCGGCCCGGGACTCCGGCGAGCTGATCCAGCGGCTGGTGCCGTCGGCGGCGGCGATGCGTCCGTCGAGGGTCGACGCGTACTTCCACAGGACGTGGGGGCGGCCGAGACGGACGGCGGTGAGCCAGGCGATGTTGCCGGCCTCGGCCTCGGCCTCGAGAAGCCCCTGCTCGACCTGCACCCCGGCCGAGCGCAGGGTGTCTGAACCGCCGGTGGCCTGCGGGTTGGGGTCGGCGACGGCGTAGACGACGCGGGCGATGCCGGCGTCGACGAGCGCCTGCGCACAGGGCCCCGTGCGGCCGGTGTGATTGCAGGGTTCGAGGCTGACGTAGGCGGTGCCGCCGTGGGCGCGCCGCCCTGCGGCGCGGAGGGCGTGGACCTCGGCGTGCGGGCCGCCGGCTCGCTGGTGGAACCCCTCGCCCACGCGCTGCCCGGAGGCGTCGGTGATGACGCACCCGACAACGGGGTTGGGGCTGGTGGAGCCGAGTCCGCGGGCGGCGAGCGCAATGGCTCGGCGCATGGCGTCCGTGTCGGCTGCGGTGGCCACCGGGTCCTCCTGCCTCTTCTGGCACGGACTCCGGGGCTGCCGATGAACGACAGAGGAAGCGGGACAACGCCTCACGGGAACGCCGGGCCGGCGGAACCGGTCGTCCGCAAGGGACGATCGGCCGCAGACGGCCGACGGACCACGTGGGTCGCCCGCCGCGCACTGCCTCCCATCCGGACTTTCACCGTCGGTCCAGGAATTTCACCTGGTCAACCGGCCGCTGGATGCGGACGGGTCGCGGACTGTAACCGCCGGTTCGGAATTACACCGACCCCGGAGTGCGCTGCTGCTGGTACAGGGCCAGTGTGCCATGGCCGATCCTCGACCATGCAGGGGAATCCCTGTGGGCTGGCTCACAACGGACGGCGACGCCGTGGTCACTCCCGGGAATCCCCGGCGTATGCACCGGCCACCGGGCCCGACCAGGGCTATTGACCCAACTGGTCTAGTCCTTTTAGTCTCTGCGTCACCTCACGGCGACGACCCGCCGGGGTCACCGCGGGGCCCCAACAGGTCCTGCCGTCCGGCCGGTTGGCGTCCGGCAGGAGACGTGTGCCGACGAGAACGCCCGGCGGCGGTTCCCGGCCCTTGCCGCCGCCGGGTCCCCGGCAGCGCGACCGTCCCCGGAGTTCACCGGCGACGCGGCCGCCTCCGTGACCACGACGCCGGCGAGCACCGGAACCCTCGGCGGCAGGCGCGCCAGGTACCGGATCCGCTGCGGCTGCCCGGCCGCCTTTCGGGAGCCGCCGCGGCGGAGACCTCACTCCGGACCGGTCCGTGGGCGTGCGCACCTTCGAGGATTTCCTGCGCCCGAACGGGTCCGGACCGGCGTTCCCGGCGAGCGGCCGCAGTCTGCACCGACCTGGGGGCTTTCGTTTGGATCGGGCTGGATCGGTGCCGGGGCACGCGAGCCTTGGCAAGATCCGAACGAGAGGCCCCAGTCGTGCTTTGTCGGGTCCGGGCCGTTGCGCGGGTGCCGCTGCCGGATGGTCCCGGGGGATGCCCCGCGACCTGCGACGAACGGTGCGCGGATCGCGCCGACCGATCGTCGGGCCCGCCGCATCGCCGCAGGTCGGCGGCATCCGACAAAGCACTACTAGGGCCCGTAGAGGTCGTCCTGCGCTGCGTCGCGGGCCGCGAGGAGCGCTCCGCGCAGAACCGCCCGGCCCCCCAGTGCGGACGGGAGGACCACGGTGCGCAACGGGGAGAGCGCACCGAGGCGGGCCTCGACCCGCCCGGACAGGACGGTGCCGCCGGCATGGCCGATCTCGCCGCCGAGGACCACACATCCGGGGTCGAGCACGGCGGCGACGGCCGCGGCGCCCAGCGCCAGCCGGTCCGCCAGCGCGTCCAGAAATGCCTCGCCACCCTGGGCCTGCCCCGCGACCGCGGCGCGCACCGCTTGTTCGGCCTCACCGTCGACGCCGTGGCGTACGGCGAGTTCGCGGATCGCCGCCGCCCCTGCCAGTGCATGGAAGCCCGCGTCGCAGCCGGTGGCGGACGGCAGACCACCGGTGCCCGGCACCGGCAGGAAACCGATCTCGCCTGCACCGCCCGAGGCCCCGCGACGCAGTCTGCCGCCCAGGACGACCGCGGCACCGACCCCCTGTCCCAGCCAAAGCAGAACGAAGTCGTCCTCGTCCCTCGCGGCGCCCAGACGCTGTTCGGCGACGGCCGCCAGATTGGTCTCGTTCTCCACGAGCACCGTCGCGGGAAGTCTGCCCTGGAGCGCGGCGACGAGCCTGCGATGCCAGGCGGGCAGGCCGGTTGAGTCGCGCAGCTCCCCCGTGACGGGGTCGATCAGCCCCGGCGCGCCGATGCCGACGCTGTGGAGCAGCGTCACGCCCGCGCCGCGCGCCGTGCTCTCCAGCAGGGCGACAGCCTGTTCGACGGCCGGTTCCGTACCGGTGTCGCCTGCGATCGGCAGTGTCGCCTCCGCGAGCGTGGCGCCGAGCAGATCCGCGACCACGACCGAGACGCCATGGGTCCGCACGTCGAGGGCAGCCAGATGTGCCCGGTCGGCGACGATCCCGTAGAGCCGCGCGTTCGGGCCGCGGCGCTGTGCGCCGGACTCGCCCACGACCCGGACGAGCCCCGCCGCCTGCAGCCGCTCCACGAGGTCGGCGACGGTCGGCCGGGACAGTCCGGTCATGGTCCTCAGCTGAGTGGCCGTCAACGGGCCCTCGTCCTGCATGAGCCGAAGGGCGAGCCGGTCGTTGATGGCCCTGGCGGTGCTCGGGGATGCGGGCATGGCGGGAATCCTTCCAGATCGCCGCCGGTCTCCGGCGGCCCGGACCCGAGCGATGAACCTATCTATCAGGCAGGGTTCCTGATAGTTTACCGAAAGACCACCACTCCAGGGGAGGACGGCACCGATGCCGAGTGAAGTGGCCTTCGACAGGCGGCAGTTGAGGCGGGCCCGGTTCGCCGTGGCGGCCGTCTTCTGTGTGCATGGCGCCGTGACCGGCAGCTTCGCCACCCGTATTCCCTGGATCCAGGACCATGCCGGGGTCGGGGCGGGACTGCTCGGCCTCGCGCTCGCCTTCCCGGCCGTCGGGGCGTCCGCCGCGATGCCGCTCGCCGGAGCGGTCAGCCACCGCTACGGCGCACGCGCGGCGCTGCGCGGACTGCTCGCCCTGTGGACCCTCGCACTGGCCCTCCCGGCGCTGGCCCCGAATGTGTACGCGCTCTGCGCCGCCCTCTTCGTGTACGGGGCAACGGCCGGCATGTCCGATGTCGCGATGAACGCGCTCGGTGTCGAGGTCGAGAACCGGCTGGACCGCTCGATCATGTCCGGTCTGCACGGCATGTGGAGCGTGGGCGCCCTGATCGGCTCCGCCGCGGGCACGCTCGCCGCGCATCTCGGCAGCGACGCCCGTCTGCACCATCTCCTCGCGTCGGCCGTTCTCACCGCGCTCGGCCTGCTGGCCTGTCACGGCGTCCTGGACCTGCGCAGCACCCCGGGCGAGGAGCCGCCGCCGCGGTTCGCGCTGCCACCGCGCCCGGCGGTGATCATCGGCGCCATCGGCTTCTGCGGAGTGTTCGCGGAGGGCGCGAGCCTGGACTGGTCGGCGGTGTACCTGCGGGACGTGGTGGGCACGTCCGCGGGGCTCGCCGCCGCCTCCACCACCGCGTTCGCGCTGACCATGGCGGTGGCCCGGCTGGTGGGCGACAGGGTGGTGGACCGTTTCGGCCCGGTCGGCACCGTCCGCGTCGGCGGGGTCCTGGCGACAGCGGGCGGGCTTCTGGTGGTGCTGGCGCCCCGCCCCACGGCCGCGCTGGCCGGTTTCGCCTGCATCGGGCTCGGAGTCGCCGTGGTCGTACCGCTTGCCTTCGCCGCGGCCGGACGCAGCGGCACGAACCCGAGCCTGTCGATCGCTGGCGTGGCGACGATCACCTACACCTCGGGGCTGATCGCACCCTCGGCCATCGGCGGCATCGCCGACATGACCTCGCTTGCGGTGTCCTTCGCGCTGGTGACCGTGCTCGCCCTCGGACTGGTGCTGGGCGCGGGGGTGCTGCGCGGCAGCACGCGGACGACGGCGACCGGCGACTCCGGGACTCCGGCACCGGCACCGGCACCGGAGCTACGGGCCTGACGGAGACCGGGACTGCGGGGCGGAACAGTCCGGCTCCCCTGCTCGCCCGTCGGCTCGGTTCGGTCCGCGCCGACTGTCTGTCAGCGACACTGCCCCGGGCCCCGTGCGAGGCACGGGGCCCGGGGCAGCGGTCGTGGCTGTCCGGTCGGGAACTCAGCCGAGCTTCTTCAGCTGGGCGTCGACCACGGACTTCGGCTGCTCCGCCTTGCCGGCGAGGCTCAGTGCGTGGAAGGTGGCGAGGGTTCCGCCCTTGCGGACCGCGACGAGTTCCGTGGTGGCGGTGTCACCGTCCACGTCCATGGTGAGGGAGAAGGCGACGGCTTCGTCCCCCGCGGCGTAGTCGGCGGGCTCGACCTTGGTGTACTTCGTGCTCTCGCCACCAACGGTCATGGTGAAGCCGCCCGCGCAGTCGGTCCCCGCCTTCTTGAAGGCCGCGAAGGCGTCGGCGGCGCCCTTGCCGTCGTACGAGCCCAGGGTGTCGGCCGTGACCGTCGCGCCGAGAGCGCTGAGGCCGGCCTTCGCCTTCTCCTCCGGCGAGGCGTCGGCGTCCGGAGCCTTGGGCACGGCCATGATCTTGCGCGTCGCCGTGGCACCGGGCGTCCCGACGGGACGCAGCGCCATGACGTCGATCAGGGGCTGGCACTCGGCCTTGTCGCCGGAGACGGTCTTCGCGGCGGCGATGTCCGCTTCGTTGGCCTTGGCCACCTTGTGGTCCTTCAGGTCGGCCTCGGACAGGATCAGCTTGTCCAATTCGGCCTGCGGCAGGGCCTTCTCAGCGGACGAACCGGACGACGCGCCGCCGTTCGAGGTGTTCTTGGCCGCCTCGTCGGAGCCACATGCACCGAGGAGCAGGGCCAGCGACACGGCGGAGGCGGCGACGGCGGTACGACGGACTGTGATGCGGTGCATGGGACTGCTTCTCCTGGCTCAGTGAACAACGTTCCCACCGCGCGCAGTTCACTCAGCGGTGCTCACGCGGATTGTTGTGTGCCGAACAAATGTATGGTCCGCACCGATGGAACGATCAACGATCGGTCGCCTCATCACGATCGTGATGAGGGTGCAATCGCACCTGTATCCAACCGAGATGCCCGGCCGTGCAACCCTGGCGGTAACGGCTGCACGGACGCCCTTCGGCCGCGTCGGGGAGGCCCGCCCCGACGACCGGACTGCCCAGGAGGCACGATCCGGGGACGACGGTCAGCGGTTCGCCAGGTCGTAGGCGTAGTCGGGTGTGAAGCTGCCCGCGGCGCCCCTGCAGCCGTCCGACTCGCCCGGGAGCTTGACCCAGAGATAGGCGTCGATCCGGGTCTCTCCGGTCGCGGTCGTCGGCGTCCGCCCGAGCGCCCGGCCGGCCGGGTCGCACCAGTCCCCCGCCTCCGGTGCGCCGTTGCCGTTGCGGCTGGTGTCGATGACGGCGCCCAGGTGCGCCGGGCCGCCCAGCGCGGCGAGCACGTCGCGGGCGTAGCGCGCCTCGTCCGTCGTTCGATGGAAATTGGAGACATTGGTGAAGATGCCGTCCGAGGCGTGGGCGGCGCCCGCCGACCGCAGCAGAGCGGCCTGTTGCGCGGCGGGGTTCCAGCCGGAGTGGCCGGCGTCGAAATAGACCCTCGCCCGCGGGTTCGCGGCCTTCAGAGTGCTGCCGGCACGCGCCAGTGAGGCGAAGCGTGCCGTCCGTTCACCACTGGAGAGGCAGTCCGCCTGCGCGATCGAGTCGGGCTCGAGCACGACGATCACCGGCTCGTCGCCGAGGCCGGCGGCGAACTCGGCGATCCAGCTGTCGTACGCGGCAAGGCCCGGTGCCCCGCCCTGGGAGGCACCGCCGCAGTCCCGGCCGGGGATCGCGTACGGCACCAGGACCGGAACACGGCCGGCCGCGGACGCCCCCGACGTCACCGAACGCACCTTGCTCCGGATCTCGCCGGGGTTGTAGGCGGCGAACCAGACGGCGGCCGGCTGGGCGGCGATGCGCGACTCGATCAGCGGTCTGCGCGGATCGTCCCGATTGGCCCGTACCCAGTCGAGCACCTGCGACTGCGGATGCCGGTACAGCCGGCCGGCCGCCGTGGCCGTCTCCCGGGGTGCGGTCCGGCGGGGCGCGGGCTTCGCGGACGCCTTCGGCGAGGCCGTGGGTGAGGACGGCGCGGCCGTCACCGTGGACGGGGACGGCGAAGGGCTCGGGCGGGCGGGAAGCGGCACGGTCAGCGGTGAACTGCTCACCTTCGGCCGTGCCGTGTCGTTCTCGTCCTTGCCGCCGGCCGCGGAGACCAGCCCGGTGACCGTGCCCACGGCCACCACCGCCGAGGCCGCGACGGCCATCACGCCATGGCGCGTAGCGCGGCGCCGCTCGTTCCGTTCCGTCCGGCGCTGTGTGCGTACGCCTGACACTTTCCGTTCCCCCCCTCGCACCGGAGACTCCCCCTGAGCCTCCCCTGGCGGCCACCGTCGTCAGGTCCTTCCCCCATTCCGGGGAAGGACGGGCCGGGCGGCACCTGTCCGAGCCTATGGCTGGGACGCTGCCACCATGGCGCAGATCGAACAGTTCGCAGCAGACTTCACGGTACCTGCCGGATCCGGCAGTCCTCCGGTCGGTTCGGTGGCCGCCCGGATGAGGGAGCTCACTTCCGACTGGCCCCCCGACGACGGGGTAGCGGTGTTCAACCGGGTCTATCTGGCGGTCACGGAGGAACTCGGGCGGCGCATCGAGCTGGGCGAGTTCTCCGACCGGCATTCGGCCGTCACGCTGGGCGTACTCTTCGCCGAGCGCTATCTCTCGGCCGTCGGCACGGCCGAGTCGGGCGGCCGGCCACCGGCCTGCTGGCGGCCGCTGTTCCAGTACCGCCGCCATCCGTGCGTACGCCCGCTGCAGTTCGCGCTGGCCGGCATCAATGCGCACATCGGGCACGACCTGGCGCTCGCGGTCGTGGACACCTGCCGTACGCTCGGCTGCGAACCCCTGGAGCTGGAAGCCGAGTTCGACCGCGTGGGTGACATCCTCACCATGTTGGAGGAGCGCATCCGCGAGGATCTGATGCCCGGACCCGATCTGCTGGAGATCGCCGATCCGCTCACCCATCTGCTGGGCTCGTGGAGCCTGGACCGGGCGCGGGAGGGAGCCTGGTCCGCAGCACGTCTTCTGTGGCGGATTCAGGAACTCCCCGAGCTCACAAGCGAGTTCACCGAGCGTCTCGACTCCGGTGTCGGTCTCGTCGGCCGCTGCCTCCTCACCCCCTGGCCCTGACGCACACACCGAAAGCACGCCGCCGGCATCGGGCGCAGACGGAGCCGCCGCCGACCGGGGTGGCCGGTCGACGGCGGCTGGTGCGACCACCCGGGGCCGACCGGGTCACGGTCGGCGGCGGGGGTTCGTCCATGGAGGCGGGCCGGTGCGGCCCGGCCGTGAGGAGGCGCCTGCTCAGTCCTCCGGCAGTTCGACCGGGGCGATCTCGTCGAAGACGTCGCCCGGGCCGGGGTTGGTGGCGTCGGTTTCGCCGCCGAAGTGGTGCATCACGCCCCACACGGCGTTGAGCGCGGTCTGCACCGCGCCCTCGGCCCAGCCGGCCGTCCACGAGATGTCGTCGCCCGCGAGGAAGACGCCACGCTTGTCGGCGGGCAGCCGGTCCTGCATGAAGTGCGTGAACAAGCGCCGCTGGTAGCGGTAGTGGCCCGGCAGGTTGGCCTTGAACGCACCCATGAAGTAGGGCTCGTTCTCCCAGGACACGGTCACCGGGTTGCCGATGATGTGCTTCCTGATGTCGACGTTCGGGTAGATCTCGCCGAGCGACTTGAGCATGACCTCCATGCGCTCGTTCGCGGACAGCGGCAGCCACTTGAGGCTGTCGTCGCACCACGTGTACGAGAGGCAGATGACGGCCGGCTTGTCGGGGCCGTCGTCCAGGAGGTACGTGCCGCGCGTCATCCGGTCGGTGAGGGTCATCGACATCACGTCACGGCCGGTCGGGTTCCCCTTGTCGTCGACGGCCTCGTCCAGCCAGAACGGCCGGTCGACAGGGACGAACAGCTTGGAGGACTCCATGTAGTGGGTCCGCTCCATCGCCGTCCAGTGGTCGATGGGGAAGAGCGAGTCGTCGCAGGCGATCTTGGACAGCAGCAGCCACGACTGGGCGGTGAAGATCGCCGCCTGGTAGGTGCGGATGTCGCCGGAGGCGTCCGTGACGGTGATCCGGTTGCCGGCCGTGCGGTGCAGTCGGGTCACGGCCGGACGCGGCTCGCCCTCGTGGAGGGTCGCGAGCGAGGTGCCCTGGGCCCAGTGGACGATCTTCTCCGGCTCGCGCTCCCACAGACGCAGCGGCAGCTGCTGCGAGCCGCCGACGATGCCGCGGTGGTGGTCGTCGGCCTCGGTGTAGACGACGCGGAGGATCTCCAGGATGGAGTTGGGGAAGTCGGTGTCCCAGCCGCCCGTGCCGAAGCCGACCTGGCCGAAGATCTCCCGGTGCCGGAAGGACTTGAAGGACTCGGATTCGCAGAGGAATCCGTAGAACGTCTGGTTGTCGAGCTTCTCGACGAGCTTCGCCCAGATCTCGCGGATGCGCGGGACATCGCGCTCACGCATGGCACGGTTCATGTCGGAGAAGTCCGCGCCCTCCTCCAGGCAGGCGTTCCACGCGTTCATGACGTCGCGGTAGACCTGCGGGAGGTCGTCGATGGTCTCGGCGTAGTGCGACTCACCCTTGAGGTCGACCACCGTCGACGGGGTGGACTCGGCCAGCGGGTTGGGGAATGCCTTGGTCTCCAGGCCCACCAGGTCGATGTAGTGCTGCAGCGCGGTCGAGGAGGGCGGGAAGCGCATCGCGCCCATCTCGGCGGTCAGCGAGGGGTCGCAGCCCTCGAAGCCGACCGTGCGCAGCCGCCCGCCGATCTGGTCCGCCTCGTAGACGACCGGCTTGAGGCCCATCTTCATCAGCTCGTACGCGGCGATGATGCCCGAGAGCCCCCCGCCGATGACGGCGACCTCGGTGCCGTGCTCGGTCGCGGGTATCTGACCGAGGCCCGCCGGGTGGGCGAGGAAGTCGTCGTACGCGTACGGGAAGTCCGGCCCGAACATGGTGATCGGCGGCTGTGCGTCGGTGTGCGGGACGGAGGTGGGCACCGTGGACGTCATGGGGTGTTGCTCCTGGCTTGCGGTGGGGCGAAGTCTGCGGGGGTTCAGCGGGCGAGGGACGCGTACAGGCCGGGACGGCGGTCGCGCAGATACGGATTGGCGGCGCGCGAGGCGGCCAGGAAGTCCGGGTCGGCGTCGGCGACGACCATCTCCTCGCCATGGCCGGCGCGGGCCCGGGCGATCCCGTCGGGACCGGCCAGGCAGCTCAGGCCGACGAAGTCGAACTCGCCCTCGGGACCGGTGCGGTTGACGTACGCGACGTACATCTGGCTCTCGAAGGCGCGTACCGGGACCAGCTTCTCGGCCACGAACTGGAAGGGGTGCATCTGTGCGGTCGGCACCACCAGGAGATCGGTTCCGGCCAGCGCGTGGGCGCGGACGTTCTCGGGGAATTCGACGTCGTAGCAGATCAGCAGGCCGATGCGGAGGCCTCCGAGCTCGGCCTGGACGACCTGCTCGTCACCCGGCGTGAACCACTCCTGCTCGAAGCTGCCGAAGAGGTGGGTCTTGCGGTAGTTCGCGAGGCGCGTGCCGTCGGGGCCGATGAGCTGCGCCGCGTTGTAGACCGCTTCACCTGCGCCGCGCTCGGGGTAGCCGTAGAGGACGGCGATGCCGTGCCGGGTGGCGATCTCGGCGACCGCCCGTGCGCAGGCGCCGTCGGCGGTCTCGGCGAGGCGGGGAACGTCGGCGCCGATCGCGTAGCCGGTGAGGAACATCTCGGGGCAGATGAGCAGCCCGGCGCCGGCAACGGCCGCGGCGGCGGCGCGCGTGTCGAGGATCTCGAGATTCTTGTCGATGTCGCCGGGGGTACCGGAGCTCTGGAGCAGGGCGGTGCGCAGCGGCGGCATGGACGTACCTCGGGAGGATGGGCGGGATGTCAGGACGACGTCAAAAAGGTACGTTCCGGCCATCCGTCCGGACAAGGCGAGTCCGTTGCGGACCGACTGTCGATCCGTTGCGCGAACCCCGGGGCCGACGGCGATTCATTGCGCGGGGGTCCCTCCCCGGTCGCAATCAGGTGCCCGCCATGTGGCGGAGGAAGGTCCCGACCGCGGTGCGATGTACCGCGCGACGCCGGCCGGAACAGTGGTGGGCGTCCGATCACCTGTCGAAAGGACGGCCATGAGCCGCATCGCCAGACGCCCCGCGAAGATCGCCGCACTCGGCGCCGCACTGCTGATCATCACCGGAGCTGCGGGCTCCGCCACCGCCTCGGGGGGTGGTGGCGGCAGCCCGCGCGAGGCGGCGGCGCTGACCGGCACGGCCAAGCTCCACCGCCCCGCGGGCGACGACATCACGTTCTCCTTCGACGCCCATCTGGCCGCGAAGGACACCATGGACCCGGAGAAGGCCTACGGCACCTTCCGCTTCAGCCACTACCTGAACGGCAAGGGCGGCTGGGCGAAGGCCAGGGTCGACTGTCTGCTGACGGGCGGAAAAGTGGCCGTGGTGACGGGGGTGGTCACCGAATCCGACACCCCCTTCAAGGGCAAGAGGGTCGGCATCACCGTCCATGACCAGGGTCGGCACGACCGTCTGGGCTACAGCTGGATCACCGACGAGGAGCTGAAGGACGTGCCCAAGTGCATGTCCTCGGCCCCCTTCGAGACCGTCGAGCCGGGCACCGGGGACTTCCGTGTACTGCCCTGGAGGCCGGAGTATCCGCAGCCGTAGGGGTAGTCGGTCGGGGGCCGGGCAAGGCGGCGTTCGGGACCGGGAACGGTGGCCGGTGGTCACCGGCCATCGGCGTCAGCCGGGGGAGCCCGACGAGAAGCGCCTGAGCAGTGGCGACAGCACCAGCACGGATTTCGTCCGCTCGACGTACGGTTCGCCCGCGATCCGCTCCAGCACGCGCTCGAAGTGGCGCATGTCGGAGGCGAAGACCTGGACGATCGCGTCCGCCTCCCCGGTGACGGTGGAGGCGGACGCGACTTCCGGATACCGCTCGAGGCCCCGCTTGATGGCGTCGGGCGAGGTGTTGCTGCGGCAGTAGATCTCGATGAACCCCTCGGTCTCCCAGCCCATCGCGGCCGGGTCGACCCGGACGGTGAAGCCGGTGATGGCTCCGTCGGCCCGCAGCCTGTCCACACGCCGCTTCACGGCGGGTGCAGACAGGCCGACGAGCGAACCGATGTCGGCGTAGGAGCGACGGGCGTCCTCGGCGAGGGCGTGGACGATGCGTTCGTCGAGATCGTTCAGTCGCACTGGGGGTGGATCACTTCTCTGCTGTTGCCAGTCGGGAGCGGCGCAGGCCGTAAAGGAAGTAGAACACGAGGCCCGCGACCATCCAGCCACCGAAGGCCATCCAGGTGGCGGCCGGAAGGCTGTACATCATGTAGACGCAGAAGGCGAAGCCCAGGATCGGGGTGACCGGGAACAGCATGACCCGGAATGTGCGGTTCATCTCGGGCCGCGTGTAGCGCAGGATGATCACGGCCACGTTGACCAGGGCGAACGCGAACAGCGTGCCGATGCTGGTGGCATTGGCCAGCTCGCTCAGCGGGATGAAGGCCGCGAGTGTGCCGCAGAAGAGGGAGACGATCACGGCGTTGGCCCGCGGGGCGCCGGTGCGCGCGTCGACCTTGGCGAACACCTTGGGCACCAGGCCGTCGCGCGACATCGCGAACAGGATGCGCGTCTGGCCGTAGAGCACCGCGAAGACGACGCTCGCGATGGCGACGACGGCACCTGCGGCGAGCACCACACCCCAGAAGCTCTGACCCGTGACGTCCTTCATGATCTGGGCGAGGGCCGCCTCGGTGCCCTCGAAGTCCTGCCACGGCATGGCACCCACGGCGACCAGCGCGACCAGGCAGTACAGCACGGTGACGACGAGCAGCGACAGCATGATCGCGCGCGGCAGGTCCCGCTTCGGGTTCTTCGCCTCCTCACCGGCGGTGGAGGCGGCGTCGAAGCCGATGTACGAGAAGAAGAGCGAGGCCGCGGCGGCGCTGATGCCGGTGATCCCGAGCGGGGCCAGCGGGGTGTAGTTGCCGGCCTTGATGCCCATGAAGCCGATGCCGATGAAGAGCACCAGCGTCACGATCTTCACCACGACCATGATCGTGTTCACGCGGGCGCTCTCCTTCGCGCCGCCCATCAGGAAGACCATGGCGAGGAGCACGACGACCAGCGCCGGCAGGTTGACGAAACCGCCCTCGCCGAGCGGGGCCGAGACCGCCCCGGGAATGGTCACGCCGATCGTGCCGTCGAGCAGCTCGTTGAGGTACTCGCCCCAGCCGACGGCGACCGCCGCGACCGAGACGCCGTACTCCAGCACCAGGCACCAGCCGCAGATCCAGGCGATGAGCTCGCCCATGGTCGCGTAGGAGTAGGAGTAGGACGAGCCGGACACCGGAATGGACCCGGCGAGCTCGGCATAGGACAGTGCCGAGAACAGAGCGGTGAGGCCCGCGATCACGAACGAGATCGCCACCGCCGGGCCGGCCAGCGGGGTGGCCTCGCCGAGGACGACGAAGATGCCGGTGCCGAGCGTCGCACCGATGCTGATCATCGTCAGCTGCCACATGGTGAGCGAGCGACGAAGAGTGCCGCCCTCGCCCTGGCCGCCTTCGGCGACGAGTGTCTCGACGGGCTTGCGGCGCATCAGCCGGGCACCGAGGCCGAGCTGGGGGCCCGCGGGGCCCTGCTGGGGAGAGACGGGCGGCGCTGCGCCGTGGTCCAACACTGGGGAGGCTCCTTATCGCTGCCTTGCGGTGGCGGCGACCACGGCGTTCCCCTTTCCGGATTCGCTCCGGGAAATGTGCGCGGGCATGACTGTGCAGCCCGGAGGGGAAAGCGCCGAGCAGACGGTCCCCGCCAAACTCCACGTACTAGCGAGTGACCCTATGAGCCCGGCCTTCCCGCTCGTAATGCACGAGCTTTGCGCATGCCCGCAAGATCATTGCGTGGTTCCGGCAGTCACGGCGGAACGTTGCACAGCTGTGCAAGAGCGTTCACAGTTCGCGCAGCCGGTCCGCGATTTCCCGCAGGAGGGAGGGGTCGTGGCTCTTTCGGTGCGCGGGCGGGGTGGAGACGCGGACGAGCCCCGCCTCGACGAGGTCGACGATGAGCACGCGCACGACGGTGAGCGGCAGGTCGGCGTCGGCGGCCACCTCGGCGACCGGTCGCGCTCCGCGGCGCACCAGGTCGAGCAGGGAACTGCGGGCGTGGTCGAGCGGCGGCGCGGGAACGTCCTGCTCGACGGCCGTGACCCGCGACATCAGATCGATGTGGTGCTCGGAGCCGGGACGCGTCCGGCCCCGGGTCACGGTGTACGGCCGCACCATCGAGCCGGTCTCGTCCTCGTACCAGTGGTCACTCACGGGGATCAGGCGTCTGTGGCCTCGGGGGTGCGCGCCGGCACGGCCATATGCCGGCCGACCCGCCTGACCAGCAGCGTCATCTCGTGGGCGAGCTGTCCGACGTCGGTCTCGATGTCGGAGAGCACGGCGAGGCGGCTGCCGTCGCCCGCAGGCGTGATGAACAGGTAGGCGCCGTCGAGCATGACCATGGTCTGCCGCACCTTCCCGGCCTCGAAACGGGCTCCGGCCTCCTTGGCGAGGCTGTGGAAGCCTGCGCACACGGCGGACAGATGCTCGATGTCGCGTGCCGGCATCCCGCGGGAGGCACAGGTCACGAGTCCGTCCGCGGTCAGCAGCACTGCCTGGCGGACATGGTCGGTCCTGGCCACCAGCTCGTCGAGCAGCCAGCCGAGGTCGCCGGCAGCGGTCCGGCCTGCCGGCCCGGTCTGCTCCGTCTGCTCCGTCTGCTCGCGATCGCCCCGGTCATCCATCGCGGTCCGTCCCTTCATCGCTCATGCTCTCCCGCACCGACGGATCGCTCTTGCGCCCCCGGTCGACACCCCGCTGAAACGCCCCGAAGATGGCGCGCATCTCCTCCGCGCTGACCTCCCGGGTGGGCTCCGCCTCCCCGGTGCTCGCCCCCTGCGCGTCCCGCAGGGGAGCCGCCAGCGACGCCTGCCGCACGCGCCTGGGCAGCGTATGCGCACCGGCCCCGCCTTCGGGAGCCCGCGCAAGGGCCGCGTCCGTATCCCCGTCGACGACCACGCCGTCCGGCTCGCCGGTCCCGCGCCCCCGCGGATCCAAGGGCGCGCCGGGGCGGCCCTCGGCGGGACCCGTCCGCGCGGAGGAGTCCCAGGCGTGCGGAGCGGGCTCGGCGATGCCCACCGGGGAGGAGCCCGTCGGCAGCGACCGGGCACCGTCGGCGGGCCATGGGCCTCCGTCGGCGGGATGGCCGGCCGGCCGGGACTCCACCGAGCCGCCCCGTGGCTGCGCCTCAGGCAATGGGGGCCGCACACGTGTCGGCAGTGCCCGGGACGCGGGCCCGCTGTCGTCGGCCGCGTCCGCCGGGCTCCCTGGATCCACGACCGGCAAGGTGTGCTCCCTGCGGGCCCCGTCCTCGTTCCCGGTACCCGGGACGGGCTCGCCGCCCTCATGGCCGGGTCGTGCGGACGTCGGGGCTGTCGCGCCGTGCACACCGGGCCGCTGCCCGGATGCGCTCTCCCGCACGCCGGTGGGCGACGGGCGCCGCAGCCGCCGAGGCAGTACGCGCGGGTCGCGTACCCCATCGGCAGGTGGTGCCGACTCGTCCGCGTCCGCTCCGGCCGTGTGCGCCTCCTCCGCACCTGCCTCGACGGACCGAAGGGCCGAAGGGCCGGTACCGGCAGGGGCGGTGCCCGTCGCCTCGCCGTCGCCCTGCGGCAGCGCCTCGAGCGCCGACCGGTGGGCCCGTGTGGGCAGCGTGCGGACGACGGCCCCCGTGGGGGCCTCCGGTACGGGCTCCACCGACCGGGGCGCGGCGCCCTTCGGGGCCACCGGGGAGGTGATCGAGTTCGGGAGCAGGACGACCGCGGTGGTGCCCCCGTACGGGGACCTGGTGAGGGTGACCGTGATGCCGTGGCGGGCGGCGAGCGTCCCGACGATGTAGAGCCCCAGGCGCTCGTCCTGGACCGGGTCGAAGTCGCCGGGGCGGGCCAGGGTGTGGTGGGCCTGGGCGAGTTCGTCGCGGTCCATGCCGAGGCCGCGGTCGTCGATCTCGAGGACGAACCCGTTGCGGGCGGCGCCCGTACGCATCGTCACCTGGGTGTGCGGCGGCGAGAAGGCCGTCGCGTTCTCCACCAGCTCGGCGACGAGGTGCACCACGTCGGCGACGGCCTCAGCCCCCACGCCGATCGCCGGCATCGGCGGGACGACGACCCGCGTGTAGTCCTCGATCTCACCGACGGCCGCCGCCACGACGTCGACGAGCGGCACCGGCCTGCGCCATCTGCGCCCCGGTGCTGCGCCCGAGAGAATGATCAGACCCTCCGCATGACGCCGCATCCGGGTCGTCAGATGGTCGATGCGGAAGAGGTCCTCCAGTGTGTCCGGGTCGGTCGTACGGCGTTCCAGCGTGTCCACCAGCTTCGACTGGCGGTGCACCAGGGCCTGGTTGCGCCGTGCGATGTTCAGCAGCACCGCGAACACGCCGCGTCTGAGCATCGCCTGCTTGACGGCCGCCTCGACGGCCGCCCGCCGCGCCGCGTTGAGCGCACGCCCGACCTGGGCGATCTCGTCCGGCCCGCGCTGGTCGTCACCGAAGTCGAGTGGCGGGGCCACGGCGGCCGCGTCCACGTCCTCGCCCGCGGCGAGCCGTTCCATCACATCCGGCAGCTGACGTGCCGCCAGCAGGTCGGCCGCGTCCCGCAGTTCCTCGAGTCGCCGCGCGATGCGACGCCCTGCCGAGACCGAGAGCAGCACCGACACCACGACGGCGACGAGTCCCACGGCACCGACCACGGCGGCGCTGACCATCTCCCGGTAGGCGAAGGCACGTCCGCGGTCCGCCGCGTTGAGCGCGGACTCGGTGCACAGCAGCATGTAGCGCTTGACCGCCCGGTCGGTCGTCGTCCGCCAGGAGTCGGCGGCTATCGCCTCGCCCGCGCCGGACGCACCGGCCCGCAACAGCCTGTCCTCCCCCGCGGTCAGCGCCCGGTACTCCGCGCTCCGCTGGAAGTCCGTGAACAGCTTGCGGGAGTCGGCCGGGAGATCGGCGACGTAGGTACGGTGGAAGACCCGCCGGTCCTCGATCGTGGCGATGAGCATGTCGTACTGGCCGTCGCTGAGGCTGCCGGCGGCCCGGGCACCCGCGACCAGCGCGTCCTCGCGGGAGACGAACTCCCGCACCCGCACCATCTCGACCACGACCTGTGCCTCACGCGCAAGCTGTCCTGCCTGCAGTGCCGTGAGCGTGGACTGCACATCGAAGGTCGGCTCGACGATCGCGGTGTATGCGTCGACGGCCTGGTTCCAGGTGACCGACCTGTCGACGACCTGCTCCCGCAGGGTGTCGAGCCGTGTCGCGGCCCGGGCCATCTCGTCCAGCGATTCGCGCTGACGCGCGGCCAGATCACCGCGCCGCTCCTCGTCGCCGATCGCCTCGCGCATCGCCTGTACGGCACGATCCGTCCTGCGCTGCTGGGCCAGGAGCGCTGCGGTGTCGGCCGAACCGCCCTCCCGCTCGCCCGCGCCCAGATACGTGGCTGCCAGCCTGCGCTCGATCTGGATCTGCCCGACCGCCGTGTCGACCGGAGTGCCGAAGTTCTCGTAGACGCCCTGGAGCCTGATCAGCGCCCGCAGATCTCCCGTCACGGACACCATCGCGAAGCTCCAGAGCGCCAGCAGCGCGATGATCGGCAACACGGTGAGGGCCACGATCCGGCCGCGGATCGTGGGACGGCGCAGTCGCCGGCGCATGGACTCCCCAGAGCGGTAGGGACGGCTGACCAGCGGTGGTTACCGCTCGGTAGGGGCAGTCAACCTACGGTATCCGGCGAGTGCGGCGCAACGCTCCCCGCGGTAACAGCGGCCGGCCGTTCCGGTGCCCTCCATTGACACCGGGTCCGGCCTGCTGCACCGTGCCGCGAAACGACCCTCACCATGCGGGATCGGGCACTACCGGGCGCGATCGGGAGAAACCCGCATGGATACCGACGTGGTACGCGGGAACGATGTCCGGGTGCACAACCGGACCACGGCGCGCCGGACCGGCACCCCGTCCCCGGGGCCTCGTATCGGCGGCGCCGGTCGTCCGTCGCGGACCGCGGGGTAGGAGTCAGGTCTTCCCACCCGACGATCGGAGGCCCCACATGACGCCGGACACGACACGAGGCACGACCTGGCTCGACCCGGAACCGTTCCTTCGTGGCGTCGCCTGGCGGGACGGCGAGCGCGTGGTACGGGCCGATCCCACGGATCTGGCACGGCTGCCGTGGGACACCCGTGAGCGGGCCGCGCTGCCCATCGGCGTACGGCTGGAGTTCACCGTGCCCGGCGGGGCCCGCGCAGTCGAGGTGCGCTACCGGGCGCATGTACCCGGACCGACGGACGCACTGCGCGACCTCGCGCACTGCTTCTCGCTCTGGCGGGACGAGCGCTGTGTGCACGAGTCGTTCACCGAGCCCGCCGAAGAGGCGACGGTCACGATCGGACTCCCGCCCGGCGAGGGCCCGTTCACCATCCATCCGCCCGAGTCCCAGTCGCCCGTCGTCCTCGGGCTGCGCGGCGTGGGAGGGACGGTGGCGCCTGCTCCCGCCCGGCCCCGCTGGCTCGTCCACGGCGACTCCATCACGGAGGGCTGGTGGTCGACCCGCCCCGCGCGCTCCTGGCCCGCCACCGCCGGCCGTGCCCTCGGTGTGGACACCGTCAATCTCGGCTACGCGGGCGCGGCCTGTGGTGAGCTCCCCACGGCGCAGCAGCTCGCCACCCTGCCCGCCGGACTGCTGACCCTGGCCTTCGGCACGAACTGCTGGTCCCGGATCCCCTGCACCGCGCCCCTGCTGTACGAGACGGTCCGTACCTTCGTCACCCTGGTGCGCCAGGGCCATCCGCACACACCGCTGCTGCTGCTCTCCCCCGTGCTGCGCCCCGATGCGGAATCCACCGGCAACGCCGTCGGTGCCACCCTCGCCGAACTGCGTACGGCGATGGAGTCCGCGGCCCGGGACCTCGCCGCCGAGGGCGACGGCCGGTTGACGCTGCTGCCCGGCCTCGGACTGCTGGCGCCGGAGCACCTGGCGGACGGACTGCATCCGAACGACGCGGGCCACGCCCTGATCGCGGCGGCGGTCGCCGACACGTTGCGGAGCGCCGGCTTCGCCGGTCCCGCTCTCAGCCCAGCCGCTTGACGAGGAAGGTGCAGGGGTCTGCGCACTCGTGCCGGGTCCCGTCCTCGTCGAGGTACGCCCAGCGGTCGGTGTACGACACGGTGGGCTCGTATCCGAGACGTGCGTACAGCGCCGCCGCACGGGCGTTGTCGTGGTCGACGCCGAGGCCGAGCAGTTTTCTTCCGCGCCCGTGTGCGAGGGCCTCGGCGGCACGGATCAGGGCGGTGCCGATGCCCTGTCCCTGGAGTTCCTCGGGCCATACGGCAAGTCCGTTGAGCTCCGGACAGTCGCCGTGCGCAGCCTGCACCTCGGGCGCCGCGCAGCCCGTCCAGCGCAACTCTCCGCGGCCGACCGGCACTCCGTACCGCCAGGCGACCAGATAGGTGCTCGCGCCCGTCTCCTGGCGCAGAAACCGGGCGGTGTGGTGGGAATCCGCGCTGCTGGAGGGCATGTGCAGATCGAGCAGCGGCAGGTCTGCGTCTCGGCAGGGTGCGATCTCCATGCGCCGACGGTACGGGAACGACGGCGGCCCCCGGGGAAGATCCCGGGGGCCGCTGTCGGTGTGCGACCGGTGCGCGGGCGGGTCCGCTCCGGTCGGTCGTCGCTCAGTTCCAGCTGGCGTGCAGCGGCTTGCCCTCGGCGTAGCCTGCGGCGCTCTGGATGCCGACGACCGCCTTCTCCGCGAACTCGTCGAGCGAGCCGGCGCCCGCGTAGGTGCAGGAGGAGCGGACGCCCGCGATGATCGAGTCGATCAGGTCCTCGACGCCCGGACGGGCCGGGTCGAGGAACATCCGCGAGGTGGAGATGCCCTCCTCGAAGAGCGCCTTGCGGGCGCGGTCGTACGACGACTCGTCGCTCGTACGGTTACGCACGGCACGCGCGGACGCCATGCCGAACGACTCCTTGTACAGCCGACCGTCGGCGGTCTGCTGCAGATCGCCCGGGGACTCGTACGTGCCCGCGAACCAGGAGCCGACCATCACATTGGACGCACCGGCGGCGAGCGCCATGGCGACGTCGCGCGGGTGACGGACACCGCCGTCGGCCCAGACGTGCTTGCCGTACTTCCTGGCCTCCGCGGCGCACTCCAGCACGGCAGAGAACTGGGGTCGGCCCACTCCGGTCATCATGCGGGTGGTGCACATGGCGCCGGGGCCCACACCGACCTTGATGATGTCCGCGCCCGCCTCGATGAGGTCCTTGACGCCCTCGGCGGCCACGATGTTGCCCGCGACGATCGGGACATGGGGGTCGAGTCCGCGGACGGCCTTGATCGCCGAGATCATCGACTCCTGGTGGCCGTGCGCGGTGTCGACGACGAGCGTGTCGACGCCCGCGTCCAGAAGCTGCTTGGCCTTGCCCGCGACGTCGCCGTTGATGCCGACGGCGGCAGCGATCCGCAGCCTGCCCTTGTCGTCCGTGGCCGGCGTGTAGAGCGTGGCCCTCAGGGCCCCCTTGCGGGTGAGGACGCCCGCGAGCCTGCCGTCCTTGCCGACGGCGGGCGCAATCTTGCGGTTGGCGCTGTCGAGGGTCATGAACGCCTCGCGCGGATCGATGTCCGCATCGATCAGCAGCAGGTCCGTGGACATGACCTCGGACAGCTGCGTGAAGCGGTCCACACCGGACAGGTCGTGCTCGGTGACGACGCCGACGGGGCGGCTCTCCTCGTCGACGACGACGCCCGCGCCGTGCGCCCGCTTCGGAAGGAGGGACAGCGCATCGGCGACGGTCTGGTGCGGGGTGAGCACGATGGGTGTGTCGAGCACCAGGTGGCGCGTCTTCACCCAGGAGATGACCTCGGTGACGACCTCGATCGGGATGTCCTGCGGGATGACGACCAGGCCACCGCGGCGGGCCACGGTCTCTGCCATCCGGCGGCCGGCGATCGCGGTCATATTCGCGACGACCAGCGGAATCGTGGTTCCGGTGCCGTCGGGGGAGGCGAGGTCGACGCCCTGGCGAGAGCCCACGGCCGAGCGGCTCGGCACCATGAACACATCGTCGTACGTCAGGTCGTAGGGGACCGGAGACGATGTCACGGGCCGTCCGGTGCCAGGCTCAAGGAAACGCATAAGTCTCACATTTTCACGCGAAACGGCGCAGGTCACTCCCCCAAGGACACAGCAAAACGCCCCCGCGTTCATATGTTCCTCCAACGAGGTACGGGGGCTCACTGCGTCGGGCAGAAGTAGGGAACCTGCCTTACATCGAGAGATTACCCGAACATGAAACAGCCGGGCGAGCCGCGCCCGTCATGCGGAAGGATGGGAAGCCCGGAACGCGCCCGGAGCGGGCGCCGCGGTCGTTCCGTTCGGCCCGTGCGGGACACCGCGGCCGCCTGCGGGTACGGATCTCGTCGGCTTCCGCCGCAACCGCAGGCGCCCGCTCCCGTCACCCCAGGGACGCTCCCCTGGGGGCGCCGGGATCGCCGCAGTCCTCACCGCCACGACCCGCCCAGGGCGACCAGCACGGCGAGCTGCCCCGGCATGGTGTCGACCGCCTGGGCGAAGACCTCCTGGGCCGTCGCCCATTCGCGCGGGCGGGCCTCGGCGTACTCCTGCCAGCGGCAGACGAGGACGAGCGTGCCCTCGTCCCCGGGGAGGTCGGTGAGACAGTCGGCGAGGGCGTCCCAGTTGCGGCCGAACCAGGCCGGCAGTTCCAGATCGCTCGCGCAGCGCTCCATGAAGGCGGCCTTGTCCGTGACCCCGTGGAGGTCGAGCACGGTGATGTTCCGGCCCGCGGTGGCGCCGAACAGTGCCGCGAGGGGGCCGTTTCTCATGGGAGCACCTCCCTGAACGTCTCGTAGTGATCGTCGGTGTAGTAGATCTCGTCGCCCTGGCCGGTGACGATGCGGCGGGCTCCCCGGTCGCCCTCGCCAGGGGTGCGGACGGTGTACTCGTGGTAGTAGCCGCGGCGCCGCTCGGGCAGGATCCCCTCGAAATTGCCGAAGGTGGCTCCGTCCTTGGCATACGGGAAGGGCCCGCCCCGGTCGATCAGTCGCAGCGTCTCACGGGCTTCCTCGGGCAGGTCGGCGACGCGGACGGAGCGCAGCGAGGTCACGGCCGGTGCCGCTCCCGGCGTGTCGGAGACGGTGGAGCAACCGCTCAGCAGGAGCCCGACCAACAGCGTGCCGAGGAAGGTCGACAGCGCCACGGCAAGGCGGAAGTACGGCCGGTGCAGCATGCCGCCGATGCTGCCACGATCACATGGAGAACGCGGTGAAGCAGCGGCCGGGCGGGTAGGGAATGTCCCGTGCAGCACAGCGACCAGACACAGCAGGACCGCGAGCGTGCCCGCCGTCACGCCCGCCAGGCAGCTCGGCAGGAAGCCGCCCGGCTGATGGCCGAGAGCGTCCACGGTGTGGCCCTGACCTGGGTGGACAACGCCGGCCTCACCCGGGTCAAGGCCGTGCCCGTGGGCCGGCTCGCCCAGGCCGCGGCACGCGGCGTCGGCATGTCCCCCGTCTTCGACGTCTATCTGGTGGACGACTCGATCACGACGAGCCGCTGGATCGGGGGCCCTGACGGCGATCTGAGACTCGTACCGGACCTCGAACGGCTCACCGTGCTCGCCGGGCAGCCCGGCTGGGCCTGGGCTCCTGTCGACCGCTACGACCAGCAGGGGCGGCCCCATGCCGCATGCCAGCGGTTGTTCGCCCGGAGGATGGCCGAGCTGGCCGCGGAGCACGGCATCGAGCTGCGGATGGGCTTCGAGACCGAGTGGATCGTTCAACGGGACGGCGCGTATCCGTGCACCGGACCCGCGTACGGCATGGCCCGGGTGGTCGAACTCTCCGACTATCTGGAGGAGGTGCTCCGCGCACTGGTCTCCCAGGGTGTCGACGTCCTGCAGATCCATCCCGAGTACGCGGCAGGGCAGTTCGAGGTGTCGGTGGGTCCGTCCGATCCGGTGGGCGCCGCTGATCTGGCGGTGCTGGTGCGCGAGACGGTCAGGGCGGTGTCCCTGCGGCACGGGCTCACACCGTTGTTCGGCCCGGCGGTCGAAGCGGACGGCGTCGGCAACGGCGGCCATCTCCATCTGAGCCTGTGGAGGGACGGGCGGAACCTGTGCCGGGACGACCGGGGGCCGTTCGGCATGAGTGCCGACAGCGAGGCGTTCCTGGCCGGGGTCCTGGACGCCCTTCCGGCCCTTCTCGCGATCGGCGCCCCCTCCCCCGCGAGCTATCTCCGCCTCCAACCGTCCCGCTGGGCAGGCGTCTTCCAGTGCTGGGGGCTGGAGAACCGCGAAGCCGCTCTCCGCTTCATCACGGGTGCGCCGGACGATCCCGACGGGGCGAACGCCGAGGTGAAGTGCTTCGACCCGGCGGCCAATCCCTATCTGGTCGTGGGCGCGGTCATTGCCGCGGGTGTGGCGGGCCTGCAGGCCAAGTCCGCCCTTCCGCCTCCCCTGCAGGGCGATCCCGCGACCGGCCCGGACGTCGGCGCCGCAACCCCCGACGTACCGGAACGGCTGCCCCGGTCGCTGCCCGAGGCCCTGGAGCACTTCGGCCGCTCGGAGGTGCTGCGGGAGGCGCTCGGCGAGGCGCTGTTCGAGGCGATCGTCGCCGTGCGCCGGGCGGAGACCGAACTCTTCGACGGCAGGAGCCCGCAGCAGATCGCCGACGCCACGCGCGGGCGGTACTGAATGGCGCTCGCGCTGCCACCGCTCGTCGACCACCACTGCCACGGGGTTCTGCGCCAGGACCAGGACGCGGCCGGGTTCGCCTCGTACCTGACCGAGTCGGACGCTCCGGCCGCGCCCGGCACGAGCTTCTTCGACACCCAGCTGGGATTCGCGGTACGCCGTTGGTGTCCGCCGCTGCTCGGTCTCGAGGCGCACTGTCCGCCCGAGCGCTATCTGGAGCGCCGTCGCGAACTCGGCGCCGTGGAGGTGACGCGGCGGCTGCTGCGGGCGAGCGGAACGGGCACGTATCTGGTCGACACAGGGCTGCCCGGAAACCTCACCGGCCCCACCGAGCTGGCGGAGCTCGGCGGGGCCGAGGCGGGCACGATCGTGCGCCTGGAGTCACTGGCCGAGCGCACGGCGGACACGAGCAGCAACGCACACGCGTTCGCCGAGGTGTTCGAACATGCCGTTGTGGCGTCCGCGCGCTCCGCCGCCGGGTTCAAGTCGGTCGCCGCCTACCGCTACGGACTCGGTCTCGACCCCGACCCACCGGCCCCGGGAGAGGTGCACGAGGCCGCCTCGCGCTGGCTGGCGGACCGGCGTCCGGGCGGACGGCTCACCGACCCGGTGCTGCTGCGCCATCTGCTCTGGTCGGCGGTCCGCACCGGACTGCCGATCCAGCTCCACACCGGGTTCGGCGATCCGGATCTGCGTCTCGACCGCTGCGATCCGCTGCTGCTCACGGACTTCATCCGGGCCGTCGCCCCGTACGGCTGCCCGCTCGTGCTGCTCCACGGCTACCCGTACCACCGGCACGCGGCCTATCTCGCCCATGTGTTCCCCCATGTGTACGCGGATGTCGGCCTGGCCCTCTCCCACACAGGTGCCCGCGCCGGCGCCGTTCTCGCCGAGGCGCTGGAGCTCACCCCGTTCGGCAAGCTCCTCTACTCGAGCGACGCCTTCGGGCTCCCCGAGCTGTACGTGGTCGGCTCACGCGTCTTCGCGGAGGCCCTGGAGTGCCTCCTCGACACCTGGACGTCCTCCGGCGCATGGTCGGACGAGGACGCGGGGCGCGTGGCCGAACTGCTGGCCGCGGGGAACGCCCGCCGCCTCTACGGCCTGGGCCCTTCGCCGGTCCCGGACCGGGACCCGGGCATCAGTCGTCCGGGTCCGCCCGCTCCAGCGCCGGGCGCGGGCCCGGGAGGGACTCCGTGAGGAGGAAGTCCGCAGCGGCCGTGTCCGTCACCAGGCTCGTGACGAGACCCGATCTGAGCACCGCACCGATCGCCGCCGCCTTGCGCTGGCCACCGGCGATCGCGACGACCTCCGGAATGCGGCGCAGTCGGTCCGCCTCGACCGTGATGCAGCGCTCGCCGAGATCACGGCCGACCCGCCGGCCGTCCGCGTCGAAGAGATGCGCGGACATCTCCGCGGCGACACCGAGCGAGGCGTAATGTGCCCGCTCCTCGTCCGTGAGCATGTCGTGGACCGTCGAGATGCCCGGTTCCCAGGAGCCGATCGAGACACAGGCGACGGTCACCTTGTCGAAGTACTCGAAGGCACGCGCGATGCCCGTCTGGTTGCGCAGGGCGGCCGCCGTGGCCGAGTCCGGCAGCAGCATCGGTGCATAGATCGGGTGCGCCTCGCCACCGGAGACCTGTGCGGCGCGCCGTACCGCCTCCACCGACCCGCGCTCGGCGGTGCCTGCGTCGTACACACCGGTCAGCTGGACGACCGTGCACGGCGGCAGCCGGTCCAGCGCCGCCGCCATGTGGATCGTCGACCGCCCCCACGCCAGGCCCAGCACATCGCCCTCGGCCACGAGCTCCCCGAGCAGGTCCGCTGCGACCTCACCGAGGTTCTCGGGGTCGGGGGACTCGTCCTCGCCCTCCGCAGGGGACTCGACGACCACGGCGTGCCGCAGGCCGTAGCGGGCACGCAGCGCGTCCGAGCGCTCCGCGTCCAGCTCGGCAGGGACGCGGATCTCGATCCGCACGAGGTCGCGTTCGAGAGCGGTCTCCAGGACCCGGGCCACCTTGAAGCGGCTGACGCCGAATTCCTCCGCGATCTGGATCTTGGACTTGCCCTCGAGGTAGAAGCGGCGGGCCATGGCCGCCGCCTGCACCAGCTCCGCGGGTCCCATCCGCAGGGCTGGTCGTCCCGCCGACATTGCAGACACCGCGATCTCCTCACTGCTGTTCACTCTCCGGAACCGTCATCCTGTCAGATCCGGGGGTTGTCGATCAGCCCGGTCGGGCCCCGTTCATGCAAGCGTGGCTCAGTGGTCGCATGCCCAGGGTGCCGATGCGATCGTCCGGGCCGCCATGTCGCGCAGTGACCGCACCGCCGCGGCCGGGTCCTCGGCGCCGTACACCGCCGAACCGGCCACGAAGACGTCCGCACCCGCCTCCGCGCACTGCTCGATCGTCGCCTCCGAGACACCTCCGTCGACCTGGAGCCACAGCTCGAGTCCGTGCTTGCTGATCAGCTCCCGGGTGCGGCGGATCTTCGGGAGCATGATGTCCAGGAACGCCTGACCGCCGAAGCCCGGCTCCACGGTCATGATCAGCAGCATGTCGAGCTCGGGAAGCAGGTCCTCGAACGGCTCGATGGGCGTTGCGGGCTTGAGCGCCATCGAAGCGCGCGCGCCCTTGGCACGGATCTCACGGGCCAGCCGTACGGGTGCTGCCGCAGCCTCCACATGGAAGGTGACGGAACCGGCGCCTGCCTCGACGAACTGCGGGGCCCAGCGGTCCGGGTCCTCGATCATCAGATGGCAGTCCAGCGGGGTGTCGGCGGCGCGGCTGAGCGACTCGACCACCGGAACGCCCAGCGTCAGATTGGGCACGAAGTGGTTGTCCATGACATCGACGTGGAGCCAGTCGGCCCCCTCGACGGCCTTCGCCTCCTCGGCGAGGCGGGCGAAGTCGGCGGACAGGATGCTGGGGTTGATCTGGGCCATGTGCCAAGACTGCCATGTTCCCGGACGCTTCCCCTCCCCGGTACCTCACGAAAGCAATTCCGGTACCCACCGAAAGCCTCCGGCAGGAGAACTCGCCGGGGCGGCACGCCACGCCTGCGGTGCCCCGACCCGGACCACCGGACCGCCGTCCGCCCGACAGGCGCCTTTCCCGGCGGGGTGCGGGTGCCGATCCGGTAGCCCGGAGGGCACGCCCCGGGCGGCCCGTCGCCGCCGGCCGCCGAGGGCGACGTCACGCCGTGCGCCGCAGCAACGCCAGATACATCGCGTCGGTGCCGTGCAGGTGCGGCCACAGCTGTACGTCGGGCCCGTCGCCCAGCGCCGGGACTCCCGGCATCAGAGGGCGGGCGTCGATCCACTCCGCCTCCACGGGCGCCCCGCCACGGCCCTTGAGGACGTCCTCGACGACCACCCGGGTCTCGGCGAGATGCGGCGAGCACGTCGCGTACCCGACGACCCCGCCCACCCGCACCGCTCGCAGGGCTTCGCGGAGCAGTGCCCGCTGGAGCGGGGCGAATCCGTCGAAGTCCTCGGGGCGGCGGCGCCAGCGGGCCTCGGGACGCCGGCGCAGGGCCCCGAGGCCCGAGCAGGGGACGTCGACCAGGACACGGTCGAAGGAGGCGGACCGCCATGGCGGACGGGTGCCGTCGGCAGCGATGACCTGGTACGGACCGGGGTTGCCAGCGAGCGCCCGCTCGACGAGCCGGGCGCGGTGCGGCTGCTTCTCGGAGGCGAGCAGCGAGGCACCCCGCCCGGCGGCGAGCGCTCCCAGCAGGGCCGCCTTGCCGCCTGGGCCCGCGCAGCCGTCGAGCCAGCGCTCGTCCGGGCCGTCTAGCGGCGCGTCGGCCAGGGCGATCGCGACGAGCTGACTGCCCTCGTCCTGCACTCCGGCACGGCCTTCACGCACGGCGTCGAGCGCACCCGGCTCACCGCCCTCGGCGAGCCTCACGGCGTACGGCGACCAGCGGCCCGGCAGACCGGCCTCGTCGCCGAGCACGTCGAGCAGCTCTTCCGTGGTGGCCCGCCCGGGCCGGGCCACCAGCGTGACCTCGGGCCGCTCGTTGTCGGCCTGCAGCAGATCCTCGATCCCCGCGCGGCCACCGCCCAGCGCGTCCCACAGGGCCGAGACGACCCATCGCGGATGCGAGTGAACGACCGACAGATGATCCTCGGCGTCCTCGTCGTACGGCGGAGCCACCCGGTCCAGCCATCCGTCGAGATCGTGCTGCGAGATCTTCCGGAGCACGGCGTTGACGAACTTCGCCCGCCCGTCGCCGAGCACCACCCGCGCCAGCTCGACCGTCGCCGAGACCGCCGCGTGCGTCGGGATGCGTGTCCCCAGCAGCTGATGGGCACCGAGCGACAGCACATCGAGCACGGGCGGGTCGACCTCGCGGAGCGGCCGGTCGACGCAGGCGGCGATGATCGCGTCGTAGGTGCCCTGACGACGCAGCGTCCCGTACACCAGCTCCGTCGCGAGCGCCGCGTCCCTGCCGTCGAAATCCCCGTCCTCGCGGGCCTTCCGCAGCAGCGCAGGCAGTACGAGGTTGGCGTAGGCGTCCCGTTCGTCGACAGCCCTCACCACGTCGAAGGCGAGGATCCGCACGGGGTCCTTCTTCGGGCGACGGTACGGCTTGTGGGGACGGCGACGGCTCTGCTCGCTCAAAAGGTGCTCCGCATGGTGAAAGGGTCCAACCCACTCAGCCTACGTCGGCGGAGTCCAGTCGCTCACCGGGGGCGATCCGCACACCACGGGCCCAGTCGGCGGCACGCATCGGCTTCTTGCCCTGGGGCTGCACCCAGTGCAGCTCCACGGCATGCGAACCGGTGCCTGCGTACACATTGTTCTTCCCGGCCGCGAGCTCCCCCGGAGCGAGGTCGGTACGGTCCGGCAGGAGCTGGAGGTTGACCAGCTTCAGCCGCTCGCCGCGGAAGACGGTCCACGCGCCGGGCGCGGGAGTGCAGCCACGCACCACCCGGTCGACGCGGAGCGCGGGCGCGTGCCAGTCCACATGTGCGTCCTCCACGGTGATCTTCGGGGCGAGAGTGACGCCGTCGGCGGGCTGCCGGACCGCGTTGAGGGTGCCGTCCTCGATGCCGTCCATCGTCGCGGCGAGCAGCCCGGCGCCCGCGAAGGCGAGCCTGGTGAGCAGGTCGCCACTGGTGTCGGTCGAGCGCACGTTCTCGGTGATCACACCGTAGACGGGCCCGGAGTCGAGACCCTCCTCGATCTGGAACGTCGACGCGCCGGTCATCTCGTCCCCGGCCAGGATCGCGTGCTGTACGGGTGCGGCACCGCGCCACGCGGGCAGCAGCGAGAAGTGCAGATTGACCCAGCCGTTCGCGGGGACGTCGAGCGCCGCCTTGGGGAGGAGCGCACCGTACGCGACGACCGGGCAGCAGTCCGGCGCGATCTCGCGCAGCCGCGCGAGGAAGTCCTCGTCGCGCGGCTTCACGGGCTTGAGGACCTCGATCCCGGCCTCCTCGGCCCGCTGGGCGACGGGGCTCGCGACAAGTCTGCGGCCGCGGCCGGCGGGGGCGTCCGGGCGGGTGACGACCGCCGCCACCTCGTGACGGCCTGAGGCGATCAGAGCGTCCAGTGCGGGTACGGCGACCTCGGGGGTGCCTGCGAAGACTAGTTTCACTGGGATTACCTCGCTCTGTGTGCCGGATGGACGCGCGACGTACCAGTCTATTTGGCCTCGGCGGCAGGGGGCGCACGGAAGCCCACGCGCCCCGCGCATATGCCCTCACTCTCCCGCACCGTGACCACAACGCCCGGTGGCGCGTTGGTCAAGAGAGATTGACCGAAACGGGCCGCCCGGTGCGGCCCGGACCTTTTCAACGCCGGTTCGAGAGGCTTGTTCATGGCCGACCACGCAACCCACGACGCCCAAGCCCGGGCCAGCCTGCATCTGTTGGTGCGGGACATCGAGCGGGTCCGCCGGCAGGTGGACGCACTGCGCACGCTCACGGCCCAGTTGGGCAATGTCTACCGTCCGCGGCGCTCCGGCCCGTCCACGGGCTTCGTCGTCTACGGAAGGGCCCCGGCCCCGACCGTCCGCCTTGCGCAGGAACTTCGGGACAGTGTCGAGACCTTGGTGACCGCGGCGGTGGACTTCGACCGTTCGCTGGGCTTCTCGTGGGACGCGGTGGGCTCGGCGCTGGGCGTCACGAAGCAGGCCGTGCACCGTCGTTACGGCTCACGACGGTCGACGCCACAGCCCGCGGCGGCCGAGGCGGTCGCGGCGCCTGCGGTGCCCGCGGTACCGGCTGCGCGTGCGATGCCCCCGCAGCCGACCGTTGCCGCGCACTCACTGCCCCCGCACCCGACGGCTGCCGCGCACTCACTGCCGCCGCAGCCCACGGCTGCCACGCATTCGCTCCGCGAAGAGGTCCGCCCGAGCGCCTTTCCCGGCCCGCGCAACGGCTGACCCTCGCCTCCGGCGGGTCGTGGCCACCGGGTCGGCCGTCCGGAGTGTTCGCCCTCAGTCCTCCCGGACTTCGTCCGAAGGGATCCGAACGGGCTGAGCAGGGCGCAGGCCGCACTCGACTCCCCGGGAGCGGCGGACGTCCGATCTCCTGTGTTGTGAAGCCGGGACGTTCCGCCACGCACGCCCTGGGGGCCCCGTCCCGGGGGGCCCAAGCGGGGCGGGCCCGGCACGGTCCCGTCCGGTGCGCTGCCGTCCGCGGCCCGTGCCGGGAACGCGCCAGGGGACCTCGTCGCTGCCGGACCGTGCCGTCCCGGATGCGAGCCCCGGGGCGGCCCCGTGCGGCCGACCCGCCAACCCAATGCCGTCGGGGTTCCCGGACACCGCCAGGGGGCCGACGAGGGACAACCCGCCGCCCTGCCGGCACCCGCAACCGGCCGAAGGTGCCACGCCGTTCGAGGTGCCGGCTCGTCGCCCGCTCAGCCGGTCAGGCGCTCGAGGACGGACACCTCCCACCCCGCGAACACCGCACCGGGCGACACCGCACCCCTCACCGCAGGAGGACCTGCGCCGGGCAACCCGTCACCCGATGTCCGGCGGATCCACACGGACCCGTACCGGGTCGCCACCACCCCTGGCCAACCTCGCGGCCTGGGCCGCCTTCAGCGCGGCCGCCAGCGCGGCACCGCTTCCCGGAGGCACCCGCAGCAGCGCCCGCTCCCACCGTTCCCCCGGCGGAGGGTCACCGGGCCTTCTCGGCCGCCCCGGCGCCGCCGACGCCACCGGTACCGGCCCCAGCACCTCCGCACCGGCGGGGAGCTCCGCCGTCGCCAGGAACGCGGTCACCGCCTCGTCCCGCCCCGTCACCGACGCCATCCGGGACACCGGGGGGAAGCCCAGCTCGGCCCGCTCCGCCAGTTCGCGCTGGGCATGACCCACGGGATCCCAGCGCACCAGGGCCTGAACCGGCCGGAGCGTGGGTTCGGCGACCACCACGACCGTGCCGCCCTCGTCCTGGCCGCGCACCAGTGAGGCCGCGTCCATCCAGCGTCGCAACGCTTCCTCGCCCGACCTCAGATCGGGCCGTCCGAGCATCGCCCAGCCGTCCAGGAGCAGTGCCGCCGCATATCCGCCCTCGGCGACCGGCTCCGCTCCCGGCGTACTGACGACCAGCGCGGGCCGCCCGGGCACGGTGTCCAGAATGTGGTCCCGCCCCGACGTGCGTACCGGCACCGCCGGGAACGCCCGTCCCAGTTCCTCGGCGGTGCGTCTGGCGCCCACCACCTGGGCCCGCAGCCGGGTACTGCCGCAATGCCCGCAGTGCCACCCCGTGGCGTCCCGTCCGCACCACCCGCAGAGCAGGTCCCGCTCGCGCGGCGCCTCGAGCGGTCCGGAACAGTGGCCACAGCGCGCAGGCGTGCGGCAGCGTTCGCAGGCCAGCCTCGGCACATACCCGCGGCGGGGCACCTGGACCAGCACAGGGCCGGTCCTCAGCCCGTCCCGGACCGTCTGCCACGCCAGCGAGGGCAGCCTAGCGGCCCGCGCGGCCTCGTCCCGGGCGAGTTCGCCGTCCCCGACGGTACGCACCAGCGGTGCGGACCGCCGCACCTGTCCCCGGTCCCCGGCGAGCGGCAGCGCCCAGCCGGTCTCGACCAGCTGGGCCGCCTCGACCGTGCAGCTCACCGAGCCCAGGAGAAAGCCGCACTTGTCGTGCGCGGCTCGCAGCAGGAGCACCTCCCGCGCATGCGGCAGCGGCGCATGCGGCTCGCTGTGGCTGGCGTCGCCGTCGTCCCATATCGCGACGAGCCCGACGTCCTTCACGGGGGCGAACATGGCCGCCCGTGTGCCGACGACGGCCCGTACCGAGCCACGGCGCACCGCGAGCCACTGCCGGTATCGCTTCTCGGGTCCGGCCTCGGCCGTCAGCACGGCATGCCGTCCCTCGCCCAGGAGCCCGGTCAGCGCCGCGTCGACCCGTGACACGGCCCGTCCGTCGGGTACCACCACGAGCGCGCCCCGCCCGGACGCCAGGGTCGCCGTGACGGCCCTGGCCAGCTCATCCGCCCAGCGGGGGCCCGGAAGGGCGGTCCACACGGCCCGGGGCGCACCGCCGCCGGCCAGGGCATCCAGAAACGCGGGCCCTCGTGCGTACCGCTCCCACGTTCCCGCGTCGGGCGCCCGCGGCGGGGGCAGCGGCTCGGGCGAGGGCTTCCCCTCGGCCCGTGCGCTGCGCGGCGGCACGGCCAGCTGCAGCACATCGGCGAGGCTCCCCGCGTATCTGTCGGCAACCGATCGGGCCAGTGCGAGCAGCTCGGGGCTGAGCACCGGCTCGGGCGAGACGACGTCGGCGAGCGCCGCCAGCGGCCCCGAGTAGTCCGATTCGGCGCGCCGCTCGACGATGAACCCGTCGATCAGCCGGCCGCCCTCGCGCCGCCCGTCCCGCACCTGGTGCGCCCCGGCTCCGAACCGGACCCGGACCCGCACACCCGGCTGCGCCGTCGCGTCCAGTTCCTCGGGGACGGCGTAGTCGAAGTACTGGTCGAGATGGAGCACGCCCTTGTTCACCACGACCCGCGCGACCGGCAGCCGCTCGGCCAGCGAGGCTCCTCGCCACGTCCGTGGCTTGGCCCGGGGCACCTTCGCCTTCCGTACCGTCTCCCGGATGAGCGCAAGCTGCTCCGGCGGCCCCTCCCCGGGACGCTCGGAACCTTGGTCGTCGCTGCTCACACCCCATTTCCTATCAGACGCCGGTGACACCGGGCCTGCCGTCCGCAGCCATCCGCCCCGAGGTCGGGCGGACCGCACCCCGGTGGTTCCGGGGCCGTCCTCTGCGGATGCACGACGACGGCCCCGGACCTGTCGGTCCGGGGCCGTCGAGGAAAAGCTGTGCGGGACTACAGACCCGCCGCCGCGCGCAGCCCGTCCACCCGGTCGGTGCGCTCCCAGGTGAAGTCCGGCAGCTCACGGCCGAAGTGGCCGTACGCGGCCGTCTGCGCGTAGATCGGGCGGAGCAGGTCGAGGTCGCGGATGATCGCGGCCGGGCGCAGGTCGAAGACCTCGCCGATGGCGTGCTCGATCTTCTCGGTGTCGACCGCGGCGGTGCCGAAGGTCTCGACGAAGAGACCGACCGGCTCGGCCTTGCCGATCGCGTAGGCGACCTGGACCTCGCAGCGGGAGGCGAGGCCCGCCGCCACGACGTTCTTGGCGACCCAGCGCATCGCGTACGCGGCCGAGCGGTCGACCTTGGACGGGTCCTTGCCGGAGAAGGCGCCGCCGCCGTGGCGGGCCATGCCGCCGTACGTGTCGATGATGATCTTGCGGCCGGTCAGACCGGCGTCGCCCATCGGGCCGCCGATCTCGAAGCGGCCGGTCGGGTTGACCAGCAGCCGGTAGCCCTCGGTGTCCAGCTTGATGCCGTCCTCGATGAGCTGCTTCAGCACGTGCTCGACGACGAACTCACGGATGTCGGGCGCGAGCAGCGAGTCCAGGTCGATGTCGGACGCGTGCTGCGAGGACACGACGACCGTGTCGAGGCGGACGGCCTTGTCGCCGTCGTACTCGATGGTGACCTGGGTCTTGCCGTCGGGGCGCAGGTACGGGATGGTCCCGTTCTTGCGGACCTCGGAGAGGCGGCGGGAGAGCCGGTGCGCGAGGTAGATCGGTAGCGGCATCAGCTCGGGTGTCTCGTCGCAGGCGTAGCCGAACATCAGGCCCTGGTCGCCGGCACCCTGCTTGTCCAGCTCGTCGTCATCGCCTTCCACCCGCGACTCGTACGCCGTGTCGACACCCTGCGCGATGTCCGGCGACTGGGCGCCGATCGACACCGACACACCACAGGAGGCGCCGTCGAAACCCTTCTTCGAGGAGTCGTAACCGATCTCGAGGATCTTGTTGCGCACCAGAGTGGGGATGTCGGCGTAGGCCTTCGTCGTCACCTCACCGGCCACGTGCACCAGGCCGGTCGTGATGAGCGTCTCGACGGCGACCCGGGAGGTGGGGTCCTCCTGGAGCAGCGCGTCGAGGATGGTGTCGCTGATCTGGTCAGCGATCTTGTCGGGGTGGCCCTCGGTCACGGACTCCGAGGTGAACAGGCGACGGGACACAACGCTCCCTGGGGTTGCAGCGGCTGCTGGCTGATCATTGGTGGACCGGCCGGGGGGCTGCGCCCCGCGTCGTTCCGAGGACAGTTTATCGGGCGCCTTCGACCATTGGGCCACGTGTCTCGCTGAGTGGGAGTGGTACAGCCGCCGAATCCGCCGGTGACGGGCGGCACGGCCGACGCCCGTGAACGACCGTAACGCCCGCTTCTCCCCGCTTCCGGCGGCACCTCTGAGGCGAATGGGGGATTCATCCCGGATTCCCCGGGTGCCGTCCCGCACCGCCATGTGCGGCGTGCGTCACAGCGCGGCAGCTCATGCCTCGGGCGTGTCCCGGCGCCCGCCCCCGGTCACCGTGCGTGTCGGGCCAGGCGTGGAACGACGAGATCCCAGACGGTGTCCGCGAGCGACTCCTTGGGCCCGTACGGCACGGGCGTCTCGACGCCGTCCGTGGCCAGGACCACGGCCTCGTTCTCCTCCGAGCCGAAGGTCTTGCGCTCCCCCACCTCATTGACGACGAGCAGGTCGCACCCCTTGCGGCGGAGCTTGTCACGCCCATTGGCCAGTACGTCGTCGGTTTCGGCGGCAAAGCCGACGATCACCTGGCCCGCCCGAGCCCGGCCGGCGGAGATCTCGGCGAGGATGTCGGGGTTCCGCACCAGGGCGATCGGCGCCGGCTCCCGGCCCTCCTTCTTCTTGATCTTGCCCTCGGCATAGGCGGCCGGCCGGAAGTCGGCGACGGCCGCGGCCATCACCACCGCATCGGCGTCCGGAACCGCCTTGAGCACCGCCTCACGGAGCTGCACGGCGGTGCCGACATGGACGACGTCCACTCCTGCCGGGTCCGCGAAGCCCGTGTTGGCCTCGATCAGTGTCACCCGGGCACCGCGGGCCGCTGCCGTGCGCGCCAGGGCGTAGCCCTGCTTGCCGGAGGACCGGTTGCCCAGATACCTGACGGGATCGAGCGGTTCGCGGGTGCCGCCGGCGCTGATCACGACATGGCGTCCGGCGAGGTCCGGCACGGCCACGCCACGCGCCAGCACCCGGCGGCAGACCTCGAAGAGCTCACCGGGGTCCGGCAGCCGTCCCTTGCCGGTGTCGACGCCGGTGAGGCGGCCCACGGCGGGCTCGATGACGACCGCGCCGCGGCGGCGCAGCGTCGCCACGTTCTCCTGGGTGGCGGGGTGCTCCCACATCTCGGTGTGCATCGCGGGCGCGTAGACCACGGGACAGCGTGCCGTGAGCAGGGTGTTGGTCAGGAGGTCGTCGGCGAGGCCGTGGGCGGCCTTGGCGAGCATGTCGGCGGTGGCGGGGGCGACGACGACGAGATCGGCGGCCTGCCCGATTCGGACGTGCGGGACCTCGTGGACGTCCGACCAGACCTCGGTGGAGACCGGGTGCCCGGAGAGGGCCGACCAGGTCGCGGCGCCGACGAACTGCAGCGCCGACGAGGTCGGTACGACCCTGACGTCATGACCGGACTCGGTCAGTCGGCGCAGCAGCTCGCACGCCTTGTAGGCGGCGATCCCACCGCTGACTCCCAGGACGACCTTCGGCTTGTCCACTGCGTTCCCGCTCCCCACTCATGGCGACAGGTGTCGCCTCCAATGACACACCACAGGCCCGGCGGACGCGCCGCCGGGCCTGTGGTGAGGAGAATTGTGCGCCGTGCGCCTACTGAGCCGGGCCCTCGATGGCCTCGGAGGTCAGCAGACCCGCGTTGATCTCGCGAAGGGCGATCGAGAGCGGCTTCTCGTGGACGTGAGTGTCCACCAGCGGACCGACGTACTCGAGCAGACCCTCACCGAGCTGTGAGTAGTACGCGTTGATCTGACGCGCGCGCTTGGCCGCGTAGATCACGAGGCTGTACTTCGAGTCGGTGGCCTCGAGGAGCTCGTCGATCGGCGGGTTGATGATGCCCTCGGGCGCGGTGATGGAAGAGGACACGCTCTAGCCTTCCGAAGAAACTGCTGGGAAATCAAACAAAGATCAAACAACTGCCATCAAGGCTAGCAGCTCGCGCGCCACGTCCTCGACGGAGGTGTTGACCAGGGTGGTGTCGAACTCCGCCTCGGCGGCGAGTTCGATCTTCGCGGCTTGCAGGCGGCGCTCGATGACGTCGGGGGCCTCGGTTCCCCGGCCGGTGAGCCGGCGGACCAGCTCGTCCCAGCTCGGAGGAGCCAGGAACACCAGCTGGGAGTCGGCCATGGACTCCTTGACCTGCCGGGCGCCCTGGAGGTCGATCTCCAGCAGCACCGGCTCGCCGGCCTCGAGGCGTTCGAGAACCGCCTGGCGCGGTGTGCCGTAGCGATTGCCCGCGAATTCTGCCCATTCCAGGAGCTCACCGTTGGCGACCAGCTTGTCGAATTCGTCGTCGGTGACGAAGAAATACTGGACGCCGTGGCGCTCGCCGGGGCGCGGCTTTCGGGTGGTGGCCGACACCGAGAGCCAGACCTCGGGGTGGACCTTGCGCATATGGGCGACGACCGTGCTCTTGCCGACCCCGGAGGGGCCGGAGAGCACGGTCAGTCGCGGACGTACCTCTGCTGCCATGCAGCGATTATCCAGGTTCTCGGGAGTGCCCGGGAACGTCAGGCGGCGCCGCCGCCGAACTCGCGCTCGAGAGAGGCGATCTGGTTGGAGCCGAGTCCCCGCACACGGCGACTCTCGGAGATGCCCAGTCGCTCCATGATCTGCTTGGCGCGGACCTTGCCCACGCCGGGGAGGGACTCGAGCAGGGCGGAGACCTTCATCTTGCCGATGACGTCGTTCTCCTGGCCCTGCTTGATGACCTCATGGAGAGAGGCGCCGGAGTGCTTGAGTCGATTCTTGACCTCGGCCCGCTCCCGGCGAGCCGCGGCGGCCTTTTCGAGCGCGGCTGCGCGCTGTTCAGGGGTAAGGGGCGGAAGAGCCACGCCTACGTCACCTCGGATGTCGAACTGTCGGATACGGACCGGTGAGGAACCCAAATGGCCCCGCACCAGGCGAGCAACGCACACGCTGTGCACGTGGCTCTCGACGGAGACTAGCGGCCGAGACCGCTCCAGTCAGCGAGAACAGCGGAAAAGTCCTGGTCAGCATCGGCCGACCAGGACATTCCAGACATACCGACCGGGTTTCTGTCAAGAAAACGACGCTGAGAGATGCAGGTGGCGTCGCTGCGAACGGGCCGGGCCGCGCCTACGCGCCCCCGACCGCCGCCCGTACCTCGTCGGCGAACCGTGTCGCCGCTGCCCGCAGCGCCTCGATATCCGGACCGTGCCGCAGCACCCCGCGGCTCACGCTCGGTACGACGTTCCGGGCCGCCGCACCGAATACACCGGGAAGATCCGCCGGGGTCGCTCCCTGGGCGCCGATGCCGGGGGCGAGCAGCGGTCCGTTGATGTCGAGGTCGACGCCCGCGTCGCCGAGGGTGGCGCCCACGACCGCGCCGACCGAGCCCAGCGGCTCCGCGCCCGCGTTCTCGTCGGCCATGTGGTTCAGCATGAGCTGGGCGAGCGAGACCCCCCCGGCCGCGGTCGCCCGCTGGACCTCGGCGCCCTCCGGGTTGGAGGTCAGGGCCAGCACGAACACGCCCGCTCCGCTCTCACGGGCCAGATCCAGGGCCGGCCGCAGCGAGCCGAAACCGAGGTAGGGCGAAACCGTGACCGCGTCCGAGAACAGCGGCGAGTCCTTGCGCAGGTAGGTCTCGGCGTAGGCCCCCATCGTCGAGCCGATGTCGCCGCGCTTGGCGTCCATCAGCACCAGGGCCCCGGCTGCCCGGGCCTCCTCGACCGCCTTCTCCAGGACCGCGATGCCGCGGGAGCCGAAACGTTCGAAGAACGCCGACTGCGGCTTGAGGACGGCGACCCGGTCGGCGAGCGCCTCGACGACCGTGTGCGTGAACCGCTCCAGGCCCGTGACGTCGTCGTTCAGTCCCCAGCCGGTCAGCAGGGAGGAATGCGGGTCGATGCCGACGCAGAGCGGCCCGCGGGTGTCCATGGCATGGCGCAGACGGGCACCGAAGGGCTCCAGGGGGCTCATGCGGTCGCTGCCTTTCGGTTCTCGGCGCCGACGGCCTCGGCGAGGGTGGCGTACGGGCTGGCGGCCAGGCGCGCGGCGAGGCCCTTGTGGATGGCACGGGCGTAGAACGGACCCTCGTAGATGAAGGCGCTGTAGCCCTGGACGAGGGTGGCACCGGCGAGGATGCGCTGCCAGGCGTCCTCGGCGTTCTCGATGCCTCCCACCCCGACGAGGGTGATGCGGTCGCCGACGCGGGCGTACAGGCGGCGCAGCACCTCCAGCGAGCGCTGCTTGACGGGAGCTCCGGACAGACCGCCGGTCTGCCCGGTCAGCTCCGGTCCCGAGGTCAGACCGAGGCCGTCCCTGGCGATCGTGGTGTTGGTGGCGATTATCCCGTCGAGGCCGAGTTCGACGGCGAGGTCGGCGACGGCGTCGACGTCCTCGTCGGCCAGATCGGGGGCGATCTTGACGAGGAGGGGGACGCGCCGGCCGGAGACGCTGCGGTCGGCTGCCTCGCGCACGGCGCTGAGCAGCGGGCGCAGCGACTCGGTCGCCTGGAGGTTGCGCAGCCCCGGGGTGTTCGGGGAGCTGACGTTGACCACGAGGTAGTCGGCGTGCGCGGCCAGCCGCTCGGTCGATGTCACGTAGTCGCCGACGGCCTCCGCCTCCGGGACGACCTTGGTCTTGCCGATGTTGACGCCGACGGTGGTCCGGAAGATCTCCTTGCGGGCGGCGAGCCGCGCGGCCACCGCAGCGGAGCCCTCGTTGTTGAAACCCATGCGGTTGATCAGCGCACGGTCCGGCACCAGCCGGAAGAGGCGCTTCTTGGGATTACCGGGCTGCGCCTGCGCAGTGACCGTACCGATCTCGACGTGGTCGAAACCGAGCATGCTCATGCCGTCGATGGCGACGGCGTTCTTGTCGAAGCCGGCGGCCAGGCCGAAAGGGCCGTGCATGCGCAGGCCGAGCGCCTCGGTGCGCAGTTCCTTGTAGCGGGGGGCCAGGGCCGCGGCGACGAAGGTACGCAGCACCGGGATGCGGACCGCGAGCCGGATCCAGCGGAAGGCCAGGTGGTGGGCCTCTTCCGGGTCCATCCGCGCGAAGAACAGGTTGAAGAAGAAGGTGTACATCTCAGTCGTGTCCTGTGTGTCCTCATGAGGAGGGTGTCCTCATGAAGAGGGGGACACCGGATCCGGTGTCCCCCTCCTGGGCTGCTAGTCCTCGCGGGCCGCGATCAGGTGTTCCGCGTGTTCCTGGAGCGAACTGACGCCCACGTCGCCGTGGTTGAGCGCGTCGATGCCCTGGACGGCGGCGGCGAGCGCCTGGACCGTGGTCAGGCACGGTACGGAGCGGGCCACGGCCGCCGTGCGGATGTCGTAGCCGTCGAGGCGGCCTCCGGTGCCGTAAGGGGTGTTGACGATGAGGTCGACCTGGCCGTCGTGGATCAGCTGGACGATGGTCTTCTCACCGTTCGGGCCCTCGCCCTCGGACTGCTTGCGCACGACGGTGGCATGGATGCCGTTGCGCTTGAGCACCTCGGCCGTGCCGGAGGTGGCGAGCAGCTCGAAGCCGTGGGCGACCAGTTCACGCGCCGGGAAGATCATCGAGCGCTTGTCGCGGTTGGCGACGGAGATGAACGCCCGTCCCTTGGTGGGCAGCGGGCCGTAGGCGCCCGCCTGGGACTTGGCGTACGCCGTACCGAAGACGGAGTCGATACCCATGACCTCGCCGGTGGAGCGCATCTCGGGCCCGAGGATGGTGTCGACGCCGCGCCCGTGGATGTCGCGGAAACGGCTCCACGGCATCACGGCCTCCTTGACGGAGATCGGCGCGTCCATCGGCAGCGTGCCGCCGTCGCCGTTCCTGGGCAGCAGGCCCTCCTCGCGCAGTTGCGCGATGGTGGCGCCGAGCGAGATGCGTGCGGCGGCCTTGGCGAGCGGAACGGCGGTCGCCTTCGAGGTGAAGGGCACGGTCCGGGACGCGCGCGGATTGGCCTCGAGGACGTACAGGATGTCGCCGGCCATCGCGAACTGGATGTTGATCAGGCCACGTACGCCGACGCCCTTGGCGATGGCCTCCGTCGAGGCCCGCAGGCGCTTGATGTCGAAGCCGCCGAGGGTGATGGGGGGCAGGGCGCACGCGGAGTCACCGGAGTGGATGCCCGCCTCCTCGATGTGCTCCATGACCCCGCCGAGGTAGAGCTCGGTGCCGTCGTAGAGCGCGTCGACGTCGATCTCGATCGCGTCGTCGAGGAAGCGGTCGACCAGGACCGGCCGGTCGGGGCCGATCTCGGTGGACTCGGCGATGTACGACCCGAGGCGGGTCTCGTCGTAGACGATCTCCATGCCGCGGCCGCCGAGCACGTACGACGGACGGACGAGGACGGGGTAGCCGATCTCGTCCGCGATGCTCTTGGCCTCGGCGAACGTGGTCGCGGTGCCGTGCTTGGGTGCCGGGAGCCCGGCCTCGGCGAGGACGCGGCCGAACGCGCCGCGGTCCTCGGCGGCGTGGATCGCCTCGGGGGACGTGCCCACGACCGGGACGCCGTTGTCCTTCAGTGCCTGCGACAGGCCCAGCGGGGTCTGGCCGCCGAGCTGGACGACGACACCGGCGATCGGGCCCGCCTGCGATTCGGCGTGGACGATCTCGAGTACGTCCTCCAGGGTGAGCGGCTCGAAGTACAGCCGGTCGGAGGTGTCGTAGTCGGTGGAGACGGTCTCCGGGTTGCAGTTGACCATCACGGTCTCGTAGCCCGCGTCGCTCAGCGCGAAGGAGGCGTGGACACAGGAGTAGTCGAACTCGATGCCCTGACCGATCCGGTTGGGGCCGGAGCCGAGGATGATCACGGCGGGCTTCTCGCGCGGCGCGACCTCGCTCTCCTCGTCGTAGGACGAGTAGAAGTACGGTGTCCTGGCGGCGAACTCGGCGGCACAGGTGTCGACCGTCTTGTAGACGGGGCGGACGCCGAGGGCGTGCCTCACCTCCCGGACGACGTCCTCGCGCAGGCCTCGGATCGCGGCGATCTGCGCGTCCGAGAAACCGTGGCGCTTGGCCTCGGCGAGCAACCCGGGTTCGAGCTTCTCGGCTTCGGCCAGCTCGTCGGCGATCTCCTTGATGAGGAAGAGCTGGTCCACGAACCAGGGGTCGATCTTCGTTGCCTCGAAGACCTCCTCCTGCGTCGCTCCGGCGCGGATCGCCTGCATGACGGTGTTGATCCGGCCGTCGGTCGGACGGACGGCGAGTTCCAGCAGCTCGGCCTTGTCGCCGGTGGGGGCGGTGAAGTCGAACTGGGAGCCCTTCTTCTCCAGGGAGCGCAGGGCCTTCTGCAGCGCCTCGGTGAAGTTGCGGCCGATGGCCATCGCCTCGCCGACCGACTTCATGGTGGTGGTGAGGGTGGAGTCCGCGGACGGGAACTTCTCGAAGGCGAAGCGCGGTGCCTTGACGACCACGTAGTCGAGCGTCGGCTCGAAGGAGGCCGGAGTCTGCTCGGTGATGTCGTTGGGGATCTCGTCCAGCGTGTAGCCGACGGCGAGCCGGGCCGCGATCTTCGCGATCGGGAAGCCTGTGGCCTTGGACGCGAGCGCGGAGGAGCGCGAGACACGCGGGTTCATCTCGATGACGATGACCCGGCCGTCCTCCGGGTTCACCGCGAACTGGATGTTGCAGCCGCCCGTGTCCACGCCGACCTCGCGGATGACGGCGATGCCGACGTCCCGCAGGATCTGGTACTCGCGGTCGGTCAGGGTCATCGCCGGGGCGACGGTGATGGAGTCTCCGGTGTGCACGCCCATCGGGTCGAAGTTCTCGATGGAGCAGACGACCACGACGTTGTCGTTCTTGTCGCGCATCAGCTCCAGCTCGTACTCCTTCCAGCCGAGGATGGACTCCTCCAGGAGCACCTCGGTGGTCGGAGACAGGGTCAGGCCCTGGCCGGCGATGCGGCGCAGCTCGTCCTCGTCGTGCGCGAAGCCGGAGCCCGCGCCGCCCATGGTGAAGGAGGGACGGACGACGACCGGGTAGCCGCCGAGCGTCTCGACGCCCTCCAGGACGTCGTCCATGGAGTGGCAGATGACCGAGCTCGCGGACTCGCCGTGGCCGATCTTGCGGTTGACCTCCTCGACGACCTCCTTGAAGAGGTCGCGGTCCTCGCCCTTGTTGATGGCCTCGACATTGGCGCCGATGAGCTCGACGCCGTACTTCTCCAGCGTCCCGCCCTCGTGCAGGGAGATCGCCGTGTTGAGCGCGGTCTGGCCGCCGAGGGTGGGCAGGAGGGCGTCGGGACGCTCCTTGGCGATGATCTTCTCGACGAACTCGGGGGTGATCGGCTCGACGTACGTGGCGTCGGCGATCTCCGGGTCGGTCATGATCGTCGCGGGGTTGGAGTTCACCAGGATGACGCGCAGGCCCTCGGACTTGAGGACCCGGCAGGCCTGGGTGCCGGAGTAGTCGAACTCGGCGGCCTGGCCGATGACGATCGGGCCGGAGCCGATGACCAGGACGGACTGGATATCGGTGCGCTTAGGCACGCTGGCCCTCCATCAGGGAAACGAAGCGGTCGAACAGGTACGCGGCGTCGTGCGGGCCCGCGGCCGCTTCGGGGTGGTACTGGACGCTGAAGGCCGGCTGGTCGAGGAGCTGGAGGCCCTCCACCACGTTGTCGTTCAGACAGACGTGGGAGACCTCGGCGCGGCCGTAGGGGGTCTCGGAGACCTTGTCGAGCGGGGCGTCGACGGCGAAGCCGTGGTTGTGCGCGGTGACCTCGACCTTTCCGGTCGTACGGTCCTGCACGGGCTGGTTGATGCCGCGGTGGCCGTACTTGAGCTTGTACGTACCGAATCCGAGCGCCCGGCCCAGGATCTGGTTGCCGAAGCAGATGCCGAACAGCGGGGTGCCGCGCTCGAGGACGGCCCGCATCAGGGCGACGGGGCCGTCGGCGGTGGCGGGGTCTCCCGGACCGTTGGAGAAGAACACACCGTCGGGGGCCACGGCGTAGACGTCCTCGGCGGTCGCGGTGGCGGGCAGGACGTGCACCTCGATGCCCCGCTCGGCCATGCGGTGCGGGGTCATGCCCTTGATGCCGAGGTCGACTGCGGCGACGGTGAACCTCTTCTCGCCGATCGCGGGGACGACGTACGTCTCCGTGGTCGCGACCTCGGCCGACAGATCGGCGCCCTTCATCTCGGGTGCCTGGCGCACCTCGGCGAGCATCGTGCCCTCGTCGGGGAGCGCGTTGCCGGAGAAGATGCCGACGCGCATCGCGCCGCGCTCGCGGAGGTGGCGGGTGAGGGCACGGGTGTCGATGCCGCTGATGCCCACGACGCCCTGTTCGGCCAGTTCCTCGTCCAGGGAACGCTTGGCGCGCCAGTTGGAGGGGACCCGCGCGGGGTCGCGGACGACGTATCCGGACACCCAGATGCGTGAGGACTCCGGGTCCTCGTCGTTGACGCCGGTGTTGCCGACGTGCGGGGCCGTCATCACGACGACCTGGCGGTGGTACGACGGGTCGGTGAGCGTCTCCTGGTAGCCGGTCATCCCGGTGGAGAACACGGCCTCCCCGAAGGTCACCCCCACGGCCCCGTAGGCACGCCCGCGGAAGGTACGGCCGTCCTCCAGGACGAGTACGGCGGGAACCCTGGTTCCCCTGGTGGAGGTCGTCATCGTGCGGCGCCTTCCGTCGTTTCTGTCGTGTGCAGGGAGTTGATGGCCTCGACCCAGGTGGTGTGCTCGGCCGCGTGGTCGGAGCGGAAGCCGGAGTCGATCTGCTTGTCGCCGTGTTCCCAGGTGACGATCAGCAGCCCGCCCTCGGCGAGGACCTTTCCGGCGATGCCCTTGTCGAGACGGGCTCCGCGCAGAGCTGCCGCCGGGACGAAGAAGTCGGCGGCCCCGGGGCGTACGACGTCGATTCCGTCATCGGTGAGTGTCATCTCGACGCGGCTGCGGGTGCCCAGGCCGCGGGCGACGATCCGGTCGAGCCACTGCCCGGCGGTCGTCGAGCCGTGGTAGCGGCCGCTCAGCGTCAGCTTCGCCGGGCCGGGTTCCTCCGGCGCGACGGGCAGCTCGGGCAGTCCGGACTGGAGCTCGGCCCGCCACTTCCAGCCCTGGCGCATCAGCCAGTAGACGAGTGCGATGAAGAGCAGCAGCCCCGCCACCCAGCCGAGGCGGGCGGCCCAGTCGGTGACCTCTGCCGACTGCTTGTCGGCGGCTTCGGCGGCCAGATCGATCAGTGCAGGTGTCACGCCAGCTTCCCGTCCATGAGCGTCGCCCGGCCCCGCAGGAAGGTGTGGGTGACGCGCCCCGGCAGCTCGCGGCCCTCGTAGGGAGTGTTGCGGCTGCGGGAGGCGAAGCCCGCGGGGTCCACGGTTCCACGGTATGCCGGATCGACCAGGGTGAGGTTGGCGGGCTCACCAGCCGAGACGGGGCGGCCGTGGCCGTCGGCACGGCCGATCCGCGCGGGCGCGAAGGACATCCGGTCGGCGACACCCTCCCAGGTCAGCAGCCCGGTCTCGACCATCGTCCGCTGGACGACGGACAGGGCGGTCTCCAGGCCGACCATGCCCATGGCCGCCGCGGCCCACTCGCAGTCCTTGTCCTCGTGCGGGTGCGGGGCGTGGTCGGTGGCGACGATGTCGATCGTGCCGTCGGCGAGAGCCTCGCGCAGCGCCATGACGTCGCGCTCGGTGCGCAGCGGGGGATTCACCTTGTAGACCGGGTTGTACGTGCGCACCAGCTCGTCGGTGAGGAGCAGGTGGTGCGGGGTGACCTCGGCGGTGACGTCGATCCCGCGGGACTTGGCCCAGCGGACGATCTCGACGGAGCCGGCGGTCGAGAGGTGGCAGATGTGGACGCGGGAGCCCACGTGCTCGGCGAGCAGGACGTCGCGGGCGATGATCGACTCCTCCGCGACGGCCGGCCAGCCGCCCAGACCGAGCTCGGCGGAGACGATGCCCTCGTTCATCTGGGCGCCCTCGGTGAGACGCGGCTCCTGCGCGTGCTGGGCGACGACACCGCCGAAGGCCTTCACGTACTCCAGGGCACGGCGCATGATCACGGCGTCGTCCACGCACTTGCCGTCGTCGGAGAAGACCGTGACGCCGGCGGCGGACTCGTGCATGGCTCCCAGCTCGGCGAGCTTCTTGCCGTCGAGACCGACGGTGACGGCGCCGATCGGCTGGACGTCGCAGTAGCCGTGCTCCTTGCCGAGCCGCCAGACCTGCTCGACGACGCCGGCTGTGTCCGCGACGGGGAACGTGTTGGCCATGGCGAAGACGGCCGTGTAGCCGCCGGTGGCGGCCGCGCGGGTTCCGGTGAGTACCGTCTCGGAGTCCTCGCGCCCCGGCTCGCGCAGATGGGTGTGCAGATCGACGAGGCCGGGCAGCAGGATCCTGCCCTCCGCCTCGACCACGGTGGCGTCACCGGGCTCGACCGCGGCATCCACGCGAGTGATGGTCTCGCCTTCGATCAGGACGTCCTGCGCCTCGCCGCCCAGCACCTTCGCTCCGCGGATAAGGATCTTGCTCATGGTTACTTCGTCTCCTCGGTGCGGGCTGTGGCGACAGGGGTGGCGGGCTCGGAGCCGCCGAGCAGCAGATAGAGAACGGCCATACGGATCGACACCCCGTTGGCGACCTGCTCGACGGCGGTGCACCGGTCGGAGTCGGCGACTTCCGCGGTGATCTCCATTCCGCGGTTCATCGGGCCCGGGTGCATGACCACGGCGTGCTCGGGCATCCGGGCCATGCGATCGCCGTCCAGGCCGTAACGGCGCGAATACTCGCGCTCGGTCGGGAAGAAGGCGGCATTCATCCGTTCGCGCTGCACACGCAGCATCATCACGGCGTCCGACTTCGGCAGCACGTCGTCGAGGTTGTACGAGATCTCGCAGGGCCAGGTCTCGACGCCGACCGGCACCAGGGTGGGCGGGGCCACGAGGGTGACGTGGGCGCCGAGCGTGGTGAGCAGGTGGACGTTCGAGCGTGCGACCCGGCTGTGCAGGACGTCGCCGACGATCGTGATCCGGCGGCCCTCCAGGTCGCGCCCCATTCCGGCGTCCCGGCCGACGAGCCGGCGTCGCATGGTGAAGGCGTCGAGCAGAGCCTGGGTGGGGTGTTCGTGGGTGCCGTCGCCCGCGTTGACGACGGCCCCGTCGATCCAGCCCGAGTTCGCGAGGCGATAGGGAGCGCCGGAGGCGTGGTGGCGGATGACGACGGCATCCGCTCCCATGGCCTCCAGGGTCAGCGCGGTGTCCTTCAGGGACTCGCCCTTGGAGACCGAGGAACCCTTGGCGGAGAAGTTGATGACGTCGGCGGAGAGGCGCTTGGCCGCCGCCTCGAAGGAGATCCGGGTCCGCGTGGAGTCCTCGAAGAAGAGGTTGACGACGGTCCGTCCGCGCAGGGTGGGAAGTTTCTTGATCGGCCGGTCGGCGACCCGTGCCATCTCCTCGGCGGTGTCGAGGATGAGGACGGCGTCGTCACGAGTGAGGTCGGCGGCCGAGATGAGGTGATGCTTCATCTGGGTGTGCTCCGGTATGTGGAGGTTTGCGGGCATGCAGGCGCGCGGGCGCACGCCCGTAGGGCAGGCAGGAGCCCTACAGGGGCGCTACTGCTCGCCGGCCGGGGCGGTCTCGCTCCCCCGGCCCTCGGCCGGGGGGACCCCCATCTCGCTTCGCGAGCCGAGCAGCACGGTGTCGCGACCGTCCTCCTCGGCGAGTTGGACCTTGACCGTCTCCCGCAGCGACGTCGGGAGGTTCTTGCCGACGTAGTCGGCACGAATGGGCAGTTCGCGGTGGCCGCGGTCGACGAGGACCGCCAGCTGGACGGCGCGCGGGCGGCCGATGTCGTTCAGCGCGTCGAGAGCGGCGCGGATGGTGCGGCCGGAGAAGAGCACGTCGTCGACCAGGACGACCAGACGGCCGTCGATGCCGTCGGCGGGAATGTCCGTGCGTGCGAGTGCGCGCGCGGGACGGAGCCGCAGGTCGTCGCGGTACATCGTGATGTCCAGGGAGCCGACCGGGATCGTGCGGCCGGTGATCTCGGCGAGCTTGTCGGCGAGTCGGCGGGCAAGATGGGTCCCGCGCGTCGGGATGCCGAGGAGCACCACGTCTTCGGCGCCCTTGGCGCGTTCGACGATCTCGTGGGCGATGCGGGTCAGTACCCGCGCGATGTCGGGGCCCTCAAGCACGGGGCGCGCGACATCGGGGTTGTGCGTGTCCATACGAAACGGACCTCCTTCTCCGCCTCACGGGACGGACCTTAAAGGACGTCGGAATTTGCGCCGTCCACGCTACCAGGGACCGGCCCGGCCCTGGTCACACCCCCTCGGGAGGGTCGTACGGACCTTTCGGCTTGACGCAGCCAAGTAACGCTGCGTAACCTCACAGTGAGTGACCAGCCGCGCGGCGGAGCCGCGTCGTTACAGTGTCCGGGGAGCTATATGTCCAGCGAATACGCAAAACAGCTCGGGGCCAAGCTCCGCGCCATCCGCACCCAGCAGGGGCTCTCGCTCCACGGGGTGGAGGAGAAGTCCCAGGGCCGCTGGAAGGCCGTCGTCGTCGGGTCCTACGAGCGCGGGGACCGTGCCGTGACGGTGCAGCGTCTCGCCGAGCTGGCCGATTTCTACGGTGTCCCGGTGCAGGAGCTCCTTCCGGGCACCACGCCCGGCGGCGCGGCCGAGCCGCCGCCGAAGCTCGTCCTGGACCTGGAGCGCCTTGCCCACGTCCCCGCGGAGAAGGCCGGCCCGTTGCAGCGTTACGCCGCGACGATCCAGAGCCAGCGCGGCGACTACAACGGCAAGGTGCTGTCGATCCGCCAGGACGATCTGCGCACGCTCGCCGTCATCTACGACCAGTCGCCGTCGGTCCTCACCGAGCAGCTGATCAGCTGGGGTGTGCTGGACGCGGATGCGCGTCGGGCCGTCTCACACGAAGAGGGCTGACGCCGCAACAGCAGAAACGTGCCGCCGGGCCGGGGGAAGCAGGGCTTCCAACCCGGCCCGGCGCGTTTTTCGGTGCGCTGCGGCTCAGGCTCACGGCGCGGACCGCCGGGCCCTCTGTGCACGCCGCCCGCAGCGGTCCCCCCTGCACTGTGGTGCCCGCGCGCACCGGAGGGTCCGCCCCCCGCATGCCGGGCGCACCGGCCTTCCTCTCCGTGCCCACGCGCACCGGAGAGCTCCCGACCCCGCATGCCGCGGTTTCCGTCCCTGAGGACGGGCGCACCGGGCCGTCCGGCCCCGCCCACCGCCACGCGGCGGACCTTCGTTTGAGTGCCCTCACCCCGCGCCGTCCCGGGCACGGCGTGCACGCCCGGCGTGGCCGGCTCCGTTCGTCTCCGCGAAGGCCGAGGCGGTGTTTCCGCACGGTCCGGTGGGCGTGGACGCGCCGAAGGCCCGCAGCGCATCGCTGCGGGCCTTCGTGGCCGGGTGCGTGCCGGTGGGGCTCAGGCGTCCCGGCGAAGACTCGGCTTCAGGTCCTTGAAGCGGCCGAGGAGGCCGTTCACGAAGGACGGGGAGTCGTCCGTGGAGAACTCCTTGGCGAGCTGCACCGCCTCGTCGATCACCACCGCGTCCGGAGTGTCGTCCACCCACACCAGCTCGTACGTACCGAGCCGCAGGATGTTGCGGTCGACGACGGGCATGCGGTCGAGCGTCCAGCCGACCGCATAGGTGGCGATCAGCTCGTCGATCCGGGCCGCGTGCTCCGCGTACCCCTCGACCAGCTCCATCGTGTACTCCGTGACCGGCGGCTGACGGTCGTCGGTCCGCGCGTGCCGGATCCAGTCGGCGAGGACGGTCTGCACGGAGACTCCGCGCTGGTCGGCCTCGAAAAGGATCTGGAAGGCGCGCTTGCGGGCCTTGTTGCGAGCAGCCACGGTTAGCTGTTCACCCGGCCGAGGTAGTCGCCGGAACGGGTGTCGACCTTGATCTTCTCACCGGTGGTGATGAAGAGCGGGACCTGGATGGTGTAGCCGGTCTCCAGGGTGGCGGGCTTGGTGCCACCGGTGGAGCGGTCACCCTGGACGCCGGGCTCGGTCTCCTGGATCACCAGCTCGACGGCGGCCGGGAGCTCGACGTAGAGCACCTCGCCCTCGTGCGTGGCGACGGTGGCGGTGAAGCCCTCGATCAGGAAGTTGGCGGCGTCGCCGACAGCGGGGCGCGAGACATGCAGCTGGTCGTACGTCTGCATGTCCATGAAGACGAAGTAGTCGCCATCCATGTACGAGAACTGCATGTCGCGGCGGTCGACGGTGGCCGTCTCGACCTTGACGCCGGCGTTGAACGTCTTGTCGACGATCTTGCCGGACAGCACGTTCTTGAGCTTGGTGCGCACGAAGGCCGGGCCCTTGCCGGGCTTGACGTGCTGGAACTCGACGACGGACCAGAGCTGGTCGTTGTCGAGCTTGAGCACCATGCCGTTCTTGAGGTCGTTCGTGGTGGCCACGGTTGCGGAATCTCCTGGACTGACGCTGGTGGACGACCGCGGAACGCGAAGGTGCACGCTGCCGCTGCGCGCTAGAGCGCGAGCAGCTCCTTGGTCGTGATGGTGAGTAGCTCGGGTCCGCCGTCCGCCTCCTGGCGTACGACGAGCGTGTCATCGATCCGGACCCCGCCCCGGCCCGGGAGGTGGACTCCCGGTTCGACGGTGACCGGCACACAAGCGTCCAGTTTACCCATGGCCGCAGGTGCCAGCTGCGGGTCTTCGTCGATTTCGAGCCCGACGCCGTGGCCGGTCCAGGCCGTGAGGCTGTCGCCGTGGCCCGCGGCGTTGAGCACTTGGCGGGCCGCCCGGTCCACGTCGCGGTACTCCGCGCCGGGGGCCAGGGCCTCGCGACCTGCGCGCTGAGCGGCGAAGACGAGGTCGTACAGCTCGATCTGCCAGTCGGCGGGGGTGGTGCCGATGACGAACGTACGGCCGATCTCGCAACGGTAGCCGCGGTAGTTGGCGCCGAGGCAGACGGAGAGGAAATCTCCTTCTTCGACCCGGCGGTCGGAGGGGCGGTGACCGCCGAGCCCGGCGTTGGGGCCCGTGGACACGGAAGTGGGGAAGGCCGGGCCGTCGGCCCCGTGGTCCACCAGACGCCGCTCGAGCTCAAGGGCGAGATGGCGCTCGGTGCGGCCGACGAGGATGGATTCCAGCAGCTCGCCGAGGGCCTGGTCGGTGATCTCGGCGGCAATGCGGATACAGGCGATCTCGTCCTCGTCCTTGACCATCCGCTGCTGTTCGACACAGCCCCCGAGATCGGACAGACGCAGATGTGGGGCCACGGAGCAGAGGGCCCGATGGCGGGCGACGGTGAGGTGGTGCTCCTCGACGGCGAGGGAGTCGGCGCCCGCCGCGCCCGCATCCTGTGCGGCAGCGACGGCCGGGTCGCCTCCGTTGCCGGCCAGCACGGTCTGGCGCAGCTCCTCGTCGAGCCTGCCCTCCGCCGGGTCGCCGCTGGGGTTGCCCGGGCAGACCAGAACGTCCCCGGCGGGCCCGTCGGGGCCGAGCAACAGCACGGCACCGGGCGGCGCACCCCCGGCCAGGTACCGGACGTTGGCGGGCCGCGACACCAGGGCCGCGGCGCTCCCTGCGGCTGCGAATCTGTCCCGCAACCGTCCGCGGCGGGCAGCGAAGACCTCGGACATGACACGAGCCTAAGAGCGGCGGGACGATTCGGCCGGTCGAGCGCGTCCGTGCGGGGTGTGCGCCTCCTTCACCCGGGGTTGTTCCCCCTCCCCCGTGCACCGCAGAGGTGTACTGGTCCGAAGCCCCGCGGGCGGCCCCTTCACCCGTCCGGCCCATGCGCGGTGCCGGTGCCCGTCGGTCCCGCCCTTGCCGGACCGTCCGGCCCATGCGCGGTGCCGGTGCGGCCGTCGGCCCCGCCCGTGCCGGACCGTCCCGCCCATGCGGTGCCGGTGCCCGTCCGTCCCGCCCGTGCCGGTGCACCTGCTGTCGGGGCGTATGCGGTACGGGTTCCTCCGCCTCCGGGTGGTCGCCGGCAGGTCCGCCCCGGTCGGTCCCGGGCCCCACGAGGCTGCGGGTGCTCAGCCGACCCGTGCCGGAGCGGTTGCTTTCGGGTCCGCCGGCCCGGGTGTGGGGGCCGGCGCCACCGTCCGGGGAGGAGCGGCACTCACCGGCCGCGGCCTGCGGCGCGCGCCCGGGCGCTACCAGGCGGGAGGGCTCGCGATGGACCGTGCCAGAACGTCGTCGAGGATGCGGGCCGTGGTTTCGACGTCGCAGTGGGAGTTGTCGATGATCGGGAGACCGGAGCCGTACCAGCCGGCCATACGGCCGTGGATGCTCGCCACTTCCTCGTCGGAGAGCCTGCGGTTGCCGCTGCGCTCCGCGTTCCGCTCCAGGACGACCTCGAGGCCGGGGAGCATGACGACGGGGAGCAGACCGGGGCCCACATGGCGCTTCCACCCACCGAGGCCGACGACGGGACGGTCGGGGAAGACCGCGTCGTCGAGGATGCAGGAGATGCCGTTGGCCAGGAAGTTGCGTGCGGCGAAGCCGCAGGTGCGACGGGCGAGACGGTACTGCGCCTCGGACTGGTCGTTCCATCCGGACTGGGGGTCGGCGAAGCCGGAACACACCCATTCGCGGACGTCGTCGAGGCTGATGTGGGCCGTGGGGACACGGCGCCGGGAGGCCCAGTGGCGGGCCACGGTCGTCTTTCCCGCGCCGGCCGGGCCTATGAGGAGCACGGCGAGTGTGGCGGAGCCGGTGCCGTTGTCGGCGGGGGCCGCGGGCACGGGGACCGGTCCGCCCGGAGGCAGCTGCACGTGTCCCGTGGTCTCAGGGGACGGACGCATCCCGGCGGCGTGCGGAGCGGGGCCGTTCCAGCCCGGAGCGGGCGCGCTCTGGGGCGGCAGGGGCGGGCCGGGGTGCTGGGCCTGGTGTCCCCACCCGGCCGCCGGCCCGTGACCGGGCCGACCGGGACCATTGGGCGGCAGCGGAGCTCCCACTGCGTGCTGCATCCGGTGCCACTCCGTCTCGTACGACTTCACGCTGGTCGGGCGGCAGTTGACCGCCCGCCCCGAACGGTACCTTCCCCGGTCGGCACTGTGGGAACGGCCGGGGCCGGTACGAAGTGCCCCGACCGGCCGCGTTCAGTCGCCGAGTTCGTCGGCCAGCGCGCGCAGAGCCAGCCGGTACGAGCCGATCCCGAAACCCGCGACCGTGCCGGAGGCGACGGCCGCGACCACCGAAGTGTGGCGGAATTCCTCCCGTGCGTAGGGGTTCGAGATGTGGACCTCGATGAGCGGAGCGGTCCGCTGGGCCGCCGCGTCACGCATCCCGTAGGAGTAATGCGTGAACGCACCGGGGTTGAGAACGACCGGAATTGATCCGTCCGCCGCCTCGTGCAGCCAACGGATCATCTCGCCCTCGTCGTTCGTCTCGCGTACGTCGACCTCGAGGCCGAGCTCCTTGCCGAGTGCCCGGCAGGCGTCGACGAGGCCCGCGTACGACGTGGCGCCGTACACATCGGGCTCGCGGGAGCCGAGCCGCCCGAGGTTCGGCCCGTTGAGGACGAGAACGCGACGGCTCATGCGGAGACCTCGCCGAAAGCGGCCAGCAGGACCGCCGGGTCCGGGCCCTCCAGCACGGTCGGCTTGGCGAGACCGTCGAGCACGATGAAGCGCAGCAGGTCCCCGCGCGACTTCTTGTCGACCTTCATGGTCTCCAGCAGCTTGGGCCACTGGTCGCCGCGGTAGGTGAGGGGAAGCCCGACGGACTGCAGGACGGTGCGGTGCCGCTCGGCGGTCGCGTCGTCGAGCCGTCCGGCCAGCCGCCCGAGTTCGGCGGCGAAGACCATGCCGACGGAGACGGCGGCGCCGTGCCGCCACTTGTATCGCTCGTTCTTCTCGATCGCATGCGCCAGCGTGTGACCGTAGTTGAGGATCTCGCGGAGGCCCGACTCCTTGAGGTCGCTGGAGACGACCTCGGCCTTGACCCGGATGGAACGTTCGATGAGCTCCGCGGTGTGCGGGCCCGCCGGGGTGCGCGCACCCTCCGGGTCCGCCTCGACGAGGTCCAGGATGGCCGGGTCGGCGATGAAGCCGGCCTTGATGATCTCGGCCATGCCACTGACGTAGTCGTGGACGGGCAGCGAGTCGAGCGCGCCGAGGTCGCACAGCACTCCGGCCGGCGGGTGGAACGCACCGACGAGGTTCTTGCCCTCGGCGGTGTTGATGCCGGTCTTGCCGCCGACGGCAGCGTCGACCATCGCGAGCACCGTCGTCGGTACGGCGACCCAGCGCACTCCGCGCAGCCAGGTCGCCGCGACGAACCCGGCCAGGTCGGTGGTGGCGCCGCCCCCGACGCCGACGATGACGTCGGTGCGGGTGAATCCGGTCTGGCCGAGGGCTTTCCAGCAGTACGCCGCGACCTCGACGGTCTTGGCCTCCTCGGCGTTCGGCACCTGGATGGCGACGACCTCGTACCCCTGGTCGGCGAGGTCCTGCCGGACCGCGTCGCCGGTCTCGGCGAGCGCCTCCGGGTGGATGACGGCGACGCGCTTGGCCTTGGGGCCGATCAGCCCGGGAAGTTCGCCGAGCAGCTGTCGGCCGACGAGCACCTCGTACGGGTCGCTGCCCGCTCCGCCAGCCACCGCTGGGAGGTCCGAGCCGCCTACCTGGATGCGGGTCACAGCCTGGTCCGTCATACGTCCTTCAATTCGAGTGCGTCGAGGACCGCCTGGGCGACCTCTTCGGGGGTGCGGCCGTCGGTGGCGACGACGACACGCGCGACTTCCGTGTACAGATGACGGCGAGCCTCCATCAGCTCGCGCCACTGGCGGCGCGGGTTGACGGCGAGCAGCGGGCGGGCCGTGTTCAGACCGACACGGCGCACGGCTTCCTCGACGTCCATGGAGAGATAGACGACCGGCAGTCCGGCCAGCAGCTCCCGGGTTCCCTCGTCGAGGATGGCACCACCGCCGAGGGCGAGGACACCGGTGTGCTCGGCGACGGCGGTGCGTACGGCGGCGCGCTCCAGCTCCCGGAAGTGCGGCTCGCCCTCCTCGATGAAGATGTCCGAGATCTCCCGGCCCTCGGCGACGACGATGTCGGCGTCGGTGTCCCGGTAGCCGGTGCCGAGGTGCCCGGCCAGCAGGCTGCCGACCGTGGACTTGCCGACGCCCATCGGTCCGATCAGAACGACCCGCGGTCCGCGCTCCCCCGGAGCTGACGCCCGGGGCGGGGCACTCCCGGCGGAGTCAGGGGACGCGCCCCCGGATCCGCCCGTCCGGCGCCCGTGCGGCTCCTCGTTCGACCGCAGCCCGGAGGTCTCGCGTTCGTCGCTCACCGGATGGCCAGGTTCTCGAGGTAGGACTGCACATTGCGGCGGGTCTCGGGAACGCTGTCACCGCCGAACTTCTCGGCGACCGCATCTGCGAGGACCAGCGCGACCATGGCCTCGGCGACGATGCCGGCGGCCGGCACCGCGCAGACGTCGGAGCGCTGGTGGTGGGCGGCCGCCGCCTCGCCGGTGGAGACGTCGATGGTCTTCAGCGCGCGGGGCACGGTGGCGATCGGCTTCATCGCGGCACGGACGCGCAGCAGCTCACCGGTGGTGAGTCCGCCCTCGGTGCCGCCGGAGCGGCCGGTGGTGCGCCTGATTCCGTCCTCGGTGGCGACGATCTCGTCGTGCGCCTTGGAGCCGGGCACGCGGGCGAGCTCGAAGCCGTCGCCGACCTCGACGCCCTTGATGGCCTGGATACCCATGAGGGCGGCAGCCAGCCGGGCGTCCAGGCGCCGGTCCCAGTGGACGTGCGAGCCCAGGCCGACCGGTACCCCGTAGGCGAGGACCTCGACGACGCCTCCGAGTGTGTCACCGTCCTTGTGGGCCTGGTCGATCTCGGCGACCATCGCCTTCGACGCATCGGCGTCCAGGCAGCGGACGGGGTCGGCGTCGAGCCGCTCGACATCGGCGGGCGTCGGGTACACGCCGTACGGAGCCTTGGCAGCGGCCAACTCCACGACGTGCGAGACGATCTCGATGCCCGCGGCCTCCTTGAGGTACGACCGGGCGACCGCCCCGAGAGCGACGCGTGCGGCGGTCTCGCGGGCGCTGGCGCGCTCCAGAACCGGCCGGGCCTCGTCGAAGCCGTACTTCTGCATACCGGCGAGATCGGCATGGCCGGGCCGGGGCCGGGTCAGCGGGGCGTTCCGGGCCAGCTCGGCCAGTTCGGCCGGGTCGACCGGGTCGGCGGCCATGACCTTGTCCCACTTGGGCCACTCGGTGTTGCCCACCATGATCGCGACCGGCGAGCCCATGGTGAGGCCGTGGCGCACGCCGCCCAGGAAAGTGATCTCATCGCGCTCGAACTTCATCCGCGCACCGCGTCCATAGCCGAGGCGCCGCCGGGCCAGGTGGTCCGCCACCATCTCCGTGGTGATCGGGACACCGGCGGGAAGACCCTCCAGCGTCGCCACCAGTGCGGGGCCGTGCGACTCCCCCGCGGTCAGCCAGCGCAACCTGCTCAACGGTGCTCCTCCTGCTCACGCCCATCATGCGTACGGCGACGGCACGACCGCGTGCGCGGCCTGTCCGGCCACTTCCGATCCTCCCACGCCGGGAGGGCTCCCGGTTCCACTGTCCGCGTTGCGGACGCTGGGGTCCACGAGTTCAACCAATGACAAGAATCAGCCATTTCTTGATCATCGATTTCTCGAAGAGTTCTTCCATGACAGAAGAGTTGATCATTACTGTCCCAGACTCCCACCTCTTCTCCCTATTTGGACAGTGACGCGAAGACTCGCCCGTGGCCTGGCCACCGTGACCGCCGCCCTCGGCCTGACCCTGGGCCTGGCCACGTCCGCCCAGGCAGCCGGCAACCCCGTTTCGGTCTGCGGCTCGGGCTACTACGTCCAGTCGTCCCACAAGCTCGGGGCGTACATCGACGGTGGCGGCCCTCAGGCCGTCGTCCACCTGCTCTACAACGCCTCCAGCGGCTACAACTGCGTGGTGACCGTGGTCACCGGCGAGAAGAGCGGTCTTCCCGTCTCCGCCTCGGTCAGGGCGGAGGGCGGCGCCTGGGTGACGGACAGCGGGAAATACAACTCCTACGCCGGGCCGGTGCGGGTGAAGGCATCGGGCAAGTGTGTCCAGTACCAGGGGACGACCCGGTGGTGGACCGCTCACACGCCCAAGACGGACACGTACACGAGCCCCTTCGGCTGGTGCGGCTGAGCCGCGCACAGCGGCCCGGGCACTGATGTCCGTACGCCGCAGGGAAGGGGCCACCGGACGGAATCCGGTGGCCCCTTCCTTCATCCTGTGGCTCCGTCCGTCACGCCAGGGCCGCGCGCCCTGCCGCTCGCATCGCCGCCAGCGGAGACCGGATCTCGCCCGTGAACTGCGCGAACTGCAGGACCGCCTGGTGGACCAGCAGATCGAGGCCGCCGACGACGGTCCCTCCCTGCTCGGCCCAGGCAGCCGCGAGCGGGGTGGGCCAGGGGTCGTAGAGCACGTCGAAGAGGGTGCCGGGGCGGTCCGGGACATAGGGGACGAGGGCGTCCGCGGCACCGGCGGGGGTGGTGGCGATGACCAGCGGGGCATCGAAGGCGTGTCCCGCCTCCGCCCAGTCGGCGGTGTGGACCTCGACGCCGAGCCGCTCGCCCCAACGGCGCATCTCGTCGGCGCGGGCGTGGGTGCGCACATACGCGGTCACGGGGCCGGTGCAAACCCCCGCGAGCGCGGCGAGCGCGGAGGACGCGGTCGCGCCGGCGCCGAGCACGGCGGCGTACTCCACCTTTTCCACTCCGTGCTCACGCAGCGCCGAGACCATGCCGGGGACATCCGTGTTGTCTCCCTTACGGCGGCCGTCCTCGGTGAACACGACGGTGTTGACGGCCTCGACCGAGGCCGCGGTGTCGCTGATCTCGTCGAGCAGCGGGATGATCGCCCGCTTGAGCGGCATGGTCAGGGACAGCCCGGCCCAGGAGGCGTCGAGCCCCTCGACGAAGCCCGGCAGCTCCCCCTCGTTGACCTCGAAGCTGTCGTACGACCAGTCGGTGAGGCCGAGCTCCGCGTAGGCGGCGCGGTGCAGCACCGGTGAGAGGGAGTGGGCGATCGGCGATCCGAGCACCGCCGCCCGGCGTGGGCTACTCACTGTCCGGACTTCTTCCGTTCCTCGTTGTACCTCTGACGGTTGCGCTCGTGCTCCGCGTTGGTCTCGGCGAACAGCGTCTCGTCCTCGGTGACCGACACGAAGTAGTACCAGGGGCCCGGGGTCGGCTTGATGGCCGAATTGAGCGCGGACACTCCCGGATTCCCGATCGGCCCGGGCGGAAGGCCCTTGACGTAGTACGTGTTGTACGGGTCCTTGAACGTGCGGACCTTGTTCACCCCGCCGATGTCCAGGGTGCTCTTGCCCGTCGCATAGTTGACCGTGGAGTCGAAGTCGAGGAGGCCGAAGGTCTCCTTGTTGTCCGGCTTGAGCCGGTTGTAGACGACCCGCGAGACCTTGTCGAAGTCGTGCTTGTACTTTCCTTCGGCCTGGACGAGGCTCGCCACGGTGATCAGTTCGAGCGGCGACTTCAGCCCGAGTTTCGCGGCTTCGGCCTCGAGGTTCCTCTTGCCGTATTCCTCGTTCGCCCTAGCGACCATCTTCTTCAGGATGTCCTCGGGCTTGGCCCCATTCGAGATCGGATAGCTCGCAGGGAAGAGGAAACCTTCCAGCGGATCCTTGACATCGGGGCCGCCCTTCGCCCATTCCGGCAGGCCGAGGGTCTCCGCCTGCTTCTCGGCGACGGACTCCGTGGTTCCGGCCTTGATGCCGAGCCGCGTGTCGATCTGCTTGTAGACGTACGAGTTGCGCTTGCCCTCCGGAATGATCAAGGCATTGAGGCTGTCGAGTTTCAGCATGGCCTCGACGGCACTCGCTGCGGACATCTCCTTCTTGAGGAGGTACACGCCCGCCTGGATCTTGTTTCCGTCGGGGTTCTCGCCCTGCGCCGCGACGAAGGCATCGACGCTCTTCACGACGCCGGCGTCCTTCAGGGCATTGCCGATCGCAGCGCCGGTCGCCCCCTGCGGGATCTCGACCTCGACGCTGCCGGTACCGGTGCCCACGTAGTCGGGCGCCACGCCGAACTTGTTCTGCCAGAACTGGTAGCCGGCGTAGCCGAGGCCGCCGACACCGCCCACGAGCACCACTGCGACGACCAGGCAGGCGATGCCGCTGCGGCCCTTCTTCTGCTTCTTGGTCTTGCCACGGCGGTCGCTCCCGCCACCACGGCTCGACCCGCCGGGCTCGTCGCCGTCGTCGTCATCGCCCCCACCGGTGAAGAAGGGATGAGTCTCCTCCTCCGGCTCTTCCTGCCACTCCTGGTCCCGCTCGGCCTCCGGCCCGGGTTCGGGAGCCGTCGGGGTCCGGTGGCCCGGGGGCTGGGGCGGCGGATAGGCGTCGGGGGTGCTGTAGAGGTCGGGGCGTTCACCGCCGTAGGAGGCGCCCGCAGCCGGGTCGTACGGCATCGCGGTCTGCTGCCCGGTGTCCCAGGTTCCCGTGCCGTACTGCCGGCCCGAATAGTTCTGGTCCCCGTACTGACCGGGACTGCCGTACTGCTGCTGGGGATCGGCGTACTGCTGGGGCGGACCCGCGTACTGCTGCTGATCGCCGTAGCGCTGCTGGTACTGCTGTTGGTCGCCGTACTGCTGGGGTGGGCCCCCGTAGTACTGCCCGTCGCCGTACTGCTGCTGATCCCCGTACTGCTGCTGGTAGGCGTCCTGGTACCCGCCGCCGTACTCCTGCTGCGGCTGCTGCTGGTGGTGCTCCGGCCGGTACGGCTGCTGCGGGCCGTCGTACGGCGCGGCATGGCCGTCAGGACCCTGCTGACCTCTCCACCCCTGGTCCCCGTACAGCGGGTCCTCGGGGTGCCACGGTTCGGGGCCGGAGCCCCGTCCATATTCAGTCATCGATCCCCAAACAGCCGCGAGGGGTCCGGACGGTCCGCCTCTACGTAGTGCGGCAGCTGTTCGAACGCCGCCGCGTCGCGCGGAACGTTACCGTATCGCGATCAGATGACCACTTCGACGCTCTCTCCGGGAGGATTACCCGATACCCGTTCGGACTCAAGAGCGTTCTGAAGGATGATCACAGCGGCCGCCTGATCGATGACAGAACGGCCCTTTTTGGACGTGACGCCGGAAGCTCGAAGCCCCTGGCTGGCCGACACTGTGGTCATCCTCTCGTCCACGAGCCGCACGGGCACCGGTGCGATGCCGCGCGCGAGCTCCTGGGCGAAGCCACGGACCTTAACCGCCGCCGGACCTTCGCCGCCGCTGAGCGAGCGGGGCAGCCCGACGACGACCTCAAGGGGTTCGTACTCCTCGACGAGCTGCCGAAGGCGCCGGTGCGCGGCCGGGACATCACGTCCCGGAACGGTCTCCACCGGGGTGGCGAGGACCCCGTCGGGGTCGCACGAGGCGACCCCGATCCGGGCGTCCCCGACGTCGATCGCAAGCCGACGTCCTCTGCGCATGGCCGAGGTCACGCCGTCTCGGCGACGAGGCGCTCGACGGCGCCGATCGCATCGCCGATCGCGTCCGGGTTCTGCCCGCCGCCCTGGGCGACGTCCGGCTTGCCGCCACCGCCGCCGCCGAGGGTCTTGGCGGCCGCGCGGACCAGCTCGCCGGCCTTGAGGCCGCGCTCGCGGGCGGCCTCGTTGGTGGCGATGACGGTCAGCGGACGGCCGCCCGCCGTGGTGAACAGCGCCACGACGGCCGGGCGGTCACCGGGAATGCGGCCGCGCACGTCGAGGACCAGCTTGCGCAGATCGTCGGCGGACGTGCCGTCAGGGACCTGACCGGTGACCAGAGCGGTGCCGCGGACGTCCTTGGCGCCCTCGGCGAGCCCGGCAGCGGCCTGGAGCACCTTCTCCGCGCGGAACTTCTCGATCTCCTTCTCGGCGTCCTTCAGCTTGCCGAGCATGGCGGCGATCTTCTCGGGCAGCTCCTCCGAGCGGCCCTTGACGAGCTCCTGGAGCTGGGCGACGACCGTGTGCTCCTTGGCGAGGAAGTTGTACGCGTCGACGCCGACGAGGGCCTCGATACGGCGTACGCCCGAGCCGATGGACGATTCGCCGAGCAGCTTCACCAGACCCAGCTGGGCGGTGTTGTGCACATGGGTACCGCCGCAGAGCTCCTTGGAGAAGTCACCGATGGTGACGACACGGACCCGCTCACCGTACTTCTCGCCGAACTCGGCGATGGCGCCCTGCTTCTTGGCCTCGTCGATGCTCATGACCTCGGCCTGGACGTCGAGCTCCCGGGCGAGCACCTCGTTGATCTTCTGCTCGACATCGGTCAGGACCGTGCCGGGTACGGCGGCGGGCGAGCCGAAGTCGAAGCGGAAGCGTCCCGGGGAGTTCTCGGAGCCGGCCTGGGCGGCCGTCGGGCCGAGGGCGTCACGCAGCGCCTGGTGGGTGAGGTGCGTGGCGCTGTGGGCACGGGCGATCGCGCGGCGGCGCCTGACGTCGATGGCGGCGTAGGCGGAGGCGCCCACGGTCACCTCGCCGACCTGCACCGATCCCTTGTGCACGGAGACACCCGGGACCGGCTGCTGCACATCGCGGATCTCGATGACGGCACCGCTGCCGAGCTTGATCCGGCCCTGGTCGGCGAGCTGACCGCCGCCCTCGGCATAGAACGGGGTGCGGTCGAGGACGACCTCGACCTCGTCGCCCTCGGAGGCGGCGGGTGAGGGCACACCGTCGACGAGCAGACCGACGATGGTCGTCTCGCCCTCGGTGGAGCCGTAACCCGTGAACTCGGTGGACCCTGAGGTGTCGGCGACCTCGCGGTAGGCGGAGAGGTCGGCGTGGCCGGTCTTCTTGGCCTTGGCGTCGGCCTTGGCCTTGTCCCGCTGTTCCTTCATCAGACGGCGGAAGCCGTCCTCGTCCACGGACAGCCCCTGCTCGGCGGCCATCTCCAGGGTGAGGTCGATCGGGAAGCCCCAGGTGTCGTGGAGCAGGAACGCCTTGTCGCCGGAGAGGACCGTGCCACCGACGGCCTTGGTCTCGGTGACGGCGGTGTCGAGGATGTTGGTGCCGCTCTTGAGGGCCTTGAGGAAGGCGGCCTCCTCGGCGACAGCCACGGTCTCGATGCGCTTGCGGTCGGTCTCCAGCTCCGGGTACTGCTCGCCCATGGTCTTGATGACCACGTCGACGAGAGCGGCGGCGACCGGCTCGGTGGCGCCGAGCAGGCGCATGTTGCGGATGGCGCGGCGCATGATGCGGCGCAGCACATAGCCCCGGCCCTCGTTGCCCGGCGTGACACCGTCGCCGATGAGCATCACGGACGTACGGAGGTGATCGGCGACCACCCGAAGGGACACATCGCTGGCGGCGTCGGCACCGTAGCGGACACCGGTGAGCTCGGTGGCCTTGTCCATGACGACACGCAGGGTGTCGGTCTCGTACATGTTCTGCACGCCCTGCAGGATCATGGCGAGACGCTCGAGACCGAGACCTGTGTCGATGTTCTTGCTCGGAAGGTCACCGAGGATGTCGAAGTCCTCCTTGCCGGTGCCCTCCCCGCGTTCGTACTGCATGAAGACCAGATTCCAGATCTCCACGTAGCGCTCGTCGTTGACGGCCGGGCCGCCCTCGGGGCCGAACTCGGGACCCCGGTCGTAGTTGATCTCCGAGCAGGGACCACAGGGACCGGGGACGCCCATGGACCAGAAGTTGTCCTTCTTGCCGAGGCGCTGGATGCGCTCGGCGGGAACGCCGACGACATCGCGCCAGATGCGCTCGGCCTCGTCGTCGTCGAGGTAGACGGTGATCCAGAGCTTCTCCGGCTCCAGGCCGTAACCGCCGTCCGCCACGGAGCCGGTGAGCAGCTCCCAGGCGAGCTTGATGGCGCCTTCCTTGAAGTAGTCGCCGAAGGAGAAGTTGCCGCACATCTGGAAGAACGTGCCGTGGCGCGTGGTCTTGCCGACCTCTTCGATGTCGGGCGTGCGCACGCACTTCTGCACGCTGGTGGCGCGCGGGAACGGCGGCTTGACCTCGCCCAGGAAGTACGGCTTGAAGGGGACCATGCCCGCGGGGACCAGAAGCAGAGTCGGGTCGTCCGCGATGAGCGACGCCGAAGGCACGACGGTGTGCCCGCGCTCCTCGAAGAAGCTCAGCCAGCGGCGGCGGATTTCAGCCGACTCCATCAGTGGTCCTCATTCCGGTTGTACGAGCGCTTCTCGTCAAGCATCTCGTAGTGCTTCTTGTCCTGCTTCTGGTTTTCGAGGGCCGCGAGGCGGCGCTGCGCGGGCAGCGCCGCGTCGACAGGCGCCTCCAGCCCCAGGGCCTCGCCGAGCTCGGCCTCGCGCTGGACCATCCCGGCCCGTACGTCGAGGGCGAAGTCCTTGAGGCGGTGCCCGGTCCGGATCGCCTTGTTCGCGGCCTGTGCGGCCAGGCTCTCCGGAGTCAGCTGCCTGAGCTTGCGGTTGACCTTGGTGGTGGCCCACACGCCGGCGGCGGCGCCCGCGGTGAACCAGAACGCACGACGGAACATCGCGCTCAGCCCTTCTGCTTGCGGCGCCTCGCGGCCGGTACGGTGCGGCCGACGACGACCGTGCGACGGGTCTGCGCGGGCGGCGCTTCGGTCTTGTTGCGGCTCATCGCCCGGCGCACGCCGTAGCCGAACGCCGCGACCTTCACCAGCGGGCCGCCGAAGGTCGAGGCGACGGTGGTGGAGAGCGCCGACGCATTGGAGGTGACCTCCTGGACGTCGGAGGCGATGGCGTCGACCCGGTCCAGCTGGGTCTGCGCGGAGCGGACGGTCGCGGATGCGTCGGCCAGCAGCGGCACCGCCTGTTCCGTCACGTCCGCCACCAGCTTGGTGGTCGCCCTGAGCGTCTGGGCCAGCCTCACCAGCACCACGGCGAGGAAGGAGACCAGGATCGCCCAGAAGACGGCCACCAGGATCCCGGCAACCTCTCCACCGGTCACGCTGCACCGCTCTCTGCTTCTCGAGGGTCACTTCGAAAGTCGTGTCCGACCCTATCGCGCCGGAGGTCGCGCTCCGTACCGGATCAGTGGCCGCGGAACGGGAGTTGCGCGGGCCGATTTTACGGAATGCTCATCGCTGCGCACGCTCCGCCCACCGGGCGGAACGGCCGGACAACGCGAGAGCCCGCCGCTCCCCACCGGTGAGGGCGGGAGGCGGCGGGCTCGGGCGTGAAGCCGTGGTGCTACGTCCGCTGGATCAACGGGCGTAGTACTCGACGACGAGCTGCTCGTCGCAGATCACCGGGATCTCCTTGCGGTTCGGCTCCCGGTCCATGCGGAAGGCGAGCGCCTTGAGGTTGACCTGCAGGTAGCGCGGGGTCTCACCATCGGGCGCGTAGCCACCCTCACGGGCGACCTGGAACGGGTGCTTCTCGCGGGAGCGCTCGCGGACCGTGACGACGTCATCGGGGCGGACACGGAAGGAAGGCTTGTCGACCTTGCCGCCGTTCACCTCGATGTGGCCGTGGACGACCATCTGACGGGCCTGGTAGATCGTGCGGGCGATACCGGAGCGGAGCACCAGGGCGTCGAGACGGCGCTCGAGCTCGATGATCAGGGCCTCACCGGTCTTGCCCTGGACCTTGCTGGCGCGCTCGTAGGCGCGGACCAGCTGACGCTCGGAGACGTCGTACTGGGCGCGAAGACGCTGCTTCTCGAGCAGACGGACCTTGTAGTCCGAGTTCTGCTTGCGGCCACGGCCGTGCTCACCCGGCGGGTAGGGGCGAGCCTCGAAGTACTTGACGGCCTTCGGCGTCAGGGCGATGCCGAGTGCACGCGACTTCTTGACCTTGGGTCGCGACTGGTTCACGGGGAACCTACCTCCATGTAAGTTAGGTGAGCCTTACCTTATTCGAGGAGGACGTAATGTCTCGACCACATGGGATCTCCCTGCCCAGTGCGCATCGCAGTTCAGACGACTCGAGTGAATCGGTGTCTGCTTACGACGACGATGAACAAGGTCAGCCGCGTCCCAGGGAAGGCGCTCGGCAGCCCACCAAAGCCGAGCGCGTACGAACCCTCGTTGAGTACAACGCCTCAGTATCCCTCACGCTGCCGAGTGCTCGCGACCACGGGCCCGGATTCTGGGAACCCGCGGCGCGCACCGTCACACCTGAGGGAGACGTCGTTCTCCTTGTGCCCTGGGATTCTCCCACGGCCAGGGCCGCGGCCTACGCCCAGGACGACGACCTGCCCTGCGTGATGGAGATCACGGACGTCGCCCCCGTCGCAGTCCGCCAGCGGATCCGTGGCCGCGCCTGGGTGGCCGGTTGGCTCACCGCCGTCCGCAACGAGGACCGCGCCCGGTGCATCGAGCTCCTCGCCGAGCGGCACCCCGTGGGTGCGGTGCTGGAGAGCGACGGCGAGCGGCCCGCCTGGATGCCGGTGCGGCTGGAGGTCGGCGAGATCTCGGTCGACGACCTGTGGGGCGCGGGCTGTGTCGAGCCCGAGGACCTGGCCCGTGCGGAGGCGGATCCGATCGCGCGGCACGAGGCGGATCTGCTCCAGCATCTCCACTCGGCGCACGGCGACCAGGTGCGCGGGCTTGCCACGCTGCTCGGCGACCGGGTGGACGAGGTCCTGGTGGCGGTCCGGGACGTGACCCCGATGGCTCTGGACCGGTTCGGGCTGCGGGTGCGCTTCAGCGGGACGGACGACCGGATCTTCGACGCGCGCTTCGACTTCCCCGAGCCGGTCCGGGACACCGGCGATCTGCGGCAGGCGATGCACACCCTGTTCGCCGCGGCCATGGGGTGAGGCGGCCGGGCGGCCGCACCGCCGCTGCTGAGGGCTGTCCCGTAATCCCCGGTGGATCAGCGCGCGGCGTCGGATGCATGGGGTCTGCCCGGGCCCGCCAGGGCCGAGGGGAAGCATCGCAAGGCGGAGTCGCGTCCTCGTACTGGGCGTGTTCGAGCACTCCGACAACGCGGCCTGGGGGTGCCTCCCAGCGGTATCCGATGGAGCGCCGTGGCTGTCGTCGTGCGCCCTCCGGGGATCACGGGACAGCCCTCAATCGCCCCTGAGGCGCTCGCGGACCTTCTCCACCACGTCCGCGTAGCGCGCCTCCGCGCCGTACCGCGTCGGTTCGTAGTAGCGCTTGCCGTGGATCGCATCCGGGGCGTACTGCTGCGTGGCGATGGCGCCCGGGACGTCGTGCGGATACACATAGCCCTGGGCATGTCCGAGCTTGGCCGCGCCCTTGTAGTGGCCGTCGCGCAGATGGGCCGGGACGGCGCCCGCGAGTCCGTTCCGCACGTCCGCCAGGGCGGCCCCTATCGCGGTCGTCGCCGCATTGGACTTCGGCGCGAGGGCCAGGGCGATGGTGGCATGGCTGAGGGTGAGGGCCGCCTCGGGGAACCCGATCATGGCGACGGCCTGGGCAGCGGCCACGGCCGTGGGCAGGGCGGTCGGGTCGGCGAGGCCGATGTCCTCGCTGGCCGAGATCATCAGACGGCGGGCGATGAACCGGGGGTCCTCCCCCGCCTCGATCATCCGGGCCAGATAGTGCAGTGCCGCGTCCACGTCGGAGCCGCGGATGGACTTGATGAGCGCGCTGGCCACGTCGTAGTGCTGGTCGCCGTCGCGGTCGTACTTCACCGCGGCGCGGTCGACCGTCTCCTCGACGGTCCGCAGGAGGATCTCCTGCTCGCCGACCGCGAGCGCCGCACCCGCAGCGGCCTCCAGCGCCGTCAGTGCACGCCTGGCATCGCCCCCGGCGATGCGCAGCAGATGGGCCTCCGAGTCCTCCGCCAGCGTCACGGCGCCGTCGAGCCCGCGCTTCTCGGTCAGCGCCCGGCGCAGCAGCCCGCGCACATCGTCCTCGGCGAGCGGCTCCAGCGTGAGCAGCAGGGAGCGGGAGAGCAGCGGGGAGATCACCGAGAAATACGGATTCTCGGTGGTCGCCGCGATCAGCGTCACCCAGCGGTTCTCCACGGCCGGCAGCAGGGAGTCCTGCTGGGCCTTGCTGAAGCGGTGGATCTCGTCGAGGAAGAGGACGGTCTCCTTGCCGAAGCCGCCGGCAGCGCGGCGGGCGCCGTCGATGACCGCCCGCACCTCCTTGACGCCCGAGGTGATCGCGGAGAGCTCGACGAAGCGCTTGTTGGTGGCCTTCGAGACCACATAGGCGAGAGTCGTCTTGCCTGTTCCCGGCGGTCCCCAGAGAATCACCGACGAGGCGCCTGCCGGCCCTCCGCCGCCTTCGCCGACGAGCCGCCGCAGCGGAGACCCCGGCTTCAGCAGATGCTGCTGGCCGACGACCTCGTCCAGGGTGCGCGGGCGCATCCGGACGGCGAGGGGACTCGCGGTCGGGTCCTTCTCCTGGCGCTCCTCGGCGGCTGCGGTAAAGAGATCGGGCTCCACGGCATGAAGCCTAGGCGAGGGCACTGACAATGCCGTAGGGACCCGTCAGCCGGTCCAGAAGTCCCACCAGCGGGTCAGCACCAGCATGCCGATGATTCCGGTGTGCAGCACGGGCAGCACCCAGGTGAACTCGGCGAGGAAGTTCTTCGCCCAGGCCGGAGCCGGCAGCAGGCCCCTGCGGACGTTGTGCGAGGTCACGTACCAGAACATGACGATCGTGGCGACCCAGGCCAGGCAGCACCAGAGGCACAGCGCGTTGATGCTGTACAGCGACTGGTACTGCAGCCAGGTGCAGAACCCGATGCCGAAGAGCGTGCCGGCGTTGAGCGTCAGCCAGTACCAGCGGCGGAAGCGGGCCCCGGCGAAGAGACTCATGCCGACGCCGATCACGATCGCGTAGGCGGCGAGTCCGAGCATCGGGTTGGGGAAGCCGAAGGCGGACGCCTGTTCGCTCTCCATGACGCTGCCGCAGGAGACGATCGGGTTGAGGCTGCAGCCGGGGGTGAACGTCTTCCCCGCGATCTTGGCCTCGAGGATCTTGAACTTGTCGATCGTGATGACCCATGAGGCCAGCAGACCGGCAGCACCGGTGATCACGAGCAGCCACGCGAGGGCGCGGCTCCCTCCGACGGCGCCGCGCACGCCCTCCTCGTCCTGGCCGGAGGACACGCCGTCAACCGCTGCTGTCGTCATATCGCCGTTCCATCACTCGGGTCACTGCTGGGCATCGTCATTCTGCCGCACGCCTGCCCTTGTCCACCGTTCGATGGACATAAGGACCTACGCACGGGGGGACCGGCCGCCGGGATTCCGCCGGAGCCTGTGGAACATGACGACAACAGCGGTGGAGGTACGCGGGCTTCGCAAGCAGTACGGCGAGGTGACGGCGGTGGACGGGCTGGACCTGACGATCCGGCGGGGGGAGGTCTTCGGCCTCCTGGGGCCCAACGGGGCCGGCAAGAGCACGACGGTGGAGATCCTCCAGGGGCACCGTGACCGGGACGGCGGCGAGGTCTCCGTACTCGGAGCGGACCCGGCCAAGGGCGGGCGGGTCTGGCGCTCCAAGGTGGGGATCGTCTGGCAGGACGAGTCGGCGCCTGCGGAGCTGACCGTCCGCGAAAGCGTCGAGCACTTCGCCCGCTACTGTCCGGCGCCGCGCGATCCGGGCGAGGTCATCCGTCTCGTGGGTCTGGAGCAGAAGGCGGATCTGCGGGTGAAGGGCCTCTCGGGCGGCCAGCGGCGGCGGCTCGACGTGGCACTCGGTGTGATCGGCGGTCCGGAACTGCTGCTGCTCGACGAGCCGACGACCGGCTTCGACCCGGCGGCCCGCCGCCAGTTCTGGGACCTGATCCGGCTGCTCGCGGGCGAGGGCACCACCATCGTGCTCACGACGCACTACCTGGAGGAGGCCGAGGCGCTCGTCGATCGCCTCGCCGTCGTCGCACGCGGAAGGGTCGTCGCCGAGGGCGAGCCTGCCGAACTGCGCGGCCTCTTCGCCTCGATCTTCGACGACGACGTGGAGGGCTCCGGGGTCACCGCGGCCCAGCTCTACGCGGCCGGCATGGTGGCCGCGGGCATCATGTCCACCAGCTTCCAGTCGCTGGGCATCGCCATCGCGGTCGAACGGGACGAAAAGGTGCTGCGCCGGCTGCGCGGCACACCGATGCCGCCCGCCGCGTACTTCCTCGGCAAGGTCTGGATGGTGCTCGTGACCGGGCTGGCCGAGACCGCCGTCCTCCTGGTCGTGGGCTCGGCACTGTTCGGCCTGGACCTGCCGTCCACCGCGGCGAAGTGGCTCACCTTCGGCTGGGTCTTCGCACTCGGCATCACCGGTTGCGCGCTGCTGGGCATCGCCATCAGCAGCCTGCCGAAATCCGGCAGGAACGCGAGCTCCGTCGTCGTCCTGCCCTTCCTGATCCTCCAGTTCACCTCCGGGGTGTTCATCCCTGTCGGCACCCTCCCCTCCTGGCTCCTGGACATCAGCTCCTTCTTCCCCCTCAAGTGGATGTGCCAGGGCTTCCGCGGCATCTTCCTGCCGGAGTCGGCCGCCGTCCTCGAACCCGCAGGCAGCTGGGAGTTCGGCACGATCGCCCTGGTCCTCGGGGCCTGGTGCATCGGAGGATTGGTCCTGTGTCTGCTGACCTTCAGGTGGAAGAGCCGCCACGACGGCTGACGGAGTCCGCGAAGGCGGGCGGGATGCGCGACTCCCATGTCTGGGACCGCTCGTCCCGCCCGTGGGACATCTACTACTCCGTGGTGTGGCTGGCGACCGCGGCCTTCGTCCTGGGGGCCGATCACCCCGCACCGGGCTACCGGTTCACCGCCGTCGCACTGCTCACCCTGCTCATCCCCTGGTACGTCCTGGTCGGCCGGCCCCGGATGCTCGACGCCGGCGCCGACGACGCGCGGGCCTCCCTGGCGTACGTGGCCGGGGCGGTCCTGCTCTTCCTCCCGCCCGCGTTCCTGGTGGGCGAGACCCGGCTGATGACCTTTGCCCTCGCACCGCACTGCTTCATGCTGCTGCCCATGCGGCGGGCGCTGGTGTCGCTGGCCGTCGTGAGCCTCGTGCCGGTGGCCGGCTGGGCACTGGTCTGGCAACCGGAGGCCCATCAGGTCTTCTTCAACGCGGCGTCCTCGGCGATCACCCTTGCCTTCTCCGCCTTCTTCGGTGTCTGGATCGACCGGATCATCGAGCAGAGCAGGGACCGGGCCGTGCTCATCGCCGATCTGGAGGCCAGTCGCGAGGAGGTGGCCCGGCTCTCGGCGGAGCGCGGCGCCCTCACCGAACGGGAGCGGATGTCCCGGGAGATCCACGACACGCTGGCCCAGGGCTTCACCAGTCTGCTGATGCTCGTGCAGGCGGTGCAGTCGGAACTCGACACGGATCCCTCGCAGGCTCGGCGCCATCTCGACCTCATGGCAGTGACGGCACGTCAGAATCTGGCCGAGGCACGGGCGTTGGTCACCGGAGGTGCGCCGGCCGATCTCGACGGCGGCTCACTTCGGGAAGCCGTGTCCCGGCTGGCAGCCCGACACGATCCGCCGGCGACGGTCTCGGTGACCGGCCGGGCCGCGCCGCTGCCGGCCGCCCTGGAGGTGGTCGCCCTGCGCAGCTGCCAGGAAGCCCTGGCGAACGCCGCGAAGCACGCGGGCCCCGGGGCGGAGGTGGCACTGTCCCTGGCCTACGGTGATCATGAACTGACCGTGTCGGTCAGGGACACCGGCCGGGGTTTCGACCCGGCCGCGCCCAGCCGGGGCTACGGACTGCGCGGCCTGCGGGCACGCGCGGCCGAGGTCGGCGGCACCGCAGACGTCATCAGCACGCCCGGCGAGGGCACCACGGTCACCGTCGCCCTGAGGAGTCGTCCATGATCCGCGTCCTGCTCGCCGACGACCATCCCGTGGTACGGGAGGGGCTGCGCGGGATGCTCAGCGCCGAGTCCGATCTGGAGGTCGTCGGTGAGGCCGCGAACGGGCCGCAGGCCGAGGCCCTGGCCGTCGAACTGCGGCCGGACATCGTGCTGATGGATCTGCGGATGCCCGGCGGCGACGGCGTCGACTCGATCACCCGCATGACGGCTGCGGGGCTGTCCTGCCGCATCGTGGTCCTGACCACGTACGAGACGGACCGGGACATCCTGCGCGCGGTGGAGGCCGGTGCTGCGGGATACCTGCTGAAGGACATGGCTCGAGCGGAGCTCGCCGACGCCGTCCGTGCCGCCGTCCGCGGTGAGACGGTCCTGGCCCCCTCCGTGGCGGCCCGACTGGTCGACCAGCTCCGCACCAGGCCGGAGCGTCCGCGACTCTCGGACCGCGAGGTGGCGGTTCTGCGTCTCGTCGCGGACGGGGCGACGAACGCGGAGATCGGGCGGCGGCTGTATGTGGCCGAGTCCACGGTGAAGACTCATATGCTGCGCATCTTCAACAAGCTGGACGTCACCGACCGCACCGCGGCCGTGACGAGCGCGATGCGCCACGGGCTGCTGTAGTTCCCCGCCGGGCACCTCCCGGCCGGAACCCGTGCCCTGACCGGGGGTTCCGTGCCGGTCCCGCACCTCGCACGCCGGTCCGGGCCGACGGGGCCGGTCCCGGACCGGCCCCTGGGGCACGGCTCCGGGGCCGGAGCCTCCCGGTCGGGAAGGACGGGCGGTGCGAGCCCCGCAGGGCTCGCACCGCACATCACGACAGGCGCGAGCGGATCTCCGCCACGAGGCCGTCCAGTGGGACTGCGATCTGCTCACCGGACTCCATGTCCTTGAGCTGGACCGCGCCTTCGGCCAGATCGCGCTCACCGGCGACGATCGCGTACCGCGCACCACTGCGGTTGGCGTTCTTCATCGCGCCCTTGAGGCCCTTGCCGCCGTACGAGAAGTCGGCGGCGATTCCCGTCCTGCGCAGCTGGGTCACCACGCCGAAGAGGACGCGCCGCGCCTCTTCGCCGAGCGGGACCGCGAACACACTGGTGGTGGCGGGGAGCTCGAGCTCGATCCCCTCGGCCTCCAGTGCCAGGACCGTGCGGTCGACGCCGAGCGCCCAGCCCACCGACGGGAGCGCCGGGCCGCCGATCATCTCGGACAGACCGTCGTAGCGGCCGCCGCCGCCCACCGCGGACTGGGAGCCGAGACCGTCGTGGACGAACTCGAAGGTCGTGCGCGTGTAGTAGTCCAGGCCGCGCACCAGCTTCTCGTCGTCCTCGAACGCCACGCCGGCCGCAGTCAGCAGCTCGCGCACCTCTTCGTGGTACGCCTTGCACGCATCGCACAGATAGTCGCGCAGCAGCGGCACTCCCACGAGCTGCTTCTGCACCGCGTCCCGCTTGTCGTCGAGGACCCGCAGCGGGTTGATGTCGACGCGGCGCCGGGTGTCCTCGTCCAGGTCGAGGCCGCGCAGGAAGCCCTGGAGCGCATCGCGGTAGACGGGACGGCACTCCTTGTCACCCAGCGAGTTCAGCAGGATACGGAAGTTGCTGAGGCCCAGGGAGCGGTACGACTGGTCGGCCAGAATGATCAGCTCGGCGTCGAGCGCCGGGTCCTCGGCACCGATCGCCTCGGCACCGACCTGGGAGAAGTGCCTGTACCGGCCCTTCTGCGGGCGCTCGTAGCGGTAGTACGAACCCGAGTACCAGAGCTTGACCGGGAGGTTGCCCGTCTTGTGGAGGTTGGCCTCGAGTGCCGCGCGGAGCACGGACGCGGTGCCCTCGGGGCGCAGGGCGAGCCTGTCGCCGCCCTTGGTCTCGAAGGCGTACATCTCCTTGGTGACGATGTCGGTGGACTCGCCGACACCGCGCGCGAACAGCTCGACGTTCTCGAAACCGGGCGTCTCGATGTAGCCGTAGCCGGAGTTCCTCAGGGGCGTGGCGATCGCCTCGCGCACGGCCAGGTACTTCGCGGAGTCCGGCGGAATCAGGTCGTAGGTGCCCTTGGGGGCCTGGAAGGTACTCACGAAAGGTCTCGTCACATTCCTCGTCGGGGGGCGGCGGTCGGACCGTCTCCCCGGCCGGAGGCCACTTCCCTCAGATAGGGGTTGGCGGAACGCTCGCGGCCGATGGTCGTCTGGGGGCCGTGGCCGGACAGCACCACGGTCGAGTCGTCGAGCGGCAGGCACACACGCGCAAGCGAGTCGAGCATCTCGGCCATGTCACCGCCGGGCAGGTCGGTGCGTCCGATGGAGCCGGCGAAGAGCAGATCGCCCGAGAAGAAGACCGGCGGGATGTCCGCCGCCTCGGGCAGGCTGAAGGTCACCGACCCCTTGGTATGGCCGGGCGCGTGCGACACGGTCAGCTCCAGACCCGCCAGCTTCAGCGCGGCGCCGTCCGTCAGCTCGTGGACGTCGTCGGGCTCCCCCACGGTCAGCTCGCCCATGAGCGGCATCCCGATGGAGCGGCCGAGGGCCTTCTCCGGGTCGCTCATCATGTACCGGTCGGAAGGATGGATCCAGGCCGGTACGTCATGGGCACCGCACACCGGGACGACCGAGGCGACGTGGTCGATGTGGCCATGGGTGAGCACGACCGCCACGGGCTTGAGCCGATGCTTCTTCAGCGTCTCCTCGACTCCCTGGGCGGCCTGGTGGCCCGGGTCGATGATCACGCACTCCTCGCCTGCGGCGGGGGCGACCAGATAGCAATTGGTCCCCCAGGCCCCGGCGGGGAACCCGGCAATAAGCACGATCGTCCTCAGTGTGTTGTCCGACGGGATCGCTGTCGCGAAATGCAGCAGATCAGAGCCTACCGGCGCTGCTCGCCACACAGCCAACCCGTATACGGTACGGGCACACCCGGCCGGACGAGACCAGACGACTTTCAAGGAGTGGACCGGTGGTCAGCAACGATCAGCGGCGGCGCCAGCTCGCCAGGGAGAAGTTCGAGCGACAGCAGCGCCGTCGGCACGAGGCCCGGAAGAAGGCCAGACGCCGCAACACGATCATCGCATCGGTGCTCGCCGTGGTGCTCGCTGCGGGGGCGGCGGCCTATGCCTCGGTGGGTCTGACCGACGGCGGCTCCGGCAGCGACTCCGTGGCCGACTCCTCTCCTTCGCCGACGCCCGAGGAGAGCGAGAGCAGCGTTCCCGAGCCCGCGATGGCCATCGACAAGAACGCCACGTACAGGATGGCGCTGAAGACCAGCCAGGGCGACATCACCGTGACAACGGACGCCAAGAAGACCCCGCGCACGGTGAACTCGTTCAAGCACCTCGCGGACAAGGGCTTCTTCGACAACACGAAGTGCCACCGGCTCACCACGGGAGGCATCTTCGTGCTGCAGTGCGGCGACCCGAAGGGCGACGGCACCGGCGGCCCCGGCTACACGATCCCGGACGAGAACCTCGCGGGGCTCGGCAAGGCGGGCCAGGACGGCACCGTGACGTACAAGGCCGGCACGGTGGCGATGGCGAACACGGGGCAGCCGAACAGCGGCGGGAGCCAGTTCTTCCTCGTCTACAAGGACAGCAAACTGCCGCCCGGCTACACGGCGTTCGGCACCATGGACGAGACCGGCCTCAAGGCGGTCGAGGCCGTGGCTGCGGCAGGCGTCGCGGGCGGCGCAACCGACGGGGCACCGAAGAAGGCCGTCACCATCGAAAAGATGACGGTCAGCAAGGGGTGACCCGCCGAATTCGGCGGCGCCGAGTGCGGACAGCCGGGCGGCCGGTCGCCTAGATTGGCGTTGTGCAGCGCGGGCTGGGTCCGCGTTGTGGGAGGGCGGGCGAGGCCCGTCCAGGAAACTGTGGACGATGCCCGGGGGCCCGAGCCCTCGCAGGCATCATGTGGAGGAGGCGCTGTGAGCAGCGACCCGTGGGGCCGCGTCGACGAGACGGGCACCGTGTACGTGCGGACTTCCGAGGGCGAGCAGGTCGTCGGATCGTGGCAGGCCGGAACTCCCGAGGAGGCACTGGCCTACTTCGAGCGCAAGTACGAGGGCTTGGTTGTCGAGATCGGCCTCCTCGAGAAGCGGGTGAAGACCACCGATCTGTCGGCGAAGGACGCGACGGCGGCGATCGACCACATCCGTCAGCAGGTCGACGAGCATCACGCCGTCGGTGACCTCGACGCACTGCGCAAGCGGCTCGACGCGCTTGTCACGACGGTCGAGGCGCGCCGCGAGGAGCGCAAGGCACAGAAGGCGAAGCAGACCGACGAGGCCAGGCACTCCAAGGAGGCGCTGGTCACGGAGGCGGAGGAGCTTGCGCAGAGCGAGCAGTGGCGGGCCGCCGGTGAGCGGCTGCGCGCACTGGTCGACACCTGGAAGGGCCTCCCCCGGCTCGACCGGAAGTCCGACGACGAGCTGTGGCACAGGTTCTCGCACGCGCGCTCGGCGTTCTCCAAGCGCCGGAAGGCGCACTTCGCCTCGCTGGACGCGCAGCGCGAGGTGGCCCGGCAGACCAAGGAGCGACTGGTCGCGGAGGCCGAGTCGCTGTCCGGTTCGACCGACTGGGGCGTCACGGCCGCCCGCTACCGCGAACTGATGGCGGAGTGGAAGGCCGCGGGCCGCGCCCAGCGCGAGCACGAGGACGATCTGTGGAACCGTTTCCGCGGCGCCCAGGACATCTTCTTCGCGGCCCGCAGCGGGGTCTTCGCCGAGCGTGATGCGGAGCAGACCGAGAACCTCAAGCTGAAGGAAGAGCTTGCGGCCGAGGCCGAGAAGCTCATGCCCGTGACGGATCTGAAGGCCGCCCGTGGCGCCTTCCGGTCCATCAACGAGCGCTGGGAGGCCATCGGTCACGTCCCGCGTGACGCCCGCCCGAAGGTCGAGGGCCGGATGCACGCGGTGGAGCGGGCGATCCAGGAGGCCGAGGAGGCCGAGTGGCGCCGCACCAACCCCGAGGCACGGGCGCGTGCCGCAGGTCTGACGGGCCAGCTGCAGGCCGCGGTCGACAAGCTGCGTGAGCAGATCGACGCCGCGCGTGCCGCGGGCAACAACGCCAAGGCCGACAAGCTCGCGAAGGAGCTCGAGGGGCGGCAGGCGCTGCTGGACCAGGCTCTGAAGGGGCTGGAGGAGTTCGGCGGCTGACGGCCACCGGCCCACCGCACGGCGAAGGGCCCGGCAGCATGTGCTGCCGGGCCCTTCGCCGTGCGGTGGGCCGGGTGTCCGGTCACGGCCGACGGCCGGTCACGGGCGGGCGGCCGTGTCCCGCCCCGGCCCTTCGAGGGGCGGGGGGCGGGCGACGGAGCACCGTCGGCTACGGGCGCCGTGCCGAGGTCACCCGGTAGACGTCGTACACGCCCTCCACACCCCTGACTGCCTTCAGGACATGGCCCAGATGCTTGGGGTCGCCCATCTCGAAGGTGAAGCGGGAGGTGGCGACGCGGTCGCGGGAGGTCTGGACGGCCGCCGACAGGATGTTGACGTGCTGGTCGGACAGCACGCGGGTGACGTCGGACAGCAGTCTCGAACGGTCCAGGGCCTCGACCTGGATCGCGACCAGGAAGACCGAGGACTGGGTGGGCGCCCATTCGACCTCGAGGATCCGCTCGGGCTGCTGGGACAACGAGTCGACGTTGACACAGTCGGCACGGTGGACGGACACCCCGCTGCCCCGCGTGACGAAGCCGATGATGGGGTCGCCCGGCACGGGCGTGCAGCACCGGGCGAGCTTCACCCAGACGTCCTCGACGCCCTTGACGACGACACCCGGGTCGGCATTGGCCCGGCGCTTGCGGCCGCGGGTACGGGACGGCGGTACGGACTCGGCGATGTCCTCGGTGGCCGCCTCCTCGCCGCCTAGGGCCTGGACGAGCTTCTGGACGACACCCTGGGCGGCGACGTGACCCTCGCCGATCGCCGCGTAGAGCGAGGAGATGTCGGGGTAGCGCATCTCGTGCGCCAGCGTCACCAGAGAGTCGCCCGTGAGGATCCGCTGGATCGGCAGGTTCTGCTTGCGCATGGCGCGCGCGATCGCGTCCTTGCCCTGCTCGATCGCTTCGTCCCGGCGTTCCTTGGAGAACCAGCCGCGGATCTTGTTCCGGGCCCGCGGTGACTTGACGAAGCCGAGCCAGTCGCGGGAGGGACCCGCTCCCGTCGCCTTGGAGGTGAAGACCTCCACCAGGTCGCCGTTGTCGAGTGTGGACTCGAGCGGTACCAGACGTCCGTTCACCCGGGCGCCTATGGTCCGGTGACCGACCTCGGTGTGGACCGCGTAGGCGAAGTCGACGGGGGTGGCGCCGGCGGGAAGCGCTATGACATCGCCCTTGGGGGTGAAGACGAAGACCTCGTTGCGCGAGAGGTCGAAGCGCAGCGACTCCAGGAACTCGCCCGGGTCCTCGGTCTCCTTCTGCCAGTCCAGGAGCTGCCGCAGCCACGCCATGTCATTGATGGCGTCCTTGTCCTTGCCGGTGGCCTTGGGGACGTCCGTGCGGACCTTGGAGGCACCGGCGACGGCCTCCTGCTTGTACTTCCAGTGCGCGGCGATGCCGTACTCGGCACGGCGGTGCATGTCGAACGTACGGATCTGGAGTTCGACGGGCTTGCCGTTGGGTCCGATGACCGTCGTGTGCAGCGACTGGTACATGTTGAACTTCGGCATCGCGATGTAGTCCTTGAACCGCCCCGGAACCGGGTTCCAGCGGGCGTGAACGGTGCCGAGTGCCGCATAGCAGTCGCGGACGGTGTCGACGAGGACGCGGATGCCGACCAGGTCGTAGATCTCCGCGAAGTCACGGCCGCGGACGATCATCTTCTGGTACACGCTGTAGTAGTGCTTCGGCCTGCCGGTGACGGTGGCCTTGATACGGGCGGCACGCAGATCGGACTGGACCTCGTCCGTCACTATGGCGAGGTACTCGTCCCGCTTGGGCGCACGCTCGGCGACGAGCCGCACGATCTCGTCGTACATCTTCGGGTAGAGGATCGCGAACGCGAGGTCCTCCAGCTCCCACTTGATGGTGTTCATGCCCAGCCGGTGCGCCAGTGGGGCATAGATCTCGAGCGTTTCGCGGGCCTTCTTCTCCTGCTTCTCACGCTTGAGGTAGCGCATCGTGCGCATGTTGTGCAGACGGTCGGCGAGCTTGATGACCAGGACACGCGGGTCCTTGGCCATGGCGACGACCATCTTGCGCACGGTCTCGGCCTGGGCGGCCTCCCCGAACTTCACCTTGTCGAGCTTGGTGACGCCGTCGACGAGCAGCGCGACCTGGTCGCCGAAGTCGCGGCGCAGAGTGTCCAGCCCGTACTCGGTGTCCTCGACGGTGTCGTGCAGCAGACCCGCCATCAGCGTCGCGGGGTCCATGCCGAGCTCGGCGAGGATCGTGGTGACGGCGAGCGGATGCGTGATGTACGGGTCGCCGCTCTTGCGCTTCTGGCCGCGGTGCCAGCGCTCGGCGACCTGGTAGGCGCGCTCGACCTGGCGCAGGGTCGAGGTCTCGATCTTCGGGTCGTTGCTCCGCACGATCCGCAGCAGCGGTTCGAGGACCGGGTTGTACGGGCTGGAGCGCTGCACGCCGAGGCGGGCGAGCCGGGCGCGGACCCGGTTGGAGGAACCGCCGCCCGAGCGCACCGGGGGCGCGGGAGTGGGCTTGGGCGCGGACACCGGCGTGGGAGCCGGTGCGGGACCGGAGGCCGAGCCGTTCGCACTCCCCCTGCCCTCTGCCGCGGCGGCCCCCGTGGCACTCCGCTCCGGCGCCGCGGCGGCCTCCGGCCGCTCGGCGGACTTCTTCTCGGGCGTGCCTGGCACCGCGGCACCCTTTCGGGCCTGCTGGTCGGGCTGCGCGGTGGCGGGACGGGCCTCGTCTGGCAAGAGCGCTCCTCAGGCGGATCCGGGTCCCCCGGTCAGGCCCGGAAAGGCCATGGTATCGACCCTGGGCGTTCACCTCGCCCCGGGACCGGAACCGTCCACAACGCGAAACGGGCACCCGGTGTTCCCGAGTGCCCGTTCCATGGCCCAGTTGCGCGCTCCTGGTCCGCTCAGAGCGTGAGCAGAGCCTCCAGCGGAGCACCGTTCAGAGCGGGCTCCAGACGGGCACGCCCGCCCAGGAAGCTCAGCTCCATGAGGATCCCGATACACGCGATCTCGGCACCGGCCCGGCGGATCAGCTCCAGGGAGGCCTCCGCGGTGCCACCGGTGGCGAGGACATCGTCGATGACCATGACGCGGTCGTCCGCGCCGAGGTCCTCGGCGTGCACCTCGATCTCGGCGCTGCCGTACTCCAGCTCGTACGCCTGGGACAGGGTTGCTCCGGGGAGCTTGCCCGCCTTGCGTACGGGAATGAAGCCGACCCCTGCCTTGACGGCGACGGGCGCGGCCAGGATGAAGCCGCGTGCCTCCAGGCCGACGACCTTCGTCGCACCCTGGCGGACACAGAGCTCGGCGAGCGTCTCCGTGAGCGCCGTGAACGCGGCCGGGTCCGCTAGCAGCGGGGTGATGTCCTTGAACATCACACCCGGCTTGGGATAGTCCGGCACGTCACGGATGCGGCTCAGGAGCAGTTCCCGCGTGCTCGCGGTCATCGGCGCTTCCCCGACGAGGGGCGGCCCCGGCCGCGGCCCCGCTGGCCGACGACGGTGCCCGCGGCCGTGGCCGCGCCGGGAACCTCGTCGTACGGTGCGGCGCCCGGGCCCTCCCCATCGGCGTCCTCGGCCTGCTCACCCTTCGCCGCGGCGGCCGCGCGCTTGGCGAGCACCCGCTTCTTCAGGGCCTTCATCTGCGGCTCGCGCTCCTTCAGGTCGGCGACCAGCGGAGTGGCGATGAAGATCGACGAGTAGGCACCGGCGGCAAGACCGACGAACAGCGACAGCGAGATGTCGTTGAGCATGCCCGCGCCGAGGAAGCCGCCGCCGATGAAGAGCAGACCGGCGACCGGCAGCAGCGCCACGACCGTGGTGTTGATCGAGCGGACGAGGGTGCTGTTGATCGAGCGGTTGGCGACCTCGCTGTACGTCCAGCGGGTCTGCTTGGTGATGTCCTTCGACCCTTCCTTGAGGGAGTCGAAGACGACCACCGTGTCGTAGAGCGAGTAACCGAGGATGGTCAGCAGACCGATCACGGTGCCCGGGGTGACCTCGAAGCCGACCAGTGCGTACACACCGACGGTGATGGTGAGGTCGTGGATCAGGGCCACCAGGGCGGCGAGCGCCATTCTCCATTCGAAGGCGATCGCCAGATAGATCACCACGAGGATCATGAAGATCCCGAGGCCGGTCCATGCCTTGTTGGCGATCTGCTCACCCCAGCTGGGACCGACCAGCTCGGCGTTGATCTTGGATTCCGGGATGTTCAGCTCGCTGGAGAGCTGCTTGCTCACCTTGTCGGACTGAGCGGTGTCCAGCTCGCTGACCTGGATCCGCATGTCGCCGTTGCCCAGCTTCTGGACGATCGCGGGGTGTCCGGAGGCCTCCTGTGCCGCGTTCTGCGCCTGGGTGACGGAGACGGTCACCTTCTCCATGGTGAAGACGGCACCGCCCTTGAACTCGATGCCCATGTTCAGACCACGCACCGCCAGGGCGACGATGGCCGTGATGGTGATCAGGATCGAGATGCCGTACCAGATCTTCCGCTTGCCGACGAAGTCGTAACCGACCTCGCCGCGGTAGAGCCGGGCGCCGAGATTTCCGAGTCGGGACATCTCACGCCTCCTTGGGGTCGACGGGGGCGGAGACACGACGGGAGCGGCGCAGCGGGGGCTTGGCTCCGAGGCGCTTCGGGTCCAGTCCGGACCACGGGTGGCCGCTCGCGAAGAACTTCTTGCGGGCGAGGATCGTCATGATCGGCTTCGTGAAGAGGAACACCACGACCACGTCGAGCAGGGTCGTCAGGCCGAGGGTGAACGCGAAGCCCTGGACCTTGCCGACGGTGACGATGAAGAGCACCGCGGCGGCCAGGAACGACACGAAGTCGGAGACCAGGATCGTGCGCCGGGCACGCGGCCAGGCCCGCTCGACGGCCGGGCGGAGCGTACGGCCCTCGCGGATCTCGTCGCGGATGCGTTCGAAGTACACGATGAACGAGTCGGCGGTGATACCGATCGCGACGATCGCACCACAGACCGCCGGCAGATTCAGCGCGAAGCCGATGGCCGGGCCCAGGAGTGTCATCAGGGTGTACGTCAGGATCGCCGACACCAGCAGGCTGAGCAGGGCGACGACCGACAGACCGCGGTAGTAGACCACCAGGTAGATCACGACCAGCGCCAGACCGATGGCTCCCGCGATGAGGCCGGCCTTGAGCTGCTCGCCGCCGAGGGCGGCGGTGACGGTGGTGGTGCTCTGCTCCTTGAAGGTCAGCGGGAGGGCACCGTAGCTGAGGATGTTGCCCAGGTCCTGGGCGGACTGCTGGGTGAAGCTGCCGGAGATCTCGGCGCTGGCGCTCAGCGTCGTGCGGACCGACGGGGCCGAGACGACGTCGCCGTCGAGCACGATGGCGAACTGGTTCATCGGCGGCTGCTGCTGCGACAGCTTGCTGGTGATCTTGGAGAACTTCTTCGAGCCGGCGTCGGTGAAGTCCATCGTGACGATCCAGATGCCACGCTGCGGGTCGAGGACGCCCTTGGCGTCATCGACGTCCTTGCCGTCGACCTCGGCCGGGCCCAGCAGGTACTTCTCCCAGACGCCCCCGCTGTTCTTGCCACAGGCGACGATGGGGTCCTCGGGCTTGCTGCCCCTGGAGGCGGCGACGCGCTGCTTCTTGTCCAGGCAGTTCAGCTCGGTGAACTTCTTCTGGAGCGCGGCCTCGGCCGGGGTGGGCGGGGGCGGGGTGGGGCTCTTCGCAGCCTCCGGCTTGCCCGAAGCGGCACCGCTGGGCGTGGGCGAGGGCGCCTTGAGCGCATCGGTGACGGCGCGGCCCTGAGTGGTCGGGCTCGCGGAAGGCGCACCGGAAGGCGCGGTCGCCTCGTCCTTCCCGTCGCCCTTGCCCGAGGGCGAGGCGCTCGGGGCCGGGCTCTTGCCGGGCTCAGGGGTCACTGGGCCGGCGGCCGCCACGGCGAGGACCGGGCGGAAGTACAGCTGGGCCGTGGTGCCCACCTGGTCGCGCGCCTGCTGCGAGTTCGTGCCCTTGGGGATGTTGACGATGATGTTCTTCTCGCCCTGGGTCTGGACCTCGGACTCGGAGACACCCAGACCATTGACCCGGCGCTCGATGATGCCGACCGCGGTGTCCATGTTGGTCTTGTTGATCGCGCTTTCCTTGCCGGGATCAGCCACGGCCTCGAGCGTGATCGACGTGCCGCCCGCCAGGTCGATGCCCAGGCGGGGCGAGGTCTCCCCGGTCCAGAACATCCCGCCGAACAGCGCCGCCATGACGATCAGCATCAGGACCAGGGTGCGCCCTGGCCTGCCCTGACCCGCGGGCGCCCTTCGGCCCTTCTTCGGTGCTGCCACCTTCTCGATTCTCCCTGTCCAACCGCTCCGCGCCGGGTGTGCGACGGAGTGGCCACGAAGTGTTGTGGGGACCTGCCCCCGCAGTGGTCGGCACGAACGGGGGACCGCGGTCCTCGCCCCTGGGCGGTCCGCGGTCCCCGGTCGCTGTTACTTCGCGTCGGTGTCGCCGTCGGCCTTCTCGTCGCCCTTGGCCTTCTTGGCCTCGGGCGCGGCGCCGGCGTCGTCCGCCTTGTCGTTCTTGCCCAGGTCGATCTTGGCGTCCTCGGCCTCGGCGGTGTCGCCGGCGGTCTCGGTCAGCGAGGAGGCATCGTCCGGAACGATGGGGGTGTCGTTCTTGAGATCACCCTCACCGTCGCCGTGCACGATGCGGTTGTACTCCTCGTCGTCGAGGACGGCACCGATGGCGTTCTTGGCGAACGCGAGGTGGACGCCCGGCGCGGCCTCAAGGAGGACGGTGTCGTCGTTGACCTCCTTGACGGTGGCGTACAGGCCCCCGATGGTCCGCACCCCGGAGCCGGGCTGCATCTGATTGCGCATCGCGACCGCCTGCTGCTGCTTCTTCTTGGCAGAGCGGGTCATCAGGAACATGGCCCCGATGAGCACGATGAACGGGAGGAGCATGCCGATGTTATTCACGGGACGGAATTCCTTCGCACGACCGCGCTGCAGAGGCCGGCCGATCTTCGGGGGTGGGCACACCGACCGTGACAGGTCGGCACCGGCGGAGTCTAAGCGAGTCCGCATCGATGGAACAACGCCCAGCATGTCACCGTGGTTCCCGCCCGGGCGACCGTCCGCGCCGTCACGTCCCGAAGAGACCCTGTTGTCCGGCCGCCCCGGACACCTGCTGGGGCGGTACGAGGCCGAGATGCGCCCATGCCGCGGGGGTCGCGACTCGCCCGCGCGGGGTACGGGCGAGCAGGCCCTCCCTCACCAGGAACGGCTCGGCGACCTCCTCGACCGTCTCCCGCTCCTCACCCACGGCCACGGCCAGGGTGGACAGACCGACCGGACCACCGCCGAACAGCTTGAGGAGCGCCTGGAGCACGGCACGGTCGAGCCGGTCGAGACCACGCCCGTCGACCTCGTACACCGCGAGTGCCGCACCGGCGATCTCACGCGTGATCCGGCCGTCGGCCTTGACCTGGGCGTAGTCACGGACGCGGCGCAGCAGCCGGTTGGCGATACGGGGCGTGCCGCGGGACCGGCCCGCGATCTCGGCGGCGCCCTCGGTGTCGATCGCGACGTCGAGGAGCTGGGCGGAGCGGTGGACGACCCGCTCCAGCTCGGCGGGCTCGTAGAACTCCATGTGGGCGGTGAAGCCGAACCGGTCACGCAGTGGCGGGGGCAGCAGTCCGGCCCGTGTCGTGGCGCCGACCAGGGTGAACGGCGGCAGCTCGAGGGGGATGGCGGTGGCGCCGGGGCCTTTGCCGACGATGACGTCGACGCGGAAGTCCTCCATCGCCATGTAGAGCATCTCCTCGGCCGGCCGCGACATCCGGTGGATCTCGTCGAGGAAGAGGACCTCGCCCTCCTGGAGGGACGAGAGGATCGCGGCCAGGTCGCCGGCGTGCTGGATCGCCGGGCCGGAGGTGATGCGGATCGGGGCGCCCATCTCCGCGGCGATGATCATGGAGAGGGTCGTCTTGCCGAGACCGGGCGCACCGGAGAGCAGCACATGGTCGGCGGTGGCGCCGCGCGCGAGGGCAGCCTTCAGGACAAGGTCGAGCTGCTCCCGCACCCGCTCCTGGCCGACGAACTCGTCCAGCGACTTGGGCCGCAGGGCCGCCTCGACGGCCTGGTCCTCGCCGTCGGCTGATGCGCCGACGAGGCGGCCGTCGGCGGTGTCGTCGGTCGGGGGTGCGGTGTCGTCCCAGTTCACGGTGGATTGCCTCGCGGGGTCAGCGGGTGCGGTTCAGGGTCTGGAGAGCGGCCTTGAGCAGCCGGCCGATCTGCGGCTCGCCGGTCGCCGCCTCGGCCACGGGCGTCACGGCGGTGACTGCCTCGTCGGCCTCGCGGGTGGCATAGCCGAGGCCGATCAGCGCGGCGTGCAGCTGGTCGCGCCAGGACTGGGTGACGGGGGCTCCGACGGCCCCTCCCCCGGAGCCGATCGGCTCACCGAGGCGGTCCCTCAGCTCGAGGAGCAGCTTCTGGGCACCCTTCTTGCCGATGCCCGGGACGGCGGTCAAAGCCTTTTCGTCCTCCGTGGCCACAGCGCGGCGCAGTGCGTCCGGAGTGTGCACCGCGAGCATCGCCTGGGCGAGGCGCGGACCGACCCCGCTCGCGGTCTGGAGCAGCTCGAAGACCTGGCGCTCGTCGTCGTCGGCGAAACCGTACAACGTCAGCGAATCCTCGCGGACGACCAAGGACGTGGCGAGCCTGGCCTCCTGACCGATCCTCAGCTCCGACAGGGTGTTCGGCGTGCACTGCACGGCCATGCCGACGCCGCCGACCTCGATCACTGCGGTCGTCGGGGCGAGAGCGGCGACCGGGCCGCTCACGAAGGCGATCATGTGGTCCGGCCTTTCATCGCGTGGTGTGCGGCGACCGCCTGCTGGAGGCGGTTCTGCGCGGGGGCGCGCCAGATGTGGCAGATGGCGAGGGCGAGGGCGTCGGCGGCGTCGGCCGGCTTCGGCGGGGCGTCGAGCCGCAGCAGGCGGGTCACCATCGCACCGACCTGGGCCTTGTCGGCGCGGCCCGTACCGGTGACGGCGGCCTTGACCTCGCTCGGGGTGTGCAGTGCGACGGGCAGGCCGCGGCGGGCGGCGCACAGCATCGCGATTGCGCTGGCCTGCGCCGTGCCCATGACCGTGCGGACGTTGTGCTGACTGAACACCCGCTCCACCGCGACCACTTCGGGACTGTGCAGATCGAGCCATTCCTCGATGCCCCGCTCGATGGCGGCCAGCCGGTGGCCGATGTCCGCATCGGCGGGCGTCCGTACGACGCCGACGCCGACCATCGTCAGCGGACGGCCGGCGACACCCTCGACCACGCCGACGCCGCAACGGGTGAGTCCCGGGTCCACCCCCAGCACGCGCACGCCCGCCCCTCCTTCTGCTCTCACCCGGCTGTCGCCGGGTGGCACCCCCTGTTTGTGCAGGCTATCGGCTCCCACTGACAACGGCCCACAACGCGACGGGCCGACGGGGTGTGTCCCCGTCGGCCCGTCGTACCCAGCCCGATCCGGCCGGATCAGGCGTCGACCTTCTCCATGACCTCGTCCGAGACATCGAAGTTGGCGAAGACGTTCTGCACGTCGTCGCTGTCCTCCAGCGCGTCGATCAGCTTGAAGATCTTGCGCGCGCCCTCCTCGTCCAGTTCGACCTGCATGGTCGGGACGAAGTTGGCCTCGGCCGAGTCGTAGTCGATTCCGGCCTCCTGCAGCGCGGTGCGCACCGCGACCAGGTCGGTGGCCTCGCTGATGACCTCGAAGTTCTCGCCGAGGTCGTTGACCTCCTCGGCGCCGGCGTCGAGCACCGCACCGAGCACGTCGTCCTCGCTCAGCTCGCCCTTCGGCAGGACGACGACGCCCTTGCGGTTGAAGAGGTACGACACCGAGCCGGGGTCGGCCATGGAACCGCCGTTGCGGGTCATGGCGACACGGACGTCGGAGGCGGCGCGGTTGCGGTTGTCGGTGAGGCACTCGATGAGCACCGCGACACCGTTCGGGCCGTAACCCTCGTACATGATCGTCTCGTAGTCGGCGCCACCGGCCTCGAGGCCGGCGCCGCGCTTGACCGCGGAGTCGATGTTCTTGTTCGGTACCGAGCTCTTCTTGGCCTTCTGGATGGCGTCGAAGAGGGTGGGGTTGCCGTCGACGTCGGCGCCGCCCGTGCGGGCTGCGACCTCGATGTTCTTGATCAGCTTCGCGAAGAGCTTGCCGCGCTTGGCGTCGATCACGGCCTTCTTGTGCTTCGTCGTGGCCCATTTAGAGTGGCCGGACATCTGCCTGTCTCCTTCGCGTAACCGATCCCTGCTGCGTTCGCCTGTGATCCTACCGGGATCGGATCAGTGCAGGGCGCGCACCATGTCGACGAACAGGGCGTGCACGCGGTGGTCGCCGGTCAGTTCCGGGTGGAACGACGTGGCGAGTGCGTTGCCCTGGCGTACGGCGACGATGTGGCCCTCGTGCTCGGCGAGCACCTCGGCCTCGGCACCCACGGACTCGACCCACGGGGCACGGATGAAGACGCCCTCGACGGGATCGCCGTCGATGCCCGTGACCGCGACGGCGGACTCGAAGGACTCGTTCTGCCGCCCGAAGGCATTGCGGCGGACGATCATGTCGATGCCACCGATGGTCTCCTGCCCCGAGCGGGGGTCGAGGATCTTCTCGGCGAGCATGATCAGACCGGCGCAGGTGCCGTAGACCGGCATGCCCGCGCGGACGCGCTCACGCAGCGGCTCCATCATGCCGAAGAGATGGGCCAGCTTGGAGATGGTGGTGGACTCGCCGCCCGGTATGACGAGGCCGTCGACCTCGGCGAGCTCCTCGGGGCGCCGGATCGGCCTGGCCACGGCGTCGGCCGCGGCCAGGGCGATCAGGTGCTCCCGTACGTCGCCCTGGAGCGCCAGGACACCGATGACGGGTGTGCTCATGAGTGACTACCAGCCGCGGTTCGCGTAGCGCTCGCCCTCGGGGAGGGTGTCGCAGTTGATGCCCACCATGGCCTCGCCCAGGTTGCGGGAGGCGTCCGCGATGATCTTCGGGTCGTCGTAGAAGGTGGTGGCCTTCACGATGGCCGCGGCACGCTTGGCCGGGTCGCCGGACTTGAAGATGCCGGAACCGACGAAGACGCCCTCGGCACCGAGCTGGCGCATCAGCGCGGCGTCGGCGGGGGTGGCGACACCACCGGCGGAGAACAGCACGACCGGCAGCTTGCCGAGCCGGGCGACCTCCTGCACGAGCTCGTACGGGGCGCGCAGTTCCTTGGCGGCGGCGTACAGCTCGTTGTTGTCGAAGCCGCGCAGCTTGGCGATCTCGTTCTTGATCTGGCGCAGGTGGCGGACGGCCTCGACGACGTTGCCGGTGCCGGCCTCGCCCTTCGAGCGGATCATGGCCGCGCCCTCGGCGATACGGCGCAGGGCCTCGCCCAGGTTGGTGGCGCCGCACACGAACGGGGTCGTGAACGCCCACTTGTCCGAGTGGTTGACCTCGTCGGCCGGGGTCAGGACCTCGGACTCGTCGATGTAGTCGACACCGAGCGACTGCAGCACCTGGGCCTCGACGAAGTGGCCGATCCGGGACTTGGCCATGACCGGGATGGAGACCGCGTCGATGATCTCCTCGATCATGTTCGGGTCGGACATCCGGGCCACGCCGCCGTCCTTGCGGATGTCGGCGGGAACGCGCTCCAGGGCCATGACGGCGACGGCGCCCGCGTCCTCGGCGATCTTGGCCTGCTCGGCGTTGACCACGTCCATGATCACGCCGCCCTTGAGCTGCTCGGCCATACCGCGCTTGACGCGCGCGGTGCCGGTCTCGGGGGTCTCGGGAGTGGTGGGAAGCGTGGTGGACACGATCGACCTCATTCGGTGACGACTGTTTCGATGCTCCGTCGAGGAAACAGGGCCGCACCAGGCCACTGCAAGGGCCAATGATGAGGCAGTGGCTCGTTTTGCGGTCCCGGTGACGAGTCAGGCGGGCCGGTCCGCCAGCGCCGTCGGCGGCTCGTCGTCCATCTCGAACGCCAGGGGGAACGGAGCGTGTCCTGCCAGTCTGAACCAGCGGACCTTGCGGTGCCTGCGCAGCGCCCGCGCGGCACGTACGGCATCGTTGTGGAAGCGCCGGGCCATGGGTACCCGCCGCACCGCCGCCGCAAGCTCGTCGGCGGCGTCGTCGCCGCCGGGTGCGTCCCGTACGGCCTCGACCTGCTCCGGTTCCCCGAAGACGGCCCGCAGCGCCTGGCTCAGCTCGCTCTCGGCGACCTCGCGATGCTCCTCGTCCGCCTGGCGGGCGGCGTGCGCGGCCTCGTACAGCACGATCGATGCAGCAGGATCGAGCACCCCCGAGGTGGCGAGCTCCTGGGTGACCGAGGCCCTGCGCAGCAGCTGTGCGTCCAGCGCGGCACGGGCGGCGTCGATCCGGGCGTGCAGGCGGTCGAGACGGCCGGCCGTCCAGCTCAGATAGAGGCCGGTCAGGACCAGCGCGACGAGGATCCAGATCAAGGTTGCGGTCACGGGCGGCAAGGCTACCGGTGCGCCTGCCGGGTCCTGCGCGGCGCGGTTCCGCTGGGCGGTGCGAGGCGGCGCCGTGTGCGGTAGGGGGTGGTCCGGTACCGGGTGGGGCTGCCGGGCTGACCGTCCTCAATCGCCGGACGGGCTCGGGGTGGTGGGGCGGGGCCCCGGGCTCGACTCCTCGGTGACCGGGGCCCTGTACCGCCTGGTGGGCGGCTCTGATTGCGCCGAAGTCCTGCGGGGTCGACCCTGCACGGCCCCGCCCCGGTGCGTGTCCGTACGCGGGCCGGTGGGTGTGATGCCCACAGGCGTCCGGCCCCCACCCCCGACTCGGGAGGGGGCGCGGAGCCGCGCATCGGACCCCGGACCGCCGCGCGACGGGTCAGTCGCGGGCCAGGCCGAAGCGTGCCATCAGGCCCGGCCTCTCCTCCGCCGCCACCGACGCCGCGCCGTCCGTCACCGTCTCGTACACGGCGAGAATGTCCGCGCCCACCGTCGACCAGTCGAAGCGCCGCACATGGGCGCTGCCCTTCGTCCGCAGCTCCTCGCGGCGCGCCGGGTCGCCCAGCAGCCGGATGGCCGCGTCGGACAGCGCGTCGGCGTCCTCGTTGGCGAAGAGTTCGCCGGCCGTGCCCTGGTCCAGCACCTGGGCGAATGCGTCCAGGTCGGAGGCCAGCACCGGTGCGCCCGCCGACAGTGCCTCGACCAGGATGATCCCGAAGCTCTCGCCACCGGTGTTGGGAGCGACGTAGACATCGACGCTGCGCAGCAGCCGTGCCTTGTCCTCGTCGCTCACCATGCCGAGGAACTCCACGCGCGACCGGAGCTCCGCGGGGAGCGAGGCAACGGCCTCCTCCTCGTCACCGCGGCCCGCGACCAGCAGGCGCGTGCCGGGCCGCTCCGCGAAGATCTTCGGCAGCGCCTTCATCAGCACCGGCAGGCCCTTGCGTGGCTCGTCGATGCGTCCGATGAACCCGATCGTCCCGTTCTGCCACTCGGGGCGCGGCTCGGCATCGGCGAAGAAGTCCACGTCGACGCCGTTCGGGATGACGACAGCGTCGCCTCCCAGGTGCTCGACGAGGGTCCGGCGTGCGTACTCGCTGACCGCGATGCGCGCGCTGATCTTCTCCAGTGCCGGCTGGAGGATCGGATACGCGGCGATCATGGCCCGCGACCGCGGATTGGACGTGTGGAAAGTGGCCACGATCGGCCCCTGGGCCGCCCAGCAGGACAGCAGTCCGAGGGAGGGCGATGTGGGTTCGTGGATGTGGATGACGTCGAACGTGCCGTCGTGCAGCCAGCGCCGTACCCGCGCCGCGGACAGAAAGCCGAAATTGAGCCGGGCGACCGAGCCGTTGTAGGGCACGGGCACGGCACGGCCGGCAGAGACGACGTACGGCGGCAGCGGTGTGTCGTCGTCCGCGGGGGCCAGCACCGACACCTGGTGGCCCAGCCGGATCAGATGCTCGGCCAGGTCCCTGATGTGGAACTGGACGCCGCCGGGGACGTCCCAGGAGTACGGGCAGACGATGCCGATCCTCACGTCTGCCGCTCCTCGAGGTCTGCGAGCCACAACCGCTGCAGCATGTGCCAGTCCTCCGGGTGGTCGGCGATTCCTGTGGCGAAGGCGTCCGCCAGCGTCTGTGTCATCACGGACGTCTTCTCTGCCCGGGTACCCGTTTCGGGTATGTCCACGGGCGGGTGGATGCGGCCCTTCATCACGGCGGTCTCGTCGTACCACAGCGTCACCGGGAACAGCAGCGCGCCGGTCTGCTGGGCGAGCAGTGCCGGGCCCGGGGGCATCCGGGCCGTCTCACCGAAGAACTTCACCTCGACGCCCGACTCGGACAGGTCACGGTCGGCGACCAGGCAGACCAGACCGCCGTCACGCAGCCGTCTGGCCAGCGTGCCGAACGCGGAACCACCGCTGTGCGGAAGTACCTCCATGCCGAGTGACTCGCGGTAGGCGACGAAGCGGTCGAACAGGGTCTCCGGCTTGAGGCGTTCGGCGACCGTGGTGAAGGGGATGCCCAGCGCGCGGGTGACCCAGACACCGGCGAGGTCGTAGTTGGCGAGGTGGGGCAGTGCGACTACGACTCCCCTGCCCGCGGCGACGCCCTCGGTGAGGCGGTGGACGTCCTCGATGACGACGCTCCGCCTCGCGCGCTCCTGGTCCCAGGCCGGCAGTCTGAAGGACTCCATCCAGTACCGCATGTACGAGCGCATACCGGCCCTGGACAGCTCGGCGAGGCGCTCGGGCCCGGCGTCGGGGACCACCCGGGCAAGATTGGACTCGAGGCGCAGCACACCCTTGCCGCGCCGCCTCCAGGCCGCGTCGGCAATGGTCCGGCCCAGCCGGGCCGCGACCGGCTCGGGGAGCTTCTTGACCGTGGACCAGCCGAGTCCGAACAGCGCGTCCGTCAGCCGTTCCTTCATGACGCCGCCCCGCTCCCGCCCGAGGACGCCGCGGCGTCCGCCTCGGCCGCCTCACGGCGTACCGTCACCACTCGCTGTCCCAGGGTCACCATGGACCCGACCGCCACGATCCAGAGCGCGATCGGCAGCAGGACCTGGACGCCGGGAACACCGAAGGTGTGGAGCCCGGCGAGGCCCGCGGCGACCAGGGAGATGACGAGCCGCTCGGCCCGTTCCACCAGCCCGTTCACCGCGACCGGCAGTCCGATCGACTCACCGCGCGCCTTCGTGTACGAAACGACCTGGCCGCTGGCCAGGCAGAAGATGGCCACGGCGCAGAGCACATTGTCGTCGCCCTTGCCCGCGTACCAGAGGGCGAACCCGCCGAAGATCGCCCCGTCCGCGACCCGGTCCAGCGTCGAGTCGAGGAAGGCTCCCCACCGGCTGGAGCTCCCCGCCTGCCGCGCCATGTTCCCGTCGACGAGGTCCGAGAAGACGAACAGCGTGATGACGATGGTCCCCCAAAAGAACTCTCCGCGGGGGAAGAAGACCAGTGCGCCGACCATGACTCCGGCCGTGCCCACGAGCGTGACCGCGTCGGGGCTCACCCCGCGGCGAAGCAGAAACGCGGCGAACGGTGTGAGGACACGCGTGAAAAACGCACGCGCGTACTTGTTCAGCATGGCCTTCCCGAGGGTTCGGTGGGCCGCGTGGCCCCTACGGCCACCGGCTGGCCCATCGTAGCCACGCCGGTCCTGCACCAGCGGACTCCCCCGGTCGCGTACGACGTATGGACGCACCATGACGGGAGTGGAAAGCTCGAAAGACCACCGCGGGCATTCGCCGGAGCAACCTCAGCCTCCGGCCGGGGGTCTCCCCATCACGGCCCCCGGGTCCGCGCCCTCACCTCACCGTGCAATCAGTCGGGAGGAACGAATCATGGGCGACAAGGCGAACGCACACCCCGGAGCCGCCGGCAGGGCTACGACGGCCGACCGGCCGACATCCGTACGGAATGTGGTGCTGGTCGGCCACAGTGGATCGGGCAAGACGACGTTGGTCGAGGCTCTCGCACTGGCCTCCGGAGCGGTCAACAGGGCCGGCCGGGTCGAGGACGGCGGCACGGTCTCTGACTACGACGAGATCGAGCACCGCCAGCAACGCTCCGTACAGCTCAGCCTCGTCCCGGTCGAATGGGGCGGCTACAAGATCAATCTGCTGGACACCCCCGGATACGCCGACTTCGTCGGGGAACTCAGGGCCGGTCTGCGAGCCGCGGACGCGGCCCTTTTCGTTGTCTCCGCGGCCCAGGAGGCCGACGCCGTCGCGGCGTCGACACGCACGGTGTGGGAGGAATGCGCCGCCGTCGGAATGCCCCGGGCGATCGTGGTCACACATCTGGAGACGGCACGTACGGGCTACGAGGAGCTGACCCGGGTCTGCGGGCAGATCTTCGGCGGCGACGACCCGGACGCCGTCCTGCCGCTCTATCTGCCGTTGCACGGCCCCGAGGCCGCCGACGGGCATGCGCCGGTGACCGGTCTGATGGGGCTGCTGTCGCAGAAGCTGTTCGACTACTCCGACGGCGAGCGCACGGAACAGGCCCCTGGCCCGGACCAGCTGCCGCTGATCGAGGAGGCACGGAACCGGCTCATCGAGGGGATCATCGCCGAGAGCGAGGACGAGACCCTCATGGACCGCTATCTGGGCGGCGAGGAGATCGACCTCAAGACGCTGATCGACGACCTGGAGAAGGCCGTCGCCCGCGGGGCCTTCCACCCCGTGCTGGCCGCGGCGCCCCCGACGAACGGTGGGAAGCAGGGGCTCGGCACCGTCGAGCTGCTGGAGCTGATCACCGGCGGGTTCCCGACCCCGCTGGAGCGGGAGGCACCCGCGGTGACCACACCCGACGGCAGGGCCCGTCCCGCGATCAGCTGCGACCCGGGCGGCCCGCTGGTGGCCGAGGTGGTGAGGACCGCGTCCGACCCCTACGTCGGACGCCTGTCGCTGGTCCGGGTGTTCTCGGGGACGCTGCGCCCCGACGAGACGGTGCATGTGTCCGGGCACGGTCTGGCGGACCGGGGTCACGAGGACCATGACGTCGACGAGCGCATCGGTGCGGTGACGTCCCCCTTCGGCAAGCAGCAGCGTACGGTCGCGGAGTGCATCGCGGGCGATCTCGCCTGTGTCGCAAAGCTGGCACGCGCCGAGACCGGGGACACGCTGTCCTCGAAGGACGATCCCCTGCTGATGGAGCCGTGGGCGATGCCGGACCCGCTGCTTCCGCTGGCCATCCAGGCGCACAGCAAGGCGGACGAGGACCGGCTCTCGCAAGGCCTCGCGCGGCTGGTCGCCGAGGACCCGACCATGCGTCTCGAGCAGAACCAGGACACCCATCAGGTGGTCCTGTGGTGCCTGGGCGAGGCCCATATGGACGTGGCGCTGGAGCGACTGCGCAGCCGGTACGGCGTCCAGGTCGACGTGGTCCCGCACAAGGTGTCGCTGCGGGAGACGTTCGGTGAGCGCTCGGCGGGCCGCGGGCGCCATGTGAAGCAGTCCGGCGGCCACGGCCAGTACGCGATCTGCGAGATCGAGGTCGAGCCGCTGCCGCCCGGCTCCGGTGTCGAGTTCGTCGACAAGGTCGTCGGAGGTGCGGTGCCGCGGCAGTTCATCCCGTCCGTCGAGAAGGGGATCAGGGCGCAGGCGGCGAAGGGCGTCGCGGCGGGCCACCCCCTGGTCGACATCCGGGTGACGCTGCTGGACGGCAAGGCGCACTCGGTGGACTCGTCCGACGCCGCGTTCCAGACAGCGGGTGCACTGGCGCTGCGCGAGGCGGCGGCCGACGTCCGGATCCATCTGCTGGAGCCGGTGGCAGAGGTACAGGTGATGGTGCCCGACGAGTACGTGGGACCGGTCATGAGCGATCTGTCCGGACGGCGCGGCCGGGTGATCGGAACCGAACAGGCGGGCCCCGGAAGGACGTTGGTGCGGGCCGAGGTACCGGAGATCGAGATCGGGCGGTACGCGGTCGATCTGCGGTCGATCTCCCACGGCACGGGCCGGTTCGACCGCTCCTACGCCCGTCATGAGGCGATGCCTCCACAGCTGGCCGACAAGATCCGCGAACAGGCGGAAGCCGGCTAGGAGTTGTGCGTGCCGCCCGCCGTACCCCCTTGCGGCGGGCGGCATTTCATGGTGATGAGGCGGACACGGCGCGTCCTCGATACGCTGGGGTGCCCAGCTCAGAAGGTGTGCGGGGCGCGGCAGTCGGGAACAGGTCGCAGAGCGGACGATTGCGGCGATGGGGGCGGTGCGGTGGCGGACCAGGCATTCGATTTCTCACCCGGGGCACAGATCCCGCTGCAGGGGGCGGCCGGTCAGACGGCGGCCACGCATGCGCTCGCCTCGGCCGCGTACCGGGACGGCAAGCTGGAGGACATCCTCAAGGCCAACAGCGAGTGGCACGAGTCCAAGGTGACCAAGCCCAAGATTTCGCTGTTCGAGCCGAATCTGGGTGAGGCGTTCTCGCGGGCGGTCCAGGTGCGCATGCTCGGCGGCGGCCGCAAGCCGCTGATCCAGTCGTTCGGCACCGAGCCGCAGGCCGTAGTCGAGCACGCGCTCGCGGCGACCCGGATCCGCAAGGAGCGGGACGCGAAGCTCACCGCGATCATGGCGGTGTTCGGGCTGCTCTTCCTGCCCGGGATGCTGCTCTGGATCGGTGTGTTCCAGCTGCGCCGGATGATCGCAGGGGCGAAAGACAAGAGGGTGGGCGCGCTCGGCGGGGCGCTGATGGCGGCGGTGGGCCTGCTGGCGGTGATCTTCCTGCTGAAGCTGCCGTTCAGCGGCTTCTGGGGGTACTACCTGCGCGGCATGATCGTCGCGCCGGTCATCGGGTGGCTGCTCGCCAAGCGGATCTGCGAGTCCACGGCCAAGGACATGCGCGAGCGCTGGGACAGCCTGCTGTCCGGTGGCGGCATCGGCGCGAAGGTTCCGGAGGCCGTGCCCGGCAATCCGAACGAGACCGCTGCGGAGCAGCTGCGCCAGGGGCTGGAACTGCTCACCGCGGAGCAGCACGCCAATTCGGTCTTCTACGCGGGCCCCAAGGGGATACTCGGCATGGGCACCCGCTGGGGAAGCTGGCAGCTCGCCGAGGAGCTGGTGGCGAAGGCACCCCACAAGGAGTTCCACCAGTTCCGCAGCTGGGACGTCATCAAGGTCATCCACGACCAGCTGACGCTGCTGCAGCGCGGGCCGCTGCACACGGGAGGTTTTCCGCCGCCCTCCGTGAAGCACTGGGTCGTGGTGCCGGTCGGTGAGAACGCGGCGGAGGTGGCCAGGCCGGAGGGCCAGGACGTGGACAACAAGTTCCAGGTCAGGCGCCATGAGATACAGCGCATCTGCGACCACCAGCAGTTCGGCAGCGGAAACCGCCACTATCTGGGCGTTCAGTTCACTCTGTGGGACGGCCAGCTGGTGATCACCATGATGATCACGGTCACGGTGCTCTTCGAGACGCTGCGCATCGAGGTGACCGGGCATGCGCTCGGCCCGGTCCACTCCCTCTTCACCACCAAGCCCGCGCCCAAGACGGTCGAGGTCGCCAAGACCGTCAGGTTCTGGGAGACCACCACCAGGCAACTGCCGCTGGTGGAGACTCCCGAGGTGGTGCGGCTGATGGTCCGGGCGCCGTTCACCTGGTATCCGCCGCTGCTGGACTTCCTGGGCGGAAAGCTGGTCCTGCCGGAGCCCTTCGGGCTGCGGCACGCGTGGGCGGACAAGCCCTGGCGGCATCGCTTCATGGCGGACGACGCCATGCGCGCGGCGACTCCCGTGCTGCGGGTGACGCATGCGGCCGCGATGAGGGTGCTTGAGGAGAACGGCGTGGACACCGAGCGCTTCAGCAACCGCTCCATGATCGTCAGCGGGTTGGTGCAGGACCCGTCGCCGCGCAAGGCCGATGTGTACGACGCGTGACCGCGCCGGCCGCACCTACGCGGCCGGCCAGGCGTCCGCGAGCATCTTCCGTGTGTCGGCGAGGAGTTGGGGCAGCACCTTGGTGTGGCCGACGACCGGCATGAAGTTGGTGTCGCCACCCCAGCGCGGCACGAGGTGCTGGTGCAGATGGGCGGCGATACCGGCCCCCGCGACCGAGCCCTGGTTCATTCCGATGTTGAAGCCGTGCGCACCGGAAGCCGTGCGCAGAGCCGTCATCGCCCGCTTGGTGAACGCGGCGAGCTCCGCCGTCTCAGCCTCGTCGAGGTCCGTGTAGTCGGCGACGTGCCGGTACGGCACCACCATCAGGTGCCCGCCGTTGTACGGATACAGATTGAGCACCGCGTAGACGCTCTCGCCACGCGCGATGACGAGTCCGTCCTCGTCGGACTTCGAGGGAATGGCGCAGAACGGGCAGCCGTCCTCGGCTCCCGGCCCGGTCGGCTTGTTCTCGCCCTGGATGTAGGCCATCCGGTGGGGCGTCCACAGACGCTGGAAGGCGTCCTGGATACCGACTCCGATCTGCTGCTCCGGCTCACTCGTCATGTGGTGCAGCATATGACTTCGCCCGTACGAAGCGTGTCGCCGGGGGCGGACCCGCCCGCCCCACGGCGATGCTGGGCCGATGGACGTCGACGACGCGGAAACCCCGCTCCAGCGCTGGGAGCAGCGCGTCGAGCTGCCCCTGTTCTGGGCCTCGCTGATCTTCCTGGCCGCGTATTCGGTACGAGTTCTGGCCGAGGACGTGGACCTGATCTGGCGGAATCTCGCGGCTGTGCTGCTGCTGGCGATGTGGCTGGTCTTCGCGGCCGACTACTGGGTGCGGCTGCGGTTGAGCGGTCAGCGGTTGCACCGGTTCCTGCGGACGCACTGGCTGGACACCGTGGTGCTGATCCTTCCTCTGCTGCGCCCGCTGCGGTTGCTCAAGGTCTACACGGCGGTGCAACGACGGCGGGCCCACCCACGGCTGAGCCTCTACACGCGGGTGATCGCGTACGCGGGCATGACGGCGGTTCTGCTGGGCTACTCCGGGGCTCTCACCGTCTACCAGGCGGAGCACTCGGCGCCGGGGGCGTCGATCCGTACCTTCGGCGACGCCGTGTGGTGGGCATGCGAGACGCTGACCACCGTCGGCTACGGGGACGTGACACCGGTGACCAGGCTGGGGCGGTTCATCGCGGTGGGGATGATGATGTGCGGGCTCGCCCTGCTGGGCGCGGTGACGGGGTCGTTCTCGTCCTGGCTGCTGCAGGTCTTCAGGCGCGAGGACGAGAAAGGGCCCCCGGGAGGATGATCCTCCCGGGGGCCCGGTACCCGGCGGGGACCACGGACCGTGTGTCCATGGGCCCGCCCGCGTCTGCGGGGACCGCGTCACACCTGTACGCGGCGCTCCACCACGTCGACGAGCTTGGCCAGCGCCTGGTCCCGCGGAACGCCGTTCTCCTGCGCACCGTCGCGGTACCGGAACGACACCGTGCCCGCGGCCATGTCCTCGTCACCGACGATGATCATGAATGGCACCTTCAGCTTCTGGTGGTTCCTGATCTTCTTCTGCATACGGTCGGACGAGGCGTCCACCTCGACCCGCAGCCCCTTCTTCTTCGCCTCGTCGGCGAACTCCTGCAGGTACGGCACATGGGCCTCGCCGACCGGGATGCCGACCGCCTGCACCGGGGCGAGCCACGCCGGGAACGCGCCCGCGTAGTGCTCGAGCAGCACCGCGAAGAACCGCTCGATGGAGCCGAACAGTGCGCGGTGGATCATGACCGGACGCTGCTTGGTGCCGTCGGGCGCGGTGTACTCGAGATCGAAGCGCTCCGGGAGGTTGAAGTCGACCTGGATGGTCGACATCTGCCAGGTGCGGCCGATGGCGTCCTTCGCCTGGACGGAGATCTTCGGGCCGTAGAACGCCGCACCGCCCGGGTCGGGGGTCAGCGGCAGCCCCTGCTTCTCGGCGGCCTTCCGCAGCACCTCGGTGGCTTCTTCCCAGACCTCGTCCGAGCCGACGAACTTCTCCGGGTCCTTGGTGGACAGCTCCAGATAGAAGTCGGTCAGACCGTAGTCACGCAGCAGGTCCAGCACGAAGGTCAGCAGCGAGTCGAGCTCGTCCGCCATCTGCTCCTTCGTGCAGTAGATGTGCGCGTCGTCCTGGGTGAAGCCGCGGGCCCGGGTGAGGCCGTGCACGACGCCGGACTTCTCGTACCGGTACACGGTCCCGAACTCGAAGAGTCGCAGCGGCAGTTCACGGTAGGAACGCCCGCGCGCATCGAAGATCAGGTTGTGCATCGGGCAGTTCATGGGCTTGAGGTAGTAGTCCACGCCCTCGTCGAGCTGCATGGGGGGGTACATGCCCTCGGCGTACCAGTCCAGGTGGCCGCTCTTCTCGAAGAGCTTCCCCTTGGTGGCGTGCGGGGTGTAGACGAACTCGTAGCCCGCCTCCTCGTGTCGGCGCCGGGAGTAGTCCTCCATGGCCCGGCGGATGATTCCACCCCTGGGGTGGAAGACGGCGAGGCCGGAGCCGATCTCGTCCGGGATGGAGAACAGGTCCAGTTCGGAGCCGAGCTTGCGGTGGTCACGCTTCTCGGCCTCGGCCAGGAAGTCGAGATGCGCCTTGAGCTCGTCCTTGGACGGCCAGGCGGTGCCGTAGATCCGCTGCAGCATCGGGTTCTTCTCACTGCCGCGCCAGTAGGCGGCGGCGTTGCGCATGAGCTTGAACGCAGGGATGTTGCGGGTGGTGGGCAGGTGGGGACCCCGGCAGAGGTCCTTCCAGCAGAGCTCGCCGGTCTTCGCGTCGAGGTTGTCGTAGATGGTCAGCTCGCCGCCGCCGACCTCGACGTTCGCGCCGTCGTCGGTCGACGCCGACCCCTTGATGCCGATGAGCTCCAGCTTGTACGGCTCGGCGGCGAGCTCCTCGCGGGCGGCCTCGTCGGTGACGACGCGCCGGGAGAAGCGCTGACCGCGCTTCTGGATCTCCTGCATCTTCTTCTCGATGGTCTTGAGATCCTCGGGGGTGAACGGCTTCTCGACGTCGAAGTCGTAGTAGAAGCCGTCCTTGACCGGCGGGCCGATGCCGAGCTTGGCCTCCGGGAACAGTTCCTGCACTGCCTGCGCCATGACGTGCGCGGTGGAGTGCCGCAGGATGTTGAGACCGTCCTGGGAGGAGATCTCGACCGGCTCGACCTCCTCGCCGTCCTTCACCTCGTGGGCGAGGTCCCTGAGCTCCCCGGCGACGCGCGCTGCGATGACGGTGCGCTCTCCGGCGAAGAGCTCCGCCGCCGTAGTGCCCGTGGTCACCACGCGCTCTTCCCGCTCGGAATCGCGTTGGATGATCACACGGACGTCTGACACCGGTCTCTCCTGCCTGATGGGGAAACGCACGCCGACAAGGTGCGCACGCAATAGGCCATGCTACCGAGCCGGAGAGCCCGGCTGCGAAACGGTTTGCACGCACTCCCCGGGTCACGCGCACCGGATCGGCCCTTCCGGCGGACGAGGCCGCCCGGGCCGGATCGCCGCCCGGCCGGACAGCCCGGCGTGAACGCCGTGCGCGTGCCCCGGCGGTGGCGGCAGCAGCACCGTGCGGACGGGCCCCGTCAGTCCTCCCCGCCCCAGGCGTCCTCGAAGAAGTCGAGGTTCTCGTGCAGCGCCTTCATCAGCCGGTCGCGTTCCGTGTCGTCGACCTGGACCGGCACCACACCCGTCGCGTCGCTGAGGCGGCGGAAGCCGCCGCGGCTCTCCAGGCGGCCTATCACGCGGATGGGGAGACCGACCAGGTGGGCATGGCCGGCGGTGCGGTAGGACTCCTCGTCGAGGACCGCGCGGACATGGGGTACCTCCGCCCCCGCCAGGACGCGCAGCCGTACGGTGCCCTGACCCCGCGTACCCGAACGCCGCATCCGCACCACCGCGCCGGTGATACGGACAGGGACCGAGGGTTCCTCGCGCAGATAGCGGGCGCCCGCCTCGCGAAGGGCCGGCAGATCGCCCGGGGAGAACTCGACGGGCTCCGGTCGGGCTGCACAGCCTTCGGGAACCCCGGCCGACGGTGACCAGGCCAGGGCGACACGGGCACCCTCGGTACCACGCACCAGCGCCACGACCGCCTCGGTCAGCTCACGGCTCACCCCTGCCCCGACGGCCGTGTCGAAGGCCTCCATCCCTCCGGTGGTCCGCTGGTAGTCGACCGCCTCGCGGGTGGCGTGCAGTGCGTGGTGCAGTCTGACCGCGACGGACCTGCCCGTCTCCACCGGCACGAATGCGGTGAGCCCGCGCCCGCCCGGTGCCGGACCGACCAGAATGCCGTCGAGGGCCGCGAGCGCCTGCCGCCGGTGCCGGGCCCCGTAGTAGCCGGCGCGACCGCGCGCCGCGAGGGCGCCGGCGAGCAGCAGCTGCCGGGCCGCCGACCGCAGCTGTTCCTGCACGGTCCAGGCGGCCGCGCCCGACGGCCCCTGCGGCACGTCCCGCCACCAGCGGATCTCGTCGCTGGGGACGGCGAGCCCGACCAGCACCTCGCGGGCCGAGGGCACGGCCGACCGGGCGAGTGCCGTGAGTGCCTCGCCGAGCAGGTCCTCGCAGTCCGGGAACGCCCGGCTCTCGGGTACGAGCAGACTCGTGCCCCCGGCGGCCGGCCCCGGCGGGGTCCAGCGTGTGTATCTCCCCGCCGCGCCGCCGCGCCTGCGCCATCCGTGCCGGTCGAGGAGTGCGCCCAGCACGACGGGATCGACGTGCGCCGGGTCCGGCCCCTCGTTTCCGTGCCAGGGCGCCGGCGCATCGGCCGGGAAGGGCAGGGGGACCGGCTGCGGGTGCACAGGCGGGTGCGAACCGGCGCCCGGCTGCAGGGGTTCGTCGATGGGGCGGTGCATCACGGTCTCCCTCCCACCCCGACCCGGGTCATGATCTCGCAGAGCGCCCGGTCGTCGAAGATGCGCGAGGTCGGGATGCGAACGGTGGTCCTGCGCCGGCCCGTCACCGGGTGGCCCGCCAGGTTGGTCCAGTAGCAGCAGTGCCGCAGGTCCAGTCGGTCGTGGCCGGCCCGCAGCCACTCCTCCCTCGTCCTCGGCACGATCATCACGACGAGGATCTTGTGCACCGACACCGGTGTCCGGGCCAGCTTCACCAGATGCTCGTTGTCGAGCGTGAAGGAGAACGCGGGCCCCGGCGGGTGCGGCGGGATCTGATAGGTCGCCTTCAGCTGCACCTTGATGGTGACTTCGTCGTCGACGGTGTGTCCGGGTGCGCTGTGGCTGACGTGCCAGTCGATCCCGTTGTCCGGGAACGGCTGGGACAGCGAGCAGCCCGCGGCGGCCGCGACCGCGTGCAGATACCCCACCTGGAGTGTCTCCATGCAGGCGGTGGTGGCGAGTGCTCCGCGCAGCGGTACGGTCCGCTCGGGCAGCGCACCCGGTTCGGGCTGCGCGAGCGCCATGGCTCCGTCTGCCTTCCGGGCTATGCCGATGATTTCCCGTGACGAGCCGTCAATCCCGCGCCCCGTCATCTCTGTTGTCACCCGGTTGCGTACCGCGCAAACAGGGCGGGTATCACCGATTCGGGCAGGGGGATCACACCATCTGCCAGGCATGGGCGAGGAGTTCGGGGATGACGCACTGGTATGAGGGGCCCCTGGCCGCATTTGACACCGAGACAACGGGAGTGGACGTCGAGGAGGACCGGATCGTCTCCGCGGCGCTGGTCGTCCAGGATTCGGCGGGAGGCCGTGCACGTGTCACCGCCTGGCTGGTCAATCCGGGCATCCCGGTGCCCGCCGAGGCCACGGCCGTGCACGGACTGACGGATGAGCATCTGCAGCACAACGGTCGCTGGCCCGCCCCGGTGATGGAGGAGATAGGCCGGGCGCTCGCCGAGCAGTGCGCCGCGGGCAGGCCGCTCGTGGTGATGAACGCGCCGTTCGACCTGACGCTGCTCGACCGCGAACTGCGCCGCCACCGGGCCTCGTCGCTGGCGCACTATCTGGAGAACGTGCCGATCTGCGTCCTGGACCCGCGGGTTCTCGACAAGCATCTGGACCGCTACCGCAAGGGCAGGCGCACGCTCACGGACCTCTGCGCGCAGTACGGGGTCACCTTGGACGGGGCTCATGACGCGGCGTCCGATGCGCAGGCGGCGCTCGAGGTGGTACGTGCGGTGGGGAGGCGTTTCACCTCTCGGCTCGAGCGGCTCTCACCACCGGAGCTGCACACCCTTCAGGCGGTGTGGCACGCAGCGCAGGCCCGGGGCCTGCAGGCGTGGTTCGCGCGCAACGGCTCAGACGAGTCGGTGGACCCGGCGTGGCCGCTGCGACCGGAACTCCCCGCCCAGGCGGCCTGATCGGCTGTCTCATCGACGACGCCAGGGAACAAGCAAGGCCGGTCCGTCGATGACGGACCGGCCTCTCCCGGTGGGCGATACTGGGTTCGAACCAGTGACCTCTTCGGTGTGAACGAAGCGCTCTCCCACTGAGCTAATCGCCCGGGAACGCACTGAACCATACAGGTACCGCCGGGTTTCCTTCAAACTCCCTTCGGGCCCCCCGCCAGATAGGCCCCGAGCCCGCGTCGCCCCGCCCGCATCATCAGGGCGTGGTTCGCGAGGAAGACGGGACGCCCGGGCAGGGCCAGCCGCCGCATCAGCGGGCGGAGCACCTCCACTTCCTGGTCGTAGCGGACCCGGGTACCGCCGCCTGCCGTCGGGGTCACGGTCCAGCGTGCCCAGCCGGCGAGATCACCCGCCAGCTCCACCTCCAGCACCCGGGATTCGGGGTCCCTGAAGCGTTCCCGCGCGCTGACGACGAGGTCGTACGGGAGGATCGAGCGGAAGCGGGCGACTCCGCTGCCGTCGGGGAGGACGGTCACCTGGCGGACCTGGGGCCACCAGCGCGGGTAGAGCTCGGGGCGTTCCAGCACGGCGAACACGACGGAGGGCGGGGAGGGCAGTTCCCAGACGCTCCGGAAGCGGTAGTGGTGCCAGTCCATGCTCCGAGTCTGGGCCCGCCGGGGAGTACTCATGCAGGATCTGAGTACGTGCGCGCATATCGAACCGATGTGTCGCGCACCACACTGCTCGCATGGACAACGTACTGCCGCCCGGCGAGGAACTGCGGATCCTCGACGGTGAGCTGGCTCAACTCGATGCACGGCGAGCCCAGTTGATGGCCCGCAGGGCCTGGCTGGTGCAGACGCTGGGAGCTCTGCATGCGCAGGCCGCGGGAGTCACGGGCCCCATGGGTCCCGGCCGTGCCCCGGGCGTCGCATGGCCTTCCCGTCCCGCCCCCGAGACCTCGCCGCCGAGCGCGCAGAATGTGCTGCTCAGCCTGGGCGGCATCCTGCTGGCGATCGCCGCCGTCGCCTTCACCCTGGTCAGCTGGGGTCATATGGGCATCGGTGGGCGGTCCCTGGTGCTCGGTGCGGTGACTGTGGCGGCTCTGGCGACGCCGGTCCTGCTGCTGCGGCGCAAACTGACGTCGACCGCCGAGTCGGTGGCGGCGCTCGGTCTGGTCCTCATGGTCCTCGACGCATACGCCCTGCGTCGCGCGGTGCTGCCGGACACCCATGCCGTGGGATACGCGGCCGCCGCGTCCGGCGTACTCGCCGCGCTCTGGGCGGCGTACGGCACGGCGCTCGGCAGGCTGCGCATCCCCCTTCCGGTCGCCGTGGTCACCGCGCAACTCCCGCTGCCGCTCTGGGCACTGGCGTCGGATGCGAGTGCCTGGGTCATCGCCTGGGCGACGCTGCTGACCGCCGCGGGTGATGTCGCGATCGCGATCGCCGCGAGGACGGCGGGGGTGCGGGCACTCGCCGCCGCGGGGGCGGTCGTGACCGGCGGCTGGTCCCTGCTGGCGGGCCTCTGGCTCTCGGTCACGGCGGGCACCACGGCCGGTGCGTTCGAGCCGGCCCTGCTGCTCCTGGCCGCGGCGACCCTGGCCCTGTGTGCCGCGTGGCGTGTGCCGTCTGCCGCGCCAGTAACAGCCGCGGTGGCGGGTCTGGCCGCGATCGCGGCCATCGGCGGAGTGGTCCGCGCATCGGTGCCCGCGGACTGGGCGGTGCCCGGCTATCTGCTCTGCGCACTCGCACTGTTCCCGGTCGTACGGATGCCGGCGCCGCGAGGGATCGTGATCGGCCTGGCCACGGCATCGGGGCTGGTCCACGCTGCGGCGACCGTCTGGGCCCTGCCGCTGGTCGCCGCCACGCTCCTGTACCCGGCGGCCTTCGCCGACGGCGTCTGGTCGGGCGTGGCAGACACGGCAGGGGTCCTGCCGGGCATGTCCGCCTCACCGCTGGTCCTGACCGTCGTTGCCGCTGCGCTGTGGACTGCACCTCGCGCCGTCCCGGCCGTCACGCTTCCCCGTGAGGCCATGACCTGCGCGGCGGTCGGCCTCGCTTGGTGCGCGGCGTTCACGGCACCCACGGCCCTGGCCCTGCCCTACGCGGCCACGCTCACGGTCCAGCTGGTGGTGGTGACGGCTGCCCTGGCGGTCCCGGTCCTGACCGGCCGCACCGCACCGGCCGCCGGGACCGGCACGGGCCCGGGCACGGGAGCCGAGGCCAGCAAGGACACAGGCACGGACGGGGCGTCCACCGCCCGCGTCGGCGGCCCCGGAGTCGCCACGGACGGCCGGGGTAGCGGCATACGGAGTGCCGTCGCCGTCACGGCTCTCGGCTGCGGACTGGCCGGCGCGCTGAGCGTCGTCCTGCTGGGGCTGGCCGTCCGGCCTGCCACGTTCACCGTGCTCGGCGTACTGGCGGCCGCATGCGCCGCCGCATCGCTCGCGGGAAGGGGAGTCGTCCAGGCCGTGCAGGCGTGCGCCACCGCCGTGTGGACCGCGGGGCTGACCGGGGCGACCGCGGCGGCCGCCGGGCTGACCGCACCCCAGGCGGGGCTCGCGCTCCTGACCGTGCCTGCCGCCACCGCGCTGCTCGCGGCACGGCTGAGGAGTCATCCAGTCGCCCTCCCGGTCGAGCTCACGGGCGCGGCGGCCGCATGCGTCGCGGTCGCCCTGGCGCTGCCGGACGCTCCCACCCTCGCCCTGGTGCTGGCTCTCGCGGGCGTCGTCGCCGCGGGCACCGCGGTGCGGCCCGAACGGCGCCCCGTCGCGGGGTGTGCGGCCGCCGTGCTGTTCGTGGCCGCCACCTGGGTGCGGCTCATCGCCTCGGACGTGTCGGTGCCCGAGGCGTACACCCTGCCGGTGACCATTCCGGCGCTGGCCGTCGGACTGCTGCGCCGCCGCCGCGACGCGGAGGCCTCCTCCTGGACGGCCTACGGACCCGGCCTGGCCGCGACCCTGGTACCGAGCCTCTTCACCGCCTGGGGCGACGCTCACTGGCTGCGCCCGCTGCTCCTGGGCGTGGCCGCGCTCGCGATCACCCTCGTGGGCTCCCGGCTGCGCCTTCAGGCGCTGCTCGTCCTCGGCGGACTGGTCCTCGCACTGGACGCACTGCACGAGCTGGCCCCGTATGTCGTCCAGGTCGTCGGCGCCCTTCCCCGCTGGCTGCCGCCCGCCCTCGCCGGCCTGCTTCTCCTGGCGGTCGGGGCGACGTACGAACAGCGTCTGCGCGATGCCCGCAGACTGCGGGACACGCTGAGCCGGATGCGCTGAGGTGGCTTGAGGCGTCGCGCCGGACGGCATGAGCCGATGCGCCGAACGGGTGAAATTCCGAAGGCCCCGGAGACTCGGTCTCCGGGGCCTTCGGTCCGGGTGGTGGGCGATACTGGGTTCGAACCAGTGACCTCTTCGGTGTGAACGAAGCGCTCTCCCACTGAGCTAATCGCCCGGGCGCACCGCACACATTACCCCATGTCAGCGGTGCTTCTTGACCATGCGGTCGTCACCCCGGAGTCACTCGTCGATCTTCCAGGGCATCACGATTCCGAACTTCCAGACGTAGATCCCGAGCAGCACTCCGATGATCACCAGGCCGGTCGCGGTGAGGATCATGTTCCGTCTGCGAACCCTGGGGTCGAGCGCCCGCTGAGCAGCCTCGGTCACCTTCCGCTTCGTCCAGCGCAGGACGAGCTGCGCCCAGACGAACTCGGTGGCCCAGATCGCCATTCCACCGAAGATCACCAGCCATCCGGGCCCGGGCAGGGGCAGCATCACGATGCCCGCCCCGACCACGGCGAGACCGACGATGAACACGCCGACCTGCCAGCTCAGATGAAGTGTCCTGCGCGCCTTCACGAACTCGGGCGCCCGGGACCCGAGCGGCCGGTCACGCGTCACCTCGTCCACGATCTCGCCGACCGTCACGTCCCCCGTGGCGGGCGCAGCGGCCGCCGGCGCAGCCACCTTCTCCCGCTCGTCACTCTCCGCATTCATATTGCCCAAAGTACCTGACCGGAGGTGCCTCCGGAATGACCGCACAGTCGTACCTGTGGATCCTCCGAACGGGGTACCTCAAGGATCACAAAACAGACAGAGGGGTTTACAACGGCACCGTAGGTGGCATGTCGATTTCGCCGACGTGCGAATCCCCGAGCGCACACTGAGCGAAAGGCCCTGGCGCTTATGAACACCACGGTCAGCTGCGAGCTGCACCTGCGCCTCGTTGTATCGAGCGAGTCCTCACTGCCTGTACCCGCGGGCCTGCGGTATGACACGGCCGATCCCTACGCCGTGCACGCCACCTTCCACACCGGAGCCGAGGAGACGGTCGAATGGGTGTTCGCCCGCGATCTCCTCGCCGAGGGTCTGCACCGGCCCACCGGCACCGGCGACGTCAGAGTCTGGCCGTCTCGAAGCCATGGCCAGGGCGTCGTCTGCATCGCTCTGAGCTCCCCGGAGGGCGAAGCCCTGCTCGAGGCCCCGGCCCGGGCCCTGGAGTCGTTCCTGAAGCGGACCGACGCCGCGGTACCGCCGGGCACCGAGCATCGTCACTTCGACCTCGATACGGAGCTCTCGCACATCCTGGCCGAAAGCTGAGCCAGGCCGAGGGCTGCTCGGCGCCGTCCGACTCGGGGAGACGGCGCCGTGCGGAGAACGACCGACAGCATGCAGCAGGTGACGGCGCCGTCACCGCGGATCACCCGCGGTGACGGCGCCTTCGCGTTCTTCCGCGAGACGCTAGAGTCAGCGCAATTCGGCGGGCACCGGCCCGCAGCAGGCCAGGGAGCCAATCGTGCTGATCCCCCACGACACCCGCATCGCCCTCGACACCGTCGTCGATCTGGTGAACACCGCGCCGGAGAGCGCGGAGGGCGATGAGCTCAACGACATCCCGTCGCTGTACGCATTCGTGCGGGGCCACAATGTCAGCGACGTCGGCGAGCTGGGCCAGGCCGACCTCGATGCCGTACGGGCCGTGCGCAGCCGGTTCGCCGAGGTGTTCGCGGCACGGGACTCCCGGACCGCCGCCGCGCTGATCAACCAGCTGGTCGCCGCGGCCGGCACCACCCCGCAGCTGACCGACCACGACGGCTACGACTGGCACGTCCACTACTTCGCGCCCGGTGCATCGGTCGCCGACCACCTCGCCGCCGACTGCGGCATGGCGCTGGCCTTCATCGTCGTCGCGGGCGAACACGAGCGGCTGCGACGCTGCGAGGCGCCGGACTGCGGGCGCGCCTTCGTCGATCTCTCCCGCAACCGCTCCCGCCGCTACTGCGACAGCCGCACCTGTGGCAACCGGCTGCACGTGGCCGCGTACCGTGCGCGCCGCAAGGAAGCCGCCGGCTGACGATCACCGCGCTCACAGCAGGAACAGATCATGGACGGCAGCCATGAGAAGAAGGCAGCCGATCACGGCAAGGAAGATCATCAGCGGCGGCTGAGAGAGCGCGAAGAGGCAACCACGCGGCTCGTCGGCGGGGGCGGGGCTCTCGCCCCGGGAGGTATCCAGCATCTCGGGGTGATGATGACGCAGCATGCCCCACGATGATCGGGCAACACGCGTTGCGACAGGGGGAGTTCACCGTCCCGTGGACTCCGACGACTCCTGACCCCTGACAGCGGTTGACGTCCACGCCTTCCTGACCTGCGATTTCACCGCGAGATCGGGCATATGGGACCGCGTGGCGTCAACTCGCCGCCACGGCACGGATGTTGACCTGACGGGCCGCGACCGTCCTGTTTCGGGATTCAGATGCCGTGCTTCTTGAGAATCGCTTCGATGTCACTGAAGTCCTCACCCTGGTCCGCGGCACGCTGCTTGCCCGTGGACCGTCCGGCCTGCCCGGCCGGGCCGGACGCCTTGCCGAGGGCCGGGTCCGACGACGAAGGGGCCACCGCCCTGGGCCGGCCGGTGTCCTGGGACGCCTTGGCCAGAGCACGGCGCTCCGCCGCGCGGCTCGTCATGAACAGCACCCAGGCGAGTCCCAGCACACCGACACCCGCCCACGCCACCGGGCTGAAGGCCGTGCCGGCAATCCACTCGACGGCACCTGTCATCACCAGGCCGAGCGGCACCAGCGCATAGGCGGCGATGCGGGTCGCAGTCAGGAAGCGCCTCCGGTACGCGGCGACCGCGGCGATGCCCAGCCCGGCCGCGGACACCGCGGAACAAATGGTCTCGGCAAGCATCCGGTCCTCCAGGGCGAGCGAAGCGAATGGGGGTCGCCCCCAGCGAAAGGTCTGGGGGAGGGCGGGTTCGTCCCTTCCATCCTGCACCGCTCCGGCCCTGGCGGGCCACGATCGGGCCGTACCTCAGGGAGATCTCCGGGAGGAATCTCCTCCCCAGGTCCCGGTTGGGGCGGGCCGCCCGCTGCTGGAAGACTGGTCCCATGAGCGACACCTCCCCCGCCGTACCCCTCGTCCTGGACGTCTGGTGCGAGTTGCAGTGCACCGACTGCCGCGCCGCACTCACCGATCTCCGAGCGCTGCGCGAGCGCTACGGCGACCGGCTGGAGCTGCGGCTGCGCCACTTCCCGCTGGAGAAGCACAAGCACTCCTTCGCCGCCGCTCAGGCCGCCGAGGAGGCTGCGGTCCAGGGCCGGGGCTGGGCGTACGTGGAGGCCGTTCTCGACCGGGTCGAGGAGCTGGACCGCAAGGGCGAACCGCTCCTCCTGGAGATCGCGCGTGAACTCGACCTGGATGCCGAGGAGTTCGACACCGCTCTGATCGACGGCCGGCACATCCTGATCGTCGACGCCGACCAGGCCGAGGGCAAGGCGATCGGCGTGACCGGCACCCCGACCTATGTCATCGGCGGCGAGCGGCTCGACGGGGGCAAGAGCCAGGAGGGCCTGCGCAAGCGGATCGAGGAGATCGCCGACGGGCTGCTCACCGACGGGCGCGGCGTCTGAGCCATGGCCACGCCCAGGGCCGGCCGCCCGCCGGACCACGCCCCGGCTCCTTCCGGGGCGGCGGCCGCGCCGGGGCCCCGGCGCGGTGACGAGAAGGGTTCACCGGCTCACGTCAGCCCTGCACGGCACTCCCCTGCCACCGCTGGGAGACCCCCAGGCCGCATTGCCGAAGTCATCCGGGTACTCCCGCGCAGCTGCGCCTGTGGAGGCACCCCAGCCCTGGAGGGCGGCCCGCCCCGGCCTCGGACCGGGTGGGACGCCCCCGGCGGAGCCGGCGGGAGTGCCCCACCGCCGGGCATGGGGAGACCGTGAGATCCCATGCACCGGACACCGCGAGCCAGCCGGAAACCCCTTCACGGTCGCCGCACGCCAAGGGCTGTCCCGTGATCCCCGGCGGGCGCACGACGACAGCCACGGCGCTCCACCGGCCACCGCTGGGAGGCACCCCCACCGCGTTGTCGGAGTGCCCGAACACGCCCAGCACGAGGACACCCCTCCGCCTTGCGATGCTTCCCCTCGGCCCTGGCGGGCCCCGGACAGACCCACGCATCCGGACAGCGCGCCGGTCCACCGGGAATTGCGGGACAGCCCTCAGAGCAGCTGCTTGTAGAAGTTGACGTGGGTCGTCCGGTAGCCGAGCGAATCGTAGAGACCACGCGCCGGGGTGTTGCCCGCAAAGACGTGCAGTCCGAGCACCGACGCCCCGGCCTGCGCCCGGGCGACCCGCTCGGCGAGAAGCATCAGGGCCCGTCCGTGCCCACGGCCGCGGTGCTCCTCCGCGACCTCGATGTCGTACACGTACGCGCCGCGCTCCCCCGGAAGCACTTCTCTTCCGGAGACCCACAGATGCCCCACCACGGTGCCGCCGACGACCAGGACGCTGATCCAAACATTGGGGCTGGCCAGACCATCGGGAATCAGACCGTGATGGTCCGCCTCGGACTTGGCGCGGGCCTCCTCGGGCGGTACCCCGCGCTTGACCCATTCCCTTGCATAGCTCTCGATCGCGGCGCCGAGCCAGACCTGGAACTCGTCCTCGGTCATGGGCCGTCCCTCGGCGTCCGCCGGCAGCTCCGGCTGCGGACCGTCCGGCAGCTCCTTGAGCATGTTGCGGCCGCGTTCCGTGTACCCGAGCACGGTGGCCATGCGCAGCGCCGCTGTCGCATCCGCCGGCACGGAGGCGAGGACCTGCGTGCAGCCCCAGCCGCGAAGCACCTCCTCCGCGGCGAGCGCGGCGACGGTGCCGCGGCCGCGCCGCCGGTCGCCCTCCTCGATGCGCAGCGACTCGATGACGCCCGCGGTCGGGCCGAGGCCGGCACTGGTCGTGAGCTCGATCGCGCCGACGGGCCTGCTGTTCACGCACACGTCGTACGCGCGCGACCGGGCACCGCCGTCACCGTGCTGAAGCGGCCCGGACGGCCGCAGAGTGGTGGTCATCAGCGTCGTTTCTACCTGTCCCACGGCCGTCCGTCACCACGTTTTGCAGCGTTGCCCGGCTACGGGACCTGCGGATCCGGGTCGGCTGCGGCGCGCTCCTCGAACATGCGCATGGCCTTCGCGGTCACCGGTCCTGGAGCACCGGGGAGCTCACGTCCGTCGATCCGGTGGACGGCCTGGACGTCCCGGAGGGTGGAGGTCAGGAAGATCTCCTCGGCCCGGTCCAGGACGTCCAGCGGCAGATCGGTCTCCAGCGCACCGGTCCACTCCACGATCAGCGCCCGGGTGATGCCGGCGAGACAGCCCGAGGACACCGGCGGGGTGTGCAGCCTGCCGTCGACGACGACGAACACATTGGACCCGGTGCCCTCGCAGAGCTGTCCCACCGTGTTGGCGAAGAGCGCCTCGGACGCGCCCTGCTCATGGGCACGGGCGAGGGCGACGACGTTCTCGGCGTACGAGGTGCTCTTCACCCCGGCCAGCGCCCCGCGCTCGTTGCGGGTCCACGGGACGGTGATCGCAGCAGTGCTGTCGGGGCGGCGCGTGGTCTCGCCGACCGCCACCACGAGCGTCGGGCCCGCGTCCCCCCGGTCCGAGCCGAGCGGGGAGAGCCCGCCGGTGTAGGTGATCCGCAACCTGCCCAGCGCCATCGGGTTGGCCTCCAGCACGGCCTCGCAGGCGCGGCGGACCTCGTCGAGGTCCGGATCGGGCAGGCCCAGGCCGCGCGCCGAGCGGGTGAGCCGGTCGAGGTGCCGGGTGAGGGCGAAGGTCCGTCCCCCGGTCGCCTTGACGGTCTCGAAGATGCCGTCGCCCACCGTCAGTCCGTGGTCCAGCACGGACACCAGGGCTGTGTCGACGTCCCGCAGTCCGCCATTGACCCAGATCTTCATCACGCGGTCCTTCCACTCTGCGCGTATGCGCCCGACGCTACCGCGAGCAGCCGCGACGCCTTCAGCTCGGTCTCGTCCCACTCCCGCTCGGGATCCGAGCCCCAGGTGATCCCGGCACCGGTACCGAAGCGCAGCAGACCCGCGGCCCGGTCGATCCAGAAGGTGCGTATGCCGACGGCCAGCCCAGCCGTGCACCGGTCGGCGTCGACCCAGCCGATTCCGCCGCAGTACGGGCCGCGCGGTGCGGGCTCCAGTTCCTCGATGATCCGCAGAGCGCTCGACTTGGGGGCCCCGGTCACCGAGCCGGGCGGGAAGGTGGCGTCCAGGAGTGCGCGCCAGCCCGCGCCGGGGGCCAGCTCACCCCGCACCGTGGAGACGAGATGGACGAGGCCGGGATGCGGCTCGACTGCGCAGAGAGCGGGGACGGTCACGGTTCCGGTGGCACAGACGCGGCCCAGGTCGTTGCGGACCAGGTCGACGATCATCACGTTCTCCGCGTGGTCCTTCTCCAGCAGGTCCGCGGCGGTGCGACCGGTGCCCTTGATCGGCCCGGACTCCACCGTGCGGCCCTCGCGGCGCAGATAGAGCTCGGGCGACGCGGTGGCGATCTCCACGCCGTGCGCGGGCAGCCGGATCGTTCCTGCGTACGGGGCCGGGTTGCCTCGCGCCAGCAGCGCGGTCAGGGCGTCGACGTCGGCGGCGTCCGGATCCGGCAAGGGGGCGGACAGGACCCGGCAGAGGTTCGCCTGGTAGACGTCGCCGGCGGCGATGTACTCACGGATCCGGCGTACGCCCGCGGTGTAGCCCTCCCGGTCCAGCGACGACGTCCAGTCCTCCCGAGCCGGCCCGCGCCAGTGCCCGGGCTCCGGTGCCGGCACCGGTTCATGGCGTACGTCACCGAAGCGAGCACAGGTGAGACGGCCCTCGAAGTCGGCGGCGACGGCCCAGAAGCCGGAGGACTCCAGGGCCTCGGGGTCACTGGTGACGTCCCTGAGGTCGGTGGCGACGAGGCTGCCGAAGCGGGCCAGAGGAAAGAGGTCGTGCACGGCTGTGAGTCTATGGCGGCGGCCCGGACTGCGCTCCGGCCCGGTCCCGGACCGCACCGGGCGGTGGACCCGCCGTGAACACAGCTCAGCACGCTGCGGAAACGCGTTTTTGTGCTGGCCCAGGAATCCGCTAGAGTTCAACACGTCGCCGGGACGCGAAAGCGAATCGGAAACGACAGGCGGACGTGGCTCAGTTGGTAGAGCATCACCTTGCCAAGGTGAGGGTCGCGAGTTCGAATCTCGTCGTCCGCTCGAAGTGGGGGATCTTCCCGACCCCCTGCACTCCTGGTGGAGTGGCCGAGAGGCGAGGCAACGGCCTGCAAAGCCGTCTACACGGGTTCAAATCCCGTCTCCACCTCCAAGGACGATTAGCTCAGCGGGAGAGCGCTTCCCTGACACGGAAGAGGTCACTGGTTCAATCCCAGTATCGTCCACTGGACCTGCAAGGGTCCCCCGCGCGATTAGCTCAGCGGGAGAGCGCTTCCCTGACACGGAAGAGGTCACTGGTTCAATCCCAGTATCGCGCACGCAGTGCCCATGGCCCCCGGGTCGTGGTCCCGAGGACGATTAGCTCAGCGGGAGAGCGCTTCCCTGACACGGAAGAGGTCACTGGTTCAATCCCAGTATCGTCCACAGCCCGGAGCCCCCGGCCGCCTGACGCGGCCGGGGGCTCCGTCGTTCCCCCTCGTCAGGAGGAGAAGAGCATCCGGCCGAAGCTGCGGTGGCCGTGGTGGCCGCCGTGGTGCGGGGCGCCCCAGGCGGGGGCGGCAGGGTAGCCCTGCGGGGCCGGCGGTGCGGGCGGTGCCTGCTGCACCCACTGGGACTCCAGGCGGGTCAGCGACTCCAGCTCGCCGTAGTCGAGGAATATCCCCCGGCAGCCGCTGCACTGCTCGATCTGGACACCATTGCGGTTGTACGTGTGCATGGGCGCATGGCACTTGGGACACTGCATCTCGGCTCAGCTCCTCACCGATCGGTTGGTGCGCTCACCATACGACGTGATCATGCCGCCAACTCGGGCGGGAGAGTAGCAATTCGGGCACAGGCGTCGACCATCAACTGCTCCACGTCGTCGAGATCGCGGCCCGCCGCGGCACTCTTCGCGAGCGCCAGCGCAGCGGTCTGGACGGTCAGGGCCCGGGCGGGTATGTCGAGTTGGGGCCAGGGGTCGTCGGGAGCGGGCGGTACACCCGGCCCGCCGGCCGTACGGTACGCGGCGAGGAAACGGCTCCAGACATCCGGCGGCAACAGCCCCGCCGCGTACCAGGCCGCAGGACGGGCGAGATCCCAGGCAGGGTCCCCGAGACCGAGATCGTCGATGTCGATGAGCAGCCAGGGGCCTTGGTGCGCGGGGTGCCTGACCAGCTGGCCGAGGTGCAGATCTCCGTGGCAGAGCCGGGGCGGCCGGGGTGCGGGGGCCTCACCGCGGGCCCAGTCCGGCAGCCGCGCCCAGGCGTCGAGCACGGGCCGGGTGGCGGGATGGTGGGCGGGAATCCGTGCAACCGCCGAAGCCGCCTTCGCCGGCCCGCGCATGGCGGGCAACGGGCCGGGCAGTCCGTCGGCCGGCACCGAATGCAGCCGGGCGAGGAGCACCGCGGCCTCCTCCCAGGGAGCGGCATCCGGGTCCGTGGGGTCCACGGGGCTGCCGAAGGGCCACGCGGTGACGGGGCGCCCCTCGATTGCGTCGGCGAGGTGCGGGATCGGCGGCAGCAGAATGCCCTCGAGCAACGGGCTGGCCGCCACGGCGACGCGTACCCGGTGCCCGTCCGGATCGGTGCCGCGCGCGTGCGCCTTCGCGACAGCCGGCCCGTGCCGCACGACAACCCCGTCATCGCGCCGGGCCAGCACCTGGCCGTCCCGGCCGCAGGCGTGGCACGCCGTCCGGTCCGGAGTGTGCGCGGCGGCGGCCGCGGCCTCCGAGAGCGCCCGCACGAGCCTGCTGTTCCCCTGATCCACGCGGCGAGCCTACGGCGTGCGTGCGTCCGGCGGTGCGGGTGCGGTCGGACTGCCGCTGCCCCGGGGCCGCTCCGCGGTGCGGGTGCGGTTGTCGGGGGCCGAGGCCGACCGGGGCAGAGAATGGCGTTGGCCGGTCAGCTCCCCAGCTGACCGGCCGAACGCTGTCGTCCGCCGCACCCCCGTCCCCACGGGGTATCGGGTGGGATGTCCTCGACCCGGACCGCTCTTCCGGGTCGGGGGCGCCGCTCAGCGCCCCAGCATCACGCCCACGGACGACGCCTGTGTGACCACCGCTTCCCAGCCGCCGAAGACGACAACGAGCAGGGTCGCGAGAGGGAGGACCATCGCCGTCGCCACCAGCGGGTGACGCCGACCGGACCGGCGGCCGCCGAACGCGGCGAACGCCTTGTGTCCCTGCGTGCGGATCACGGCCCGCGATGCAGTGTCCGCCATGGGTCCTCTCCTGTCGTGTCTGGCAGCGGCGGATGTCTCCGACCTCGGGGGACGAGTGGTGCACCCGCCGCTTGACCTCAACAGTAGGGACGCCGGCGCACCCACGCGTCATGCCCGCGTACCTAATCCCGGGCCTCCAGGAGGATGAGCCGACCACCGTCGACGTACTCCCCAGGGTGGAGACGCGCACCCGATCGTGGGGGTCCACCCGGAGGGGTCCCCGTCGGGCACCCACCGCCGAGCCGCACTTTGGCACCGGTCGGCCACCGCGGCGGGGCGGTCCGGAGTGACTTCGATCACTTCCCTCCCGCCCGGCACACCGTGACCTGCGCCCCGGCGCTCACCCGGCTCGCTGTCCCTTCGAACACCCCGTCGCATCCCGCGGGTCGGCGGCCGCCTTCACCCCGTCGCCGTTGATCGACCCAACCCCCTTTGTCCGGCGGACGATTGGGCTGACTCGAGAGTCAGCAGCCCTGGAAACCGGGGCTTCCTGACCACTCCTCACATTTCACGACCAGCACTGACAATCGATCTGCCGACGAGGGCGCGGCCTATGAGCACACCGGGCTACGGATACGTAAGCTGTGCCACGTCAAACGGACAACGGACACCGGCCGGCGGGGATGGACATGGCGATGATGCGGCTCCGGCGCGAGGACCCGCGTGTTGTCGGCTCGTTCAGGCTTCACCGGCGCCTCGGCGCGGGCGGGATGGGGGTCGTGTACCTCGGTTCCGACCGCCGCGGGCAGCGTGTCGCGCTGAAGGTGATCCGTCCGGATCTGGCGGAGGATCAGGAGTTCCGTTCGCGGTTCGCCCGTGAGGTGTCCGCCGCACGCCGCATCCGCGGCGGCTGTACGGCCCGGCTCGTTGCCGCGGATCTCGAGGCCGACAGGCCCTGGTTCGCCACGCAGTACGTCCCCGGACCCTCGCTGCACGACAAGGTGGTCGAGGGCGGCTCGCTGTCGGCGGCCGAGACCGCGGCGATCGGGGCAGCCCTCTCGGAGGGACTGGTGGCCGTCCATGAGGCCGGGGTCGTCCACCGTGATCTGAAGCCGTCGAACATCCTGCTGTCGCCCAAGGGGCCGAGGATCATCGACTTCGGCATCGCCTGGGCGACCGGGGCGTCCACGCTGACCCATGTCGGTACGGCGGTGGGCTCGCCCGGCTTCCTCGCACCCGAGCAGGTGCGCGGTGCGGTGGTCACACCGGCCACCGACGTCTTCTCGCTGGGGGCGACCCTTGCGTACGCCGCGACCGGCGACTCGCCCTTCGGACACGGCAGTTCCGAGGTCATGCTCTACCGGGTGGTGCACGAGGAGCCGCAGCTGTACGGCGTCCCCGACGCGCTGGCTCCGCTGCTGCGGGCGTGCCTGGCCAAGGACCCGGACCAGCGTCCGAGCACGCTGCAGTTGTCGATGCGGCTGAAGGAGATCGCGGCCCGCGAGGCCCAGGGGCTCCCGGAGGCCCGCCCGCCGGCGCAGCGGGACCGGAAGGAGCAGGACCTGTCCGCGGGGCGGCCCACCGCGCGGTACACGGAGCGGAACACCCAGGGACATGGAACCGGTGCACCCGTGCCCAGGGACCGGGTGTCGCGCCCGTCGGCTCCGCGTACGGGCGGCTCGCGACCGTCACCGTCCCGGGGAGGCTCGGGTACGGGGCGGAGGCCTTCACGCCCGGGGGTGCGGACGACATCCACCGGGCGCAGGCCCGCCAACCCCCGGCTGCTCCGTCAGCGGATCTTCGTGTTCGTCGTCGTGACGCTCGTCGTCGCCCTGGGGATCACCGTGGCACAGGGGCTGCGCGGTTAGAGCGGCGAACGCAGCCCTGTGCCGGCCGGTCCGCTGCTCCGGTGGCACGGGGTCTCCCCGCGCCACCGCCGGCCGGTGAACCCTTCCGGGTCACCTCACCGGCTTTCCGGACGGCCCGTCGCGACGGCGTAGAACGCAACGGCGGCCGCCGCGCCCACGTTCAGCGAGTCCACGCCGTGCGCCATGGGGATGCGTACCCACTCGTCGGCGGCCATCAGGGCCTGCCGGGACAGCCCGTCGCCCTCCGCTCCCAGCATGAGTGCAACCCGGTCCATGCGGTGCGGGGCAGCCTCGTCGATGGCCGACGCCTTCTCGTCCGGGGTCAGGGCAAGGAGCTTGAAGCCCGCCTCCCGCACCGCCTCCAGGCCCTTGGGCCAGGCTCCGATCCTGGCGTACGGGACGGAGAAGACCGCGCCCATCGACACCTTCACCGAGCGGCGGTAGAGCGGGTCCGCGCAGTCCGGCGAGAGCAGCACTGCGTCCATGCCGAGCGCGGCGGCGCTGCGGAAGATGGCGCCGATGTTGGTGTGGTCGTTGACCGACTCCATGATCACGACGCGGCGGGCGTTCCGGAGCAGGTCATCGGCCTCCGGCAGTGGCTTGCGCTGCATGGAGGCGAGCGCACCGCGGTGCACGTGGTAGCCGGTGACGCGTTCGGCGAGCTCCGGGCTCACGGCGTACACGGGGGCCGGTAGTTCGTCGATGACGTCGCGCATGACGTCGACCCACTTGGCCGAGAGCAGCATCGAGCGCATCTCGTAACCGGCGTCCTTGGCCCGTCTGATGACTTTCTCGCCCTCGGCGATGAAGAGGCCCTCGGCGGGCTCGCGCCTGCGCCGCAGTTCGACGTCGGTCAGGCCCGTGTAGTCGCGCAGGCGCGGATCGTCGGGGTCGTCGACGGTGATGAGATCAGCCACAGGGTGATACTGCCTTGTCCGGGGAGTGGTGCCAACGGCTCGGGCATGGATGGGTTACCGCTGGTTACGACTGGGGGCCGCCTTCAGGACCGGCGCCCGCTGGTCACGACTGCGGGGCGGCCGGGCCGACGGCGACGACTTCGCCGATGACGATGACCGCCGGCGGCCGTACCTCATGGGCCCGGACGGTTTCCGCGACCGTCGCGAGTGTGGCGTCGACCCGGCGCTGGGCAGCGGTGGTGCCCTCCTGGATCAGGGCCAACGGGGTGTCGGGGGACTTGCCGTGGGCGATGAGCGCCTCGGCGATCGCGCCGATCTTGTCGACACCCATGAGGATGACGAGGGTGCCACGCAGTCTCGCGAGGGACTGCCAGTCGACGAGGGACCGCTCGTCGTCCGGCGCGACATGGCCGCTGACGACCGTGAACTCGTGCGCCACGCCCCGGTGGGTGACCGGGATGCCTGCGGCGCCGGGGACGGAGATGGAGCTGGAGATACCGGGGACGACCGTGCAGGCGATCCCCGCCTCGGCCAGGGCCTGGGCCTCCTCCATGCCGCGGCCGAAGACGAACGGGTCACCGCCCTTCAGCCTGACGACCGACTTCCCCGCCTGCGCGTGCTCGATGAGCGCATTGTTGATGGCCTCCTGGGCCATGAAGCGGCCGTACGGGATCTTCGCGGCGTCGATCACCTCGACGTGCGGGGGGAGTTCGTCGAGCAGGTCGCGCGGGCCGAGCCGGTCGGCGATGACGACATCGGCCTCGGCGAGCAGCCTGCGCCCGCGGACCGTGATCAGGTCCGGGTCGCCCGGCCCGCCGCCGACCAGCGCCACGAACGGGGCACGGCTGCGGTGGTGGGGGGCGACGAGCGAGCCGTCGCGCAGCCCCTCCACGATGGCGTCGCGTACGGCGGCGGAACGGCGTGGGTCCTTGCCGGTGAGAACGGCGACGGTCACGCCCTCGCTGCGGCCGGTGGCCGGGGTCCAGGCAGTGGCTGCGTCGGCGTCGTCGGCACGTACGCACCAGATCCTGCCGCGCTCGGCCTCGGCCGATGCCGCCTCGTTGGCGACGGGGTCGCTGGTGGCGACGAGCGCATACCAGGCGTCGGTGAGATCCCCGGCCTCGTAGCGGCGCTTCGTCCAGGCGATCTCGCCGGCCTCCGCCATGGCCTCGACGGAGGGGGTCGCGGAGGGGGAGATCAGAGTGACGTCGGCACCGGCCGCGATCAGCGCCGGGAGACGGCGCTGGGCGACCTGGCCGCCGCCGATCACGACGGCGCGGCGCCCGGAGAGGCGGAGTCCTACGGGGTAGGCGGGGTGCTCGGCGTGCTCAGCCATGGCAGTGCGGCTCCTCGGGGCGGCGGTGCGTGGCCGCTGCGACGGTGAAGCGGCTGGTGGGGACGGGGATTACTTTACGGGGGCTTCGCCCCCGTGCCCCCTTGCCCCCGGGCCCCGGCCGGGTCTCCCGGCCCGGGACTCACGGCGGGACGCCGCCTTGCCCCCTGCGGGGTGCGGTGCCCGGACGGGTGCGGGGTACCACCGGTGGGTGTGGGGTGTCCGGTTCCGGGCGGGCTTCCGGTGGGTCCGTCCTCCGTCTCCCCCGGACTGGTGAGAACTCTTGCACCGGCCCTGACCGGAGTTCCTGAATGATCTTGACAGGGCCGCAGAGCGGCGGCCATGCGCTGCCCAGTGCCGACCTCCTGGCGGCGCTCTGTTTCCGCAGCTCAGAGTGTCTGCTGCCATAATCCTCACCATGACTGCGACCCGCATATTGGCAGAGTTCGGCCTGACGGCAAGGATCGGGCCGGTCGGCTGCAATGCGTCGCTGCCCGAGCTGGCGGAGACGTGGGGGCCGCCCTTCATCGGTGACCCCGTGTACCAGAAGCGTCCCTGGCCGCGCTGGTTCGGCTACGGCAGTCTGCAGCTGGTCGTCTGCAGCTGTCAGCTGGTGGTCCAGGTGATCGTCCCGGTGTGGCATGGGCAGATCGCGGTTCCCGACGGTCAGGCGAGAACGATGGTCAGCCATCCGTCGGAAGTGACGTACTCCCGGTTCACGGCCGCGTTGGACGCCGTGGGTTGCGACTGGAGCCGAGGGCAGGATCTCACTGGGCAGTGCACCGTGGAGACCGAGGTGGACGGGATCCGGACTGGATTCGTGTTCGTCACCGTCGACGGCTACGACGGGCCTCCGCTCGCGGACCCGGTGCTGAACAAGGCCGTCTCTTCCGCATTCCACGACTGCCCGCCCATGCCGCACGGCCAGGAGGGCGAAGGCTTCCGCACGGACTGAGCGACCTCGGTCCGTCCAACATCCCTGTACAGGAACGAGATTCCCAGGGCTGTTCGTGCTCCGCACTCCGTTGCGCGTTCAACGGGTCGTGGGGTGAGCCTCACCAGGATTTCGTCCGCGGACCGCGAAGGGGCCGGGTGGGTGGTGCTTGGGTGGGTGGTGCTGCGGGGCCCCTCCGGGCTCGGCTCCTCGGGAGCGGCGGCTTGTGACCCGGCCCAGGGGCCACCGGTGCTCCCGCCGGCCCTGCCCCCGGGACATCGCCCTGAGGGAGCGCCGCGAGGGCCGGCCAAGCAGTGCCGTTGCGGTGGGGCCTGCGCCCCGCCGCCCGTCGGGCCGTCCCGGACAGACGAGTCCCGGAGCGGCCCCAAGGCAACTGACCGGCACGGGCCGACCCCGACCACCCGGCCGGACGACCCACGCACAGGGCCCACCCGGCGCTCGAGGACGGACGCACCGGCCCCGTAACCGGTACCGGGCCGTACGACAACCGGCTCCGGCACCGCGCAGCGGACCCGCCGCTACTACTTCTCCGTGACGCCCGCGGAGTCGAAGGTCGCCACCTCGTGCATCGCACGGGCCGCGCTCTGCACCAATGGGAGCGCCAGCAGTGCGCCCGTGCCCTCGCCGAGGCGGAGGTCGAGGTCGACCAGCGGACGCAGCCCCAGCTTGTTGAGGGCCGCCACATGACCCGGCTCCGCGCTGCGGTGCCCGGCGATGCAGGCGGCGAGGGCCTCCGGCGCGACCGCCCGGGCGACCAGCGCCGCGGCGCCCGCCGAGACGCCGTCGAGGACGACCGGCGTACGCAGCGACGCGCCGCCGAGGATGAAACCGACCAGCGCGGCATGCTCCAGGCCGCCCACCGCCGCGAGGACGCCGACCGGGTCGGCCGGGTCGGGCTGGTGGAGCTCCAGCGCACGCCGGACGACGTCCACCTTCCGGGCGTGCATCTCGTCGTTGATGCCGGTGCCGCGCCCGGTGACCTCCGTCGGGTCGACCCCCGTGTACACGGAGATCAGTGCCGCCGACGCCGTGGTGTTGGCGATGCCCATCTCACCGGTGAGCAGTGCCTTGTTGCCGGCGGCCACGAGATCACGTGCGGTTTCGATGCCCACTTCGATCGCCGAGTGGACCTCCTCGCGACTGAGCGCGGGACCCGTCGTGAAGTCGGAGGTACCGGGGCGGACCTTGCGCGGCAGCAGTCCGGGCGTGGCCGGCAGGTCGGAGGCGACGCCGACGTCGATGACGCAGACCTCCGCGCCGACCTGGTTGGCGAAGGCGTTGCAGACCGCTCCCCCGCCGAGGAAGTTGGCGACCATCTGGCCGGTCACCTCCTGGGGCCATGCGGTGACGCCCTGGGCGTGCACCCCGTGGTCACCCGCGAAGATCGCGACCGCCGCGGGCTCCGGGATCGGCGGCGGGCACATCCGGGACAGTCCGGCCAGCTGCGCCGAGATGATCTCCAGCATGCCGAGCGCCCCCGCGGGCTTCGTCATCCGCTTCTGCCGCTCCCACGCCTCACCGAGCGCCTTGGCGTCCAGCGGACGGATGTTGGAGACGGTCTCCTGGAGCAGGTCGTGCGGCTCCTCGCCGGGCAACGCACGGCGTCCGTACGTCTCCTCGTGGACGACCCAGGACAGCGGGCGGCGCTTGGACCAGCCCGCCTGCATCAGCTCGGGCTCCGCGGGGAACTCGTCGACATATCCGACGCAGAGGTATGCGACGACCTCGAGGTGCTCGGGAAGGCCGAGAGCGCGGACCATCTCGCGCTCGTCGAAGAAGCTGACCCAGCCGACGCCGAGGCCCTCGGCCCGCGCGGCGAGCCACAGGTTCTCGACGGCGAGTGCGGAGGAGTACGGGGCCATCTGCGGCTGGGTGTGCCGGCCGAGCGTGTGGCGGCCGCCGCGGGTCGAGTCGGCGGTGACGACGATGTTCACCGGCGTGTCGAGGATGGCCTCGATCTTGAGTTCCTTGAACTGCTTCGCGCGGCCCTTGGGCAGCGATTTGGCGTACGCGTCGCGCTGGCGCTGGGCGAGTTCGTGCATCGTGCGACGGGTCTCCGCTGAGCGGATGACCACGAAGTCCCACGGCTGGGAGTGCCCCACGCTGGGCGCGGTGTGCGCGGCTTCGAGGACCCGCAGCAGTACCTCGTGCGGGATGGGGTCCCCGCGGAAGCCGTTGCGGATGTCGCGGCGCTCGTGCATGACCCGGAGAACCGCCTCGCGCTCGGCGTCGTCGTAGCCGGGGGCGCGGGCGCCGGTGGTCGCGGGCGCCTCCTCGACGGCGACGGACTCCGCCGGCTGCTGGGACGCGGGCTCCTCGGCCATCTGCGGTTCCACCGTTTCATCGAGCAGTTCGGGCTCACCCGCAGGCGTTCCCATGGCCTCGGCGGCCGGATTGTCGTTGTCACCGCCATTGCGCGGAGCGGGTACGACGGCGACCGGCACAGGATGCGCGTCGGCGTCGGCCATGGACGCGGGTGCTTCGGACGCGGGCTCCGCGACCTCCGCGACAGCGGCCTGATCCGAAGGCACCGCTTCCTCGACGGGGGCGGTCTCCGCCTCCACTGCCGGATGGACCACCGGCTCGAGTGCCACCGGCTCGGGTGCCATCGGCTCGGGTGCCATCGGCTCGGGTGCCACAGCCACCGGCTCGGGTGCCACCGACTCGGGTGCCGCGGCCGCCTGCACGGGGACGGCGGTCTCCTGCATGGGGACGGCGGCTTCCTGCGTGTGTGCGTCGGACTCGGCGACCGCGGCCACCGGCGCGGTGTCCGGGTGCACGGTGCCGGCGAGGGAGCCGTCGGTGGTCGGAGGCTCGCCGGCGACGGGCTCGGCAGGCGCGACGGGGATCTCGGCGGAGGCGTCGGCCACTACCGCGGCGGTCGTGTCGGCAACGGCGGAGACTTCCGGGCCGACCGTTTCTGCCGGCGCGGCGCCTGCGGACGGCACGGGCACGGGGGTCCAGGGTGCGGCCCCCTGCGGCGGGGTCTCGCCCCTCTGTGGCGCGGCGGCGACCGCCGGCTCCTCACGCGGTACGTCGAGGTACTCGGGGCCCGTCGTGGGCGGGCCCGGGTGGCGGACCGGCATGGGGTGCGGCGGCGTATGACCGGATCCGTTGCCGGGCCGTCCGGCGGGACCGCGGTCGGCCAGCGAACGCACGACTCCGCCGGTGGCATCGGGCATGGGCGGGCCCATGTGGAGCGGACGGCGCCCCGGGGGCGGCGTGTGGGTGGCCGCGGGCACGGCGGCGGCCGGGACACGTGTGCCGCCGAGGTCGAGCGAGCCCGAGTCCCGGCCGCCGGCCTCGTGAGCCCCTGTCTCGTGCGCCGTCTCGTACGCCCCGTTCTCGTGGGCCCCCGCCTCGTGCACCGCGGCCTGGTGCGGCACGCCTTCGTGCCCGAGGGCCGGGTACGACGCGGCCTCCTGCACCGGCGGCTCCGCAGCCGCCTGCTGCGGCACGGCAGGTGTGTGCAGGCCCTGTTCCGGCGCGAACGCCACGGGCTCAGGTGCCTCTGTGGCCGCCGGGACCTCCTGGGCCGCCGGCACGGCGGACTCGGGAACCACCGCCTCCGGGGCGACCGTTCCGGGGGCGGGCACCGTCGGCGCACCCGCTGCCGGAGTGACCGACTGCGGCGCCGCGTGCTGCACCGCCGCCTGAACAGCGGCCGTCGCAGCGCCGGGAGCCACACCGTCCATGACCGAACGCGCAGGTGGAGCCTGCGGCGCCACGGGGGCGGCGGGAGCAGCAGGAGCGGTCACGGAGGTGGCGACCTGTGCGAGGGGAGCGACCGGTGCGGCGGGCTGCGCCGGCAGGACCGTGGGCGTCACCGGCTGCGGCTCGCTCCACGCGCCCTGCGCGCCGGGCATGAGCAGAAGATCGTCGTCGTCGCCGACGGATTCGGCAGCGCTTCCGGAGGGGTCGAGGAAGGTGTACGCGCCAGGAGCGGGGATGCCCGGCTGCTCCACCATGCCTGCGTTCTCCGGCAGCCCCTCGCCCGGGATCTGGCCGGTGTCAGTCATGCGTACCCCTCGCCCATCGGTTGTGTTCCTTCAGACCTTCGCCCGGGGCGCCCGATCGCGGCACACACGCGGCGCCCGTCACTACAAGAACGAGCGTGTGCGCCGCGCGGCACGAAAGCCCATGGACACCCAGCATTGTCGTGGCGTTTCGCGTCCATGGCAGCTGGATTCGCCTCGGTTTGCTGTGGACTGCGCCACGTTGCGCACCCCCCGGTCGCGCCGTACCACAGCGGGACCCCAAGATGGTCCCCAATTCCGGATATTGACGAACGAATCGACGATCGACCGGCAGCGGTACAACGGTCGGCCAGCCTACCTCGCCACGCCACAGCGCCTGGGTCAGGGGGCGGGATCCGGCCGCCCTGTCCACCCTCCCGCGGAACGTCCCTCGCGCCGTCCGCCCGCCGCCCGTCACGGGCCGCGTCGGACATCGGCGCTGGGGTCTTTCGTCTGGATCGGGCTGGATCGGTGAGCGGGGTCCGGTCCGTGCGATCGCAAGGCGGCGAGCGCGCCGCCGGGCGCGCGAGCCCGGCAAGATCCAAACGAGGGGCCCTAGGCCCTCGAACTGCCCCCGTCGCGCCGTTCCAACTGTCCGGACAGCAGGAAGACGACCGAGCGCTCCCGCTCGGACCAGTCGCCGGGGTCGAGCTCCACGGACTGCAGCAGAGCACATTCGACCGCATAGCCGCCCTCGACGAGTGCGGAGCCAATGGCCTCGGCCTCGTCCCGGGTGGAGGCATGGGTGACGATGCATTCGGGGCGACGGTCGGCACAGGCGGTGACCACGGGCACTCCCCCACCGCCGATGCGTACGACGTCCGGTTCGGGAAGCCGCTCGAGCACGTGCGGCGCCCGGCCACGGATTGTCTGCAGCTGGACGCCGTGGCGGCGCGCGGTGGCGTCGGTGCGGATGCAGGCGGCGGGGTCGTCGTCGACCGCGATCACCGCGGCACCGAAGCGTGCCGCGTCGGCGGCGAGCTCCCCACTGCCGCAGCCGATGTCCCAGACGAGATCGCCCAGACGGGGCCCGAGGCGGGCGAGCTGGGCCGCGCGCAGCTGCACCGACTCGCCCTCGGCCACGGAGGTCCGGCCCGGCTCCGGTGCCAGCGCCCAGCCCCGGACCGCCGGCGGATAGCGGGGGTCACGGCCCGCCACCCAGCCTCCCCCCGGCACGGCGACGGATGCCGAGCCACCGATGACGATCACGACGTTGGGGTCACGCCAGGTGTGGTCGGCGACCTTGTCGGAGGTGAGGACGGTGACCTGTTCGCGTTCGGTGCCGAGCTCCTCGCAGATCACGAAGGTGCGGTGGACGCCGTCGAGGAGGAGGGCGAGCTCGACGGGCCCGGCGCCCGGGGAGGTGAGGACGGCAACCTTGGGGTGCGCACGGCACACATTGACGGCCCGCCGGAGCGTCCGGCGCTGGGCCACGACGATCTGGGCGTCGTCCCAGGGCATTCCGGCGCGGGCGAACGCGGCGGCGACGGAGGAGACCGCCGGAACGACCTCGACCTCGAGGCCGTGCTGGGGCGCGCGCAGGGTGCGTACCACTCCGAAGAAGCCGGGGTCACCGTCCGCCAGCACGACGGGGCTGCCGCGGTGTCCCGCGATCCTGCGGGCGGCGAGGTCGACGCTGCCGAGCCGTATGCGCTCGGCGTTCGCGGGCACCTCGGGAAGGGCAAGGTGATGGGCGGCGCCCGCGACGAGCGTGGCGGCGGACAGCGCGGACCTGGCGGCCGAGGTCAGGGGGGAACCGTCCCAGCCGATCACCGTGACCCGGTCGGCCATCGTCGTCTGTCTCCTGGAATTCGCTGAGTCGCTGAGGTCGCTTGCGTTGCCGCAGGTCGTGAGCGTACCTGGTATCAGTTCCAGTCGGCGAAAGAGGAATATCCGGTATCGGCCATCTGGTCGGCGACACCGTCCAGGTCCTCGGGGAGCAGGCTCCAGACGATCAGGTCGGTTCTGATGTCGGTCCAGCCGGTCCCGGTGCGGGTGCGCGCTATCCAGGCGTTGCGCAGGACGCCCTCGCTGATGCAGCCGATCTTCTGGGCGACCTGCTGGGAGGCGGTGTTGTCGGCGGCGGTGCGGACCTCGATGCGTTCGAACTTCTGGTCGCGGAACAGCCACTGCGCGACGGCCAGCATCGATTCGGTGGCGTAGCCCTCGCCGCGCGCCCATGGCGCCGTCGCATAAGCGGCCTCGGTGGCACGGACACGCCAGTCGGTGTTCTGCAGATGCACGACGCCGACGAGCCGCTGGGTGAGGAATTCGGTGACGGCGAAGACTATGCCCCGGCCCTCCACACGTTCAGCAGGAGCGATCCTGCGCACCCAGGCTTCGGAGTCCCGCTCGGTGTAGGGGTGGGGGACCGAGGTCCAGGTGGTCACCATCTCGTCGTTCATCATCTCGGTGTGGGCCGGGATGTCGGCGTCCTCGTACGCGCGCAGCACCAACCGCTCCGTGCTGATGGAGACGTCCGGGAAGGTGGTAGTCATGCGCAGCTCCATGCCGAGGACCGTTGTGAGGGCCGTAGTCGTAAGGGCCGTAAAGGCACAGCATGCAGCATCGGGTGAGGGATGTGCATGGCCGGGTCGGTCCGCCGGGGACACGCCGAAGGCCCCGGGCACCGACGGGGTGCGCGGGGCCTTCGTTCACAAGGTCCTTGCCAAGGGCGTCACTTGGCGGGGGCGCCGAAGGCGGGCACGACCGAACCGGTGTAGGTGTCCTCGATGTACTTCTTCACCTCGGGGGAACTGAGGAGCTCGGCGAGGGTCTTGACCCGGGGGTCGTTCTCGTTGCCCTTCCTGACCGCCAGGAAGTTGGCGTAGGGGTTGCCCTCCGCCTTCTCCAGAGCCAGGGCGTCCTTGGCGGGCTCGAGGTCGGCCTCGATGGCGTAGTTGCCGTTGATGACGGCGGCATCGACGTCGTTCAGGGCGCGGGGCACGGTGGCGGCCTCCAGCTCCTTGAACTCCAGGCCCTTCTTGTCCGTGATGTCGGAGAGCTTGGCGTTGGTGCCGACGCCGTCCTTGAGGGTGATCAGACCGTTCGCGGCCAGCAGCTGGAGCGCTCGGCCCTCGTTGGTGGTGTCGTTGGGGACGGCGATGGTCTGGCCGGCCTTGATGTCCTCGAGGGACTTGACGGTCCTGGAGTAGAGGCCGAGCGGCTCGAGGTGGACGTTGACGACCGGCACGATGGTGGTCTTGTTCTTCTGGTTGAAGTCGTCCAGGTAGGGCTTGTGCTGGAAGAAGTTGGCGCCGACCTGGCCCTGCTGGGTGGCGGTGTTCGGCAGGACGTAGTCCGTGAACTCCTTCACCTCCAGCTTGAGTCCGGCCTTGTCGGCGAGGTTCTTCTTGACGAAGTTCAGGATGTCCGCGTGCGGGGTCGGGGACGCCGCGACGACGAGCGGCTCGCCGGCGGCCGCGGCCTTGTCGCCGGACGCGGCCTTGGCGCCCGGGTCGGAGGCGGTGCCGCAGGCGGTGAGGCCGAGGGCGAGGGCGGCGGTGGCAGCTGCGGCCGCGGTGAGCTTGACGTTCCTACGGTGGTTACGCACGAAAAGTGCCTCTTTCTGAATTGCGGTACTGACGCCCGGACAAGGAGTTCGGGCTTGTGGTGGAGCCGGTGAAGCGGAAGGGGGTGCTCAGGCGGTGCGGCCACGGCGGGCCAGCAGCCGTACGACTCCGTCGCCGATCAGCTGTACGACGGTGACGACGACGATCAGGATGACGACGGTGATGAGCATGAACTGGGTCTCGAACCGCTGGAAGCCATAGGTGACTGCCTTGGATCCGAGCCCCTCGCCGCCGACCGCGCCCGCCATAGCCGAATAGCCGACGAGGACGATCACGGTGGTGGTGACGGCGGCGACGATCGAGGGCAGGGCCTGCGGGAGCAGCACCTTGCGGACGATCGTCGGGATGGAGCCGCCCATGGACTGGACCGCTTCGACCAGTCCGTGGTCGACCTCGCGGATCGCCGTCTCGACGAGCCGCGCGAAGAAGGGGATGGCGCCGACGGCAAGCGGCACGATCATGGCCGTGGGGCCGATGAAGGTGCCGACCACCGCGGTGGTGAAGGGGATCAGCGCGATCAGCAGGATGATGAACGGCAGCGAGCGGCCGATGTTCACGATCGCGCCGACGGCCTTGTTCACGGGGAGGTTCTGCAGCAGTCCGCCCTTGTCGGTGAGGACCAGCAGAATGCCCAGCGGAAGTCCGCCGATGACGGTGACGACCGTGGACCACAGGACCATGTAGAGGGTGTCGACGGTGCCCTGGGTGAGCAGCGGCTGCATCTCCGACCACGTCACTTGGCGGTCTCCTTCACCAGTTCCGGTCGCGGCGCGGGGACGTCCCCGGCCGCGTTCTCGACGACCTCGACCTGCAGGCCCTGCTCGCGCAGGAAGCCGACGGGCACCACGTTGTCCGCGTAGCGGCCGGGCAGTTCGATGCGCATCCGGCCGATCTGCTTGCCTGCGACGGTGTCCATCGCGGCGCCCAGGATCGAGATGTCGATGTTGTAGGTGCGCGAGAGCTGGGAGATCACCGGCTGGGTGGCTGTCTCGCCGTGGAAGGTGACGTCGACGACCGTTCGGTCCGGCCCCGAGGCGTCCCCGGTGACAGGGAACAGCTCCTGGGCGAGTTCCGAGCCTGGTGTGGCGAGCAGCTCGCTCACCGTTCCGGACTCGACGATCCTGCCCTTCCTCATCAGGGCGGCCGAGTCGCAGACGGTCTTGACGACGTCCATCTCATGGGTGATGAGCAGCACGGTCAGTCCCAGCCGGCGGTTGAGGTCGCGGAGCAGCTGGAGGATCGAGCGGGTGGTCTCGGGGTCGAGGGCGCTGGTGGCCTCGTCGGAGAGGAGCACCTTCGGATTCCCCGCCAGCGCCCGTGCGATGCCGACGCGCTGCTTCTGCCCGCCGGAGAGCTGCGCCGGGTACGCCTTCGCCTTGTCGGCGAGGCCGACGAGGTCCAGCAGTTCCAGGGCGCGGCGGGAGCGCTCGGCGCCGGAGACGCCGAGGATCTCCAGGGGGAGCTCGACGTTGTCCTTGACGCTTCGCGACGACAGCAGGTTGAAGTGCTGGAAGACCATGCCGATGCGACTGCGGGCCTGGCGCAGTTCCCTGCCGGCGCGGTTGCCACGCCCTGCGAGGGCGGTGAGGTCGATGCCGTCGACGGTCACCGTGCCGGATGTGGGGCGCTCCAGCAGATTGACGCAGCGGATGAGGGAGGACTTTCCGGCTCCGCTCCGGCCTATGACGCCGAAGACTTCACCTTCGCGGACATGGAGGTCGACGCCGTCCAGAGCGGTGACGTCGCGGCCTCGCGACTGATAGACCTTCGTGAGGCCAGTAGTGGTGATCACAGGGATTTCCGTCACTGTCGAGTGCACGGCGTGGGGTTTCGCCGCGCACGGGTGTGTCGTGTCGGGGGCAGCAGGGCGTGCACGGACGAGCAGGTGGGCTGCGGGTGCGCGCGGCAGGCTCGGTCCGGCGGATGTCCGGCGGACACGGCGTGGCTGTCGGGTCTCGCTTCGGGGCGCGAGGCTCAGGCAGGGGCCCTCAGAAGGCGCACATTCGACACATACAACGAGCACCGGGCGTCGTGTTCGCCTCGGTCGCAAGGGTGCGGCTGCTCGTCCTGGTCATGCGGGCAAGTAAAGCAGACACGCAGACGGGTGGATCAAAACCGTCCGCATAGCGGAACACTTTCGTCCGTTCTGCGGACAAGAGGTCGCCTGCACCTCACCACCCCTACCCGTCTGACCTGTACGGATGTCAAACAGCGATCGTGGGGCGACAGCCGCGCGCCGATCGTTCACTCTCGTCCATGTGGTCAAGACCACGACCTCGTTCCGCCACCCTCGGGAACGCGGTGCGGCGTCGGCGCGAACTGTTCGGACGTACAGGCACCGGACCGGGCGCCCCCTCGGGTCGCCGGGACGGCGGACGTGCAGGCGCCGGGGCTGCCGGGGGCGAGCGCATCGGGCCTTTCGGCCCGTAATACGCTCGGCGTCATGCTCGACGCCCTGACGGTCGCCCTCTCCGCGGCCGCGCTCGCCCTCGCCGCCTGGTGCGGTTTCGCCGCGTTCCGGGACCAGCCGACGAAGGACTGGCACTTCATCGGCATGGCGGTCGTGACGGTGCTCGCCCTGGCACAGCTGGCGACCGGGGTTGTGCAGCTGGCGCGCGGCGAGAAGGCCGAAGAGGGCTCGGTGATCTTCGTCTCGTATCTGATCGGCGCACTCGCGGCGGTACCGGCGGCCGGCTTTCTGTCCCTGGCCGAGCGGACCCGCTGGGGTTCCGTGACAGTAGCGGCGGGTGCCGTGGTGCTCGCTGTGCTGGAAGTGCGTCTCTACGACATCTGGAAGGCCTGAGGATGACGGACTCGACCACCGACGTCACGGGGGTCACCGAGCAGCGTCCGGGCGGCTCGCGGACCCGGCTGGTCCGGGGACCCGGGCTGCTGCTGGTCTGGCTGTACGGCGTGATGTCGGTGGGTGCGGTGTCGCGCTCGGTCTACCAGATCGCCACCGAGTACGAGCGCGCCCCGCTGGCCTACTCCCTCTCCGCGATCGCTGCGGTGGTGTACGCGTTCATCACCTACACCCTGGTGCGCGGGGGTGAGACGGCCCGCAGGGCGGCACTGGTGTCCTGCGCCGCAGAGCTGTTGGGCGTGCTGGTGGTGGGCTCGTGGACGCTCGCGGACCCGTCCGCCTTCCCGGATGCCACGGTGTGGACCGAGTACGGGATGGGCTACCTCTTCATCCCGGTCCTGCTTCCGGTCACCGGCATCCTGTGGCTGCGCCGGTCACGGAACTGAGCGCCTCGGCCCGGGCCGGCCCTGGGAGACCTCAAGCACCGGACCCCGCGCGCTGGTCCACCAGGAAGTGCGGGACAGTCCTTCAGGCGCTGGCCGCGTACTCCCCCCGGCTCTGACCGGGCAGCGGCCCCGGCGCGCCGACGGCCTTCACCAGCGTGATCACCGTCAGCTTCGAGCCGGTCTCCTCCGCAGAGACGGGCGTGTACCCGTGGCTGCGGTAGAGGCGCAGGTTGCGTTCGCTTCGGTGACCGGTGAAGAGCTGGAAGCACTTGGCGGCGGGCAGTTGGGAGCCGCCCGCGAAGTGCGCCTCGATCGCGTCGAGGAGCCGCCCGCCGAGGCCGTGGCGCTGCATCCGCGGGTGGACGATGAGCTTGGCGATCCTCGCGGTGCCGCTCGTGTCGATCTCCCCGCGAACGGACGCGATCACCTCGTCGCCGAGACGGGCCACGAGGGCGTGTCCGCGGGCGAGCTCGGCCTTCAGGTCCTCGAGGGTCTGGACGAGCGGTTCGATGCCGTAGTCGCCGTAGAGCTCGGCCTCGCTCTGGTAGCACAGGTACTGCAGCTTGAGGATGTGCTCGGCGTCCTGCGCCGATGCCGCTGAGATGCTCACGCTCATGCCCATGTGGCATGCCTCCCGCTCATCCGTCGCCCGGTTGTCTACCGCTCCTTTCCCCGGAGTTCAGGAGCGGCAACCTCTGCCGCCAGCATTCTGCGCAGACATCCCAGGCAACGGGAACGCATGGGCCCCAGACTTCCTTGTGACATACCCAACTGTCCTGCGATTTCCCGGTAGGTGGGGTCTGTCGGGGAGAGCATCGCCGTCAGCAGCCGCGGACAGGAACCGGGGGTTCGGGCCACCGCGGCCCGTAGTGCCAGGCGCCGCTCGGCGACGAGGGCGGCCCGTTCCGGGCACACCGCAGGGCCGGCCGGCGGTTCGTCGGTACAGGGCCGCTCCCGCAGGGCCCGCTGCCGGGCGCGGTGGGCCTCGTCGCGTACGGCACTGCGTACCCAGCCCGCCGCGTCGGCCGGCGGCCCCTGGGCTTCGAGCCGTTCCAGCAGACGAACCCACACATCCTGTTCGATGTCCTCGCGGTCCAGGACACCGTCGTGCGCCTCGGCACCGGCCTCCGCCGCCACGAGCGGCCGCAGCACCCGTACGAGCGCGCCCACGCCTGCGGGCACGGGCGGCGCCGGGCCCGTGAGGGCGGAGGGGCGGAGGAAGGGCTCCGACTGCGAGGTCATGACCGGCGGGACGTCGCCACCGCGTTCCGCGGTTTCGACGAACCCGCACTGTCACCCGACCGTATGGTGACCGGCCTTCGGCTGACCGGTGGAGCGGGCCGGTCAGCGGTCGACGAAGTCGGCGCGGGCCAGCAGACCCGTGTCCGGGTTGTCGGTGAATATTCCGTCGATGCCCTGCTCGAAGTAGACCTTGAAGGCTCCGAACGCATCGCCGTACGCGTTCGGGTCGGTGCCGTGCCGGAAGTCGGCGGGCAGGAAGGAGTTCTCGTTCCGCATGGTGTACGGGTGCAGGACCAGGGCCTGCGCATGCGCGTCCCGGACCAGGGTGGTGGGCGTTCCGAGCCTGCCGTTCGCGTCTCTCGGGATGATGAGGTCCAGGGTCGGGCCGATGCCCTGCGCGTACGAGGCGATCCACCTCAGGCCCTCCGGCCTGATGAGGTCGGCGACCGTGCGCGGGTCACCCGCCTGTTCGAAGTCCCAGGGACGGGTGGCGGCGCCGGAGAGCAGCACCACACGCGGCGAGGACACGAGCTTCGCGAGCCGCTGGATGCTGCTCGGCTCGAACGACTGAAGGAAGACGGGCGAGTTCGCGCGATGGCGCCCGTACCGGCGCAGCAGCTTCGCGAGCGGCTCCTCGAGACCGAGGCCGATGCCGCGGAAGTACGAGGGGTGCTTGGTCTCGACATGCAGCCAGACGGGACGTCCGCGCCGGCGTCCTTCGCTCTCCGCCCAGCGCAGCACCTCCTCGAAGGCCGGGATCCCCCAGCGGCCGTCGTAGAGGGTGTTCTCCTGGCGGGTGCCGGGGATCCGCTCCTTGGCGCGCAGCGTCTTCAGCTCCGCGAGGGTGAAGTCCTCGGTGAACCAGCCCGTGATGCTCGTGCCGTCGATGGTCTTGGTGGTCTTGCGGGAGGCGAACTCGGGGCGTACGGAAACGTCCGTGGTGCCCGTGATGTCGTTCTCGTGACGACAGACCAGATGTCCGTCCTTGGTCGGCACGAGGTCCTGCTCGATGACGTGTGCGCCCATGTCCAGGGCGAGCTGGTACGAGCCGAGGGTGTGCTCCGGGCGGTATCCGCTGGCGCCGCGGTGCGCGATGACCGTGGGGACGGGCAGGCCCCGGTACGAGTGCCCGGCGCCGTGCCGCTCGCCGGCCGCCGCGGGCGTCGCCGTACCCGCGCCGATGCCGATGGCCGCCGAACCGAGAACCGCCGCGCCCAGGACGGTCCGCCGTCCGGGGGTTGTGTCCGCACCCTGTGCCATGAGCGTTCCTCCGAGGGGTCCAAGGGAATGGTGGCGTCCCGCACCCGACCGTGTGGCCTGCGCGGCGCTCCACGTTAGGCGGCGACGCGTTACGCGCGGGAGACCCAGGGCAAACGCGTGCCAAACTCAGGTCAACACTGCGTATCTGGTGTGTGAACCCGATGTGCGTCCGGCCAGGACCCGCGAGTATCGTCCTCACCTGCAGAGATTTCGCCGGCCGTACCTCGACCGCCCATGACTTCGGAGGACCCGTTGTCCCGCTTGTCGCTCATCAAGGCAGTGCTCGGACCGATCCTGCGCCTGATGTTCCGCCCCCGGGTGGAAGGCGTCCAGCACATCCCTGGGGACGGCCCCGTCATCCTCGCCGGCAACCACCTCACCTTCATCGACTCGATGGTGCTGCCGCTGGTCTGCGACCGGCCGGTCTTCTTCATCGGCAAGGACGAGTACGTGACGGGCAAGGGCGTCAAAGGCCGCCTGATGGCCTGGTTCTTCACCGGTGTCGGAATGATCCCGGTCGACCGGGACGGCGCGAACGGCGGAGTCGCGGCGCTGATGACCGGGCGCCGGGTGCTGGAGGAGGGCAGGGTCTTCGGCATCTATCCGGAAGGCACCCGCTCCCCCGACGGCCGCCTCTACCGGGGCCGAACGGGCATCGCCCGGCTGACCCTGATGACGGGCGCGCCGGTCGTCCCGTTCGCGATGATCGGCACGGACAAACTCCAGCCGGGTGGCGCGGGCATGCCGCGCCCGGGCAGGGTGACGATCCGCTTCGGCAAGCCGATGGAGTTCTCGCGTTACGAGGGCATGGACCGCGACCGCTATGTGCTGCGGGCGGTCACGGACTCGGTGATGGCCGAGGTGATGCGGCTGTCCGGCCAGGAGTACGTGGACATGTACGCCACCAAGGCGAAGGCGGCCTGAGGCCGCGAGCACGGAACGCGATGCGGGCCGCCGGCGCCAGAAGCGCCGGAGGCCCGCATCGTCTCGGGAACCGGGGACGCCGAACCGGGCGTCAGTGCTCGATCCCTTCCGCCAGTTTCTGGCCGCGCAGCAGGAACCACGCCGCGACCGCCGTGGCCAGGAGCACCGCCGCGCCTACGCCCGACGCGAACCTCAGTCCGTCGACGAAGGCGTCCTGGGCGGCGGTGATGAGCGCCGTTCCCTGCTCGGGCGGCAGTGCGGCCGCCGCATCGACGGCCCCGCCCAGCGATTCATGTGCCGCGGAGGCCACGCCCGACGGCACCCCGGCCGGGGTCGCGAAGTCCCGGTAGACACCCGTGACGATGGAGCCGAGCACGGCGATGCCGAGCGCCGCGCCGAGTTCGTACGCCGTCTCGGACACCGCGGAGGCCGCGCCCGCCTGCTCCTTCGGCACGCTCGACAGGATCACGTCGGCGGTGACGGTGAAGGAGAAACCCGCCCCGACACCGACGACGAGCAGGGCGGCGCCGAGCAGCGGATAGCCGGTGGACTGACCGATCACGGTCAGCACGGCGAGGGCGACGCCGACTGCCGCGAGGCCGCCGGCCACCACGGACCGTACCGAGTAGCGCCGGGCGAACCTGCCGGCGACCAGACCGGTGGCCACCGCACCGATCGCGGCCGGGAGCTCCGCCAGCCCGGCCTCGAACGGGGGCCTGCCCTGGACCAGTTGCAGGAACTGGGAGAGGAAGAAGACCAGGCCCGACAGTCCGAGGATGGTCAGCAGGTCGGCGAGGACCGCACCCGAGAAGCCCCGGTTCCGGAACAGCCGCATGTCGAGCAGTGGCTCGGGCAGGGCCAGCTGGCGGCGGACGAAACCGTGGAGCGCGCCCGCACCGATGAGCAGGGCGGCGCCGGCCTCCCAGTTCAGCCCGTGGCTCGCGGCCTCCTTGACGGCGTACACGACGCCGATGATGCCGATGAGGGACAGCACGACACTGATCAGGTCCCACGGTCCGGCGACCGGGTTCCTGGACTCCGGCAGCAGCTTGATGCCGACCAGCACCAGGACGGCCATGACGGGGAGGTTGATGAGGAAGACCGAACCCCACCAGAAGTGCTCGAGCAGGAAACCGCCGACGACAGGTCCCACGGCGGCGCCCGCCGACGCCATGGCACCCCAGACACCGATGGCGATGCTGCGCTCCCTGGGATCGTGGAAGATGTTCCGGATCAGGGCCAGCGTGGACGGCATCAGCGTGGCACCGGCGACACCGAGCAGAGCCCGGGCGAGGATCATCATCTCGGGCGTGGTGGCGTACGCGTTGAGCACGGACACCGCGCCGAAGGCGACGGCGCCGCTCAGCAGCAGCTTCTTGCGGCCTATTCGGTCGCCGAGGCTGCCCATCGAAACGAGCAGACCCGCGATGACGAACGAGTAGACGTCACCGATCCACAGAAGTTGCGTCCCTGACGGCTTGAGGTCCTCGCTGAGGAAGGGCGTCGCGAGACCGAGTACGGTCGCGTCGACGGCCACCAGCAGAACGGCCAGGACCAGCACCGCCAGCGCAAGCCAGCGCCCGGGGCGGTACACGGTGTCGTCCGTCCCGCTCGTGCGCCGGGCGGTACTGGTGGTCATTTCTCCACACTCCGTCGTGCTCCGCCGAGCAACAGCTCGGCGATCATGAATTGAAAGTCGTTCTTGGCGACCCGGCCGTCCACGACGGCCCAGGCGCAGCTGCCGAGGAGCCCGTACAGAGCCTCGGTGAGCCATACGGCCGGCAGGTCGATCCGGAATTCGCCCTCCTCCTGGCCCCGGCGGAAGAAGGCGGACACCCGGGCATCGAGCCGGGCCCAGCCTTCGTTGACCTGGTCCCCCTCGAACAGCTGGTTCTCGGTGACGAGGAAAGCGAGCAGCTCCGCGACCGGCTCCATCTCCGCGATCAGCCGGCGCAGTGCGCCGACCGCCTCACCGCGGTCGAGGGCGGCTCGGTCGAGGGCCGACTCGAACTCCTGGATGCCGAAGTCCTCGAGCGCCCTGACCAGCGCATCCCGCCCGGCGAAGTGCCGGTGCAGGGTGGCGCGCCCGATGCCCGCCGCGCGTGCGACCTCGTCCATGGTGGCGGTCGACTTGCGGGCAAGGAGGGCGGCGGCGGCGCGCAGCACCTGTTCACGATCCATGGCCATGAGACAAGCATACACCGTATGAGACATAGATGTCTCATACGATATTTCGATGCCTCATGAGAGGCCGGAGAGGATCATGAAGGAATGAAGCCGCTGCTGTTGATGGACATCGACGGTCCGCTCAATCCGTACGGCGCGAAGCCTCAGCGCCGGCCCGAGGGCTATACGACGCACCGGATGAAGCCGAACGGCTGGACGGAGCAGAAGCCGCTTCGCGTGTGGCTGCATCACGGGCACGGCGAGGAACTGCTGGCGCTCGCGCGGTGGTACGAGCTGGTGTGGGCGACGACCTGGAAGGACGAGGCGAACGCCTGGGTGGGCCCGCATCTGGGGCTGCCCGAGCTGCCGTTCATCGACTGGCCCGCGATGCACGGGGCCTCGCCGCGCGGGACGTTCTGGAAGACGCAGTACGTGCTCGCATACGCGGCCGGACGGCCCTTCGCCTGGTTCGACGACGAGATCACGCGACTGGACCGTGAGTTCGTGGAGCAGAGGCACCTCACCGCCGCCCTGCTGCTGCATGTCGACCACCGGGTCGGACTGACGAGGCCCGACTTCGACTCGCTCGCGGACTGGGCGAAGGCCCTGCCGTGAGGGGACCGCTTCCGGCCGTGAGATCGGGTCCGCCCCGGCCGGGCGTGAAGCCGGCCGGGGCGGTACGGGCTTGGACGTCCGCGGTCTTCGGGGTCAGCCGAGGATCGCGAGCGCCTGGTTGAGCGTTGCCGACGGACGCATGACGGCCGAGGCCTTGGCGACGTCGGGCTGGTAGTAGCCGCCGATGTCGACCGGCGAGCCCTGCACGGCGATCAGCTCGTCGACGATGGTCTGCTCCTGCTCGGTCAGCGTCTGGGCGAGCGGGGCGAACGCCTTCGCGAGCTCGGCGTCGTCGGTCTGCCTGGCCAGCTCCTGCGCCCAGTAGAGGGCGAGGTAGAAGTGGCTGCCGCGGTTGTCGATGCCGCCCAGCTTGCGGCTCGGCGACTTGTCCTCGTTGAGGAAGGTGCCGGTCGCACGGTCGAGCGTGTCCGCCAGGACCTGGGCGCGCGCATTGCCCTTGGTCTGCGCGAGGTGCTCGAAGCTCACCGCCAGCGCCAGGAACTCGCCGAGGCTGTCCCAGCGCAGGTAGTTCTCCTTGACCAGCTGCTGGACGTGCTTGGGCGCGGAGCCACCGGCGCCGGTCTCGAAGAGGCCACCGCCGTTCATCAGCGGGACGACCGAGAGCATCTTCGCGCTGGTGCCGAGCTCGAGGATCGGGAAGAGGTCGGTCAGGTAGTCACGCAGCACATTGCCGGTGACCGAGATCGTGTCCTCGCCGCGGCGGATGCGCTCCAGGGAGAACTTGATCGCGTCGACCGGCGACATGATCTCGATCTGGAGACCCGTGGTGTCGTGCTCGGTGAGGTACGCCTTGACCTTCTCGATCAGCTGCGCGTCGTGCGCGCGGCCCTCGTCGAGCCAGAAGACGGCCGGGTTGCCGGTGGCGCGGGCGCGGGTGACGGCGAGCTTGACCCAGTCCCTGATCGGCAGGTCCTTGGTCTGGCACATGCGGAAGATGTCGCCGGCGCTGACGGTCTGCTCGATCACGGCGTTGCCGTTCGAGTCGAGGACCCGCACGGTGCCCGTGGTGCCGATCTCGAAGGTCTTGTCGTGGCTGCCGTACTCCTCGGCCTTCTGCGCCATCAGACCGACGTTCGGCACCGAGCCCATCGTCGACGGGTCGTACGCGCCGTTCGCGCGGCAGTCGTCGATGACGGCCTGGTAGATGCCCGCGTAGCTGCTGTCGGGGATGACGGCGAGGGTGTCGGCCTCGTTGCCGTCCGGGCCCCACATGTGGCCGGAGGTGCGGATCATGGCCGGCATGGACGCGTCGACGATGACGTCGCTCGGCACGTGCAGGTTGGTGATGCCGCGGTCGGAGTCGACCATGGCCAGGGCGGGGCCCTCGGAGAGCTCGGCCTCGAAGGACGCCTTGATCGCAGCGCCCTCGGGCAGGGACTCCAGGCCCTTGAGGATGCCGCCGAGGCCGTCGTTCGGGGTCAGGCCGGCCGTGGCGAGCGCCTCGCCGTGCTCCGCGAACGTCTTCGGGAAGAACGCGCGCACCACATGTCCGAAGATGATCGGGTCGGAGACCTTCATCATCGTGGCCTTGAGGTGCACGGAGAACAGCACGCCCTCCGCCTTGGCACGGGCGACCTGTGCGGCCAGGAACTCACGGAGCACGGCCACGCGCATGACGGAGGCGTCCACGACCTCGCCCGCGAGCACAGGAACCGACTCGCGCAGCACGGTGTGGCTGCCGTCGTCACCGGCGAGCTCGATGCGAAGCGTGCCGGCCTCGGCGATGACCGCGGACTTCTCGGTGGAACGGAAGTCGTCGGCGGTCATGTGCGCGACGTTGGTCTTCGAGTCGGCCGACCAGGCGCCCATGCGGTGCGGGTGGGCCTTGGCGTAGTTCTTGACCGAGGCGGGCGCGCGGCGGTCGGAGTTGCCCTCGCGCAGCACGGGGTTGACGGCGCTGCCCTTGACCTTGTCGTAGCGGGCGCGGATGTCGCGCTCCTCGTCGGTCTTGGGGTCGTCGGGGTAGTCCGGCAGCGCGTAGCCCTGCTGCTGCAGCTCGGCGACCGCGGCCTTCAGCTGCGGGATCGAGGCCGAGATGTTCGGCAGCTTGATGATGTTGGCGTCGGGCGTCTTGGCCAGCTCGCCGAGCTCGGCGAGCGCATCGTCGATGCGCTGGCCCTCCTCGAGGTACTCGGGGAAGCCGGCGATGATCCGGCCGGCCAGCGAGATGTCACGGGTCTCCACACGGACCCCGGCCGTCGAGGCATAGGCCTGGATCACGGGCAGGAACGAATGGGTCGCCAGGGCCGGCGCCTCATCAGTGTGTGTGTAGATGATGGTCGAGTCGCTCACCGGGTGCTCCGCTCTCCACGTCTGCAACATTGCTCGACATCAAGATATCTCGTGACCGACCCCCTCCCTACAGGGCCCTGCCCCCACAGACGAGGATCACAAAAGCGGTCCGGTCCGGCACCTCGTGCCGGACCGGACCGCTTCCACGCCTGCTGGTCCCGCAGCCCACGCCCGGTATCGCCACGGACGGACGGCTGCGGGGACGTCAGCGTCCGGCGGCGGCCCAGGCGTGCTGGGCGGCCAGGTCGGCCTTCACCTCTGCGAGCTGGACGGCGACGGCCGACGGTGCCGTACCGCCGCGCCCGCTGCGGGAGGCGAGGGCCCCGTGGACGTTCAGGACCGTGCGGACCTCGGGGGTCAGATGCGGGGAGATCTTCGCGAACTGGTCGTCGGTGAGCTGGTCCAGCTCGATGCCGTGCGCCTCGCACTCCTTGACGCACTCGCCCGCGACCTCGTGCGCGACGCGGAACGGCACACCCTGCTTGACCAGCCATTCGGCGATGTCCGTGGCGAGGGAGAATCCGGCCGGGGCCAGCTCCTCCATGCGCTCACGGTTGACGGTCAGCGTGGCCATCATCCCGGTGAAGGCGGGGAGCAGAACCTCCAGCTGGTCGCAGGAGTCGAAGACCGGCTCCTTGTCCTCCTGGAGATCGCGGTTGTACGCGAGCGGCAGCGCCTTGAGGGTGGCCAGCAGGCCGGTGAGATTGCCGATGAGCCGGCCGGACTTGCCGCGCGCCAGCTCGGCGATGTCGGGGTTCTTCTTCTGCGGCATGATCGACGAGCCGGTCGAGAAGGCGTCATGGAGGGTCACGAAGGAGAACTCCTTCGTGTTCCAGATGATGATCTCCTCGGCGATCCGGGAGAGATTCACGCCGATCATCGCGGTGATGAACGCGAACTCGGCAACGAAGTCGCGCGAGGCCGTGCCGTCGATGGAGTTCGCGGCGCTGCCGTGCTCGAAGCCGAGGTCCTTCGCCACCGCCTGCGGGTCCAGACCCAGCGAGGAGCCGGCGAGCGCTCCTGAGCCGTACGGGGAGACGGCTGTGCGCCCGTCCCACTGCCGCAGCCGCTCGGCGTCCCTGGACAGGGACTGGACATGGGCCAGGACATGATGGGCGAAGAGGACCGGCTGGGCGTGCTGAAGGTGTGTGCGGCCCGGCATGGCGACGTCCGGGTGGGCTTCGGCGAGGCCGACGAGAGCGTCCTGGAGCTCGGCGATCAGGCCGCCGATGATCCGGGCGTGGTCGCGCAGATACATGCGGAACAGCGTGGCGACCTGGTCGTTGCGGGACCGGCCGGCGCGCAGCTTGCCGCCGAGGTCGGGGCCGAGCCGCTCCAGCAGGCCGCGCTCCAGGGCGGTGTGGACGTCCTCGTCGGCGATCGTGCCGGTGAAACTGCCGTCGGCGACGTCCGCCTCGAGCCGGTCGAGCCCCGCGATCATGCGCTCGAGCTCGTCGGCCGTGAGCAGACCCGCCTTGTGGAGCACACGGGCGTGGGCGCGTGATCCGGCGATGTCGTAAGGCGCCAGTCGCCAGTCGAAGTGGACGGACGCGGACAGCTTGGCCAGGGCCTCGGCGGGGCCGTCGGCGAACCGGCCGCCCCAGAGCCGGACGTCACCGTTGTTGCTGCTCACAGCTCGAGCTCCTCAGGGGGTGGATGTGCCACCGCCTCCCCTCCCCGGGCCCGGGCGGGCCTTGGGCCCCCGGGCGGGGGAAACGGGGAGGCGGCCGTCGTGCGCGTTTCGGGTCGGCGGACGGGCGACAGGCTATGCCTGCAGATCCCGCTTGGCGGCGATCTTCGACGAAAGACCGAAGATGTCGATGAAGCCCTGTGCCTTCGACTGGTCGAAGGTGTCCCCGGAGTCGTAGGTGGCGAGGTTGAAGTCGTACAGCGACTCGTCCGATTTCCGGCCGGTGACCACGGCGCGGCCGCCGTGCAGGGTCATCCGGATGTCGCCGGTGACGTGCTGGTTGGCCTCGTTGATAAAGCCCTCCAGGGCGCGCTTGAGCGGGGAGAACCACAGGCCGTCGTAGACGAGCTCGCCCCAGCGCTGCTCGACCTGCCGCTTGTAGCGGGCGAGCTCCCGCTCGACGGTGACGTTCTCCAGCTCCTGGTGGGCCGTGATCAGGGCGATGGCGCCCGGCGCCTCGTACACCTCACGCGACTTGATGCCGACGAGCCGGTCCTCGACCATGTCGATCCGGCCGATGCCCTGGGCACCGGCCCGCTCGTTGAGCTGCTGAATGGCCTGCAGAACGGTGACGGGCCTCCCGTCGATGGCGACCGGCACGCCCTCCTTGAAGGAGATGACGACCTCGTCGGCCTCACGCAGCTCCGCGGGGTTCGAGGTGTACTCGTAGATGTCCTCGATCGGCGCGTTCCAGATGTCCTCGAGGAAGCCCGTCTCGACCGCACGCCCGAAGACGTTCTGGTCGATGGAGTACGGCGACTTCTTCGTGGTCGCGATCGGGAGCTGCTTCTCCTCACAGAATGCGATCGCCTTGTCCCGGGTCATGGCGTAGTCACGGACCGGGGCGATGCACTTCAGGCCGGGCGCGAGGGAGGCGATACCGGCCTCGAACCGCACCTGGTCGTTGCCCTTGCCGGTGCAGCCGTGGGCCACGATCGAGGCGTTGTGCTTGTTCGCGGCGGCGACGAGGTGCTTGACAATGGTCGGCCGGGAAAGCGCGGAGACCAGCGGATACCGGTCCATGTAGAGGGCGTTGGCCTTGATCGCCGGGAGGCAGTACTCCTCGGCGAACTCGTCCTTGGCGTCCGCGACCTCGGCCTCGACGGCACCGCAGGCGAGCGCGCGCTTGCGGATGACGTCCAGGTCCTCGCCGCCCTGGCCGACGTCCACGGCAACGGCGATGACCTCGGCGCCCGTCTCCTCGGCGATCCAGCCGATGGCGACGGAGGTGTCCAGACCGCCTGAGTAGGCGAGTACGACGCGCTCGGTCACGGGTTTCTCCTCACGGTGCATTCGGTGTTGGGTATAACTATGCAGAGCTCCGTATGTTTTGTCAATCGAGTCGATAACCCCTGGAGACCGCCCCCCGGATTCCCTACGCTCTGCCCATGCTGACCAGGCAATACGCGGCCGCGGAGCGGGTCGCACGAGGGACACCCGTCCAGGAGGCGATGGATACGACAGATCCGGCCTCATGGCTGGAACTGGACACCACGATCCGTCTGCTGACGCGCTACGACACGAACGGAGCAGCCCGGTCGCCGGCGGATGCGCGGGTACCGGCGATCGACCTCTGCCACCCCGACGGCCGGATCCGTGCGGCGGCACTGGAGCGGGCCGGCGCCATGCCCGAGCTGCTGCCGCTGATCGTGATCCGCGCCGCGGACTGGGCCGCCCCGGTGCGCGAACGGGCCAGGGAGCTGCTCCCGGCGATGTTCGAGAAGGTGGAGTCCGATGCGTCGGCGCGGCTCACCGCCCTGGTCCTGCGGGTGGCCCGCCGGCCGCGCGGTGTCTTCGCCCGCGACCTCCTCGGCGAGAGGTTGCGCACGCTCCCGCTCGCGGCTCTCGAACCGCTGCTGGCCGCCACGGATCGCGCCACCCGTCGCTTCGCACACGACATCGCCGTGGAACGCCGGCTGCTGTCCGCCGTGCGCCTCGCCCGTACGGCCGCGGCTGACACCGACACCATCGTCCGGCAGCTGTGCGCGGAAGCCGCCGTCGCCGACCCGACCCGCGACGAGGACGTGATCAGCCTGCTGCTCGGTGCCCGGCATCCAGGAGTCCGGTCCGCCGGAGTCACGGCGCTGCGCAGGGCCGGACGCCACGCGGAGGCGGAGGCGCATCTGACCGACCGCACAGGTCTCGTCCGGGCCTGCGCCCGCTATGTGTTGCGTCAGGCGGGCGTCGCACCACTGCCGCTGTACCGGGCCATGTGTGACGCCTCGGCCACTTCCGCCGTCCCGGGCTGGGCTCCGCTCGGGCTCGCCGAGTGCGGTGAGCGGTCGGACGCGGCGCTGCTGTGGCCCCTGGTCACGCATCCGGTCGCGGCGGTCCGGGCCCGGGCGGTCGCCGGGCTGCGGCTGCTGGGAGCGGTGGACCCGGAACGGCTGCGCCGGCTCATCGACGACGACGGGCCCGCCGTGGTCCGTGAGACGGTCACCGCGCTCATCCCTCATGCCGGGCGGCTGCCGACGCCGTGGCTGGCCGTGCGCATCGGCGAGGACCGGCCCGCCCATGTCCGGATCGGGGCGTTCCGGCTGTTGCGGGCCCACGGCGGCATGGTGTTCGTGTCGGCCGTTCGTGCGCTCGTCACCGACCCGGATCCGAGACTGCGGGCCCGTGCCCAGCAGGCCGAAAGGCAACTGTGGCCTGCATGTTGAGATCCAGCGCCGGCATCCCGAGGGGGCGCACCGATAATCGCATGCATGGGACAGACCTACGCACGCATAGAAGGCCGGATCCGCTCGTTCATCGAGGAACAGCCCGTCTTCTTCACCGCCACCGCTCCGCTCGCGGGCGACGGCCATGTCAATCTCTCACCCAAGGGCCGCAAGGGCACCCTCGTCCTCATCGACGAACTGACCCTCGCCTACCTCGACTTCGGCGGCAGCGGCGCCGAGACCATCGCCCATGTGCGTGAGAACGGGCGCATCACGGTGATGTGGTGCGCCTTCAGCGGGCCGCCCAAGATCCTGCGGGTGCACGGTCATGGGGAGGCCGTCTTCCGGGACGATCCGCGTTGGGCCGGACTCATCGAGCACTTCAAGGACGTCGACGGAGCCGCCGCCCGCGCGATCGTCGTCGTGCGTGCGGCCCGTATCAGCGATGCCTGCGGGTTCGCCGTCCCGTTCATGGACTACCGGGAGGAGCGCACGCAGCATGCCGAGCACTTCGGGCGCAAGACGGACGAGGAGTTCGCCGCGTACTGCGAGAAGAAGGAACACATCGGCGTGAGTCTGGACGGGCTGCCCGCGCTGCCGCTCCCCCTGCCGCCCCGGACCGACCGGGGCCCCCTGCCTGCCCCGCCTCCGGCCCAGCTCGACTGACCTGCGGCGTCGTTCACGCGGCGACGGCACGGACCTGCTCCCGGCGGCGCCGACGCCGCCGTCCTCCAGATGCCGTGGTCGGCCTGCTCCGCATCCTCTCCCGGGAGAGCCGCCCGTCCCGGTCATCGGTGGCTGTCCGCCGGGTTCGGAGCGGGACCACTGACGGTGACAGGTGTCGGGGCCGTCTGCCGGGGCCGTGGCTTCGCCAGTCGTTGCCGTGCAGAACTCGGGGCCGTGCGTCGAGCACTGCAGCGCCAAAAGCCCGCCGCCGACACTTGCGCCCGGCGGATTGAACTCCCCGGCCCTCGTCTGCGTATTCAGGTGAGCGATACGCAGACGAGGGCCGGGGAGCAGCCGTGGCGATGATTCAGAGCGGTCGGGCCGCCAGGCGCCAGACCATGCGCGCGATCCGGCCGCGCCGCAATCCGGCAGCAGTGCTGCTGGCCGTGGCGTGGGCAGGAGCAACAGCAGTCCTGTGGCTGTGGTGGGACAACACTGCGGTCGTCCAGATGGACACCGCCCAGTGGTTGATCGGAGGAGGCCGGATCACCGGTTTGCTCGGTGGCTACATGATCGCGCTCGTGGTGCTGCAGATGGCACGGGTACCGGCGCTGGAACGGCGCGTCGGTTCCGACCGGGCGACCCGCTGGCACGCGATGAGCGGCCGGTATGCGATCAGCCTGGTGATCGCCCATGTCGTACTGACCGTATGGGGGTACGCCGTTCAGGCCCGTACCGGCGTCGTCGAACAGACCGTCACCGTCGTCGTCGACTTCCCCGAGATGGTCAAGGCGGCGATCGGCACCGGGCTGCTGCTGGTGATCGGCTTCGTCTCGGCCGGCGCGGTGCGCCGCCGTATGAGCTACGAGGCCTGGTACTACCTGCATCTCCTCACCTACGTCGCGGTGTACCTGACCTTCTGGCACCAGCTGGCCACCGGCGCCGAGTTCGTGGCCAACCCGGCCGCCCGCACCGTCTGGTACCTGATGTACGGCGCGGTCGGGGCGCTTCTGCTCTGGTTCCGCGTTCTGTCGCCGGTCCGGCTCAATCTCTGGCACCGGATGCGGGTCGAGGAGGTCGTGGACGAGGCGCCCGGCGTGGTCTCCGTGCTGATCACCGGAAGGCGACTGCACCGGCTGGGCGCGGAGGCGGGTCACTTCTTCCGCTGGCGGTTCCTCGCCAAGGGCCTGCGCTGGAGCGCCAATCCCTACTCGCTCTCCGCTCCGCCACGGCCGGATCTGCTCCGCATCACCGTCAAGGCAGCGGGCAACCACAGCACCGCGCTGTCCCGGCTGGAGCCCGGTACCCGAGTCTGGGCGGAGGGCCCGTACGGGGCCATGACCGCCGCCAGGCGCAGCCGGACCAAGGTGCTCCTGATCGCCGGCGGCGCCGGCATCACCCCCCTGCGTGCCCTGTTCGAGACGCTGCCCGGCGGTCCCGGGGATCTGACCCTGCTCTACCGCGCCGGCCGGGCCGAGGACCTGGCGCTGTGGAGTGAGCTGCAGCAGATCGCCGAGGTGCGGGGCGCAAAGCTGATGTACGCCGTGAACGGCCCGGACGGGGCACGGCCCGAGATCACGACCGAGCGCCTCAAGCAAGTACTGCCGGACATCGACCAGCACGACGTCTATCTCTGCGGGCCGCCCGGCCTCGCCGAGGAGTCGTACAACGCACTGCGTGCGGCGGGAGTGCCGTCCCGTCGCATCCATCACGAGTCGTTCGAGATGTGAGGCTGTCCGTGAAGAGGAAACATCCACTGCGCCGGATCATGATCGCCGTCGCCGGCACCACGTCGGCCGTCGTGCTGCTCCTGGCGATGAAGCAGCCGGGCACCCCGGGGGCAGGAGCGGCGCAGGCCGGCGGTGTCGTGCCGCCCGCCGCGGCCGCATCCGCCGGTGGCGGTCTCGAGCCCGCCGGCGGCCAGACGGTGCTCGGGGACGTGGCGAACACCCAGTTCGGCGACGTCCAGGTGCAGCTCACACTCAGCGACGGAAAGATCACCGCCGCCAATGCCGTCAAGACACCCAGCGCCGACCCCAACAGCCGCAAGATCGCCGCCGACGCCGTACCCAAACTCAACCAGGCAGCCGTCTCGGCACAGAGCGCAGGGATCGACGCCGTCTCCGGCGCCACCTACACCAGCCAGGGCTACATCAAGTCCCTCCAGAGCGCCATCGACAAGGCGGGCGCCGCGGGAGCAGGGGCAGGAGCCGATGCCGGGGCAGGAGCCGCGTCGGGCTCCACGCCGGGCGGGGACGCGGGAACCGGCGGGGCCGGCTCGGACCCGGGCGCCGCCACCGGCGGGGCCGGCTCGGGCTCCGGCTCCGTGACGCCCAGGACCGTGCTCGGGGACGTGGCGAACACCCAGTACGGCGACGTCCAGGTGCAGCTCACACTCAGCGACGGAAAGATCACCGCCGCCAACGCCGTCAAGACACCCAGCGCCGACCCCAACAGCCGCAAGATCGCCGCCGACGCCGTACCCAAACTCAACCAGGCAGCCGTCTCGGCACAGAGCGCAGGGATCGACGCCGTCTCCGGCGCCACCTACACCAGCCAGGGCTACATCAAGTCCCTCCAGAGCGCCATCGACAAGGCGGGCCTGTGATGGCGGACGACGCGCGCCTGCGACACGTCGAACACTCGATGGGCACCGTCTTCTCGTTCGACATCCGGATGGCCGCGGACTGCGACGTCGAGCGCGTACGGGCCGGGCTCGCTGCCGCCGTCGCCGCCGTCCACCATGCGGACGAGGTCTTCTCGACCTACCGTCCGGACAGCCAGGTCAGCCGGCTTGCAAGGGGTGAACTCGCCCTGGCGGACTGCGATGCCGATGTGGCCGAGGTGCTCGGGCTCTGTGAGACCGAGGAGCGCCTGAGCGACGGCTGGTTCTCCGCGCGGTACGCCGGCCGGCTCGACCCCACCGGCCTGGTCAAGGGGTGGGCGGTGGAGCGCGCGGCAGGCATGCTCGTCTCGTCCGGTGCCACGGCGGTCTGTCTGGGCGGCGGCGGCGACATCCAGCTGCACGGCGGACCGTGGCGCGTCGGCATCTCCGACCCGCTGCACCCCGGCGGGCTGGTCGCCGTGGTCGAGGCCGACGAGGACCTCGCCGTCGCGACATCGGGACCGGCCGAGCGCGGCTGCCACATCGTCGACCCCCACACCGGCCTCCCCCCTGCCGAGGGCCTCGCCTCCCTGACGGTGGTGAGCCCGGGCCTGACCCAGGCGGACGCCCGGGCAACAGCCGCATACGCCATGGGCGCACCCGCCCGGGACTGGCTCGAACAGCTCCCCGACACGGAGGGCTTCGCCGTCACCGTGGACGGCAGGACCTGGCAGACCAGCGGGTTCGCCCGCCATCTGGCGACGGTGCCCCCGCAGGCACGACAGCACCAGGGGCCCGCCGCCGCCTGACAGCAGGACGCCGCCACCCGACGGCTTCACGGCTACGGCCGCCACCCGATCGCCGGGTGGCGGCCGCAGCCGTGAAGCAGGGTCAGCGTTCCTTCTGGGCCAGCCGCAGCAGGTGCTCGGCCAGCGCCTGACCTCCGGCCGGGTCACGGGAGATAAGGAGCAGCGTGTCGTCGCCTGCGATCGTGCCGAGAATCGCGTGCAGTTCGGCCTGATCGATGGCCGAGGCGAGGAACTGCGCCGCACCGGGCGGCGTACGCAGGACGACGAGATTGGCCGAGGCCTCTGCGGAGATCAGCAGTTCCCCGGAGAGGCGACGCATCCGCTCCTCCTTCGCGGACTCGCCGAGCGGCGCCTGCGGAGTGCGGAAACCGCCCTCGCTGGGCACGGCGTAGATCAGCTCGCCGCCGGTGTTGCGGATCTTCACCGCCCCGAGCTCGTCCAGGTCCCGGGAGAGGGTGGCCTGGGTGACGCTCAGTCCGTCATCGGCGAGGAGCTTCGCCAACTGGCTCTGCGAGCGGACCGGCTGCCGGTTGAGGATGTCCACGATCCGGCGGTGGCGTGCCGTACGGGTCTGCGGCACGGCCGGCCCGCCGTTCTCGGTGTCCTGCGTGGCCTCGGTCATACGCGTCTCATTCTCCGGATCTTCCGTCCCCGTGCTGTGCCTCGTCGAGGATGCCGGGGAGCGCCCTGAGGAACGCGTCCACCTCCGCGTCGCCGATGATCAACGGCGGCATGATCCTTACGACATCGGGGGCGGGCGCGTTGACCAGGAGGCCGGCACCCTGAGCCGCCTGCTGCACCTGTGGCGCGAGGGGCTCGTTGAGCACGATACCCAGGAGCAGGCCCGCGCCGCGGACATGCGAGACCAGAGGGTGGCTCTGGCCTCCGGCCGGATTCTCGATTCCGTCCCTGAGACGCTCGCCGGTCCGCTTCACCTCGTCGAGCATGCCTTCAAGGGTCCTGAGCACGGCGAGTCCGGCCGCACACGCGACGGGGTTGCCACCGAACGTCGTGCCGTGCTGCCCCGGCCGGAACAGGTCGGCCGCGGCTCCGAAGGCGACGGTCGCGCCCAGCGGCAACCCGCCGCCCAGTCCCTTGGCGAGGGTGACGATGTCCGGCTCGACGCCGTGTGCCTGGTGTGCAAACCAGTGACCGGTCCGTCCGACACCGGTCTGCACCTCGTCCAGGACGAGCAGGGTGCCGGTGGCCCGGGTGATCTCACGCGCGGCCTTGAGGTAACCGGCGGGAGGCACGACCACACCGTTCTCGCCCTGGACCGGCTCGATGATCACCAGGGCGGTGTCGGTCGTGACGGCCGCGCGCAGCGCCTCCACGTCCCCGTAGGGAACATGCGTGACATCGCCGGGCAGCGGGAGGAACGGCTGCTGCTTCGCCGGCTGACCGGTGAGGGAGAGCGCCCCCATGGTCCTGCCGTGGAAGCCGCCCTCCGTGGCGACCATGTGCCTACGGCCGGTGAGCCTGCCGAGTTTGAAGGCGGCCTCGTTCGCCTCGGCGCCGGAGTTGCAGAACAGCACCCGTCCGGGGCGCCCGAAGAGTTGGAGCAGCCGCTCCGCGAGAGCGACCGGAGGTTCGGCGACGTACAGATTGGAAACGTGGCCGAGGGAGGCGATCTGCCGGGACACCGCCTCGACGATCGCGGGGTGGGCGTGGCCGAGTGCGTTCACCGCGATGCCGCCGACGAAGTCGAGATACTCGGTGCCGTCCGCGTCCCAGACCTTTGCGCCTTCGCCTCGGACCAGGGACAGCTGCGGCGTGCCGTAGTTGTCCATCATCGAGCCCTGCCATCGCTCCGAAAGCCTCTGATTGCCCATGTCCTCGGTCACCTGGCTCCCCCTTCGGTTCCGTCGGGCACGACCATCGTGCCGATGCCCTCGTCGGTGAAGATCTCCAGCAGGATGGAGTGCTGCACCCTGCCGTCGATGACCCGGGCGGTGTTGACGCCGTTGCGCACGGCGTGCAGGCACCCTTCCATCTTGGGGACCATTCCACTGGAGAGCTCGGGCAGCAGCTTCTCCAGCTCGCTCGCGGTGAGACGGCTGATCACCTCGTCGCTGTCGGGCCAGTCCTCGTAGAGGCCCTCGACGTCCGTGAGGACCATCAAGGTCTCGGCACCGAGCGCGGCGGCGAGGGCGGCGGCCGCCGTGTCGGCGTTGACGTTGTAGACATGTCCGTCGTCGGCGGAGCGGGCGATGGAGGAGACGACCGGGATGCGGCCGTCGTCCAGCAGTGCCTGGATGGCACCGGTGTCGATCGAGGTGATCTCCCCCACGCGGCCGATGTCGACGAGTTCGCCGTCGATCGTGGGCCGGTGCTTGGTGGCCGTGATGGTGTGGGCGTCCTCGCCGGTGAGGCCGATGGCGAGCGGGCCGTGCTGGTTGAGCAGCCCGACGAGTTCGCGCTGGACCTGTCCGGCGAGCACCATCCGCACGACGTCCATCGCTTCGGGCGTGGTCACCCGGAGCCCGGCCTTGAACTCGCTGACCAGCCCGTGCCTGTCGAGCTGTGCGCTGATCTGCGGTCCGCCGCCGTGCACGACGACGGGCTTGATGCCCGCCTGCCGCAGGAAGACGACATCCTGCGCGAAGGCGGCCTTCAGCTCCTCGTCCACCATGGCGTTTCCGCCGAACTTGATCACGACCGTCCTGCCGTGGTGGCGGGTGAGCCACGGCAGCGCCTCGATCAAGATCTGCGCCTTGGGGAGTGCAGTGTGCTTACGAGTGCTCATCTGTCCCTTGTCCCTGGATTCTCAGGTTGAGTAGGCGCTGTTCTCGTGGACGTAGTCGGCGGTGAGGTCATTGGCCCAGATGACGGCCGACGCGCTGCCGGCCGCGAGGTCCGCGGTGATCCTCACCTCGCGGAAGCGCATGTCGACGAGATCCCGGTCCTCGCCGACGGAACCGTTCCTGCACACCCAGACGCGGTTGATGGCGACGTTGAGCCTGTCGGGTTCGAAGACGGCGCCGGTCGTGCCGATCGCGGACAGCACCCGACCCCAGTTGGGGTCCTCACCGTGGATGGCGCACTTCAGCAGATTGTTGCGGGCGATCGAGCGGCCCACCTCGACGGCGTCGTCCTCGCTCGCGGCGTTGATCACCTCGATGCGGATGTCCTTGGACGCACCCTCGGCGTCGCCGATGAGCTGCCGTGCGAGTCCGTCGCACACGGCCCGTACGCCCTCGGCGAAGTCGTCGTACCCCGGGGTGATCCCTGCGGCGCCCGAGGCGAGCAGGAGCACGGTGTCGTTGGTCGACATGCAGCCGTCGGAGTCGACCCGGTCGAACGTGACGCGGGTGGCGGCACGCAGCGCCTTGTCGAGGGTCGCGCTGTCCAGGTCGGCGTCGGTGGTGAGGACGACGAGCATGGTGGCGAGGCCGGGGGCGAGCATGCCGGCGCCCTTCGCCATTCCGCCGACGGTCCAGCCGTCGCCCTGGTGGACGGCCGTCTTGTGCACCGAGTCGGTCGTCTTGATGGCTATGGCGGCTTTCTCACCTGCGTGCACGCTCAGCTCTGTGGCGGCCTTCTCGATGCCCGGCAGCAGCTTGTCCATCGGCAGCAGGACGCCGATCAGCCCGGTGGACGCGACCGCGATCTCACCGGCGCTGTGGCCCTCCAGGACCTCGGCGGCCTTCTCGGCGGTGGCGTGGGTGTCCTGGAAGCCCTTGGGACCGGTGCAGGCGTTGGCGCCGCCCGAGTTGAGGACGACCGCGGAGACGGCTCCGCCCTTGAGGACCTGCTCGGACCAGAGGACGGGGGCGGCCTTGACCCGGTTGGCGGTGAAGACGCCCGCGGCGGCGTGGCGGGGCCCGTTGTTGACGACGAGGGCGAGGTCCGGGCTTCCGTTCGCCTTGATCCCGGCGGCGATACCGGCCGCCGTGAATCCCTGTGCTGCCGTCACCGTCATGGCGCGACTCCGATCGTGGAAAGTCCTGTGGTCTGATCGAGACCCAGGGCGATGTTCATGCTCTGGACCGCACCGCCCGCCGTGCCCTTGGTGAGGTTGTCGATGGCGCTGATCGCGATGATCCGGCCTGCCGCTTCGTCGTGGGCCACCTGGACCTGAACGGCGTTGGAGCCGTGGACGGACGACGTGGCGGGCCACTGTCCCTCGGGGAGGAGGCGGACGAAGGGCTCGTCCGCGTACGCCTTCTCGTAGGCCGCCCGCACGGCCTCGGCCGTGGTGCCGGGCCTGGCCTTGGCGCTGCAGCTGGCGAGAATGCCACGAGGCATCGGCGCGAGGGTGGGTGTGAACGACACGGTGACCGGCTCCCCCGCCACCGCGCTCAGGTTCTGGATCATTTCCGGCGTGTGCCGGTGTCCGCCTCCGACGCCGTAAGGACTCATGGACCCCATGACCTCGGATCCCAGCAGGTGCGGCTTCAGTGCCTTGCCGGCTCCCGAGGTGCCACTGGCGGCGGTGATCACGGCCTCGGGCTCGGCGAGACCGCCCGCGTAGGCGGGGAACAGCGCGAGCGAGACCGCGGTCGGGTAGCAACCGGGCACCGCGATGCGCTTGGACCCCTCCAGCGCGGCGCGGGCACCCGGCAGTTCCGGAAGGCCGTAGGGCCAGGTCCCGGCGTGCGGGGAACCGTAGAACCTCTCCCAGTCGGCGGAGTCCTTCAGCCGGAAGTCGGCGCCCATGTCCACGACGAGGACATCGGAACCGAGTTGCTCGGCGACGGTGGCGGACTGCCCGTGAGGCAGGGCGAGGAAGACGACGTCGTGACCGGAGAGGGCCTCGGCCGTGGTGGGCTCCAGGACACGGCCGGCCAGCGGCAGCAGATGCGGCTGGAGGGACCCGAGCCTCTGACCTGCGTTGGAGTGACCGGTCAGGGCACCGATCTCGACTTCCGGGTGCGCGAGGAGCAGACGGAGCAGTTCTCCGCCCGCGTATCCACTTGCACCCGCCACCGCTGCACGTACGACCATCGGACCCTCCGTCTTCGATGGCATGACTATACGGAAGAGCACAGATTTATGCAAAGCGACGGCTCACGCGACGGGAAGTCTGCGTGTGCAGGGGGGTGCTGTGCTGAAGGCGGCGAAGCCTTTGCCGCTGTGGACAGGGCAGCCAGGGCGAGGAAGAGGCGGGACAGCCGCCCAGTGGTCCTGCGAGTGCGGCGCCGGCGAAGGGTGCGAGCGCTGCGGCGGTGGCGCCTGAGGCTGCGAGGATGCCGGGGAGGCGGCCGTATGGCGACGTGGCCGGACAGGGGAACGGAGGTGGTGGACACGATCGTGCTCGCCACCGGCTACCGCCTCGACCTGCCCTACCTCGCCGGCCTGGGCGCCCTGGACGGCGCGGGGCGACCCCGGCACCGCGACGGCGCCTCTCTCATCCACCCCGGCCTGGCATACGTGGGACTGGAATGGCAGCGCGCACTGTCCTCCAACTCGCTGCGCGGCGTCGGCCGCGACGCAGCCCGAGCCGCCTGCCGCCTGGCCACCGAGCTGGTGCGCCGGTGAGACGAGAGGCGGCTCTGGCCCCATTGGTTCGACGCATGTCAACATAGACGCATGTCGAACGCCAAGGTGCTGCCGCTGCTGGAGCCCGCCGAGTCCGTGGCGCCGTGCTGCCCGCCGCTGACCGAGCGCCCCATGAACGCCGAGGAAGCCGAGGCAGCCGCGAAGATGTTCAAGGCCCTCGGCGACCCGGTACGGCTGCGCCTGTTCTCCGCCGTCGCCTCCCACGAGGGCGGTGAAGCATGCGTGTGCGACATCTCCGACGTCGGCGTCTCCCAGCCCACCGTCTCCCACCACCTGAAAAAGCTCAAAGAGGCCGGGCTGCTGACCTCCGAGCGCCGGGGCACCTGGGTCTACTACCGCGTCGAGCCGACCGTGCTCGCCGCCATGGGCAAGCTGCTCACTGCCGCCGGGACCCCCTGACGCAGTCGATCCTGTCGACCGTCTGGGCCAAGCGCCGTGTCACAGAGCCGGGTTCGGGAGGCACCTGTGCCGGCGGGAGGAATCGAACAGGCAAAACCTCGATCGCAGAGCCGGACGTTTGGGTCCCGTCGCGTCAGCGCGCCTTCCTCGCCCCCTCGCAGAAGTGTTCAGGCCTCGCTTTCCGTCGGGGCCAGAACCCCTCACGCGCCAGTGCTTTGCTCAGACGATGCGGCCGAAGTAGGCGGCGAGCCGGTCGAGCGCGGGGGCGGGCTTGGACGGGCCGGCCATGCCGATGCGGGGGCGGATGCCGTCGGGGGCGTTGCCATGCCAGGTCTGGAAGACCGCCTCGACGGAGTCGGGGTCGCCTGCGCGGTCCTGACGAGTGGCGTCGAGGATGACGAACTCGACGCCCGCTCGGCGCAGGTGGTACCCGGCGGCCAGCCCGGCCTGACCGGCGTCGATCACCATCTGCGTCGTCAGCGTCATACGGCAGGCTCACCGGCCCGTGCCCGCCCGGGCAGGAAGATGACCGCCACCAGCGCCAGGCCGACGACGGCCCCAGCGAGCTGGGCGGCGACGAACGCCGGGTCCCGCACGGCTCGGTCTCCACGACCCCGGCTTCGCGCAGCACCTTCAGGTGGTTGGAGAGATTGGTCTGCTTGGCACCCGTCTCCTCCACGAGGTGGGTGGTGCAGAGCGTCTCCCTGGCGAGGAGGGTCACGATCTGGAGCCTGAGCGGGTCGGCCAGAACCCGAATCAGATCAGTGTCGACTGACGTCATCATGTACTGATACTTCACATCAGCAGCCACTGACACCAGCTCGTGCTGATGCTCTCTGTCGCTGTGTGCTCACCGCTGCCTGAGAAGAGGCTCCCATGACCGTCGCCAAGCCGTCCGTGCTGTTCGTCTGCGTCCACAACGCCGGCCGCTCCCAGATGGCCGCCGCCTGGCTGACTCACCTCGCCGGAGACCGCGTCGAGGTCCGTTCCGCCGGCTCCGCCCCGGCCGACCAGGTCAACCCGGCCGCGGTCGAGGCCATGCACGAAGTCGGCATCGACATGTCCACGGAGACCCCGAAGATCCTCACCGCCGAGGCCGTCCAGGCCTCCGACGTGTGCATCACCATGGGCTGCGGCGACACCTGCCCCGTCTTCCCCGGCAAGCGCTACCTCGACTGGAAGCTCGAGGACCCCGCAGGGCAGGGCGTCGAGGCCGTACGTCCCATCCGCGACGAGATCAAGAAGCTCATCGAGGGCCTGATCGCCGAGATCGCCCCGGAGCCTGCGGCATGAGCGAGATCCGCGACGTCGTCATCATCGGCCCCGGCCCCGCCGGACACACCGCCGCCCTCCACACCGCACGCGCCCAACTCAGGCGCTGGGTCGGCGTCGTGCGGTCCGGATCGTAGGCAGACCGGGGCTCACCCGGCAGGACCCGCGCCTGGTGGCCCTCCCGGAACCTCGTCTCAGCCTCCAGCACATGCGCAGCCCGCAGCCGGGCCCGCTCAAGCTGGTCCTCGGTCAGGTCGACGACCACTGTGACGACGATCTGCAGTCGACCCCTCGGATCCCTTGTTGGCCCCGCCGTGACACGGGCAAGCGGCCGTTCGCCGAAATCGACACCGGTCAGCCCGGCATCGCTGCCGAGCTCGTGCGGGAGGCACTTCTCGCGATCGCAGACGCTTGGCGAGATGCGCCCAATGTGCCCCCTGAGCTGCGGAAGCTGGTATTCGATGCTGCCCTGCGGCGGGCCTGAGCCCGGGTTCTGCCATCACACTCTCAGACGGAGCTGCGGGCCTCTTCGTAGTTCGGCTCCGGTATCGGATCCTTCTTCTTCTCGACAGCAGGCAAGGCAATCAGCAGCACAGCTGCTCCGAGGAGTGCGATGACCGCGATCCAGCCCGCGCCGACGTGCATGGCATCGATAAACGCATCGTCAGCAGCCTGAGCAAGAGTGGGCCGGTGGACAGCGGTGGCGACGTGGCGGGCCTGTTCGGCGGAGACTCGCGCCTGATCCTGCACCGGACCGGGTGCACCCTCCAGCGAAGGTTCGATCGCACGTCGGTACATGATCGACATGATCGTGCCGCCTACTGCGATTCCGATCACACTGCCGGTTTGTCGCACGGTGTTGGTGACGGCCGATCCTGCACCGGCCTGTTCCAGCGGCAGGTTGCTGAGCAATGCGGCCGTAACGGGGCCGATCACCATGCCGATCGAGAGACCCTGCATCAACAACAGGATCTCGATCCAGACGAGTGGAGTGTGGAGTCCGAGGAACCCGTACCCGCCCATGGTCAGCGCGGCCACGGTTAGCGCCGGCACGGTGACGAGACGTAGCGACAGGCGGCGAACCAGGCGCGAGGCAAGGGGCGCCCCCGCGAGCGCGCCGAATGCGGTCGGGATATTGGCCAAACCCGCCTTCATCGGCGGAAATCCGAGCGCGCCTTGCAGGTAGAACGCATTATAGAAGGTGATGGCGGCCACACCGAAGAGCAGCAATCCGAGCGCCACATTGCCGCCACCGAATGTGCGTTGCGCGAGCAGTCGTGGATCAAAGCTGGGCACCTTGACACGCAGTTCGACGAGTACGAAAACGACCAGCAGAACCAGACCGACAACGATCGGCGCCCAGACGTCGGTACGACTCCACACCGCCACCTGCCCCGCCCGGATCAGCCCGTAGGCCAACGCCACGAGCCCACTGATCGACAGCAGCATTCCAGCGGGGTCCAGTGGCCGCAGAGTGGGGCTGCGGAAATTCGGAACCAGCACGGCGAGCCCGACCAACGTCAATGCCGCGACCGGGACATTGATCAGAAAGACCGAGCCCCACCAGAAATGATCGAGCAGGAATCCGGCCAGCACCGGGCCGACAGCCATTCCGACCCCGGCCGACGTCGAGAAAATGCCGATCGCGGCAGCCCGCGCGGAGCCAGTAAAGGTCCACATAAGGATGGCCATCATGGCGGGCGTGATCAGCGCGCTGCCCACCCCCATCGCAGCTCGAGCTGCAATCAGCTGACCCACGTCGCTTGCGTACGCCGCCCACAGCGATGACCCGGCGAAGATCACCAGCCCACTGGAAAACACGGTCCGGTGGCCGAACCGATCGCCCAATGCGCCTGCCGTGAACATCAATGTGGCGAAGGCCAGAGTGTACGAACCGGTCGCCCATTGCAGCTGACCGGGATTGGCCCCCAGTCCACGGACCGGGTCCGCAAGTGTCTCCAGCGCAGCACTCAGGACGGTATTTTCCAGCCAAATCAGCAGCGAACACAACATAAGAACGGCAAGAATCAACTGCTGCCTGGACTTCGGCAAGGTTGGAGGCGCGCTCATGAACACCTTCGGATATCGATCGGCGGGAACCTGAACGACTGGACCATAAGTAAACTCCACGACGCCGTCAAGCTTGGAGTTTCTTGTCGATACCGTTGCGGTCGAACGGACTGTATGCCCTCTGCCGGATTTGCGGACTGAACAATTTTGTGCCCTCTGGCGGATTTGCGAGTTGAAGAATTTCATGACTTCCGGAGGGTTGCGACTGAGCGGATTTCATGCCCTCCAGTGAGCTGTCGCACCGCGTCCTGCGACCCCAGCTCTGTGCCCACGCCAAACCGCAGCTCCTGCCCGCCCAGAACTGCCCGAACACTGGCACTTACCTGACGCTTTACCGCACCATTCCTGCGTCACCCACCATGACCTTCAGAACTCGGTCCCGGCGGATCGGGTTCGGCTGCGCGAGGTCACTTGATGACCAATCGGAGTGCGTTCTTGGCGACGGCGACATCGAGCCGGACCACGGCTCGGGCCAGGGCCGAGCCGGCCCGGCCGCGCTGACGGGCCCTTCTCCCCTGCACAAGAAAGGACTGCTGCACACGAGAGGACTGCGCTCCGTCGTCGGTGACGCCGACGGAGTATGTGTCATGGACGTGCAGCGGATACGCGTACTGCTCGAAGCGGGCGGCCATGACCTCCAGCGCGAGCCCGGGAACCGCCAGTAGGTGGCGCGTTCTCCGGGAGACGCCATGTCCCAATGCCGCACGAGCCATCAAGCCCCCTGGCCTCCCTCAAGGCGCACCCTGGACACCATCGCCTCAACCAGCGAAGGAACCACAGGGGTGACCGAGAACGCCTCAGCAGCACCGACGGACCTTCCCGGGACGGAGCGGGTCCGCCTGGCTGTCTACAGCGGATTCGTGCGCGTGTTCCGGTGCCGTGGCCAGTCTTGCTGGATGGCCCAGCTGCTCGGCTTCGCTGGGGCGAGGCGCGAACGGGTGGTCACCACGCGTGACGAAAGGGCCAACTCGGCCGCTCAGTCCCAACCGCTGTGACCTGCGTCTGTGGCTTGGGCCTGCTCCTCAAGTCTGTTCCTGACGCCTGTGGCCTGCGCCGACACCTCGGCCGTCCTGGGGCCATCCGCTCCGCTGTCGGCCGCGGCCGAAGAGGAGGCGGGCCCCGGGTCCAGGGCGTCACGGAGGGCGGCCAGGATGTCGTCCGTGCCAGCGCCGAGCGATCGGGCGGCGGAGGTGAAGTTCCGCGCCAGAGTGGCGAGTTGGTCGGCATCGTGCGCGTGCGGCCCGGACGGGAGCGCCGCGACCCGGGTGCCCGCGCCACGGCGGGTGCGGATCAGCGCGGCGGCCTCCAGCTCGCGGTACGCGCGAGCCACGGTGCCCGGCGCGAGACCGAGGTCGGCGGCGAGCTGACGCACAGTCGGCAGGCGCTCACCCTCGGCCAGTCGGCCAATGCGGATCAGCGCGGCCAGCTGCGCGCGGATCTGCTCGTACGGCGGTACCTGGCTGGTGGTGTCGACGCGGACGGCGGCGTCACTCATCGTCGAAAGTCCCATCGTCGACTGCCTCGTCGTCGACCGCCCTGGGTGCCACCACGGTGACCAGGGACCATCCGAAGGTGAACAGGCTCAGCAGGCCCAGGGGGCAGATCACCACGATGGTGGCGGCACCCAGCGGGCCGGCGCAGTCCTTCTCCGTGAGCGCGACAAGGGTCATCAGAACGACGAGCAGCACCTGGCTCGACACCACCAGCCCCCAGGCTCCGGTGATCGCCCACGCGCGGTTGTGGCGCTGCTGGTCGTCGCCCGGGCCATGGGCGATACGGCGCAGGGCCCAGATGCAGGCGGGAGTTGCGACCGCGAGGGCGGCGAACATCGGGCCGCTGTAGTACAGGCCCGGCCAGGGACCGGCGGAAGCGCGCAGCCCTTCGCAGGTGACGGTCATGACCCGCCCCGCTCCGCCTATCCGGTCGGGGTCGGAGGAAGCGGTGACCGCACCGATCACCAGCAGGGTGACGAGGGACACCGCCTGCAGAAGAAGCAGGGGCGCCATACGGGGCGGCACTTGGTTGCGGACCAGGCGCGGGGCGAGACTCGCGGTGCGTACCGCTTCCTGGGGACGCAGGGTCAGGGCGTCACCGAGCAGGACACCGCCCACCGCACACAGGCCGAAAGCGGTGATGGCAAAGACGAGGGGCATCGTGATGTCGTCGCTCTCCATCGTGACCAACTGCTGTGCGGCCACGATGCCGATGCCCAGACCGGACCAGCGGGCGTAGTAGTCGGCGTGGTCGAGGAACCGGGACTGGAGCGGGACGGTATCGAGCATATGGAGATCCCCCCAGATCATCTTGTATCAAGCGATGGGTACAAGATGCCTCGGTCGGGATCTTGTGTCAAATGCTCGACACAAGGCGATGCGATCATCGGCCAGGGTCACGGAATCCGGGAGATCGCCCGCTGGTTGCACATGGGTGGGCCCACGGTCGGCCGGTGCCCCGTGCGGCAACCCCGGAGAGTTGCTCGGCGGCCGGCGGCAACCACCGCCCAGCCAGCTGGATCACCACAAGACCTACCTGGACAGCCGATGGGCCCAGAGCCACACCCATGCGGTTCACCTGCAAGCCGAGCTCAAAGAGCTTGGCTACCAGGGCAGCTATCAGATCATCAGTGACTACCTTCGCGGCCGCAGCGCCGACGCCGTGTCCGCGTTGTCGGGCCCTCGCTCGCCAGGGGTCCGGCAGGTGACCGGGGGGATCATGAGTCACCCCGGCCGGCTCTCGGAAAGTGAGGCTTACAGCCGGCCGAACTCCTCAACATGGGGCGGCGCAAAGGAGATCCAGTCACCTGGAGGACCGGAGAGGCAACAAGTGCACAGACGGTCACGGCGAGCCGGACTGTCCGGAGCCTGACCACGCTGTCCGTCCTCACGGCTCCAGCCTGCTTGTCGTGTCTCACTGAAGTTCGGTCACGTCTCATCGAAGTTTGAGCGAGTACCCCCCTGCACGTGAGTACGCGTACTCACGTGCAGGGGGCGGCTTGATCACAGACTTGGCGCATGAGACGAACCCCGGCCCTGACCAGTACGGTTGCCCGCTCCCCGCGCCGCCCACGGCACACGCTCGCGATAACAGCTCTTGCCGCTCTGGCGCTCGCCGCCTGCGGCACCGAGAAGACGAGCACCGGCGGACGGCAAAGCAAGCCCGCTGACACCGCCGAGGCCCGGCCCAGCCTCACGGAGATACTGGACGAGGTCGAGCAGTCGTGTCCTCCGAGCGCCCCGCCAGAGGCGCCGCCGACCGGTCCGGCGGTGACGCTGCCGCCCGGTGTGACACCGCCGAGCAACCCGATCGAGCCCGTCGCCCCCACGGCGGGACCGGAAGTGGAGTTGAACGCTCGCGACTGGTGCGCGAGCAACCTCCATGAGGAGCGCATCGTCCAGGCGCTCTGGGATCTGGTGGATCCCACCCCCGCCAAGGTCAGGACGATCCTGAACGACCTCGGCTACGTCGACGAACGCATCCACGACCTGAAGCAGTCGGGTGCGACCACACGGTTCTTCCTCGACCTGCGCGACAAGGGCGGACGGCTCTGTCTGGAGGGCTCGGCGGCCGGCGAGAAGACCGTCGTCGACAAATGTGCAGCCCCCGTGTCCGGCCCGTTCACGCCAGGAAAGCGGAATCAGTGACCACCAGCTTGGCGTGATCGAGCCCGGCGCCACAGTCACTCCACCTTCGGTGAGACGGATCTCCTGGTCATCAGTCTTCGGTGACAACGATCAATGTCCCGTCTCCGAGGATCCGGTCCCCGTCTCAGGTGATCTGGTCCGATTCGCTCGCGGTCTCGGGTGACCTGGGTGTCCGTTGGCAACGAACCTCGAGCGGGGCCGTTGAGGACTGAGCAACGTGAAAGGTCTGCCGGCCTCCTGAGGGCTGTCCCGTAATCCCCGGCGGGCGCCCTCAGAGTGATGCCAGAACACGGTCAAGCGCCGCCCGGCCCGCGGGTCCCCATGTCGGCTTGCCGCCTGGCAGGCCCCGCTCCCCGGCCCTGCCCACGAGGATGAGGAAAAGGCTCTTCGCGGCAGCCAACCCTCGTGCGCGCCGGATCATCGCCTTGTCCGCGTGTGCGTACGCGTCGAAGAACCGTGCAGCCGTCCCCGCGGGAAGGAGCACCCAGGCAGCCGCGAGATCGACCGCCGGGTCGCCGGCGCACATGTCACCGAAGTCGATCACGCCCGAGAGCGTCCTGTCCGAGACGACGACATTGGCTGGATGAAGGTCGCCGTGCAGCCATACGGGCGGGCCCTCCCAATCGGGAGCCGCAACGGCCTCGTCCCAGACGTCCCGGACATTCTGGAGGTCAGTGGCATCGCCTCCGGAGGCGACTTCTTCGAGTCCCTTTTCGAAACCGTCCGAGAGCGTTCTGAGGGGAACGCCGCGATCCTGACTGACCGGTGCATCTGCGGGCGCCTCCACATGGAGTGCCTTGAGGAAGCCCGCCAAAGTGTCGGCCGCGCTGTCGTGGCCGATGGGGTCACGGTCGGCTGGTTCGCCGGGAACCCATGTCGCAATGGTCCATGGCCGCGGGAAGCGTGTGGACGGTTCACCGATCCGCATGGGGGTCGGGACCGGAAGTGGCAGACGCGGGGCCAGGGCGGGCAGCCACCTGTGCTCGTTGCGCAGGAGGGACGGCGCACGCTCCGTGCGTGGCATGCGCACGGCCAACTCGTCTCCGAGACGCCACAGTTGGTTGTCCCAACCGCCGACCACCTCACGCAGGGCCAGCCCTGCAAGGTCCGGATGCTGCTCACGCACCAGAGAGCGCACCAAGTTCTCATTGATCTCGAAGCTGTCCATGATCTCACTCAACCATCGATGGCACGGGGCCGACTGTCGATGGCACAGGACGCAGCAGCAGGTGACTGGTGATCGCTGAGCAGGGCCCTGTTTGACCTTGACACGGTGACAGGGCTTTCACTGCTCGCCGAGGAGGTGGTCTCGATGACGATCACAACACAGGACACGGATGCGGTACGGGTGCTCCAGGCTCTGGAGGACGGCCGTCCGTCCGTGCGACTGCGGGCTGCTCTGGCGGTCGGCACGATGCCTGACCCGCGCTTCGTCGACAAGCTCGTCGAGCGATGCGCGATCGAGCCCGAGTTCTTCGTCCGCGACATGCTGACCTGGGCGCTCACCCGCCACCCGGCGTCCCTGACGCTTCCCGAACTGCTCCGCGAAGTCTGCTCGGAGCGTGCGCAGGGACGGAGCCAGGCGCTGCACACGCTGTCCAAGATCGGGGACCGGCAGGCGTGGCCGGCGATCACACGGGCGCTGCTGTCCGACGCCGACGACGAGGTGGCGCGGAGCGCCTGGCGGGCCGCGGTCGTGCTCGTGCCGGAAGGTGAGGAGTCAGCGTTGGCGACAGTGCTGGCGACGCAGCTCGGGCGCGGTGGGCGCCGGACGCAGCTGAGTCTCAGCCGGGCGCTGGTCGCGCTGGGTGAGGTGAGTGTGCCGGCTCTGCGTGCTGCGACGACGGCCTCCGACCCGCGCGTGTGCGCGCACGCGCTCGCCACACAACGGCTGCTGCGGGAGCCGGATGCCGGATTCGAGTTCGCGATCGAGGAGGCCAACCGCATCGTGGTTCTCGGCGGGTCCGGCCAGGAGGGACGATAGGACACGTGTTGATCGGTGAGGTGGCGCGACGGTCCGGGGTCAGCGCCCGCATGCTCCGGCACTACGAGTCGCTCGGTCTGGTGCGGCCTTCGGGTCGTACGGGCTCTGGATATCGGGAGTACGCCGAGGAGGACATCCGGCGCATCTTCCATATCGAGAGCCTGCGGTCGCTGGGGCTGTCGCTGCGTGAGATCGGGCGCGCGCTCGACGATCCCGGCTTCACGCCCTCGGCGCTCGTCGGCGACCTCATCCGTCAGACACGCGAACGCATCGCGGCCGAGACCGAGTTGCTCACGCGGCTGCGCCGAATCGATGCTTCGGACCCTGCCTGCTGGGAGGACGTCCTCCAGGTCGTTGCGCTCCTCCAGGCACTGGGGTCGAAGAGCGCCGACGCGCGCCAGCGCGCGGCTCTTTCCTCGGTCGACGAGGTTCCCGTGCCGGTGGAGGCCCTGGTCGAGGCGGTGTTGAGCGAGACGGAGCCGAACGTCGCCGGAGCCCTTCGATGGGCGCTGGCGCGATCGGGCGACGGCGGCCCGGCGCTGCTGGCGGAGGGCCTCGCCTCACCGGAGGCGGCGGTGCGGGAACGTGCCGTACGATCCCTCGCCGAGTTGCCCGGTGATGAGGCCGACGCGCAGCTGTGGGAGGCTCTCGCGAACCCCGACGTCGTCGTCCGCGGGTATGCGGCTCTGACGCTCGGGACACGTGGAGTGGCCGATGCGGTCCCGACGCTCATCGAGATGATCGTGGAGGGGAAGAACGACACCGATGCAGCCGATGCACTGAGCGTACTGGCGAGCGACGATGCGACGGCGGACCAGATCGCGACCGGACTCGTCGACCGCCTCGCCCACGACACCACTCAAGCTCCTGCACGCGGACGGCTGACCCAGGCGTTGGCGGGCATCCCGGGGACGACGGCCTCACGTGCCCTCGTGGAGCTGTCGCACGACGAGGACCGCGCCGTTGCGCTGACAGCGGCGTACCTGCTTCAGCTGCGCGACACGCGGTGACGGATCTCCCCCGGTGTGCCGCGTACGCGGCCCGCGCGGGGCGGAGGGGTCCCGGCGCGGTGACAATCAATCTCCTTGTCCGCCTGATGATCACGGGTTAAGGTCCCCGGGCACGTATCGGGGGATCACGGCAGGCGGGGGACATGGCAGACGATATCGACGCGCGCACGAAGGGCCCGAGCGCGTGGGGGCAGGCCGTCGCGGCCCTGGCAGTGGTGACGGCACTCGGTGCCGGTCTGTGGGCGCTCGGGGAGACGTCGTCCTCGCCCAGCGAACCGCGGCCTGCCACCTGCTCGGACGGGGAGCCCGAGAAGAAGCCGGGGAAGTCCGGAAAGGCCCCCCGGCAGGTCTCCGGGGCGCAGCTGTGCGAGGCGCTGCACCGTCCCGACCTCGCTGAGCTGCTGGGCACGCCGGAGGAGACTGCGAAGTCCGCCGTCGGCAGCGACGGCTCCTTCGAGCTTGCCAAGGGCAAGGAGATCGCCACTCCCTCGGCCCAGGTCGAGTTCGGGACCTACACCGTGACGCTGGCGGCCACCTACGACCGCAGCCCGGTGGCCGGCTTCTCCGGACCCATGGGCGACGGCGTGCAGCGGACGGTTCTGGGCCGCCCGGCGGCCCTCTACTCGGACCGCACCATCAGCATCAGCTTCCGCATCGACGGCAGCGACGCCAACAGTGGCCCCGGCGTCCCGGCCCGCGCCCTCACCATTGCCCAGGACACCAAGGACAGCGGCGGCTCCTTCGAGGTGACCCTGTGGCGCGCGGACGGCGTGGTGCCGGACGACACGGTGCTGCTCCGTGTCGCCGAGAAGGTGCTGCCCACGGTCCCGGGGTGGGCTGCCGGCAGGTGACCGCCTCCGGCATGCCGCCGGCATCCCGGCGCTCCATCGGGGTCGGACCGCCGAGGAGTCCGGCATGCCGCAGCCGGTCACTCCCCCGTGCCCCGGCGGAGGTCGACCGCCGTCCTCGGCCGGTCGGGCCGACCGGAGCGCCCCGTCACGGCGCTCGTGCCCGGGCGCCCCGGTCGGCGGGTCGGCCTCGGGGCCTCCGGAGGGATGAGGCAGCACACGACCACCGGTGTCAGCCGGCGCGACGGCAGCAGGCGCAGCCAGGCGCACGTTCCTTCTTGTGCGCTCGGCGGTGGGACTGTCAGTCGTGCCCGGCACGATGTGTCCATGAGCGACGACTTGGCCGTTCGCGAGGCACCGCGCCCCGCGCTCGCTCGGCCTCATCTGCTCCGCCCCGCAGGAGAGGCGGCTCGTCGACCGACCGTGTCCTCTGGCTCGCCACTGGCCCTCGGATCGTCACCGGAGCTTGCGGCGTTCATTCCCGGCGTGTTCGACCGGGCCGGCCCGGAGCGTCCGGGATGAGCGCTTCGGTCCCGGGGAGCGCGTGAAGTCGGCCCTCCCGGTGACCTTCCGTCATATCCCCCGTAACGACACCCCACTCCCCCCTGCTTCTCTCCGAAAACGCCTGGAGGCCGTCCTTGCCCTCGATGCACGACTTCGCGACCTGGGAGCCCGTGCTGCGGCTCCTGCGGGCCGCCAACGCGGAGAGCCTCGCCGCTCCGGGCCGCCACGTGGCAGGGCGCATCGGCCTGCACGGATGGAGTCTGCCCCTGCGGCGACGGCTGCCGTCACCCGGACGAGCCGCCCGGATCGAGGACATGCAGGACGAGTTCGACGCGGTGGAACGGGTGCGGAGCGCGCTCGCGGACACCGGCGCCGACGACATCTCGTTCACGGCGGAGATCTCACCGAGCGGGAGGACCGTGCTCCATCTGATCGGTCCCAGCCCCGCCGTGGAGCCCGGCATCGGCAATCCGTACCCGGGTTCGCTCATCCTGGTCGAGGACTCCGTCCCCGAACCTTGGCGCCGCGTTCCCCTTCCGATGCCCGGGGCGGCGCCGGCCCCGACGGCGGATCCGGCGCTGCTGGAACGGAGGCTCCGGAAGCGGCTCCCCGATGCCATCGGCGCCACCGAGGCGGAGATCACCGCCACGGAGGAGCGCCTCGGCGTCGCACTGCCCGAAGAACTCAAGGTGCTCTACCGGGTGACGCGGGCGCGGTGGCAGGACTGGGGCGACGACCACGAGCGAGCGGAGCGCGTCTTCGGAGCGGTCGGCTGCGAGCTCTTCCCCCTGGACGGCCTGTACATCGCCGACGCGCCGTCCCGCCCGTCCCGATGGGAGTTCGCGGCGATGGCCGCGGTCGTCACCCCGCCCGACGCCGCGGTGCAGGGGCTGGTCGGCTCACCCGGCTGGATCGCCTTCGGCGACAACGGCGGCGGCGACCGGATCGCGGTCGACCTGACACCCGGCCCGCGGGGGCACACCGGGCAGATCATCATCCTCAGCCATGAGGAGGGCATCGGCGCCGATCTGGTCGCCGACTCCCTCACCGATCTGGTGATGAACCGACGCAGCCGAGGACGTGGCGTCCGTCGTGAGGACGAGCCGCCGGTCGTGGCCAGGGTCAACATCCGGAGCCTGAGCAGTGTCCAGGCCGCCGCCCACCCCGCGCTGGAGGTCCTGTCCATCGGCGTGTGGGAGGGTGCGCCGCTCAGCCTCGCTCCCGTCATCGGTCTGCCCCTCCTGCGGACCCTCACCGCCTACCCCGGTACCCTCGCCGACCCGCTGGAGATCGCCGAGCTGACCGGGCTGGAATTCCTGGAACTCGGCACCGAGGACTGGCGCGTCCTCCTCGACGCCGGTGCCGTACCGCGCAGCCTGTCGGCGGCCTCCATCGAGGTGCGCGGCAACCCGCACCCGCTCCGGATCGTGGCGCTCGCCGACGAACTCCTCGCGCTCCGGGGCCGCCCCCCGATCCCCCGGACCGTCCTGGAGGGCGGGCTCGGCCCCCTGCCGTAGTCGGGCGATGGTGACCCACGGATTCGCAGCCTTGACCGGGTCCGCATCGACGAAGCCGTCGCGGTCTGCGACATGCCTCCCGGAACCGGGCAGGTCCGCCTCCTGGGCGCCGGGGTCGGCCGGACGGACCGGCGCGGTGCCCGGCCACAGCCGTGTGGGGCCGAGCGCTGTGGTCGGCGGGCTTCGCCGACCACAGCGACGCCCGGAGCCTGACCCGCGGCTCTGCGGCAGTTGCGTGGCGGGGCCGAAAGCCGACTGCTTGGGAGTCGCCTTCACCGCGGCGATCCGGTGTCGGGGGCGGACGGCACGCAGGGGCCCACCCCGGATCCGTGACCCGTCCCTCACTCATCGCTTGGGCCGCCGGGTGGAGAGCGCATGGAAGTGACCGTGTTTGCGTGGCGGCGGTGACTGCCCCATAGTCCGAGGTATGGACGCGCGCGAGACGGCGCTCCGAGAGGCATACGCCCATGCCGTCCGCTGGCTGGCGAGTCTGTCGGAACGCCGGGTTCCCGCCCGCGCTTCGGTCGACGAGATCGTGCGCGCGCTCGGTGTCGAACTGCCCGACGGTCCGAGCCCTCCCGCCGAGGTCGTCGACCTGCTGGTCACGGCCTGTGAACCGGGGCTCACCGCGTTTCCCAGCGGCCGCTTCTACGGGTTCGTGGTCGGTGGCACCGAACCGGCTGCGCTGGCCACGGACTGGCTGGTCAGCGCCTGGGACCAGAACTGCGTGATGCGCGCGGCCTCGCCCGCGTACACGGCCGTGGAAGACATCGCGAGCGGGTGGCTGCTCGATCTGCTCGGGCTGCCGAGCGACTGTGCCGTCGGCTTCACCACAGGCGCGACGATGGCGAACTTCACCTGTCTCGCCGCCGGGCGCGACGAGGTGCTGCGGCGCGCAGGCTGGGACGTCGCCCGCGACGGACTCGCAGGTGGCCCGGCTGTGCGCGTCATCTGCGGCGAGGACCGCCACATGGCCATTGACCTCGCGCTTCGCTACCTCGGGCTGGGCGGACCCGAACCGGTGAAGGCGGATGACCAGGGACGTATCGAGCCCGCGGCCCTGCGGCGCGCCCTGGCGACCGGTGGGCAGAGCCCCACGATCGTGATCCTCCAGGCCGGAGACATCCACTCCGGCGCCTTCGATCCCTTCGCCGAGACGGTCCGCGCCGCTCGCGAGGCAGACGCCTGGGTGCACATCGACGGCGCCTTCGGACTGTGGGCGGCGGCCTCCCCGGCGTACGCACATCTGACGGCGGGCAGCTCGGATGCCGACTCATGGGCAACGGATGCCCACAAGACCCTGAACGTCCCCTACGACTGCGGCCTCGCCATCGTGCGCGACCCGTTCGCGGTCCGGGCAGCGATGGGCCTGCGCGGCGACTACCTCATCCAGGACGAACAGGGCGACCCCGTCGACAAGGTCCCCGAGCTCTCGCGGCGCGGCAGAGCCTTCACCGTGTGGGCGGCACTCAGGTCCCTCGGCCGATCGGGTGTGGCCGGCCTCGTCGAGCGGTTGTGCCGGCACGCCTCGGCGTTCGCCGCCGGCATAGCCCGGATCGACGGCGCGACAGTCCTCAACGAGGTGGTGTTCACCCAGGTCTGCGCCGAGTTCGGCGACGACGAACGCACGGAACGAGTACTCACACGGCTGCTCGACGACGGCACGGCGTGGATCAGCGGCTCCACCTGGCGCGGCCGTCGCGTCATGCGGATCTCGGTGAGCAACTGGTCGACGACCGACGACGATGTGACGCGCGCGCTCGACGCGATCCGGCGCGCATCCGTCGGCGCCTGACCAGAGCCGAACAGGCGGGCGCACGGCGACATCGAACAGGGCGCACAGACCTACGACCGTATGACCGAGCCCGCCGACTTGGACGTCCACACCGGCTCGGCACGGACGGGGACCCCTCGGCTGACGCACCCTCGCCCCTACGGGCGGCACACACCGGGGGGCGCCGCCCGTCGCTCACACGGCAGCGGTGCCGTCGACCGGCCCGCCCGTCGACGGCACCAGAGGTCCGGCACCGCCCGGCGGTCGCCCTGTGGGGTCGACCGCGAGTGCCGTGGGGCCGTCACCCTGCATCCGGCCGAACCGCCGCCCCCGGCCGTGCCCCGGGCGGGATGTCACCCCGCGCGGTGTCCGCCGAGCCGGGGTGTCCTCCGTGTCGCGCGCCCCGTCTGCCCGGGCTGCCAGGTGCCCGGCGGGATCATGGGTCGCATGGTGCGGGTGGACAGCGGCGACTGGGCAGCGGAAGCGGTACGAGAACTGTGCGCGGACGCGCGCCCGACACCGCTGCTCCTGCAGCCCGGGGCGGCCGGACGGTTCGGAGAGCTCTGGATCAAGGATGAGTCCGCGCACCCGTCGGGCACGCTCAAGCATCGCCTCGTCCGGGCGTTGCTGTGCGAGGCGGTCCTGGACGGTGCGGTGCGCGAGGGCATGCCGGTGGTGATGGGGACGGGCGGGCCCGCGGCCGTTGCGGGTGCGTACTGCGCGCGTCGCGCCGGGGTGCCGTTCATCGCGCTCGTACCGGCCAAGACTCCCCCGGCGGTCAGGGATTCGGTGGAGCGGCACGGCGGGCGATGGCGCATCGCCTCGGTCCCCGCGGACATCCAGGACGAGGCACGCGGGCTGGCGGCGCGAGTCGGCGGGCACTTCCTCGACCACTTCACCGACTCGGAGCGCGCGATCGGGCGCTGCCCGCTGCCCGATCTCGCGGAGGAGCTGTACGGGCAGCTGGCGGCGGCGAGGGCATCGGATCCGGCGTGGCTGGTGGCGGGGCTGGGAACAGGCACGACGACGGCGACGCTCGGGCGGCATGCGCGCGGACGGGGTGGCCCGGGTGCGCGGGTGGCGGGCGTGGACGCCGAGAACTCCGCGTACTTCCCGGCCTGGGCGAGTGGCTGCGACACCTACACGACCGGGCTGCCCTCCCCCATCCCCGGCATCGGGCGGCCGCGTACCGAGGCGGCCTTCCGGCCCGAACTGCTGGACCTCGTCATTCCCGTGACCGAGGACGCGGCCGCGGACGGGCTGCGCTGGCTGCGCACGGAGGCGGCGTACGCGAACGGGCCGGGGCTGGCGACGGGCGCCGTCGGCTGGGCCGTACGCCATCTGATGACGCGGATGAGAGAGTCGGGGACGTCGGGGAGCGTGGTGATGGTGATCGGGGAACGCGCCGGCCGCCGCTGCTCAGCCGCCGGTTTCCAGGCGTAGGCTCCAGCAGCCCGACCTGCCGGTCAGCACCACGGTGGACAGCGGACGAACGTCGACATTCCAGTACGTCGACGGCGGGGCCTTCAGCGCATAGACGAGCGCGGCCCGTACGACCGCGGGTTCGGCGACGGCAAGGACCGAACTGCCGTCGTCCGCCGGGCGGGTGTCGAGCCAGCCGCCTATCCGCGAGATGAACCCCAGCAGCGGCTCCCCGCCATGCGGCGCGGAGCGGGGATCGGCGAGCCATGCGTCGACCGCGGCCGGCTCCACGGCCGCCACCTCGGCCAGGGTGTGACCACGCCACCGGCCCATGTCGCAGTCGCTCAGCGCAGGCTGGGCCATCGGAGCGAAGCCGAGCGCATCGGCTGTGGCCCGGCTGCGGGCGGTCGGCGAGCAGTAGCGCAGCTCGGCCGCGCCCAGGGGTACGAGCGCGTGCGCGGCGAGCTGCACCTCGTGCCAGCCGGCCTGGTCCAGCGGCCGGTCGTCGTCGAAGCGCTCGGCCAGCCGGGAGGCGCAGCGCGCCGCGGTGACGAGGGTGACCCGAACACTCATGGCGGGATCGTGGTGCCGTGGGCGCCCCAGGTCAAGAGGGGTTACTGACCGTTAACGGGAGTTCACTCAAGACCGAGGCTCATCCATTTCCCCGGCTCCCTGAGCGGCATGAATCCGGCCTTCTCGTAGACGCCGTGGGCACCCTCGGTGGCCAGCAGGATCCGGCGGAGCCCGAGCGGAGCCAGCTGGTCCCGGACGGCTTCGACCAGGGCGGTGCCCACACCGTTGCCGCGGGCAGACTTGTCGACATAGACGTCGCACAGCCACGCGAACGTACAGTGATCGGTGACAACCCGGGCGTAGGCGACCAGCTCACCCGAAACCCTGTCGTAGGCCCCGAAGTTGAGCGAGCCCGCGATAGCCCGGTCCTGTTTCTCGCGGCTGCGGCCGAGGGCCCAGTACGCATCGGTGGAGAGCCAGTGGTGGATCCGGGCAAGGTCGAGGCGCGCCGGGTCGGCGGAGATCTCGTACGCACCGGAGGTGATCGTCGCGTCATCGTTCATCAGCGCACTTTCGCAGCAACGGAGCGGACTGTCAGCGACGTGCGCCACGCACGGCGTCATGGGATTTCGTCGCAGGCGGTGCGCAGGCGACGGACGCCTTCCGCGATCTCCCCCGTTCCCGCGACGCCGGCGAAGCTCAACCGGACGTGCCCGGCGGGGGGTTCGGCACTGAAGTAGGGGCGGCCGGGTGCGACGGCCACGCCCGCACGGAGGGCGGCGGAGACGAGGGCGGACTCGTCGGTGCCGTCGGGGAGGCGCAGCCAGAGGTGGTAGCCGCCGGACGGGACGTGGGCCAGGGCGAGTTGGGGGAGGACACCTTGCACGGCTGCGACCATGGCGTTGCGACGGTCCTTCAACTCCCCCGCGACTGCACGCAGGTGACGACTCCAGGCCGGAGCACCGACCAGCTCCAGGGCAGCCTCCTGAAGGGGGCGCGGCACGAAGAAGTTGTCCACGACATGGATGGCACGCAGTCGCTCCAGGACGGGTCCGCGTGCGATGAGCGCGCCCACGCGCAGGCTCGGCGAAGTGACCTTCGTCAGCGAGCAGACGTGCACCACGACCCCGTCGGGGTCCTCCGCTGCGAGCGGGGGCGGCAGCGGGCCGGCGCCGTCGTGGACGAGCCGGCGGGCGAAGTCGTCCTCGACGACGAACGCACCGGCGGTGTGGGCGATGCGCAGCACTTCGGCGCGGCGGGCGGGGGCGAGCACGGCGCCGGTGGGGTTCTGGAAGAGCGGCTGGGTGACGAAGACCCGGGCGCCGGTGGCGGCGAAGGCGGCGGCGAGGAGGTCGGGGCGTACGCCCTGCGGGTCGGCGGGCACCGGGACCGGTCGCAGCCCCGATGCACGGGCGATGGCCAGCATGCCCGGATACGTGGGTGATTCGACGAGCACGGGTGCGCCGGGCGGGGCGAGCGCACGCAGTGCGGTGGTGAGGGCGGACTGACCGCCCGCGGTGACCAGCACATCGGCCGCCGTGACACCGGCACCGATGCCGCGGGCGAACCACTCGCGCAGTTCGGGCAGTCCGTCCACGGGGGGCCGGCCCCATGCGCCGGGACGACGGCCCGCCCTGGCCAGCGCGGCGGCCAGGGCCTGCTCGGGCTGGAGTGACGGGTGCAGATAGCCGCCGTTGAACTCGACGACACCGGGCGGCGGCGCGGCGAGGGTGACGAGCACGCCCGACGCATCCACCGCCCTCGGCACCAGCTCGGTCGCCGCGTCCGCACTGAGGGCGACCTCCTGCCATGAGGTGTCGCCCGGAGGGGGTGCGGCCGCACGGGGCCGGGCTCGGAATGCACCGGAGCCGGGCCGGGTGACGACGAGCCCCTCGGCGACGAGCTGGGCAAGGGCACGGGACACGGTGACCGGAGAGACGCGATAGCGATCGACGATGGCGCGGCTCGACGGCAGCTTCTCACCTACTGAGTAGCGGTCAAGCTCCTGTTTGAGCTTTCTTGCCAGTTCACCGACGCTGCTACGCTCTTGCATGACGGAACAGAATAGCGCTATTCCTTCCCCTCCGATAGCGGTGGGTGGCAGCGCCCCGACACCGGCCGGTGGCTCCGCCGCGACCGGTGCCCCCATCCCCGCCGGGCACGGGGCAGCGACCCACGGCCCGGCCGCAGCGCGCGGCGGCACACTGCTCGCCTCACTCGGAGTCGTCGCCTTCTCGCTCACGTTCCCCTCCACCGTCTGGGGTCTGGAATCCTTTGGCCCCTGGTCGCTCGTGTGTCTGCGGAGCGTTCTCGCGTCCGTCGTCGCCGGCGGTTTCCTTCTCGTCCTCCGCGTGCCGTTCCCGGATCGGCGGCACCGGCTCTCCCTGGCGGTCGTCGCCGGAGGCGTGGTCGTGGGTTTCCCCCTGCTGACGACCCTGGCGCTGCAGTCCACGACCTCCTCGCACGCCGCCGTGGTCGTCGGCCTGCTCCCGCTCACCACCGCCGTCTTCGCGGCCGTGCGCACGGGACGGCGCCCCTCCCGGACCTTCTGGGCCTCCGCCCTCACCGGTGCAGCGGTGGTCATCGCCTTCACGCTGGGGCAGAGCGGTGGTGCGCTCTCCACCGGGGACTTCTATCTGTTCGGTGCCCTGTTGGTGTGCGCTGCGGGCTACACGGAGGGTGGGCGGCTGGCCCGGCTGATGCCGGGCTGGCAGGTGGTCGGCTGGGCGCTGGTCCTGTGTCTGCCGTTCGCCCTGGCGGGCTCCGTGGTCACGCTGATGGCCGAACCCGTACGGCTGACCGTCCACGGCATTGCGGGCCTGGTCTGGGTGGCCGCCGGATCGACGTTCTTCGGGCTGTACGTCTGGTACCGCGGCATGGCGTCGATCGGTATCGCCAAGGCCAGTCAGCTCCAGCTCGCCCAGCCGCTGCTGACCCTGGTCTGGTCGGTTCTCCTGCTCTCCGAACAGCTCTCCCCGGCGGCCCCGGCCGCCGCCGTCGCCGTACTCGTCTGCATCGCCGTCACCCAGCGGGCGAGCGCCTGAGCGCCCGCCCGCGATCCGGCCGGGCACACCGTCGCCCGCGCCCGGCACCCGTCCGGAGAGTGATGCACATCACGCCCCGGGACGTAGACTCAGGGGTACCGACCGCGCCCCTTCAAGGAGGTCACTCCCGATGCAAGCGAGTGTGGGCGACCAGCTGCTCGTGCACGGCCGGATCGTCGGTCAGCACGACCGTGTCGCCGAAGTCGTCGAGGTACTGGGCGACAACGGCACACCCCCGTACCGCGTCCGCTTCCAGGACGGCCACGAGTGCCTGATGTCGCCAGGCCCTGACTCCGTCGTACGTCACCCCCAGGAAAACGCCTGAACCAGGCGCTCACGCGGTGACCGGACCCGGGTCGGGTAGTGATCGGCCACCACGGTGTCCATCGCCCCGATCCGGTCCACGACGACCTCCTTCGCCGAGAAGAAGCAGTGCCCGCGCACGTTCGGGTACCTCCCCGCCAGCGTGAGGTGCCGCGACAGCTCGTCCGGGTCCTGCCAGGCCCGTGGCTGGGCAGGGTCTCCCGCCTTGTAGAGCGCTTCGCCGATGTAGAGGTCGACGCCGGTTCCCTGCACCACCCGGTCCCACCACGGCACCAGCCGGGCGTAGTCCGCCGCGGCCATGCCGATGTGCCAGTAGAGCTGCGGCACGATGTAGTCGATCCAGCCCTCGCGCACCCACGTGCGCGTGTCGGCGTACAGATCGTCGTAGGTCTCCACTCCCGCTGCCGTGTCGGAGCCGCGCGGGTCGGTGGCGCGGTTGCGCCAGACTCCGAAGGGGCTGATGCCGAAGCGCACTCCGGCGCGGGTTCTCCTGATCCGCTCCGCCGTCTCGCGCACGAGCCGGTCGATGTTGTCACGGCGCCAGGCCGCCCTGCTGGGGAAGGCCGCGCCGTATCTCCGGTACGCGTCTGTGTCGTCGAACGTCTCCCCGCTCACGGGGTACGGATAGAAGTAGTCGTCCCAGTGGACGGCATCGACGTCGTAGCGTGCGACCGCGTCGAGCATCGCGTCCTGGACGAAGGCCCTGACCTCCGGCAGCCCCGGGTTGTAGTAGAGCTTTCCGCCGTACGCGACCACCCATGCGGGGTTCCGTCGCGCCGGGTGGTTCCTCGACAGCCGCGTCGGGTCGGTGTGGGTGGCGACGCGATACGGATTGAACCAGGCGTGCAGCTCCAGTCCCCGGGCGTGGGCCTCCCGCACGGCGGTGCCCAGCGGGTCCCAGCCCGGGTCACGCCCCTGCACGCCGGTGAGCCACTGCGACCAGGGCTCGTACGGTGAGGGCCACAGGGCGTCGGCGGCCGGACGGACCTGGAAGACGACGGTGTTGAGCCGCCGGGCGACTGCCGTGTCGAGGTGGGCCAGAAGTTCGGCTCGCTGCCTGTCCGCACCGAGCCCGGCCCTCGATGGCCAGTCGCGATTGGTCACCGTGGCCAGCCACATTCCGCGGAAGCCCCGGGTGTTCCGCCGAAGGACCGTACCTGCCGGGCGTGCCGAGGCCTCTTCCGCCGGCCCGTCCCCGACAGCCGTGGCGGCCACGGCGGTGGCCGTGTCCCCCGCCATGCCCAGCGCGGTGAGCGCACCGGCCCTGGTGACGAACCCTCTCCGGGTGAACTGCCTCATGAACCGACCCTTCGCTGCACCGTGTCCACGTCTTCACTCACTGTCATCACACAGCATGCAGCCCCGGCCCTCCGAGCACACGTACCGGCGGAGTAACGTCGTGGGGTCGAGGCGGGCGCCGGAACCATACGGGGGACCTGCCGCACTGAAGACCAGTGAAGATCAGCGAAAGGCACGATGTGACCGAGACTGTGGCCGACGTATCCCGTGTCGGAGTGGTGGGCTGTGGCCAGATGGGTGCCGGTATCGCCGAGGTCTGCGCCCGCAGCGGACTCGAGGTCAAGGTCGCCGAGACCACCGGTGAGGCCTTGGAGATCGGCCGTACGCGTCTGTACAACTCCCTCGCCAAGGCCGCCGAACGCGGCAAGATCACCGAGGAGGAGCGGGACGCGACGCTGGACCGGCTGAGCTTCACGACGGATCTCGGGGAGTTCGCCGACCGGGATCTCGTCATCGAGGCCGTCGTCGAGAACGAGCAGGTGAAGACCGAGATCTTCCAGGTGCTCGACCAGGTGGTGACCCGCCCGGACGCGATCCTCGCATCGAACACGTCCTCCATCCCGCTGGTGAAGCTGGCGGTCGCGACCTCCCGTCCCGATCAGGTCATCGGCGTCCACTTCTTCAATCCCGCTCCTGTGCAGAAGCTCGTCGAGCTGATCCCGGCCCTGACGACGTCCGAGGAGACGATCAAGCGCTCGGAGGCCGTGGTCCAGCAGGTGCTGGACAAGCACGCGATCCGGGCCCAGGACCGCTCGGGCTTCGTGGTGAACGCGCTCCTCATCCCGTATCTGCTGTCAGCGATCCGGATGTTCGAGTCGGGCATCGCGAGCCGCGAGGACATCGACAACGGCATGGAGCTGGGCTGTGCCCACCCCATGGGCCCGCTGAAGCTGTCGGACCTGATCGGTCTGGACACGGTCGCGTCGGTCGCCGACTCGATGTACACCGAGTTCAAGGAGCCGCTGTACGCCGCGCCGCCGCTGCTGCAGCGCATGGTCGACGCGGGGCGGCTGGGACGCAAGACGGGGTCGGGCTTCTACCCGTACTCCTGAGCCCCCATGGGCGCGGGTGTTTCGCACGGGGTGTGCGGAGCGTGTCCGCATATGCCGTGCGCACACGCTCCCCTGCTTCGACCAGGGCGGGTTGACTCGGGACCGCGAGTTCGAGGGACAAGCGGACAACCGCCCGGGAGGAGCAATCCGTGAGGACCGACCCCGATCACTTAGCCGCCGTCGAGGAGTTCGCCGAGCTGCGCCGCTCTCTCGACGTCGGCCTGGCCCGGATCGACGGGCATCTCGCCCTGCTCGCCCAGCGCCATGACCGGATCGACCGGGATCTCGATGATCTCTCCGCACGGGTCGTGGCGCTCGAGCACACCAAATGGCCGCTGCCCGCCGTCGCCGCGCTCACCGCGCTGGGTGCCCTGGTGGTGGCGGTCTGGCAGGCGGTCGGCGGCTGACCGGCTCAGCCGAGCCGCAGATGGTGCAGCATCAGCAGCCCGGCCGCCATGCCGGCGGCCGGGACCTCGCCGCGGGCGATCATGTCGGGAACCAGCTTCAGGGGTATCCACTCGCGGCGCGAGGACTCGAAGTCGTCCTGGGGATGGCCCGTGTACGTCGCCCCCTGGGACCAGTAGAGATGGTGACGGGCGTCGGTGAGCCCGTTGGACGGCTCGACGGTCAGCAGATGCCGGAGGGGGCCCGGCCGCCAGCCGGTCTCCTCCTCCATCTCCCGGGCCGCGGCCGTCTCGATGTCCTCGCCGTCCTCGACGACGCCGGCAGCGAGCTCCCAGCCCCAGCTGTCGGTGATGAAGCGGTGCCGCCAGAGCATCAGCACCTCGTTGGCCTCGTTCACGGCGGTCGCGACGGCAACCGGGCGGAGACGGATGAGGAAATGGTCCAGATGCCGGCCGTCGGGCAGTTCCACGTCCGCGAGGTTGACCTTGAACCAACGGTTTTCATAGACGCTTTGTTCGCTTAATTTCATCCACTGCACTCTTCTGCCACCTTCCGACAAGTAGATGGCAATATCGCAGCAGGAGCATGCTCACAGGGGAACGCGCAGGGCTCCATCGATGAGTTCGGCCGCCTCGGCGGCACCCGGAGAGCCGCTCGCCACGAGGTGCCGGCGCACCTCCCGAAGCCGGTCCCTCAGCCGCTGGGACTCCATGCCCCGTGCCCACTCGGCCATCTCCGTCGCGGTCCGCGCTGCCAGGTCGGCCTCGCCCTGACGGAGCTCGATCCGGCTGAGCACGGCCAGTCGGTGGACGCGGCCCCGGTCGTGCGCCGGTGTCGCGGCGGCCGCAGCGGCGTGCTCATGGGCCGCGGTCAGATCACCGAGGCTCAGCAGTGCCTCCGCGACCTGCACGTTCACCAGACCCGGCTGCACATAGCCCGTCTCGTCCGGCTCGTGGCCCGGGTGGATCCGCTCCGCCTCCGCCTCGGCGCGCCGGATGCAGCCGAGCGCACCGCTGCCGTCGCCGAGATGGGCGTACGCCTTCGCCTGCATCGCATGCAGATCGGCCGCCAGCGCCGGGGTGATCTGCCGCCCGGCGGTCCGCAGTGCCGCTTCCGCGAAGGCCACCGCCTGCCGGTACTCCCCCATGAACAACGACTGGTTGACCAACAGCGCGATCACATAGGCACCGAGGCCCCGGTCACCACTGGCCTTGGCCAGACGCAACCCCTGGTGGAAGTAGCGCTGGGCCAGTCCGTGCGCGTCCGAGTCGTAGGCGCAGATGCCCGCGACAGCCACAAGTCCACCGGTGGCCCGGTGCAATTGGCGGCCGAGGGCATCGCTGTAGGCACCCCGGAGCAGTGGAGCGGTCCCGGAGTTGAGGAAGCCGACGATGCGGGAGCGGGTGGCGATGCCGCCGGCCTTCCGGTACATGAGCTCGTAGTGGGCACGGGCGGCGCGGAGCATCACGATGTCGGCCATGCCGACCCGGGTCCGGCCGTTGCGGGAGACGTCCGCGTCCTCGGGTGGGTTCTCCCACTCCCAGACGGGCATCACCGCCGGAGTGCCGGTGACCGCCTGCGCACCGATGATGTGGGGGCGTTGCTGCTCGTCGGAGCGCCACAGGGCGGTGGCGCGCTCGACGAATCCGGAGAGCGGCGAGCCGTGCTGGGCTGCGGCCTCCCCAGGGACGCCGAGGCCGATGTCGTCGAGGGTGACCGCCCGGCGAAGCCGGGCCGCAAGCACCTCGCAGATCAGATCGGGCACCTGGCCGCGTGGTCGCTGGCCCTTCAACCAGCGGGCCACGGCGGTGTGTTCGTATCTGAGGGCCAGACCTCTCACGCGGCCCGCCTGATTCACATGGGCGGCGAGGCCGGCATGGGAGATGCCCGCCTCATCGAGCAGGGCGTCGAGCAGGGTATTGGGCTGCATACGGCCCTCCGTTGGCTCGGTGCGGCCCAGCGTAGTGGAGCGGGCTTCGCACGGGGTGTGAAACGAGTGCATATATCCGTGCCGCACACGCTCTGCCGCCGTGCCTTCTGTCCCTGTTGACTGAATTGCCTCTCAAGGAGGCGGCCGGGCCGTCGGCTCCCCCTCATACAGTGCGGCGGCCCGCACCCGCGTCGCCCGTCCTGCTGATCTGCCCGACACTCCGCGGCAGGACGGGCGGCGCCGGCCGCGAACAGCCCTTGCCGAACGCGATGGGAGGGTTCGGAGCGGGTTCGGCGCAGCCCTGTGCTGCGGACTGCGCCGGAACCCGTACGCCCCTCGTGGGAGGCGCCCCTCAGTGTCCTTCCCGCGGCGTCGCACGGGACGGAATCGCACCTCCACCAACGGCCCCGGACCGGCACGGTCTTCCTCGATCACCGGACGTGCCGGAACATGGCAGCGCCCACCACGTCCCGGCAAGGCACGCAGGCACGCAGGCACGCAGGCACGCAGGCACGCAGGCACGCAGGCACGCAGGCACGCAGGCACGCAGGCACGCAGGCACAGGAGACTCCCGTGCGTCCACCCGGAGTTCCCTGCATCCTGCACGGAGTGCGCGAAGGGGGCGCACCCGGAATCCTCCGGGTGCGCCCCCTTAGTAACGCCGCGGCGGTCAGGCGCCGCGCAGCACCGCGCCCACCCGCTCCGCGGCGAGTGCGATCGCGGCGTCGCGGGCAGCCGATGCCTCGTCGACGGTCAGCGTGCGGTCGGCGGCGCGGAAGCGCAGCGCGTACGCCAGTGACTTCTTGCCCTCGCCGATCTGCTCGCCGGTGAAGACGTCGAACAGCCGGATGGACTCCAGCAGCTCGCCCGCGCCGTCCCGCAGCACCTGCTCGACCTCGGCGGAGGCGACGTCCGCCGGGACGACGAGCGCGACGTCCTGCGTGGCCACGGGGAAGGTGGAGATCCTGGGCGCCCGGAGGGTGCCCAGGCCGGCCTGCTCCAGCAGGTCCAGCTCGATCTCCATGGCGCAGGTGCGCTCCGGCAGCCCGAGCGCCTTGATGACGCGAGGATGCAGCTCACCGGCGTGGCCGACGAGGGTCTCCTCGCCGTCGACGGTGGCATGGAGCGCAGCACATCGGCCGGGATGCCACGGCGCATGCTGGTCGGCGCGGACAACGAGCTCGACACCGGCCTCACGGGCGACCGTGCGGGCTGACTCGATCGCGTCGGCCCAGTCGGCCGGACGACCCTCGCCCCACCAGCCGGCCACTTCCCGGGCACCTGCCATGACGGTCGCGGCTCGGCGCGGCTGGCGCGGCAGCACACCGTTCAGCAGGGCGATCTCCTCGTCCGTGGGACGGCGGTCCACGGACAGCCCCTCCGGGAGGGCCGTCTCCTCGCCGGTCGGCCGGAAGACCAGTCCGGTCTCGAAGAGGGCGAGATCGTGTGCGCCGCGGCCGACGTTGCGGCGCAGGGCGGCGAGCAGACCGGGCAGCAGCGTGGTGCGCAGCGCCGGCTCCTCGTCCGAGATCGGGTTGACCAGCTTGACGACGACACGCCTCGGGTCCCCGGCCTCCAGGCCGAGCTGGTCGAACACACCCTCGCCGATGAACGGGTAGTTCAGCGCCTCGACGAAGCCGGCACCGGCCAGCGCCCGGCCGACACGGCGATGCAGCCGCTGGCGATGGGTGAGTCCGCGGCCGGACGGCGGTGTGGGCAGCGAGGACGGGAGCTCCTCGTAGCCCTCGAGCCTGATGACCTCTTCCGCCAGGTCGTTCGGCTCGTGCAGGTCGGGACGCCACGACGGGACGGTGACCACCAGCTCGTCCTGTCCGTAGACGTCGCAGCCGACCTCCTGAAGGCGGCGGACCACGATCTCACGGCCGTACTCGACGCCGGCGACCCGGTCGGGGTGGTCGGCACGCATCGTGATCGTGCGCGGCGCGGACGGCGCGACGACCTCGGTGACGCCGGCCTCCGCCGTCCCGCCCGCGAGCAGTACCAGCAGGTCCACCGTGCGCTGCGCGGCAGCGGCGGCGGCCTGCGGGTCAACACCGCGCTCGAAGCGCCTGGACGCCTCGGAGGACAGCTTGTGCCGACGTGCGGTGCGGGCGATGGAGACGGGATCGAAGTGCGCGGCCTCGATGACGACCTCGGTGGTGCCACGGACCTCGCCGGTCTCCGGGTCGGTGACCGCATCGGCGATCTCGGTGTTGGCACCGCCCATCACACCTGCGAGACCGATCGGCCCGCGGTCGTCGGTGATGACCAGGTCCTCGGCGTCGAGAACGCGCTTGGCCCCGTCGAGCGTCGTGAACTTCTCGCCCGGCTCGGCACGGCGCACTCCGATCGGCCCGTCGAGACGGGTCCGGTCGTAGGCGTGGAGCGGCTGGCCGAGCTCCAGCATCACGTAGTTGGTGATGTCGACGGCGAGCGAGATCGGGCGCATCCCGGCCTTCTGCAGCCGACGCTGCATCCAGATCGGCGAGCGGGCCTCGGGGTCGAGGCCGACGACGGTGCGCGCGGTGAACCGGTCACAGCCGTCCGGGTCGGCGACCTGGACGCCGTATCCGAACGAGTTCGGCGCGGGAACGTCGAGCAGCGCGGGATCGCGCAGCGGCAGGCCGTAGGCGGTGGCCGTCTCGCGGGCGACTCCGCGCATCGACAGGCAGTAGCCGCGGTCGGGAGTGACGGCGATGTCCAGGACCTCGTCGAACAGCTCCAGCAACTCGGTGGCGTCGACGCCGACCTCGATCTCCGGCGGAAGCACGATGATGCCGTGCGAGCCGTCGTCGCCCAGGCCGAGCTCGTCACCCGAGCAGATCATGCCGCGGGACACCCGGCCGTAGGTCTTGCGCTCGGCGATCCGGAAGTCTCCGGGCAGCACCGCGCCGGGCAGCGCCACGACGACCTTGTCGCCCACGGCGAAGTTCCGGGCGCCACAGATGATCTCCTGGGGCTCACCGGTGCTGTTGGCCTGGCCGACGTCGACGGTGCAGAAGCGGATCGGCTTCTTGAACTCGGTCAGTTCCTCGATGGTGAGCACCTGGCCCACGACGAGGGGGCCGGTGAGGCCGGCGCCGAGCTGCTCGACGGTCTCGACCTCGAGACCGGCGGCGATGAGCTTGGTCTGTACGTCACGGCCGGTCTCCGTCGCCGGCAGGTCGACGTACTCCCGCAGCCATGAAAGCGGGACCCGCATCAGATCTCCATCCCGAAGGGCCGGGTGAACCGGACGTCACCCTCGACCATGTCTCGCATGTCTTCGACGTTGTGGCGGAACATCAGCATTCGTTCGATGCCGAACCCGAAGGCGAATCCGCTGTACTTCTCCGGGTCGACTCCGCAGGCGACGAGCACCTTCGGGTTGACCATTCCGCAGCCGCCGAGCTCGATCCAGCCCTCGCTGGAGCAGGTGCGGCAGGGCCGGTCCGGGTTGCCGACGGACTCCCCGCGGCACACGTAGCAGACCATGTCCATCTCGGCCGAAGGCTCGGTGAACGGGAAGAAGTTCGGCCGGAGCCTGGTCTTCATGCCCTCGCCACCGAAGAGCGCCTGGACCATGTGGTCGAGGGTGCCCTTGAGGTCGGCCATGGTCAGGCCCTCGTCGACGGCGAGCAGCTCGACCTGGTGGAACACCGGGGTGTGCGTGGCGTCGAGATCGTCCGTGCGGTAGACGCGGCCGGGACAGATCACATACAGGGGCGGCTCGCGGTCCAGCATCGAGCGGACCTGCACGGGCGAGGTGTGCGTGCGCAGCACGACTCCGGAGCTCTGGCCTCCTCCGGGGGCCTGCACGAAGAAGGTGTCGTGCTCCCCCCGGGCGGGGTGGTCCGCCGCGATGTTCAGCGCGTCGAAGTTCAGCCATTCGGACTCGACCTCGGGGCCTTCGGCGACTTCGTACCCCATCGCCGTGAAGATGTCCTCGATGCGCTCCGAGAGCGTGGTCAGCGGGTGCCGGGCACCCGCCGGGGTGCGGTCGTGGGGCAGCGTGACGTCCACCGCCTCCTCGACCAGCACACGGGCGTCGCGCTCCGCCTCGAGTTCGGCCTGGCGCGCGGCCAGGGCCTTGTTCACCGCGCCCCGGGCCTGCCCGACACGCTTGCCGGCCTCGGCCTTGGCGTGCGGCGGCAGTGCGCCGATCTCACGGTTGGCGAGGGCGAGCGGCGAGGCGGGACCGGTCTGGGCGATCTTCGCCTCATGGAGCGCGTCGAGGTCACCTGCGGCGGCGAAGGCGGCGAGCGCCTCGTCCCGCATGCGCTCGATCTCTTCCGGTTTCAGTGCCTCGACCTCGACAGGGTCGTACGACTTATTGGGTGCCGACATGTCTTCCCGTGCTTCCGATGGGGTGGCTGGAGCCCCCGCTCGACGACCGAGGACGCAAAGGTGCCAAAGGTCGAGTCTAACGGGGCGAGGTATACGAGAGAGCCCGTGGTCCGCGAGGCGGGACTCAGCAAGTGTCAGCTGAGATACGCCGGGGCACCGACGGGCAGAATAAATCGGAACTCGGCGCCGCCCCGGGGTCCGCGGCCGACGGTGATCGTCCCGCCGTGCGCCTCGACGATTCCCTTGACGATGTAGAGACCGAGACCGGTGCCACCACGCTTGCTTCCCCGCCAGAAGCGGGTGAAGACACGGCCCATCGACTCCTCGGGGATGCCGGGGCCTTCGTCGCTCACGGTGACGGCCGTTCCCTTCTCGTCGTTCTTTCCGGGCTTTCCGGGCGCTGGTGCCACCTCGATGGTGACGGTTCCCTCGCCGTGGCGCACCGCATTTTCCAGCAGATTGCCGAGGACCTGGTCGATCTTGTCGGGGTCCGCCCACAGATCGGGGAGCCGGCGCTCGACGCGCACGAAGAACCGGTCGGGGGACTGGCCGCGCGCCGTGTGCGCCTGGATGTGCCGGCCGACGGCCGCGGCTATGTCCACGGGCTGGCGACGGACCTCGAGACGTCCGGAGTCGATCCGGGAGATGTCGAGGAGTTCGGCGATCAGTCGGGTGACACGGTCGGCGTCGGCATCGACGGTCTCCAGCATGAGGCGCTTCTGGTCGTCGGTGAAGCGCTCCCATTTGGCGAGCAGGGTGGCGGTGAAGCCCTTGACGGACGTCAGCGGGGAACGCAGCTCATGGGCGACCGTGGCGATGAGCTCGGCATGGCTGCGCTCCGTGCGCCGCCGGGCCTCTGTTCCGCGGAGGCTGACCACGACGCGGCGCACCGGTCCGGTGGGGGTGTCGCGGACGTAGCGGGCGGAGACCAGCACTTCACGGCCGCCGGGCAGCAGGAGGTTGCGCTCGGGCTGGCCGACCCGGGTGGCGAGGCCGCCGTACGGGTCGGTGAGGGTCCACCAGCGCCGCCCCTTGAGGTCCTCCAGGGGCAGGACGCGGTCGAGCGGCCGGCCCACGGCGTCTGCGCTCCGGGTCGCGGTGATGCGTGCGGCCGCGGCGTTGAAGCAGATCACACGGCCTGTCTCGTCGGCGACGACGATTCCGTCGGGGAGGTCGTCCGGGTCTATCCCGAGGTCGCCCAGACCAGGGACAGGACACGCGAGGGCGAACCGCGCCGCCGGCGCATCGCCCTGCGACGGCCTGCTCGTGCCGACAGCCATCCCCGTACCCCACCTCTCGAACCGGTGCAGTGGGCCCCGAACCCGTCACCCTACTAGTGGTCGGTGACGGAGCGACACCCTGCGGGCACCCACGGCCCCCGCCTCACCGTGTCCGGCAGCCTCCGGGGGTGCGCTGGGCGCGGGCGGAGGCGTAGAGGCACACGGCCGCGGCCGTCGCGAGGTTGAGGCTCTCGGCCTTTCCGTGGATGGGCACGCGGACGACGGCGTCCGCCAGTGCGCGCGTCTCCTCGGGCAGGCCCCAGGCCTCGTTGCCGAAGACCCACGCGGTGGGCCCGCTCATGGTCCCGGCGTCGAGCTCGTCGTCCAGGTCGTCGTCGCCGGCCCCGTCGGCTGCCAGGATGCGCACTCCCGCGCCCTTCAGCCCGCTGACGGCCTGTTCCACGGGGACGCCCACCGCGACCGGCAGATGGAACAGCGAACCGACGGACGCCCGCACCGACTTGGGGTTGTACAGGTCCACGGACGCGTCGGTGAGCACGACGGCGTCGGCGCCGGCGGCGTCCGCGCAGCGCAGGACGGTTCCGGCGTTCCCCGGGTCACGGACGTGTGCAAGGACGGCGACGAGCCTGGGCCGGGCGGCGAGGATCTCCTCGAACGGCGAGTCGAGGAAGCGGCAGACGCCGACGAGCCCCTGGGGCGTGACGGTCTGCGACACCTCGGCCAGCACGGTGTCGGCGGCGTAGTGGATACGGGCGCCGGTGGCGCGGGCGGCGGCGACGATGTCCGCGTGGCGCTCCGCCGCTTCGAGGGTGGTGAACAGTTCGACGAGCGTCGGCCCGCCGTCCCCGCCCCGGTGCTCGACGGCCTCCCGCACGGCCTGCGGCCCCTCGGCGATGAACCGCCTGTCCTTGGACCGGAAGTTGCGCCTGGCGAGCCGTCGCGCGGCGAGGACACGAGGGGATCGCGGAGAGATCAACTCGGGGGTGCCCATGGGGTGCACTCACTTCTCTTGTGGCGCGCGGGGCGCACGGTGTGCGGTGGTACGAACATCGGGGCCATGCCGCCCGTGTGGGCGGCCCGCCTTCCTGCCCGCCCGGGTCGGCGGGGAAGCCACCGGCTCGCGGGTCGCGGTGGCCCGGGCCCACGGCGGACACGGTACGTCCGAGCGGCCGGACGGACGCCCCGGCCGGGACCGGGTCGGCGCGACCCCGGGACGGGCGAGCCGCTCGACGGCGGTCGTGGCGCTGTCGAGTCCGTCCTGCAGCCGTGAGGACCGTGCACCGAGACCTCGGGCCGACGGCTGCGCCTGCGGCGGCTCCGTACCGGGCGCTCACTCCCACCGGCCTTCGCCGGCCGAGGGCGCGTCCCACGGCCACCACCGCCGCCACGGGACCGGGATCGCGGAAGGGGGCCGTCACGGCTGCGGTCCGTGCGGAGGGCCCGGGTCCCACCGGGACGGTCCACCGTGTGCCAGGGCGTGCCCTCGTACGGTGCTCGCGCGGACCGGTCGTCGTTCTCCGTCCGGATCCGGCAACCGGCCGGGGTCCGTGCCGCGGACATGCACCGTCCCGGGCGAACCCGCCTCCCGCGTCGGCCCGCACGCCTTCGGCACCGGCACGCAGTCGCGGGCGGCCGGCCGCCGGGGCGCGGGTGCCCGGGCGGAACGGGGCTCGCGTCCTGGCCGGAGGACCGGGTGGCGTCGGGCCACCTGCCGGACGCACACGGACCCGCAGGCCAGAGGCCTGCGGGTCCGGGGCAGTCCGGCTGGACCGAGCGGTCGGCCGTCAGGCCGCCGACGCGGCCTTCGGGGCGTTGACGTCGCTCGGGAGCGCCTTCTGGGCGACCTCGACGAGCGCCGCGAACGCGCCGGCGTCGTTGACCGCGAGCTCGGCGAGGATCTTGCGGTCCACCTCGACGTTGGCGGCCTTCAGACCCTGGATGAAGCGGTTGTAGGTGATGCCGTTGGCGCGGGCAGCGGCGTTGATGCGCTGGATCCACAGCTGACGGAAGTCGCCCTTGCGCTTCTTGCGGTCGTTGTAGTTGTAGACGAGTGAGTGGGTGACCTGCTCCTTCGCCTTGCGGTACAGGCGGGAACGCTGGCCGCGGTAACCGCTGGCCTGCTCGAGGATCGCCCGACGCTTCTTGTGGGCGTTGACTGCCCGCTTGACGCGTGCCACTTGTTAACTCCTTGTAGCGGGGCTGGGATTTACGGGTTCACTCACCCAGCCCGGAAACGAATGGGTCCCGGTCTTGCCGGATGCCCTCGGTCACCGAGGGCGCGGAATCAAGGTCAGATGCCCAGCATCTTCTTGATCTTGGCGGCGTCACCCGGGGCCATCTCGGCGTTGCCGGTGAGGCGACGCGTCAGCTTGGACGACTTGTGCTCGAGCAGGTGGCGCTTGCCGGCGCGCTCACGGAGCACCTTGCCGGAGCCGGTGATCTTGAAGCGCTTCTTGGCACCGCTGTGCGTCTTGTTCTTCGGCATCGCGCCGTTCTCTCCTCGTCAGTGGCGCTCCCGTCGCCGATCCGTAAACCGGCAGGCGAAAGCGTCAGATGTATGGGTTGATGTCCAGGACGGTTGTCCCGGAATCAGGCCTCGGCGGGCTCCTCGGCGGGGTCCGCGTCCTGGGCGGACTGACCCTGGCGCTCCGCCTTGCGGGCGGCCTGCGCCTCGCGGGCCTCGGCCATCGCCTCGGTCTTCTTCTTGTGCGGACCGAGAACCATGATCATGTTCCGGCCGTCCTGCTTCGGGTTCGACTCGACGAACCCGAGGTCCTGGACGTCCTCCGCGAGCCGCTGCAGCAGCCGGTAGCCGAGCTCCGGCCGGGACTGCTCGCGCCCACGGAACATGATCGTGATCTTGACCTTGTCGCCCTGCTTGAGGAACCGGACGACGTGACCCTTCTTGGTGTCATAGTCGTGCGGGTCGATCTTCGGCCGGAGCTTCATCTCCTTGATGACCGTGTGCGCCTGGTTCTTGCGCGCCTCACGGGCCTTCATGGCCGACTCGTACTTGAACTTCCCGTAGTCCATGAGCTTGCAGACGGGCGGACGGGCGTTCGCCGCCACCTCGACAAGGTCGAGGTCGTACTCCTGCGCAAGCTCCAGGGCCTTGGCAAGCGGAACAATCCCGACCTGCTCGCCGCTGGGACCGACAAGTCGCACCTCGGGAACGCGAATCCGGTCGTTGATGCGGGGCTCGGCGCTGATGGATCCTCCTCGGTAGCACCACGCGGCGGTCTGGCGGACAGCCACGTAACGTCTGTTTCTTTGGACCTACCGCGCCGGTGCATGAAAAATGCCCCGACGGGACACAGGCGGGGCTCCTGGACTACCGGAGCACCGCCGCGATCAACCGCGGGGCGCTGTTCGGACGGTTCCATCGTCCGTACGGAACGATGGCAACCGTCTGACCGGTGACCCGCCGCCCTGCAGGGCGGTCAGGTGGGAGATCGGAGCCTCCACTTGTGGGTCGAGCACATACGTGTCCGACCGGTCGTTACACAAGGTTAGCAGCTCCGGGAGGAAGGAGCGAACCGGCGGGAGGGAGGCAGCTTCCGCGGCGGCCGCGCGACGGGGATCCGCACCTCACCGGGCGGCCGCACTGCTCCGGACGGACCGTGCCGCCCGCCCGGAGCGCGCGGACGGAGGACGGCCCCGGTCTCAGCCGAAGACCGGGCCCGTGTACTTCTCGCCCGGGCCCTGGCCCGGCTCGTCAGGTACGAGGGACGCCTCGCGGAACGCCAACTGCAGCGACTTCAGCCCGTCCCTCAGCGGAGCCGCATGGAACGAGCTGATCTCCGTGGCCCCCGCGTCGAGCAGCCCGGCCAGCGCGTGGACCAGCTTGCGGGCCTCGTCCAGGTCCTTGTGCTCGTCGCCGTCCTCGGTCAGACCGAGCTTCACCGCCGCCGCGCTCATCAGGTTCACCGCGACCGTGACGATCACCTCGACCGCGGGGACCTCCGCGATGTCGCGGGTCATGGCGTCGAAGTCGGGCGACTCGTCGCTCGGGGTCTCATTGCTGGGGGTCGCGTCACTCATGCGCCACACGATATGCGGTGGCTCCTACGGCCGTACGTACAGGGGCTCACCCGGAGGCACGGCCCCGGCCGGCAGCAGGGCCAGATCGAGACCGCGTACGAGACGGGCGCGCAGGATCCCGTCCGCCGCGAGCGCACCGGCCACACGCTGCGCCGCCTCACCGGGCACCGCATCGGGCGCCAGGACCAGCGCCAGGGTGCCGTCGGCGCGGCCGGGTCCGAGATGGGCGCGGACCACCGCGGGTTCGGCGGACACCGCGGCCCGCACCGCCTCCCTCACCGCCGGATCGGCCAGCGGGTCGGTGCTCGTGCGCCCCTCGGCGAGGGCGAGCAGCGCATGACCCGTGAGCTGGTAGGGCACAGGGCCCGCGAGGTCGAGCACGATCGTGTCCGCCTTCTCGTGCGCGGCGGCCTGGAGCGCCTGGTGCAGCGGCACGGCGACGGGTCGCGCCTGCGGGTCCCAGAGCGCCAGCGACTCGGTCGAGGTGAACGCGGGCAGAGCCCGCCGGGCACCGGCGGTCAGCGTGGGTACGGCCATGTCGCTGGTCTTCTCGCGCCGCAGCCCGTTCTCGTCCTCCTCGACCTCGCCCAGGACGGCGACGACGGGAACGAGGAGCCGGGCACTCCTGAGCGCTTCCAGCACCGGCTGCTCCGCGGTCCTGTCCTCGGCCCAGGCTGCGAGTGCCGCGGTCAGAGCGGGGTCGGCAGTGCCGTCGTCGTCGGAGAAACCCGGGTCGGGAATGTTCTTGAGCGCCACGCCAAGAGCCTAGTTCGTCGGCGAGGGCACCGATGACGCCAGGTGGTGTGCGGGCCGTCCGTTGCGGTGCCCGGGGGTGACAAGAGGCAGGCGAGCCAGGGCATAAGCATCGAACCGGCCCTTGTCGACCCAACGAAAGCCCACTATGGTTCGGCAATGTCGAACTACGGTCGGCAGAAGCACCTTCTCCGCCCCGGCGGACCGGCCGTGGCAGCGGTGGATGCAGCGTGGCCCGCCGTTGGTCGGACAACGCGCCTGCACGGCGCGGTCGAACAGCCGCCGGTACCCGTACCGAGGCAAACCCCCGGGAATCGTCATGCGAACCACCCTCACGAATCCGCCGACGACATCGCCCGTCACCGGCACACCGTGCGCCCCCGCCGCTCGTAGCGGGCCGGGCAATGCGGTGTCCGTCCACGCCTTCACCGTGCACGCGGTGGCCGCAGGGGTGCCCGTGGCCCGGAGGAGGACGGCCCACGTCCTGCGGGACTGGGGGCTGCACGAAGACGGTCTGCACACGGCTTCCCTGGTGATCTCCGAGCTTGTCGGCAATGCCGCACGCCACGCCGCGCCGTATTCACCCCGGGCAACGATCACCATCACCAGAAGCGGCACGACGCTGGCGCTTGCCGTGCACGACGCGCACCCCTTCCTGCCACGGCCGGTGACGGCCGGTCCCGGACAGGACCACGGGCGGGGACTGATGATCGTCGACAGCCTCGCCCGGGAAGCGGGCGGCGCGCTGCAGGTGCGCCGGCTGTCTGCGTACGGCAAGGAGGTCCGGGCGGTGTTCCGCGCCGCCGACTCCGCGGACGGCGAGGACCTCGCGGCCTGTCTGGCCGACGGCTGCCCCGTGATGCACTTCCGGGCGGTGCGGTCCGGCTGACCTCCGGACCGCGGGCGCCCGGCCCGGCCCGTCGGCGCGTCCGTACCTCGGCCGCCGTGCTCGATCCGCACACCGGTCGCAGCGTGGCGCACGACAAGGAGCACTCGTAGGTCTCCGCCGGCATCGTGAAGGTCTCGTCCTCGCGGTGGTGACGTTGCGCGCGGGATTCGGCCGCTCGGCGCGTGGGAGCGGGCGCACGCGGAGGCGATGTTCGGGCGGCGACAACGACACGACGACAGCGCTGTGGGACACGATCGGCGGACCGGACGGGCCGGACGCCGTCCGTGGCCAGTCCGGAAGCGGGCGGACCCGCCGAGGGTCCGACGAGGACGGCCGTCCGGGACCGGCTCGTGCTGATGCGGGGCGGTGCTCGACGGCGCGTTCCCCCAACGTCGGGCGGCTCATGGGCCGTGTGGTCCCGGGCCGGGGTGTCGGCGCCGGCGGCACCGGGCGTGAAGAACGGCCGGCCGCCGGACCGGAGCAGTGGTCCGTGGGCCGTGGGCCGTGAACCCGGTGCGGCGGGCCGGGGCTGCTGCCGGTCGTGCTGTCCTACGGGCAAACGGCGGCCGGACGCGGGCGCGCGGGTGGAGGCGGAAGCGCTCCGGGCGGCCTCAGATGCGGCGGCGGCCGCGCCACAGAACGACCGCGCCGACGAGCAGCAGTGCGCCGAGCCCGCCGGCGACGGGTACGAGCAGGCCGCCCCGCTCGCCCGCGGACGATGCGGCGACGGGGCCGCCGCCGAAGTAGCGGCCGCGGTACCCGGTCGCGGCCGCGGTGTCCGCGGCGCCGGGGCGCAGCTTGCCGCCCTCCTCGATGGCGGCGGCCGGATCGACGATCCCGTATCCCTTGGCGTCGTCGCGGCCGCCCTTGGGCCCGTTGCGGGCGGTGTCCGCGAGGAGCTTCTTGATCTGGGCGGGGGTCAGCCCGGGATGGGCCGACCGTACGAGGGCGACGGCGCCGGAGACGAACGCCGAGGCGGCGCTGGTACCCCAGCCCTCGTAGTACTTGCGGTCGGGGTCGGCGATGACGACATCGACGCCGGGGGCACTGACGGTGGCGTACCAGCGGCGGGTCGAGAAGGCGGCGTGGGTGCCGTAGCGGTCGACGGCGGCCACGGCGACGACACCGGGATAGGCGGCCGGGTAGGAGATGTGGTCGCCCTTCTCGCCGCCGTTGCCGGCCGATGCGACGACGACGGCGCCCTTCGCGAGCGCGTACTGGACGGCGGCGTCCTCGCTCTTCTCCGGGTGCGCGGACTCGCTGTCGTCGCCGAGGGAGAGGTTGATGACGTCGGCGCCGTTGTCGGCGGCCCAGCGGATGCCGTCGGCGAGCGCGGACCCGCGGGACTTGCGGGCCCTCGTCCGCGCCGGGTCGCCGCCTTCGAGGATCACCCGGACCGGGAGGATCTTCGCCTCCGGCGCGATGCCGAGCACGCCCTCCTCACGGCCCGGGCCATGGCCGCGGCCGGCGATGATCCCGGCCATGGCGGTCCCGTGGCGGGCCCAGGCGCGGTCACCGCGCTCGGCTCCGAAGCCGATGAGGTCCTTGGTCCGGAGCACCTGGCCCGCGAGATCGGGATGGCTGTCGTCGACGCCGGTGTCGAGCACCGCGACGGTGATGCCCTTTCCCTTGGTGGTCCGCCATGCCTCCTCGGTGTGCATCGCATCCAGGGCCCACTGGCGGGCGCGGATGCTGTCGGCGTGGGCGGGGGTGACGGCCACGAGGGTGAATGCGAGGGCGCCGGCGAGGCTGCCGAGCAGCCGGTGGCGGACCCACCGGCGACCCGGGACCGTGGCACGGTCACAGCCGGGCGCGGAGCCGGGCCGGGCATGCAGGGCCGGGCGGGGGTCGGGGATCGGGAGGTGCGCGGTCATTCGGAGGGCTCCGGGGGCGACGTGGCGATCTTGCGGAGGGCGCGTTCGACACGGTCCGCGACGCCCTTGGCCTCATGGCCGAGGCCCGCCTGGGCGGGTGCGGAGGTGGCTCCGGCGACCATCGCCTCGCTCGCCGGCTGGGGGTCGGTGACGGTTCGTCCGTCGGCGAAACCGGAGACGGCGTACACGACGACCGGCACGTCGCTCAGAACGCTGACGGTCCAGCTGGCGCGCTGTGCGTCACCGAAGCCCGCGGCGGGGGTGCCGGGAACCGTGTAGGCCCTCGGCATGAGGTCGGCGCGCTCGTCCAGGCCCTCGCCCGAGAACCTGCTGCGCAAGGCGGCCATGGCGGTGCGGTCCGCGCGGGTGAAGATCATGCCGACGGTCGTGACACTGCTGGAGGTGGCGTCGACGTAGGTCGCCCGCAGCACATGCAGGCAGCCGACCGGCCGCAACGTCCTTGCCAGCAGCGGGTCCAGTGCGCCCGCACAGGGCCCGTCGGGCGCAACGGCGACCCGGGTCCAGACCCGGTCCGCGCCTCCGGGGCCGGCGCCGGTGCCCTTGAGCGCGCGCGGGAAGAGGTTGTCGACAGGAACGCTGTGCCAGAGCGTGCGCACCTCGGCGTAGGTGCGGGCGGGACGCGCGGAGGGCGCCGCGGCTGTGTCCCGGGCCAGCCAGCTTCCGGCGACTGCGCCCCCGACCAGGCCGAGTCCGAGCACGACACACGTGAGGGCTGCGGCGGTCCGCACGGGGTGCCTCGTGCGGATGGGCCGCAGCCGCGTGGTGATTTCGCCGGGCGTCTCGGCGGGAGCACCGGCGTGGGGCAGCGGCGATGCTCCGAAGTACGCGGGGGCAACGGCCGGAGCGCCGGTGGCAGGCGCCCACGGGTGCGCGGGAGGTCGTGACGGCTGCGGCGGCGCGGACGGCCGGGGCGGCACAACACCGGCAGCGGGCGACGAGGACGGCACGGCAGCGGACGGCCGCGCGGACGGCCGGGGCGGCACAACACCGGCAGCGGGCGACGAGGACGGCTGCGGCGGCACGGCGGCGGACGGCGGGGACGGAGGGCGGGGTGACGCAGGCTCAGGTCTCGCGGTCACCGGGGGCCGCGTCTGCCCGCCGTCCCCCGCGGCGCCCACGGGCGGGGGTCCGGACCGGCTGTGCGGTGTCGTGTTCGCCGGCCCGGCGGCGGTCCGGGGCGGAGCCGTGGCGTCCGTGATCGGCCGAAGCCGGGTGGTGGTTTCGTTCGGGGTGGGCGCGGGCGCTGTGCCGGAGTCGGGCTGTACGGGGAGGAAGGCGTCCGTGATGCGGGAAGAGCGTGGTGCTTCGGTGCTCATCCGCCCCCCGTTCCCTCGTGTTGTGGCGCCGCCGGATCGCCTTGCGGGGCAGACCCGTTCGTCACTGTGTGTGCGTCACTCTACGGGCTGAAGGACGCCTCGCGGGAACAGGACCGCAGGCCCGGGGCATCTGCCCAGAACGTCCCCCTACCCTCCGGTAATCCGGTCTGGCAAGCTCGGGCCATGACTCCCCGTACCGCAGACAGGACCCGGTACGACCGGGCCACTGCCCATCTCGACGCACCGCTCGCGCTCGTCGATCTCGATGCGTTCGACGCCAATGCGGCGGATCTGGTCCGCCGGGCGGGCGGGAAGCCGGTCAGGGTGGCGAGCAAGTCGGTCCGGTGCCGGGCACTGCTGGAACGCGTCCTGGCCATGGACGGCTTCGAAGGGATCATGTCGTTCACGCTGGACGAGTCGATCTGGCTGGCCCGGGCCGGGTTCGACGACGTACTCCTCGCCTATCCGTCCGCCGACCGGGCCGCCTTCGCGGAGCTGGCCGGTGACGCCAAACTCGCCGCCGCCGTCACCGTGATGGTCGACGATCCGGCGCAGCTGGAGCTGATCGACCGTGCGCGGGAGGGCGGCACGGAGGAGATCCGGGTCTGTCTGGAGATGGACACGGCGCTGCACCTGCTGGCCGGACGGATGAGGGTCGGGGCGCGCCGCTCTCCTCTGCGCACACCGGACCAGCTGGCCGGACTGGCCGGGGCGGTCGCCCGGCGGCCGGGCTTCCGGCTGGTGGGGCTGATGGCGTACGAAGGCCATGTCGCAGGTGTGGGCGACGCGGTGGCGGGCAGCCCGCTGCGCTCGCGGATGGTACGGCTGATGCAGTCCGCCGCCCGCCGCGAGCTGGCGCAGCGCAGGGCGGCCGTCGTACGCGCGGTCCGGGCCGTGGTGCCGGACCTGGAGTTCGTGAACGGCGGCGGCACGGGCAGCGTGCAGCACACCGCGGCGGAGGATGCCGTCACCGAGATCGCGGCAGGGTCCGGGCTCTATGTGCCGCGGCTGTTCGACAACTACACGTCGTTCAGCGGGCGGCCCGCGGCGCTCTTCGCCCAGCCGGTGGTGCGCCGCCCTGGCGTGGGGGTGGTGACGGTGCTCGGCGGCGGCTACCCGGCGTCCGGGGCCGCGGGGAAGGACCGGCTGCCGGTTCCGTATCTGCCGGAGGGGCTGCAGTACGACCCGCTGGAGGGGCCGGGCGAGGTGCAGACGCCTCTGCTGGGCGCGCCCGCAGACGATCTCCTCATCGGCGACAAGGTGTGGTTCCGCCATGCGAAGGCCGGGGAACTGTGCGAGAGGTTCGACGAGCTGCAGCTGGTCGAGGGCGACCGGGTGGTGGCGTCCGTGCCGACCTACCGGGGCGAGGGCCGTACGTTCCTCTGAGAGCCCCGGCCCTGGGCGCCGCCGTGCCGGGCAGCCCGACCATCGGAATCCGATGGACGGCTCTGCCCGGCCGGGCAGGGGCGTCACCCGCGGGAGCGCGGCCTACAGGGGTGTGACGTACGCCCCCGAGATACCGCCGTCGACCAGGAAGTCCGTCGCGTTCACGAACGACGAGTCGTCGCTCGCGAGGAACGCCACGGCCGCCGCGATCTCGTCCGCGTCGGCGAAGCGGCCGACGGGGATGTGCACGAGGCGCCGTGCGGCCCGCTCCGGGTCCTTGGCGAACAACTCCTGGAGCAGCGGGGTGTTGACCGGCCCCGGGCAGAGCGCGTTGACCCGGATGCCCTCGCGGGCGAACTGGACGCCCAGCTCGCGGGACATGGCCAGGACACCGCCCTTGGAGGCCGTGTAGGAGATCTGGGAGGTCGCCGCGCCCATCCGCGCCACGAACGAGGCGGTGTTGATGATCGAGCCCCTGCCCTGTCGCTGCATATAGGGGATGGCCGCCTTGCAGCACAGGTACACGGAGGTGAGGTTGACCTCCTGGACACGCTTCCAGGCGTCCAGGCCCGTCTCCAGGATGGAGTCGTCGTCCGGCGGGGAGATTCCCGCGTTGTTGAAGGCGATGTCGACGGACCCGTAGGTGTCGAACGCGGTCCTGAACAGCGCCTCGACCTGCTCGGCGTCGGTGACGTCCACCTTCACGAACGTCCCGCCGACCTCCTCGGCCGCGGCCTTGCCCGCGGTCTCGTCGATGTCGCCGCACACGACGTTGGCGCCTTCGGAGGCGAGACGGCGCGCGGTGGCGAGGCCGATGCCGCTGCCCGCACCGGTGATGACGGCGGTACGGCCGACGAGTCGGCGGCACACAGGGGATTCGGTGGTCATGTGGTTCAGGCCTCCGTACTGATGAAGACGTTCTTGGTTTCGGTGAAAGCGGTCAGTGCGTCGGGGCCGAGTTCACGGCCGAGGCCGGACTGCTTGTAGCCGCCGAACGGGGTCCAGTAGCGGACACTGGAGTGGGAGTTGACGGACAGATTGCCCGCGGCGACCGCGCCGGAGACGCGCAGGGCACGGCCGACGTCGCGGGTCCAGATGGACCCCGAGAGTCCGTAGTCCGTCGCATTGGCAAGCCGTACGGCCTCGTCCTCGTCCTCGAAGGGGAGTACGACCGCGACCGGGCCGAACACCTCCGCCACGGCGGCGGGAGCATCGGGGGCGAGTCCGGTCAGGACGGTCGGCGGGAACCAGAAGCCGGGGCCCGTGGGTGCGGTCCCCCGGATGCCGGGAACGTCGTCGGGGACGTACGAACGCACCCTTTCCAGCTGGGCCTTGGAGATCAGCGGACCCATCTGGGTCCGCTCGTCCGAGGGATCGCCGACGACGACCGACTCGATCGCCGGAGTCAGCAGCTCCATGAAGCGGTCGTAGACGGAGGACTGGACGAGGATGCGGGTGCGGGCGCAGCAGTCCTGGCCGCTGTTGTCGAGGAACGACATGGGGGCGGCTGCCGCCGCTGCCTCGACGTCGCCGTCGGCGAAGACGATGTTGGGGCTCTTGCCGCCGAGTTCGAGCGTCACACGCTTCACACGGTCGGCGCAGAGCGACATGATCTGCTTGCCGATCCGCGTCGAGCCGGTGAACACGATTTTGGCAACCTGGGGGTGGCGCACCAACGCGTCACCCGCGATGTCGCCGCGACCCGGCAGCACCTGGAACAGGTGCTCGGGCAGCCCTGCTTCCAGGGCGAGGTCGGCGAGCCTCAGGGCGGTCAGCGGCGTCGTCTCCGCCGGCTTGAGGATCACGGCGTTCCCCGCGGCCAGAGCCGGAGCCGTGCCCCAGGCGGCGATCGGCATGGGGAAGTTCCACGGGGCGATCACACCGATGACACCGAGCGGTTCGAGGATCGTGAGGTCGATCCCGCCGGGGACGGGGATCTGCCGGCCGGTGAGCCGTTCCACTCCCCCGGCCGCGTAGTCGAGCAGATCACGGACGTTGCCGGCTTCCCAGCGTGCGTTGCCGATGGTGTGGCCGGCCTCGGCGACCTCCAGCCGCGCCAGTTCCTCGATGTGGTCGTCGACGACGGAGGCGAAGCGGCGCAGCAGCCGGGCGCGGTCCGCGGGTGCGGCGGCCGCCCATGCACGCTGTGCGGCCGCGGCCCGCACGACGGCGGCGTCGATGTCCTGCTCGACGGCGCCCGGGACGGTGGCGATGACTTCCTCGGTGGCCGGGTTCAGCACATCGAGCTCGTACGGTTGCGACAAGTGATGCCTCACATGCGTTCGAAGGAGCGGCGGAGCTCCCAGTCGGTCACCGCGGCGTCGAAGGCTTCGAGCTCGACCCGCGCCATGTTGCGGTAGTGGGCGACGACCTCGTCGCCGAAGGCGGCCTTGGCGATGGGACTGGTCTCCCAGAGCTCCGCGGCCTCGCGGAGCGTGCTCGGGACGTGTGCGTACGCCCCGGTGTAGGCATTGCCTTCGCAGACTTCGGGAAGCTCCAGCTGCTGCTCGATGCCGTACAGCCCCGCCGCGACCAGTCCGGCGACGGCGAGATGCGGATTGACGTCACCGCCGGGGAGGCGGTTCTCGAAACGCATCGAGCGGCCGTGGCCCACGACACGCAAGGAGCAGGTCCGGTTGTCGTGTCCCCAGGCGACGGCCGTGGGGGCGAACGAGCCGGGCTGGAAGCGCTTGTAGGAGTTGATGTTCGGGGCGTACAGCAGGGAGAAGTCACGCAGCGCGGCCAGCTGCCCGGCCAGGAAGTGCCGCATGACCTGCGACATGCCGTGTTCCCCGACGTTCCCGTCCCCCGCCATCACATTGCGTCCGTCCGCGTCCTGCAAGGACAGATGGATGTGGCAGGAGTTGCCCTCGCGCTCGTTGTACTTCGCCATGAACGTCAGGGAGACGCCCTCCTGCGCGGCGATCTCCTTGGCGCCCGTCTTGTAGACGGCGTGCTGGTCGCAGGTGACGAGGGCCTCGTCGTAGCGGAAGGCGATCTCGTGCTGGCCCGGGTTGCACTCGCCCTTGGCCGACTCGACGGTCAGTCCTGCCGCGGCCATCTCGTTGCGGATGCGGCGCAGCAGGGGCTCGATGCGGCCGGTGCCGAGCACCGAATAGTCGATGTTGTACTGGTTGGCCGGGGTCAGGCCGCGGTAGTTCGCGTCCCAGGCCTGCTCGTAGGAGTCCTTGAAGACGATGAACTCCAGCTCGGTGCCCACATGCGCGGTGAAGCCGTGCTCGGCCAGTCGCTCCAGCTGGCGGCGCAGGATCTGGCGGGGCGCGGCGACTACGGGGGTGCCGTCGTTCCAGGCGAGGTCGGCGATCAGCATGGCCGTGCCCTCGTTCCAGGGGACGCGGCGCAGGGTGGCGAGATCGGGGTGCATGGCGAAATCGCCGTAGCCACGCTCCCAGGAGGACATCTCGTAGCCGTCCACCGTGTTCATCTCGGTGTCGACGGCCAGGAGATAGTTGCAGCCCTCGGTGCCGTGCTCCAGTACCTCGTCGAGGAAGAAAGGCGCGGCGAACCGCTTGCCCTGGAGCCGACCCTGCATGTCGGGGAAGGCCAGGACGACGGTGTCGATCTCACCGCTCGCCACGAGCTCTCTGAGCTCGTCGACGGTCAGCGGGGGTGTGCGGTCTGCCACGGGACTACGCTCCTTCGGTCAGCCGGGAGCCATAAGGTATTACCGAAGACCTTTGAATGGGAAGGGGAAACCGCGAGGTGACGAGGAAGAGCGAGCCGGCGGACCGGCTGACGCATGTGCTGCGGCCGGTGCGGGCGGGCAACGGCTTCGAGGAGGCCCTCGAACAGATCCTGCAGGTGGTACGCCTCGGACTGGTGCCGGGCGGGGAGCGACTGCCCGCCGAGCGCGAGCTGGCGGACCGGATGGGGATAAGCCGGGTCACGCTCCGTGAAGTCCTCAAGGTCCTCCAGGAGCAGGGCCTGGTCGAGAGCAGGCGCGGACGCTACGGAGGGACGTTCGTGCTGCACCGCGACCGCACTCCGGGCGAGGAGGAGCTGCGGCGCCGCATCGCCGCGGTCGACGTGGAGGACACCCTGCGCTTCCGCGAGGTGCTCGAGGTCGGCGCGGCCGGGCTGTGCGCGGCGCACGGCCTCACCGACGAGGGAGCGGAGCGGCTGCGTACCGCGCTCGCGGCGACCCACGACGCGCCGCTGGACGACTACCGTCGCCGCGACACGCTGCTCCATCTCACGCTGGCGGAACTTTCCGGCTCCCCCACGCTGACCGCCCAGTACGCGGCGGTGCGGGCGACCGTGAACGATCTGCTCGACTGCATTCCGTTGCTCGTGCGCAACCTGGAGCACTCCCAGCAGCAGCACTCCGCGCTGGTGGAAGCGGTGCTGGAAGGCGACGCGGATGCGGCCCGCGAGGTGATGCGGGAGCACTGCGGGGGCACGGCGGCGCTGCTCCGCGGTTTCCTCACCTGAGGGCGGCCAGGCAATCCCCGGCAGGCGCACGGCGACGGCCACGGCACTCCCCCGGCCGCGTCGGGACGCGCCTTCGCGCCGCGCTCGCTGCCGCAACGCCCGAACACATCCGGTGTCCGAATGCTCCTCCGCCTTCCGGTGCATCACCTACGACGCGGCCCGCCGCTCCACCCGGGGCCACGGGGCCCCGACCGGCGGCGTAACCCGAAAGTAACGCAGGGGTCTTGCATTTTCCCTGCCACCCCCGCAAAGGTATGGCTCCATTCCATTGGCCCCGACGCGGGAGCTCTGCCATGAGTGTGGAAGACACCACCGACACCAGCGCACCACCACAGGACGACTATCTCGAGCGCCGCACCCTGCGGCGCGGCAGCGCGGGCTGGCTGCTGCTGACCGGACTCGGTGTCGCCTATGTCGTCTCCGGAGACTTCTCCGGCTGGAACATCGGTCTGTCCAAGGGCGGATTCGGCGGACTCGCGGCGGCCACGGTGCTGATGGGGCTGATGTACGCGTGCCTCGTCTTCGCGCTCGCCGAACTCTCCGCGATCCTGCCGACGGCGGGCGGCGGCTACGGCTTCGCGCGCCGGGCTCTCGGCACCTGGGGCGGCTTCCTCACCGGTACGGCGATCCTCATCGAGTACATCCTCGCCCCCGCCGCCATCTCCATCTTCATAGGCGACTACGTCGAATCGCTGGGACTGTTCGGCCTCACATCCGGCTGGCCGGTGTACCTCGCCTGTTTCGTGATCTTCATAGGGATCCACCTCTGGGGTGTCGGCGAAGCACTGCGCTTCAGTCTCATCGTGACGGCGGTCGCGGTCGCCGCCCTGCTGATCTTCGCGATGGGCGCGTTCACGGACTTCCACGTCAGCGGGCTGGACGACATTCCCGTCGACAAGCAGGCGGTCGGCTCCAGCTCCTGGCTGCCGTTCGGACTGCTGGGCATCTGGGCAGCCTTCCCCTTCGGGATGTGGTTCTTCCTCGGGGTCGAGGGTGTGCCGCTCGCCGCGGAGGAGGCCAAGGACCCGGTCCGCTCCATGCCGAGGGCGCTCGCGCTCTCGATGTCGATCCTCGTGCTGCTCGCCGTGATCACCTTCTTCGCGGCCACCGGAGCGCGTGGCTCGGCGGCGATCCAGGAGGCGGGCAACCCGCTCGTGGTCGCCCTCCAGGGCGACGGCGACCCGACCGCGCTGAGCCGCTTCGTCAACTACGCGGGCCTCGCCGGCCTCGTGGCCTCCTTCTTCTCGCTCATCTACGCCGGATCGCGGCAGCTCTTCGCCCTCTCCCGGGCCGGATACCTGCCCCGGTTCCTGTCGCTCACCAGCCGTCGCAAGTCCCCCTACCTCGGTCTGCTGATTCCCGGCGCGATCGGCTTCGCCCTCGCGGCAGGCACCGGCGACGGGGCGCGGATGCTCAACATCGCGGTCTTCGGTGCCACGATCTCCTACGCCCTGATGGCCCTGTCGCACATCGTGCTGCGCCGCCGCGAGCCCGAACTGCCGCGGCCGTACCGCACCCCGGGCGGTGTCCTGACCTCTTCGGTCGCCTTCGTACTCGCACTCTCCGCACTGGTGGCCACATTCCTGGTCGACAAGGACGCCGCGCTCATCGCGCTCGTGGTGTACGGAATCGCCCTTGCCTACTTCGCCTTCTACAGTCGGAACCGGCTGGTGGCACGGGCGCCGGAGGAGGAGTTCGCGGCGCTCGCCGCGGCCGAGGCCGAACTCAAGTGACCGGAGGAATGCAGGTGACCCAGCCGCTCATCGGCGTCAGCACCTACCTGGACAAGGCGGCCTGGGGCGTGTGGGAACTCCCCGCCGCGCTGTTGCCCGAGGGGTATCCACGGCTCGTTCAGTCGGCGGGCGGCATCGCCGCGATGCTGCCGCCGGACGACCCCCGGCGAGCGGCATCCGCGGTGGCCCGGCTCGACGGGCTGGTGGTGTCGGGCGGCCCGGACGTCGAACCCGTGCGGTACGGGGCCGAGCGCGACGCCCGTACGGGGCCGCCGGCCAGAGAACGCGACGCCTGGGAGCTCGCACTGATCGAGGCGGCACTGGAGTCGGGCACACCGCTGCTGGGCATCTGCCGCGGCATGCAGCTCCTGAACGTTGCACTGGGCGGGACGCTCGTCCAGCACATGGAGGGACATGTGAAGGAGGTCGGTGTGTTCGGCCATCACCCGGTGACGCCCGTGCCGGGTACCCGCTATGCCTCGCTCGTGCCGGAGCAGGCGTCGGTGCCGACCTACCACCACCAGTCGGTCGACCGCCTGGGCACCGGGCTCCAGGTCTCCGCCCACGCCGAGGACGGCACGGTGGAGGCGATCGAGCTCCCCGACCCGTCGTGGGTCCTGGGCGTCCAGTGGCACCCGGAGATGGGCGAGGACACGCGGGTGATGGGGGGCCTGGTCGGGGCGGCCTCCTGAGCACGGGCGGCGGACGCCTCCGGCGGTACGGGATCGCACGATGCGCCCCTGCCGCCGGAGGCGTCCGGTGTGTCCGGGGCTCAGGCACCGACCGGGGCGCGGCCCCGGCACGGGTGGCGTCTCCGGGCCACGTATCCGGCATGGAGGCGTGGGCCGTGGACGGTTGTCGACCGGTTCCGGGCGCGTCAGGCGTCTGCGGACGGGCACCGGGGCGGCTTCCCCCGACCCGGCCCCTCAGACCCGCCCGGCGCCGGACCCGTCCACGAAGCGCAGGACGGCGAAGGGGCCCCGCGTTTCGCCGCCGCCCGGCAGTGTCCAGCCCGCGGTGACATGTCCTCGGACACCGTCCGCGCCGGTGAGCGAATCCGGCGACTGACCGAGGACGCGCACAACGCCGAGGGTCACCGTTCCCGCGGGCTCGCCGTCGCCGGCGGTCCCCACCACGACGTCGGTACCGTGCGGCCCGTCCGTGACCGTAACCGAAGCGACCAGGGGTGCGAACGCTTCTCCGGTGTAGTGACCGGTGACCGTGGGGTCCGGAGTGTCCGTCGCGCTCTGCGCCTGCGGTTCGGCCCGGCCCTGGAGGAGCGCGAGCAGCTGCCCGACCACCACCGGGTCGTACGCCCCGTCGTACACCCACCGTCGCCCGAGCACCCCGTGCTCGGCAGTGCCGATGAGGGCCCGTTCGGAGCCCCCGAGCGGAGCCCCGCGGTAGCCGAGCGGGACCTGGTAGGAGACCGGCCGTTCCCCGGACACATCCGTGACGACCATGAACTCGATCCCCACCTCGCCTTCCGGATCGTCGAGCCGGAAGCCCCCGGCCCTGGTCAGTTCCGGCTCGGGCGCCGTGCCCGCGTACCACGGCTGCGCCGGAAGCCATGCCGCCAGCAGCTCCAGCTTGCCGGGGGTCATCGTCGTGCGGTGGATCAGAGCCATACCCCGTCAACTCGCCTGACCGGCGGCCGGTTCCCGGGTTCCGCACATGGACCACGCCAGGCCATGACCATCTGCCGATCATGACCACCTGCCGAGCACGGCCACCACCGGCCCTGACCACCACAGCCACGGCCACCACCGGCAACGCCCAGCAGTGACCCGTGCGGTGCCGCGTCGGATGCGTGCGGCGTCAGCCCAGCGGGCCCCGGGTCAGTGAGAGCAGATCCCTCGCCGGACCCGCGGGCCGGTGCCCGGCCCGCCATACCGCGCGCAGATCCCGGCGCAGCCGGACGTCCTGGACCGGCACCCGGACCAGACGCCGGGACGCCAGTTCCTCCGACACCGCCAGCTCACTGAGGACCGCCGGCCCCGCGCCGCTCACCGCCGCGGCCTTCACGGCCGTGGTGGAGGCGAGTTCCAGCAGCGGCTCGGCCAGGCCGCCGTACCGCGCGAGCGCCGAGTCCAGGACCTGCCGTGTGCCGGAGCCCTGTTCGCGCAGGACCAGCGGGGCCGACGCCAGCTCGTCCGGCGGCAGTGCAACCCGCCGCCGCGCCCATGCGTGCCCGGGCGCAGCCACCACGACGAGGCAGTCATGGCCGATGACCGCGCCGTCGAGTCCGGCCGGCACCGCGAGCCCCTCGACGAAGCCCAGGTCCGCCTCGTCGCGCAGAAGCGTTTCGGCAACCGCCGCCGAGTTGCCCGCGAGCAAGGAGACAGCGGTGCCGGGGCGCTCCTGGCGCAGCGCGATGAGCCACCTGGGCAGCAGATACTCCGCGATGGTCATGCTCGCCGCCACCCTCAGCCGCGAGTCCCGCCGGTCACGCAGCGCCTGCGCACCCACGTCGAACGCCTCCGCCGCCTCCACGATCCGCCGCGCCCAGTCGGTGACGAGCGCACCCGCATCGGTGAGCCGGGAGCCGCGGGGCGAGCGATCGAGCAGCGCGACGCCCAGCTGCCGCTCCATCGAGCGCATGCGGCTGCTCGCGGCCGGCTGTGTGATGCCCACTTCGCGCGCCGCGCGCCCCAGGCTGCCGTGCCGCGCAACGGCCAGCAGGAGTTCCAGCGCCCCGAGGTCGGGTACCCGGTGGGCCAGCATGCGGGGTTGCTCGTCGCTCATCAATCCAGCTTATGAGGCCATAGGGAAATGATCCCTGGTGGGGGCGGGTGCGGGGCCGGAGAGTGGCTCCATGGTCCTCCCCTCCCTCCGCGATCTCGGGCCGAACTGGTACGCCACCGTCATGGGCACCGCGATCGTGGCCAACGCCGGGGCGGCCCTGCCCTGGCAGCCAACGGGCCTGCGGGCGGCGTGCGCCGCCGTGTGGGCCCTGTCCGCGCTGATGCTCGCGGCCCTCCTCGCCGCTCGCAGCGCTCACTGGGTGTGCCACCGGGACCGGGCCCGCGCCCATCTGCTCGATCCCACGGTCGCCCCGTTCTACGGATGTGCGGCCATGGCACTGCTCGCGGTCGGCATCGGCACCCTGTCGGTCGGTTCCGACGTCATCGGGGAGGAGGCGGCCGCAGAGGCGGGCGCCGCTCTGTTCGCCGTGGGCACGGTCCTCGCACTCGCCGTCGCCGTGGCGATCCCGTATCTGATGATCACGCGGCATGGACTCGCGCCCGGGACCGCTTCCCCGGTGTGGCTGCTGCCGGTGGTGGCCCCGATGGTCTCCGCCGCATTCGGACCGATGCTGGTGGACCGGCTACCGGCAGGTCAGTGGCGTGAGGGAATGCTGCTCGCCTGCTACGCGATGTTCGGGCTGAGCCTGCTGGCGGTTCTGGTGATGCTGCCCGTGGTGTTCGCCCGGCTGGTCCACCACGGCCCGCTGCCGCTCGCCCTGACTCCCACGCTGTTCCTGGTCCTCGGCCCGCTCGGCCAGTCCACCACCGCGTTGACGAAACTCGCGGATGTCGCACCGACGGCGGGCCAGGGGCGGTACGCGAGCGGGCTGGAGGTCTTCGCCGTGGTGTACGGGGTCCCGGTGACCGGTTTCGCACTGCTCTGGCTGGCACTGGCCGGGGCTCTGGTGCTGCGGGCGTTCCGTAGGGGCATGCCGTTCACGATGACGTGGTGGGCCTTCACGTTCCCGGTCGGGACCTGTGTCACCGGCGCGGCGGGACTGGCCGCTCACACAGGGCTGACGGCCATGGCGTGGCTGGCCGCCGGACTGTACGCCGTGCTCGTCACGGCCTGGGTGGTGGCCGGTGCCCGTACGCTGCGGGGCCTGATCAGCGGAGCGCTGCTCGCAGCGCCGCGGGCGCCGCTGCCAGCGACGGCCCGTACCACGTGAGCATGCGCCCGTCGACGAGGGCGGCGGGCAGTCCGGGGAAGGCCTCGGGCCCGTCGTCCGAGGTGAACCGATAGGGCTCGTCGGGCAGCACGACGAGATCGGCGCCGGCCGCGTTGAGCTCGTCCAGCGGGATACGGGGGTACCGGTCAGGGTGCGTGCGGTAGACGTTCTCGACACCGAGGCGGGCGAGGAGGTCACCGGCGAAAGTATCGCTGCCGAGCACCATCCAGGGGCGGCGCCAGACGGGCACCACGGCACGCCTCGGTTCGCCCGGCTCGGCCGATGCCCAGGCGGCCTGCGCCTCGTCGAGCCAGCGGGGCCGGCCCACACCGCAGGCACGCAGCACGCGCTCCAGTTCGGTGAAGGCCTGGGGCAGCGTGCGCACCTCCGTGACCAGGACGTCGAGCCCGGCGTCCCGCAGCGCTGCGATGTCGGGGGCCCGGTTCTCCTCCTCGTTGGCGATGACCAGGTCGGGAGCGAGGGCCGTGATCGCCGCGACATCCGGGTTCTTGGTGCCGCCGATCCGGGCGGCGTCGAGGTCCACCGGGTGACTGCACCAGTCGGTGATCCCGGCCAGCAGTCCGGGCGCGCTGACGGCGACCGCCTCGGTGAGCGAGGGGACGAGCGACACCACCCGCCTCATCGACGGGGCCCGGTGTGTCCGCCCGCGGTCACTGTCCGGCCTTGGTCTGCTGGGTGACGGTGACGACGAGGAGGCGGGTACCGGGCAGGGTGGCACGCCAGCGATGGCGCACCCCGCCGGACAGGAACAGGGTGTCGCCCTTCTCCAGACGGTACGCACGGCCTTCGGCCTCGACGTCGACAGCTCCGTCGGCGACGTACATCAGCTCGTCGTTGCGATGCTGGTACTCGCGGTCCGCGTCCTGCTCCCCGGTGAACTCGACCGCGCGCAACTGGTGATGACCTCGCACGAGGGACCGTGTGCCGGAGGGATCGGCCCTGTCGTCGGCGCGCACCACATCGACGACGCGCGCGGAGTCCGCCGCGGCCAGCAGCTCCTCGGCGGTCGTCTCCAGGGCCTCGGCGACCCGGTGGACAGAACGCATGCTGGGGTGTGCCCGCTCGTTCTCGATCTGGCTGAGGAAGGGCACCGAAAGGCCGCTGCGCTCGGCCACGGCGGCGAGTGTGAGGTCGAGGGCTCTGCGCCGTCTTCGGACGGCGGAGCCCACTCGGAGCGTTTCCTTGTCTGCCATCGCGTCGTTCCCTCCCTCCTCACTCAGTACCTTACGCAGATTCCCGGCTCGGAATCGCACAGTTGTCACTCGCACAACGGTGAGGCCCCGCCACTGTATGTGACGGGGCCCCGACCTGTGGGGGGAGGAGGATGGTCTAGTGGGGCGCGAGCCGGTTCTCGATGCCCGGGTTCTCCTCGAGCCAGGCGCGAACGGCTTCCTGCTCCTTGCCCTTGCCGGTCTCCTGGATCTTGGCCTCGAGGCCGGTGAGCTGCTCCTCGGTCATCCTGAAGTCCTTGAGCCACTTGCCGACCTGCGGGTTGTCCTCGGAGAACCCCTTCCGCGCGAGGGTGTGCACACCATCGCCCTTGCCCCAAGTGCCCTTGGGGTCCTCGAGCTTCTTCAGGTCGTACGTGCTGTAGGCCCAGTGCGGCGACCACAGGGTGGTGACGACGGGCTCCTTCTTGTCGTACGCGCGCTTCAGCTCGGCGAGCATTCCGGGCGTGGAGCCGTCGACGACCTCGTACTCACCCTCGAGGCCGTACTCCTTGAGGACCTTGTCCTTGAGGATGCCCATCATTCCGGCGCTGGGCTCGATACCGACGATACGGCCCTTGAAGCGGCCCGACTTGCCCTTCAGGTCCTCGAGGGAGTCGACGCCCTTCACATAGGCCGGAACGGACAGCTCCAGCGACGTGGGCCCGTACCAGGAGCCCAGGTCCTCCAGCTTGTTCGCGTACTTGTCCCAGTACTGGGCGTGGGTGACGGGCAGCCAGGAGTCGGTCTGGAAGTCGATCTGACCGCCGGCGAGGCCGGTGTAGAGGGCTCCGGCCTCCAGCTGCTTGGCATCGACCTCGAAGCCGCGCTTCTCCAGCAGCTCCTTCCAGAGGAAGGTGGAGGCGATGCCCTCGTCCCAGGGGATGTAGCCCAGGGAGATCTTCTTGCCCCGGCCCACATCGCCGGCGCCGGAGGCTCCGACCGGCTTGTTGCCGCCGAAGACGCCCATGCCACCCGCGACGAGCGCGAGGATCACGACACCGACGAGGGCGACCACGGGCTGCGGCCGGTGGTTCCAGATCCTCGGCCCGCCGGCCAGGCTCTTCGCCCTGGCGAGGGCGCGGCGGCCGAGCGGCGACACCTGGTGGCCCAGCGCGCCGGTGATCCGGTCCAGGTACATGGCCAGGATGACGATGGAGACACCGGCCTCGAAGCCGAGGCCGATGTCGACATTGCCGATGGCGCGGTACACGGCACCGCCCAGGCCACCGCCGCCGACCATGCCCGCGATCACGACCATGGACAGGCCCAGCATGATCACCTGGTTGACCCCGGCCATGATCGTGGGCAGTGCGAGGGGCAGCTGGACGCGCAGCAGGGTGTTGCGCGGGGAGGTGCCGAACGCCTCGGCGGCCTCGACGAGTTCCTCGTCGACCTGGCGGATGCCGAGCTCGGTCATCCGTACGCCGGGCGGCAGGGCGAAGACGATCGTGGCGATGATTCCCGGCACCACTCCGACACCGAAGAAGATGATGCCCGGGATGAGATAGACCATCGCCGGCATGGTCTGCATGAAGTCCAGGACGGGCCGGATCACGGCGCTGACGGTCTTCGACCGCGACGCCCAGATGCCCAGCGGTACCGCGATCACGAGCGTGACGATCGTGGCGACGAGAACGAGCGACAGGGTCGACATGGCGTCGTCCCACAGCTCGACGGAGTCGATCAGGGCGAAGCCGGCGAAGGCAAGGCCGCCCGCGAGCAGACCGCGCAGCCACCAGGCGACGACGGCGAGGACGCCGGCGAAGAGCAGCGGCTCGGGCGCGGAGAGCGCGGCGTCGATTCCGTCGTACATACCGGTCACGACCGAGCTGACGGCGTCGAACAGCCAGGAGAAATGGGACTGCAGCCAGTCGACACCGCCGTCGACCCACTGACCGAGAGGGAGCTCAGGCATGGGACACCGCCTTTGCGACGGCTGCGGTGTCCTCGGCGGCGCCCTGTGCCGGGACCTCCGGTCTCATCGGCTCGCCGAGGACGGCGAGCAGCCGGGCACGCGGGACGACACCGATGAGCCTGCCGTCGTCGTCGGTGACGGCGACCGCCGCTCCGCTCCGGGAGCAGGGCATGAACAGCTCGATGATCGGCGTGTCCGCGGAGACGGTGGCGGGCGCGGCGTCGAGCACGTCCTGCGCGGTACGGAGCTCCTCGCCGCTGTCCGTCCTCGTCCCGAGGGCGGTCCCGGGATCGGCCATGATCGCGCCGGCGGTGAGCACACGCGAGCGGTCGACGTCCTGGGTGAAGGAGGCGACGTAGTCGTTGGCCGGGGTGACGAGGATGTCCTCGGCGGTGCCGAGCTGGACGATCCGGCCGTCACGCATCACGGCGATCCGGTCGCCGAGGCGCATGGCCTCGTTGAGGTCGTGGGTGATGAAGACGATCGTCTTCTTGAGCCGCTTCTGCAGTTCCAGCAGCTGGTCCTGCATGTCCCGCCGGATCAGTGGATCCAGGGCACTGAAGGACTCGTCCATCAGCAGCAGGTCCGCGTCGGTGGCGAGCGCGCGGGCGAGACCGACACGCTGCTGCATACCGCCGGAGAGCTCGTCGGGCCAGGACGTCTCCCAGCCTGCGAGACCGGCCAGCTCCAGGGCCTCGGCGGCCCGGCGCTCGCGTTCCGCGCGCGGAACGCCCTGCACCTCGAGGCCGTAGCCGGCGTTCTCCAGCACGCTGCGGTGCGGGAACAGCGCGAAGTGCTGGAAGACCATGCTGATCCTGCTGGAGCGCACGGCGCGCAGCTCACGGGCGCCCATGGTGGTCAGGTCCTGGCCGTCGAAGAGGACGCGTCCGGCCGTCGGTTCCAGCAGTCCGTTCAGCATGCGCAGCAGCGTGGACTTGCCGGATCCGGAAAGACCCATGACGACGAAGATCTGACCCGGCTCGACGGCGAAGGAGGCGTCGATCACCGCTGCGGTCGTTCCGCCGGCGCGGAGCTCGTCACGGCCTGCGCCGGCTTCGAGCTTCCGCACTGCCTCGTCGGGTCGTTTACCGAACACCTTGTACAGGTGTTCGGCCTGCAGCCTGGACACATATACCTCTCGCGTTGAACCGAAAAACGGCCCGCATCCCCCTCGGCGGGCCGCGGAGCAGGCGGGTTCGGCCCGCATCCCCCGATGGCGACGGACACAGCCGTCACGGCTGGTCGACGGCGCAATGGGGTCAGCTCCGGCGTCCCGCCTGCCCGGGCCCCGAGGAGGCAAACGCGGGAGTGGTCCAGTTCACGCGGCTGTGCCGCGGGGCACCGGGGCCGTTCCGACGGCTGCTCGTGACCGAGCCGGCCGTATTCAGCGATGGCCGCGGCGCTGCTGTGGCACTGTCGGCGGGGTGCGGCATCATCGGGGCTGTGACGCGACGCCTGATGCTCCTCGACACCGCTTCCCTCTACTTCCGCGCCTACTTCGGGGTCCCTGACTCCGTGCGCGCGCCCGACGGCACTCCGGTCAACGCGGTGCGCGGGCTGATCGAATTCATCACCAGGCTGGTCCAGGACCACCACCCGGACGAGCTGGTGGCGTGCATGGACGCCGACTGGCGCCCGCACTGGCGGGTGGAGCTGATCCCGTCGTACAAGGCGCACCGGGTGGCGGTGGAGACCGCGACGGGTCCGGACGAGGAAGAGATCCCGGACACGCTGTCCCCCCAGGTGCCCATCATCGAGGAGGTGCTCGACGCGCTCGGCATCGCACGCGTCGGTGTGGCCGGGTACGAGGCGGACGACGTCATCGGCACACTCACCGGCCACGCCGCAGGGCCGGTGGACATCGTGACCGGTGACCGGGATCTGTACCAGCTGGTGGACGACGCGCGGGGTGTGCGCGTGCTGTATCCGCTCAAGGGCGTCGGGATGATGCAGGCGACGGACGAGGCGGTGCTGCGGGAGAAGTACGGCGTGGACGGGCCCGGGTACGCAGATCTGGCGCTGCTGCGCGGGGACCCGAGCGACGGGCTGCCGGGCGTGCCCGGGATCGGTGAGAAGACGGCGGCGAAGCTGCTGGCGGCGTTCGGGGACCTCGCGGGGATCATGGCGGCCGTCGACGACCCCGCGTCGAGGCTGACGCCGTCCCAGCGGAAGCGGCTGGACGAGTCACGGGCCTATGTGGCCGTCGCACCGAAGGTGGTGCGCGTGGCCGGGGACGTGCCGCTGCCCGCGTTCGATCCGGTGCTGCCGAAGGAGCCCCGCGATCCGCAGCGGCTCGAGGAGCTTGCGGCGCAGTGGGGGCTGGGGCGGGTGGTGCACCGGCTGCTGGTGGAGCTGGGGGCATGAAACCGCCTATGCCGCGGCGGACGACACCCAGGCCATGAGCAACGAAGCAGCGTCCGACACGGGGTGATAACTTAGGCTAACCTAACCATAGTTGCGCGCGAGGGAGACCACCGTGGCAGAGACACCCGCCCGTAAGGCACCGCAGACCCATGAGGCGCGGGTGTTGCGTACGGAACGGATCACCCCGCACATGGTGCGTGTCGTCCTCGGAGGGGAAGGGCTGGCCGCGTTCGACACGGACGGTTCGACGGATGCGTACGTCAAGCTGCTCTTCCCGGTCCCGGGCGTGACCTACCCCGAGCCCTTCGACATGGCGCGGATCCGGGAGGAGTTCCCCCGCGACCAGTGGCCGAGCAACCGGACGTACACGGTGCGTGCCTGGGACCCGGCCCATCGCGAGCTGACGATCGACTTCGTGGTCCACGGCGACGAGGGCCTGGCCGGCCCCTGGGCCGCACGGGTGCAGCCGGGCGAAACGATGCGTCTGCTGGGTCCCGGCGGGGGTTACGCACCCGACGTCGCGGCCGACTGGCATCTGCTGGCCGGTGACGAGAGCGCGCTGCCGGCCATCTCGGCTGCACTGGAGCAGATGCCCGCCGGTGCCGTCGTCCACGCGTTCGTGGAGGTCTCCGGCCCGCAGGACGAGCAGAAGATCGCCACGCCGGACGGAGTCACGGTCACCTGGCTGCACCGGGGCGACCGTGCGGTGGGCGAGGCCATGATCACGGCCGTGCGCCGGCTGGACTTCCCGGACGGCGACGTCCACGCCTTCGTCCATGGCGAGGCGGGCGCGGTGAAGGAACTCCGCCGCCACCTCCGTATGGAGCGGGGCATCTCCGCGGCCCGTCTCTCCATCTCGGGCTACTGGCGGCTCGGCAAGTCCGACGAGGCTTGGCGCGCGATCAAGCGCGACTGGAACGCCCAGGTGGAGCGCGAGCAGGAGGATCAGCCGGCTGCTTAGCGCGTACTCGCCCCTCCCGTAGCGGGCGGCACCCGTCCGCCGTGCTCCTGGGGCGCGGCCGATCGCGGCGCCCTCCCGGTGGGAACCCGCTCACGATTGCGGCGCCGCGCGGAATGACGCCACGTCGGGCACCGGCCCGGGCGGGCCGGCCCCTTCGACGAAGGAACAGATTTCTTCGCCCTGTCGTGCGGTGGCCGGTCCACCGGATCACCCCGCCGCTGCCTCTCCCCGGCGCCCGGGCCCTGTCGTATGCCATCCGGTGGGTTACGGAAGGGCCGGCCGGACGCCCACGGCGTCCGGCACCGTGCCGTGCCCGGGCTCTGCCCATGCCGCCAGGGCCGAGGCACGAGGCGGGGCAGCGAGGCGGAGGGCTCTCCTCCTGGCTCCCCGGGGGTGCCCGCACCGTTGCGGAGGCGGGGGGCGAGCGCCGCGTTCGGATCGGGGCACCTCCCCGACGTGGTTCCGGAAGGCACTCGGCCGGCTCCCCCGACGCGGCGAGGCGGTGCGCAGGTGAACCCGTCCGGACGCCGCGGCGGCGGCCCCGCGGTATCCCGCAGTCGTCCAGCAGACATCGCTCCTGCAACGGTGATGTATCGCCTGGGAAAAAGTCCGGCCGAAAGGCAGTCAAGCGGCGCCTCGGCTCCGTATATGAGACGTGGAAGTCAGTGCGAGGGGAGAGCGCGTGAAGGAAGCCGTACGCATCACAGGGGCACCACCGGCCGGACCGGGGCTCGATGCGCTGCTCGTACGGGTGGCGCGCGGCGACCAGGAGGCCTTCGCCCAGGTGTATGACGCGGTCTGCGGGCCCGTGCTCGGCATCGTCCGCAGCGTGCTGCGCGATCCGGCGCAGTCGGAGGAGGTGACGCAGGAGGTGCTGGTCGAACTGTGGCGCACGGCCGCGCGTTACCAGCCGTCGCGGGGCTCGGCGCTGACCTGGACGCTCACTCTCGCCCACCGCCGCGCGGTCGACCGGGTGCGGTCGGTCCATGCCGCGGCGGAGCGGGAACAGAAGGCAGCGAGGCTCGGCGGGACACCCGCCTTCGACGACGTCGTCGAGCAGGTCGAGGCCAGGCTGGAACGGGAGCAGGTACGTCGCTGTCTGCGCACCCTGACCGAACTGCAGCGCCAGTCCGTGACCCTCGCCTACTACAGAGGACTCGCCTATCGCGAGGTGGCGGAGCTGCTGGCCGTGCCGCTCGGCACGGTGAAGACTCGTATGCGCGACGGGCTGATCCGGCTGCGCGACTGTCTGGGGGTGAACGCATGAGCGCGGTGGGACGAGGTTCGGGGCGGGATGCCGAACTGCACACGCTGACCGGGGCGTACGCCCTGCACGCGCTCGGCGACCGCGAGCGCGCGCGGTTCGAGCGGCATCTGGACGCATGCGCGGCCTGCACTCAGGAGGTGCGTGAACTCAGTGCGACGGTCGGGCGGTTGGGGCTGGCCGTCACGGAGACACCACCGTTCGCGATGAAGGCCCAGGTGCTGGGGCGGATCGCGACGGTGCGTCAGGATCCGCCCATGGTCGGAGGGCCCGGTGCGGGTCACGACGGCGCGCGGGTCCCCGTGCGGCGGGTCCGGCCGAGCGGCAGACGCAGGCTGTCCCGCCTCGTGCTCGCGGCGTGCATGGCGGGCGTTGCCGCGTTCGGCGGCTACGCGGTGTGGCAGCAGCGCGCGGCCGAGGATGCGCTGGTCGACGCCCGGGACACGGCGCGTCAGGCACGGCAGCAGGCCGAGGCGCTGACCCAGGTGCTGACGGCTCCGGACGTACGGACCAGCACGGCGGCGCTCGGCCACGGCGGCGCGACCGGCACGGTGGCCGTCTCACGGGAGCGCGACCGTGCCGTGTTCCTCGCAGCCGGGCTACCACGGCCGGGCTCGGGCAAGGTGTACCAGCTGTGGTTCGCCGACGGCGGCACGATGCGTCCGGCCGGTCTCCTGGCCTCGTCGGGGTCACCGGAGTCCCTGCTCATGGACGGGCCGGTGGGAAGGGCCACGGGGATGGGTGTCACGGTGGAGCCGGCGGGCGGCTCGCCCGCGCCGACGTCCCAGCCGCTCGCCCTGCTGAACTTCCCGGTGGTGTAGACGGCGTCGCTGCAGCGAGGCGAGGTGGGGCCGTGAGGAGTTCGGCCCCACCTCGGCAGCGAGCGGTGCAGCTGCTCACTGGTCTTCGGCCGGCGCGCGGGATCCCTCGAGGCGGCCCGCCGCGCCGCCGGGCAGGGCCGGGTCGCGACTCACGGCTGCCCGGCCATGACCGTGAACCGCTGCCTGCCGCGCCGGGCTTCACGACCCGACGGGCGGTCACTGGTACGTCCCGTGGTTCAGGCTGCTGTTCGTGGGTGGCTCCGCGTCATCCGGGGCGGCGTACTGGCTCCTGGCCGCGCCGATAGCCTGACCGGATGGAAACGATGAACCGGGTGACGGGCGCGGTGATCGGCTCAGCCGTCGGCGACGCGCTCGGCGCGCCCTTCGAGTTCGGCCCCGCAGGCGTCTACTCGGCTCGTTTCCCCGACCGCGTGGGCGAGATGTGCGGGGGCGGTGGCTGGGATCCCGGTGAGGCCACCGACGACACCCAGATGGCCGTTCTCGTGGGCGAATCCCTGCTGGAGCGAGGCGGATTCGATCCGGCGGACATGTTCGACCGCTTCCGGCGCTGGGCCGCGGGCGAACCGAAGGACATCGGTCTCCAGACCGAGCAGGTGCTCGGCAGCGGCGACCCGTGGGATCACGCTGCGGCAGTGCACTTCCAGGTCAACGGCCGTGCTGCGGGCAACGGTTCGCTGATGCGGGCGGCAACACCGGCCGTGTACTTCGCGCATGAGGGGCGTACGGCCACCATGGCCGCCGCCCGCCGCATCGCGGCCCTCACGCACGGCGACCGCGCCGCGTGGGAGGGCACCGCGGTGCTGCACGAGCTGATCCGTGTCGCCCTCGAGGGTGGTGACCCGCTGGACGCGGTGCCCGAGGCGCTGGCCGAGATCCACGAGGACCACAGGGAGCGCTGGGCGAAGGTGCTGGCGCCGGGGTGGCACCCGGACGACGCGACCGAGTTCAACGGCGCGGTGTGGCCGTGCCTGGGTTCGGCCCTGTGGGCACTGCGCACGACGACTTCGTTCGAGGAGTCGCTGGGCGCCGCGATCGATCTGGGCGGCGACACCGACACGGTTGCGGCGGTCACCGGCGCACTGGCGGGCGCCCTGTACGGGGCGTCCGCGATCCCTTTGCGCTGGACGGACCCGCTGCACGTCCCGCTGCCGGGCTTCGGCGACCGCGTGCTGCGCGCCCCGGACCTCACGGCCCTGGCCGAGGCCCTGGCCCGAGGGTGATCCCGCGCGGTGCGGGGCGGCTCCGGTGGAGTTCGGCTGTTGTGCCCGGCGCGGGGCCGCCGAACGTGCCAGGGTGTGGTTGCCGGGCCTGCCCCCGGCCGTGAGGGCGGCCCGTGCGCCCGTCCTCGAACAGCCGGACGGGCTCGAGTTGGACGGGGCACCACCGGGTGCGGAGCCGGCCGCCGGTACCGGTGCACGGGCCCGTGCCACGCGCGGCACGGCCACCGCCGCGGCCCCCCGGGGGGACAGGACGCACAGGCAGGGGCCCCGCACCGCCATGCGGTACAGGGCCCCTGCCCACCGTCCGCTAACCGACCGAGCTGTACGCCACGACGCCGCGCAGCAGTGCGTCGACCGCCTTGCGGGCGTTGCGCGCCACCGTCGTACCGTCGCCCGGCGCCGCCGCCGCGATCTGGCCCAGCACATCAATGACCTGCTTGCACCAGCGGACGAAGTCGCCGGCCGGCATCTCCGCCTCGCGCAGCACCTCGTCGAGGCTCTTGTCGGAAGCCCACTGGTACGCCGCCCAGGCAAAGCCCAGGTCGGGCTCGCGCTGTCCGACGCCCTCCGCCTGGTTGATCTTGAACTCCTCCTCGAGCGCGTCGAGTCGGCCCCAGATCCGCACCATGTCCCCGAGCGCGGCCTTTGCCTTCCCCGAGGGAAGCTTCGGCGCCACCGCGTCGTCGGCCTGTCGTGCCTCGTAGACCAGGGCCGAGACACACGCAGCGAGTTCGGCGGGACTCAGTCCTTCCCACACACGCTCACGCAGGCACTCGCTGGCCAGCAGATCCAGCTCGCCGTAGAGCCGGGCGAGGCGCTTTCCGTGTTCCGTGACCTCGTCGCCGCGCAGATAGTCCATCTCGGTCAGCAGACCGACGATGCGGTCGAAGGTGCGGGCGATCGTGTTCGTCCGCCCCTCGATACGGCGCTCCAGCTGCCGGGTGTCCCGCTGCAGCCGGTGATACCGCTCCGCCCACCGGGCGTGATCCTCGCGTTCGTCACAGCCGTGGCAGGGATGGGCCCGGAGGTCCTTGCGAAGGCGGGCGATCTCACGGTCGTCGGCCGCCTCGGACCGCGGCCTGCGGTGCCGGTCGGGGACGATGTGCCCGGCCTTGGTCCGCAGCGCGGACGCCAGATCACGCCGCGACTGCGGTGAGCGCGGGTTGAAGGACCGGGGAATCCGCATCCGCTCGAGCGGCTCCACGGGGACCGGGAAGTCGATCGAGGCGAGGCGCTTGACCTGCCGCTCCGCGGTGAGCACCAGAGGTCGGGGGCCGTCGTGGTACTCGAAACCGCCGCGGTGGCCGTTGCTGCGGCCCGCCGGCAGGCCCGGGTCGAGGACGAGGGCGAGGCCGGCGAACTTTCCGGTCGGGACATGGATGACGTCGCCCGGCTTGAGCTTCTCCAGGGAGGACGCAGCGGCCGCCCGGCGCTGCGCCGCGCCCTGCTTGGCCAGCTCCGTCTCGCGGTCCTTGAGCTCACGGCGCAGCTGCGCGTACTCCTCGAAGTCCCCGAGGTGGCAGGTCATGCCCTCCCGGTAACCCTCGAGTCCCTCCTCGTTCCGCTGGACCTGTCGCGAGATGCCGACGACCGACTTGTCCGCCTGGAACTGCGCGAAGGAGGTTTCCAGCAGCTCGCGCGACCGATGGCGACCGAACTGCTGCACCAGGTTCACGGCCATGTTGTACGACGGCCTGAAGCTGGAGCGCAGCGGATACGTGCGCGTACCGGCGAGGCCGGCCAGCGCACCGGGGTCCATGCCGCGCTGCCACAGGACCACGGCGTGGCCCTCGACGTCGATTCCGCGGCGGCCCGCACGACCCGTCAACTGGGTGTATTCACCAGGGGTGATGTCGGCATGCTGCTCACCGTTCCACTTGACGAGCTTCTCCAGCACCACCGAGCGCGCGGGCATGTTGATGCCCAGGGCCAGGGTCTCGGTGGCGAACACGGCCTTGACCAGGCCCCGGACGAAGAGCTCCTCGACAACTTCCTTGAATGTGGGGAGCATTCCGGCGTGATGCGCGGCTATGCCCCGCTCCAGCCCCTCGAGCCACTCGTAGTAGCCGAGCACATGGAGGTCCTCGCCGGGGATGGTGGCCGTGCGCTCCTCGACGATCTCGCGCACCTTGTGGCGCGCCTCCTCGTCGTTGAGGCGCAGTCCCGCGTACAGGCACTGCTGGACGGCGGCCTCGCATGCGGCGCGGCTGAAGATGAAGGTGATCGCGGGCAGCAGCCCTTCGGCGTCGAGCCGCTCGATGACCTCGGGCCGGGAGGGGGTCCAGATCCGGCTGCGCTGTCTGCGCTCGCGCTCGCGGTCGGCCTCGCGGACCATCTTGCCGCGTCGGCGGTCGCGAGGGTTGTACGTCCGCGAGTTCTCCATGCGGGCCATGCGGACCAGGTCGGGGTTGACCTCGCGGCGTGCGGCCCCCCGGCCGCCGTGGTCGGTCTCCTCCTCGAAGAGGTCGTACATCCGCCGCCCGGCCAGCACGTGCTGCCACAGCGGCACGGGCCTGGACTCGGAAACGATCACCTCGGTGTCACCACGGACCGTGTCCAGCCAGTCACCGAACTCCTCCGCGTTGGACACGGTGGCGGAGAGCGACACCAGGGTCACGGACTCGGGAAGGTGGATGATCACTTCTTCCCAGACGGCACCGCGGAAGCGGTCCGAGAGGTAGTGCACCTCGTCCATGACGACATAGCCGAGTCCGAGAAGCGACTGGGAACCCGCGTACAGCATGTTGCGCAGGACCTCGGTGGTCATGACGACCACGGGTGCCTCGGAATTGACGCTGTTGTCGCCCGTGAGCAGTCCGACCTTCTCGGGGCCGTACCGCTTGACGAGGTCCGAGTACTTCTGGTTGGACAGCGCCTTGATCGGGGTGGTGTAGAAGCACTTGCGCCCCTGGGCCAGTGCGAGGTGCACGGCGAACTCGCCCACGATGGTCTTGCCCGACCCGGTGGGCGCCGCGACCAGTACGCCCTTGCCTGCCTCCAGGGCCTGGCAGGCCTCGATCTGGAAGGGGTCCAGACCGAATTCGTACAAGTCGCGGAAAGGAGCGAGCGCCGTGGACTGCTCGGCGGCGCGGAGCCGGGCGGCCGCGTATCGCTCAGCTGGTGAGAGGTCCTCTGTCATCTTGCTGTCGAGACTACCCGCCACCTCTGACAGCAGGCGCGATCTTTACTGGACGGGGGAAGGACCGCCGCAGAGCACGCGCGGCCGGTCGCGCGGTGTGCGCGCCCCGGCCGTGTCGTGCGGTGGGAAGGACGAAACGGGGGTCAGGTGATGTCGTCGTACCCGTTGATCCTCGGCGACCTGCCGCCGTCGGCTTCTCCGCTCGCCTGCTCGGGCAGGGCCCGAGCGGCGGGCACGGGCTCGACGGCTCCGACCTCCTCGGGACTGAGGTCCAGCTGGGAGGCCTCGTCATCGCTCAGCTCCGCGTCGGGGTTCCGGCGCCGACGGCGGGCGTCATTGACGAACGAGAACGCCACGGCGAAGAAGTAGAGCACCGCGAGCGGACCGGCCAGCAGCAGCATGGAGATCGGCTCACCACCGGGGGTGGCGATGGCCGCGAAGGCTGTGAGACCGATGATCATGCCGCGCCACCAGCCGAGCATCCGCCTGGCGCTGAGCACCCCGGTGAGATTGAGCAGGATGAGCAGCAGCGGCAGTTCGAACGCGGCGCCGAAGACGATCACCATGCGGGTGATCAGATCCAGGTAGTCGTCCAGCGGCAGCAGGGGCCTGGCGCCGGACGGCACGAAGCCGAGCATGATCGCCGCGGTCTGCGGAAGGATCGAGTACGCCAGGTACGCGCCGCCCAGGAAGAGCGGCACACCGGCGGCCACGAAGGTCACCGCGTACCGCTTCTCGTGCGTGTGCAGCCCCGGGGCGACGAAGGCCCACAGCTGGTAGAGCCAAATCGGAGTGGCTGCCAGCACACCCGACATCAGGGCGACCTTGAGCGCGATGGTGAACGGTGACAGCAGGCCCTGAGTGGTCATCTCGGCGCAGGGATCGCCGTTGCTCATGGTGAGCGCGCCGTCCGAACACCCCACCGACTCCAGGATCGGCCGCATGAGGAATTCGAAGATCTCTTTCTGGAAGAAGGCCGCGACGATCGTGACCACGGCGATCGCCAGGACCGACTTCATCAGCCGGTTGCGCAGCTCACGCAGGTGCTCTCCGAGGGACATCCGCCCCTCGGCGTCCTTCTCCTGCTTGCGGGCAGACTTGAGCAACCCACTTCCTCGTCTCGTGCGAAAAACCGTCGGGGAACCGGATCAGCTCTGCGTCGTACGGTTCGGCTCCGAGACCGGACGGCTGCTGTGCACATCTCCGGGAGCGGCCTGGATCGTCCGCGGCGCGTCCTGCGGCTGCGCGGTCTGCTCGGCCGTGCCCGCCGGCTCGTCGTCCTTCTTCATCGCCTTGGCCTCGCTCTTGAGGATGCGAGCGGACTTGCCGAGGGAACGAGCCATGTCAGGCAGTTTCTTGGCGCCGAACAGCAGCAGGATGACGACGACGATCAGAAGGATCTCAAGGGGCTTCAGATTGCCGATCATGTGCGACTTCCTTCTCACTGAGGCGGCTGAGGGGGCGGGCTGCCCGTTTGGCCGGACATTCGTCCGATCACCATGAATGACAGCGATCGTAACCCGCCCGGGTAAACGCTGAGCAATGGCTGCACGTACCGTCGGTTGCGCCCAGCACCCGTACCGGCAGGACGCCATTGGCAGCGTACCTCGCAGGCCTGTCCGGCAGGAGACCTCGCCCTGCCCGTGCGGTGGCCGGAACGACGGCGGGAAGGGCGGTGGCCGAAAGGCCCACCGGCTCGCGAGGAACTGCACGGCAATCCCCGGCCACCGCGGGGGACGTACCTCCACGCCGCACTGGCGCCGTCACCCGAGCCCCGGAACCCGGAACCAAGGGTTTCCGGTGGGGCGGCGCCGCCACCGCCCGGTGATCGTTTCCCTCGGCCCCGGCCGGCCGGGAACCTCGCGCACCGGATACCACGCGCTCCCCGGCAACCACTTCTGGCCACCGCGCTAGCGCCAGGTTTCGCCGCTCTTCGCCAGTCGCGTCGCCGACCGGTCCAGCTCCTGCACGGCCCGGTCGATCAGATCCGTGGCCGTGGCCACTTGGCGGCCGAGGCGCTGGGCCTCCAGGAAGACCCTGATGCCGAGGACACCGAGGACGGCGATCCCGAGGAATCCGAGGGCGATGGCGAGCATGGGCCAGAACATGGTGGAGAGCCTAGGGCCTTTCCTTCGGTCGGGCTGGTCGGTGAGCGGGGTCCGGTGCCGTGCATCGCAAGGCGTAGGAGGGAGTCCCACGACGCGGAGCGTCGACGACCGGCGACAACGCAGCGTGGGGACAGCTCCCAACGGCAGCCGGGGGATGCGGCGCCGGGGCGCGCGAGCCCGGCAGGATCCGGAAGAGCCGGGCCCCCGGGGTCAGACGGTGGAGTGGAGGCGCAGCGTCCGCACACCGCCGCCGGTGAGGAGCTCGACGATCCGCTCCCCCGCGGGCTTGCGCACCGCCACACCGCACTCGGGGCAGGTGAAGGAGTAGAAGGTCGTCCTGCGACTGGCACCGATGGCGAGCCTCAGCGCACCCGCCGAGAGTTCGATGCGGGCACGGCAGTCCGGGCAGGCGGCCTTGAAGAGGACCGGGACCCTGGACACCGATACTGCGGACAGAACAGACATATCCCTCATATCTCCCATCGGTGGCGGCGATCAGTCCTGGGCGTCGTACGCAGCCAGCGCCTCACTCGCTGCACGCCGTGCACTGTCGGCCAGCTCCTGCGGTGAGACGATCCGGCCGTCCCGCCCCAGCCGAAGCGCGAGCCGGCGCAGCGAAGCCGGGTCGGGGGTGCGCAGGGTGATCCGCAGACCGCCCCCGGGCAGCTCCTCCGCGCTGTCGTGCGGGTAGTACTCGGCGACCCAGCGGCCGCCGGGACCCACCTCCACCACGACCTCGGGGTCTTCTGCCGACGGCTGGACAAGCCCCTCGGACAGGTCGCGGAGCTCGACCTCGGGCGGCGCCGACGGCTCGTCCAGCAGCCGGATCTCCGCGACCCGGTCGAGGCGGAAGGTTCGGCGCGCCTCGGAGAGGTAGCACCAGGCCTCCACGTACGTGTGCCCCACGGCGAACAGCCGGATCGGGTCAACCTCGCGCTCGGTGAGCTCGTCACGCGCCGGTGAGTAGTAGCGCAGCCACAGTCTGCGGCGCTCGGAGATGGCCCGGTCGACATCGGCGAAGACACCACCCTCGGACTCGAAGGTGACCGACAGTCGCGAGCTGGCTCCGGCCGCCTCGCCGGCGGCGGCCTCCAGCTTCGCGGTGGCGCGCAGCAGCGCTTCCCGGTCGCTCTCGCGAAGCCCCGGCAGCGTGGCGACGGCGCGCGCGGCGACCAGCAGGGCGGTGGCCTCGTCCGCGGCGAGCCGCAGCGGTTCGGCGACGTCGTCGGGGTTGTGCCACCAGATCCGGTCGCCGTCCGTGTCGATGTCGAGCAGATCCCCGCCGCGGAAGCTCGTTCCGCACATCGGCAGTACGTCGAGGTCCGAGATCAGCTCGTCCTCGGTGATCCCGAAGGCCCGGGCGACGTCCCCGACACGGGCGCCGGGGCGCTCGCGCAGATAGGTCACCAGCGAGAGCATCCGCCGGGTCTGGTCAATCGCGTTCGCGGCCATGGTTGTTACGAGTCCCCCTCAGCCCTTGGCCACGGCACGCAGCCGGTCCACCACATCGGCCCGCAGATCCGCGGGCTCCAGTACGACGACGTCCGGGCCGAACTCGACGAGCCAGGCGTCCAGGCCGTGCCCGTACGGAATCTCCAACTCATCCCAGCCGTCGCCCAGTTCCCTCACGGCCGTGGCGCGGGCGCGCAGCGGATATCCGGCCTCCGCCCGCAACCTGATCCGTGCGGAGCGGGTCGCGGTCTCCCCCGCCCAGCTCTCGACGGTCTCCCGCACGGTGACCACGTCCGGGACGGGCGCGGTGAACGTGCCGGCCCTGGAACGGACCCGTCCGGTGATCCGGGAGAGCCGGAAGACCCGCTCCGCGCCACGGTCCCGGTCCCAGCCCGCGAGATACCAGTGGCCGCGCCAGCACTCCAGCGTCCATGGCTCGACATGACGGGTCTCGGGACGTACGGAGTTGGATTTGCGGTAGTCGAAGACGACGGGCCGACGGTCGCGGCAGGCGAGCATCAGCGGCTCGAAGGCGGCCTCGTGAACCGGGATACGGGGCTCGAGGGCGCTGTGCTGGGTGGCGTCGTACGAATCCTCGGCCTCGGGCATGCCGGCCGCGCGCAGCTTCTGCAGTGCACCGCTTGCCGCACCGGCGAGACGGGCCTGCTGCCAGACCTTGGCGGCGAGACCGAGCGCGGCGGCCTCCTCGGCGTCGAGCGTGATGGGCGGGAGACGGTTGGAGTCCCGGCGGGCGAGATAGCCGATCTCCCCGTCGAGGTTGTCCACCGTGGCGATGATCAGGCCGAGTTCACGCAGATCGTCCTTGTCCCGCTCGAACATGCGGTTGAAGGAGTCGTCATTCCCCGCTTCGAGGTAGGCCTCGATCGAGCCGCGCAGTTCACGCTTGCTGAGCGGCCGTCGCGTCCCGAGCAGACACAGCGCCAGGTTCATGAGCCGCTCGGCCTTGGCAATCGCCATCGACGCCCTTCCCGCCCTTCCTCGCAGTCCTTCTGATCGTTGAACCTACCGCTACGGGCTGTCATGGCAAAAGCGCGGGGCCCATGCCCCCGGGTTCCGGGTGTCCCAGGACCAAGTCCTGGGAGGCATGGGCCCCGCTGTGACCGGATGCGATCAGATCGCGACCAGGTCGCAGACGAAGATCAGTGTCTCGCCGGGGGCGATGCGGCCACCGGCGCCACGGTCGCCGTAGGCGAGGTGCGCGGGGATGACCAGCTGGCGGCGTCCGCCGACCTTCATGCCCTGAACACCCTGGTCCCAGCCCTTGATGACCTGGCCGACACCGAGCTGGAACTGCAGCGGAGTACCGCGGTTCCAGGACGCGTCGAACTCCTCACCGGTTGAGAAGGCCACTCCCACGTAGTGGACGGAAACGGTGTCTCCGGCCTTGGCCACCGGACCGTCGCCCTCCCAGATGTCCTTGATCTCCAGGTCGGCCGGCGGCTCGCCACCCGGGAAGTCGATCTCGGGCTTCTCGATGTTCACGTGGTGCTCCTTGTGTTCTCTGTACAAGTCAACCGGGACAGTCTTACAGAACCGCGAGGATGTCGACGGAGAAGACCAGCGTGGACTTGGGCGGGATCGGGCCCTGGCCCTGGTCCCCGTAGCCCATGTCCGGCGGTACGACGAGGAGGACACGGCTGCCGACCTTCTTGCCCTCCAGGCCCTTCGACCAGCCCGGGATGACGTTGGCGAGCGGGAAGCTCACCGGCGCGCCCTTGGAGTAGCTGCTGTCGAACTCCTTGCCGTCCTTCCACAGGACGCCCTTGTACTGCACGGACACCGTGTCACCGGACTTCACCGCGGGACCGCTGCCCTCGATGATGTAGTTGGACACCAGCTTGGTCGGTGCGGGCTTCTTGGGCACGTCGATGGACGGGGCCTTGCCGTCGGTGTTGGTGCCCACCTTCGGCAGGTCGATGTTGTCCTGCGCGACCTCGGTGCCCTTCGCCGACACCGGGACGCTGACACCCTTGACGATGTCCATGACGAACACCAGCGTGGCGTTCGGCGGAATGTCGCCCTGGCCCTGGGCACCGTAGCCGAGCGCCGGCGGGATCGACACCTCGAGGCGGCTGCCCACCTTCTGACCGTCGAGGGCCTTCTGCCAGCCCTCGATGACACCGCCGCCGCCGATCGTCACCGAGAACGGCTCACCCCGGTCGAAGCTGTTGTCGAAGGGCTTGTTCCCGTCCCAGACCTGGCCGAGGTAGTTCACCTGGGCCAGGTCGCCCTTCTTGAGCTTCTCCCCCTTGCCCTCGCTGATCACTTCGACCTTGAGGTCCTTGGGCGGTTCGCCCTCGCCCTTGGCGAGGGTCGGCTTCTCCCCGAACTTCGCTCCCGCGGTGATCGCGGGGAGTCCGTTCGTCGAAACGGCATCGGAGGCCTTGTCGTCACCGCACGCCGCGGTGGAAAGCAGCAGCAGGGGGACAACGAGAAGGCCGGCAAGTCGGCGCACGTGTTCCTCAGATCTCAGACGGCACATCGGTCGCTCGACACTCTAGGGCGTGCCACGGGCCCCGCACGAGAACGTGCGGAGCCCGTCCTGCTTCCCCGGCGACCGCCCGGATCACTACATTCCGGCGATGAGCTTCTCCACCCGGTCGTCGACGGACCGGAAGGGGTCCTTGCACAACACGGTGCGCTGCGCCTGGTCATTGAGCTTCAGATGGACCCAGTCGACGGTGAAGTCCCGCCGCTGTTCCTGGGCCCGGCGGATGAAGTCGCCGCGCAGCCGCGCCCTGGTGGTCTGCGGGGGCACGGACTTGCCCTCGAAGATCTTGAGGTCGTTGCAGATCCGGGCGGCCTGGCCCTTCTTCTCCAGGAGGTAGTAGAGCCCGCGGCGCCGGTGGATGTCGTGGTACGCGAGGTCTATCTGGGCGACCCTCGGGTGCGACATCGTCATGTTGTGCTTGGCCCGGTACCGCTCGATGAGTTTGTACTTGATCACCCAGTCGATCTCGGTGCCGATCCGGTCGAGGTCCTCCTCCTCGATCGCGTCGAGTGTCCGTCCCCAGAGTTCGAGGACCTGTTCGACCGTGCCGGTGCGGATGCCCCGCCGGTCGACGAAGTCCACCGCCTTCTCGTAGTACTCGCGCTGAACCTCCAGGGCGGAGGCCTCGCGGCCGCTGGCCAGCCGGACCTTGCGCCGGCCGGTGATGTCGTGGCTGACCTCGCGGATGGCCCGGATGGGGTTCTCCAGCGTCAGATCACGCATCACCGTGCCGGCTTCGATCATCCGCAGAACGAGGTCGGTCGCGCCGACCTTGAGCAGCATGGTCGTCTCGGACATGTTCGAGTCGCCCACGATGACGTGCAGCCGTCGGTAGCGCTCGGCGTCCGCGTGCGGCTCGTCACGGGTGTTGATGATGGGTCGGGAACGGGTGGTGGCGGAGCTGACGCCCTCCCAGATGTGCTCGGCACGCTGGCTGACGCAGTAGACGGCCCCGCGCGGGGTCTGCAGCACCTTTCCGGCGCCGCAGAGCAGCTGCCGGGTGACGAGGAACGGAATCAGGATGTCCGCGAGCCGGGAGAACTCTCCGTGGCGGGCGACGAGGTAGTTCTCGTGGCACCCGTAGGAGTTTCCCGCCGAATCGGTGTTGTTCTTGAACAGATAGACGTCGCCTGCGATTCCCTCCTCGTGCAGGCGGCGTTCGGCGTCGACGAGCAGGCCTTCGAGGATGCGCTCGCCCGCCTTGTCGTGGGTGACCAGTTCGGTCACGTTGTCGCATTCGGGAGTTGCGTATTCAGGATGCGAACCCACGTCGAGGTAGAGGCGGGCCCCATTGCGCAGGAAGACATTGCTGCTGCGGCCCCATGACACGACACGGCGGAAGAGGTATCGCGCCACTTCGTCAGGAGACAGTCGGCGCTGTCCCCTGAACGTGCACGTGACGCCGTACTCGTTCTCCAGCCCGAAAATGCGGCGGTCCATGACTGAACATTACGCCTGACGGCCTGAGCTGAAACCGGGTTCGACAGCACCGCTTCGATCATTTTCGTCCGCGGCCGCGATGTGCCCGCCCTCGCCGGGAACCGCGAGGGCCTTTCCGGTGGCCAGCAGCACCAGCAGCGCGGCGGCTCCCCCGACGCCCGCGACGGCGAAGCCGACCGCGGTCCCGCCGAGTTCCACGGCCGGTCCCGCGGCGGCCGTTCCTACGGCCGCACCGACGCCGAACGTCGTCACCAGCCAGGAGAACGCCTCGGTGACGGTGCCACGGGGGGCGTGCCGGTCGACGACGATGAAGGCACAGGCGATGGCCGGCGCGAGGAACACGCCCGCGACAACGCCGAACACGGTCATCAGCGGTACACCAGGGGTGAACATCAGCGGCAGATAGCCGAGTGCGAGCAGACCGATGATCACGCGCAGCCGCCGTTCGGGGGCCCCGCTCCACTGACGGGCGCCGTAGGCGACGCCACCGATGAGCGCTCCGAGGCCCAGGGCCGCCATCAGCCAGCCGTACACCGACTCCCGTCCGTGGTCGTCGGCGTACGCCAGACCGGCGACGGTGATGGACCCCAGGGCCAGGCCCACGAAGAAGAACGAGCCGAGCAGTGCGAGCAGCCCGGGAGAGCGCAGGGCGCCCAGCCAGTGGGCCTCACGAGGTGCGGACCGCCAGACCCTGGACGGCTCGGAGACCACGACGGAGAGCGCGCCCACAAGCCCCAGGGCATTGATGACCAGCAGGGCCGCGGCGGGCGAGAAGAGCCAGACGAGCAGCGTCACCAGCAAGGGACCGACCGTGAACATGATTTCCTGGGCGACCGCGTCCATGGCGTAGGCGCGGTGGACCCGGTCCTCGCGGTGGCCGAGGACACCCGGCCACAGCGCACGGAGCCCGCCTTCGAGGGGCGGGGTGAAGAATCCGGCCACGACGACGGCCGCGTAGGCCACCGGCAGCGGGTCGGTGCCGACGACGGCGAGCAGCACCATGCCGAGTGCGGAGACGACCGCGGCGGGGAGCTGGACACGGGGCTGTCCGTGGAGGTCGACGAGTCGGCCGAGCAGCGGCTGTCCCGCGGCCGTGGCGAGCCCGTACACGGCCGCCAGGGCGCCCGCGAGGGTGTAGCTGCCGCCCTCGGAGCGGGCGAACAGCACGATCGCGACATGCGCGGTGGCGTTCGGCAGGCGGCCGACGAGGGTGCCCGCGAGAAGCCGGGCGGCATGCGGCGCCTTGAGGATGTCTGCGTATCCGGACGCTCCCGCGACCATGTCCCGCCTCTTCGGTAGACCCCCGTTTCCGGGGAAGTTTTACGTATAACTCAACAGGTCATACGTATCATGTCCGCAGGTCGCGGGTCCACCCCTCGCGACGGACGACATGGCGCGCGGAGGCGAGTGTGCAGACCCGGGAGCCCGCCGGTGGCGGGCGGCCGACCAGCAAGGACGTGGCGCGGGCGGCAGGGGTCTCACAGGCCACTGTGTCACTGGTGCTGGGCGAGAAGTGGCGTGGCCGGGTCTCGGAGCGCACCGCGGGCCTGGTCCGCCAGGCGGCCCTGGACCTCGACTACCGGCCGAACCTCGCGGCCCGCAATCTACGGCTGGGCAGAACCCGGACGGCTCTCCTCGTGGTGCCCGCCCTCACCAATGAGTTCTTCGCACGTGTGTATGCCGGGGCGGCGGCCGTCGCCTCGGAGCACGACTTCGGCGTCGTGCTCTACCCCTCGCCCGAGGGGATCGGCCCCGCGAAGGACCCCTTCGCATCGGCGCGCGCCGCGCTGGACGGTGTGATCGCCTCGTCGATGGCGGCGGAGGCCCTGAACGCGATCCGCGGCAGCGACCTGCCGCTGGTGATGCTCGACAGCGACCCCGCGGATCCGGCCGCCGCTGCGCAGGTGAACCTCGACATCGCGGACGGCATGCGGCAGGTGACGGACCATCTGCTCGGCCTGGGCCACCGGCACTTCGTCCATCTGGCGTCGGCAGTGCCCTCGTGGACCTTCGAGGTACGGGCCCGGGCACTGGGTGCGGCTCTGCGTGCAGCCCCGGGCACACGGCTGCGCACGGTACCGGCACCGCTCGACGTGAGCGGCGCGCGTCAGGCCGCCGAGCGGGCGCTCACCGCCCCCGGCCCGCGCCCCACCGCCCTGGTCTGCGACGACGACATCGTCGCCGCCGGTGCCTGCAAGGCCGTGCACCGTCTCGGTCTGCGGGTCCCGCAGGACGTGTCGGTGACGGGCTTCGACGACCTGGCCCTCGCGACCGCCCTGGAGCCCGAGCTCACGACGGTGAGCCTGCCGGCGCAGCGTGTGGGCGAGGCGGGCATGTCGGCGCTGCTTGCGGTGCTGGAGGGCCGGGCACCGGAGGCGGGCGATCTGCCGGTCGCACTGGTCCCCCGCGGCTCCACGGGCCCGGCGCCCGGCTGAACGGCGCCACCGGGTGCGGGCCGTCGCTCATTGCGAGCACCCGGCACCCCGTACGCGCACCACAGCACGGCCCGCAGCGCCGGAGGCACCCGCGCCACCCCGCACAGGGGCACAGCACCGGTGAAACACCACCGCCCCGGGCTCGTCGCGGCCCAGGGCGGGTGTGAGGAGGACACGGCTACGCGTCCCCGTCGGGCTCCTCCGCGTCGGATGGGACCTCCGTCGGCGTCGACGCCGCGTCGTCCGCCTGCAGCAGACGCGACAGCTGCCGCCCCACGATGCGCTTGAACTTCCGCTGCTGCGGTCGGGTGCGGTCCAGGATCGCCACCTCCAGCCGCTCTGCGGGGATCTCCCGCTCCGAGCCGTTGGTGTCCCGGGACAGCGCCTGCACGGCGAGCTTCAGGGCCTCGGCGAGCGACATCCCGTCCCGGTGCCGCTGGTCGAGGAAGTTGCTGATCTGTTCCGCGTTGCCGCCGACCGCGACCGAGCCGTGCTCGTCCACGATCGAACCGTCGTGCGGCAGCCGGTAGATCTGGTCGCCCTCGGGGGCGCTGCCCACCTCGGCGACGACCAACTCCACCTCGTACGGCTTCTCGCCCGCACTGGAGAAGATCGTGCCCAGCGTCTGCGCGTAGACGTTGGCGAGGCCACGGGCGGTCACGTCGTCCCGGTCGTAGGTGTATCCACGCAGATCCGCGTAGCGCACCCCGCCGATCCGCAGGTTCTCGTACTCGTTGTACTTGCCGGCCGCGGCGAAGCCGATCCTGTCGTAGATCTCGCTGAACTTGTGCAGCGCACGGGACGGGTTCTCACCGACGAAGACGATGCCGTCGGTGTACTGAAGGACAACCAGGCTGCGGCCCCGGGCGATGCCCTTGCGGGCATACTCCGCCCGGTCGGCCATGGCCTGCTGGGGTGAGACATAGAACGGCGTCGACACCGGCTATCCGTCCCTTTCTGTCAGTGGCGAGGGGGCACCGCCCAGCGGTGACTGGGGGATCATCAGAGCAGCGAGGCACGCGGGCCGTCGGGCTGTTCGAGTCGGCGCTCCAGGACCGAGCGGGCGATCTCGGAGGTTTCGTCCTCGGTCAGCCTGCGGTAGCCCTCGTCGGTGATCACCGTGACGATCGGGTAGATCCGGCGGGCCACGTCCGGGCCTCCCGTCGCGGAGTCGTCGTCCGCCGCGTCGTACAGCGCCTGCACGACGAGGGTGGTGGCCTGCTGCTCCGTCAGGTCCTCGCGGTAGAGCTTCTTCATCGCACCGCGCGCGAAGATCGAACCGGAGCCGGTGGCGGCGTAGCCGTGCTCCTCCGAGCGGCCGCCCGTGACGTCGTACGAGAAGATGCGGCCCTTCTCGCGGTCGATGTCCCAGCCGGCGAAGAGCGGAACGACGGCGAGACCCTGCATGGCCATGCCGAGGTTGCTCCGGATCATCGTGGAGAGACGGTTCGCCTTGCCCTCCAGGGAGAGCTGGGCGCCTTCGACCTTCTCGAAGTGCTCGAGCTCCAGCTGGAAGAGCTTCACCATCTCGACCGCGAGGCCGGCGGTGCCTGCGATGCCCACCGCCGAGTACTCGTCGGCGGGAAACACCTTTTCGATGTCGCGCTGGGCGATCATGTTGCCCATGGTCGCCCGGCGGTCACCGGCGAGCACGACGCCGCCGGGGAAGGACGTGGCGACGATCGTCGTGCCGTGGGGTGCTTCGATGGCGCCCTGGACGGGCGGCAGGACGCGCTTGCCCGGAAGGAGCTCCGGGGAGTGCTCGCCCAGGAAGTCCATGAACGAGGACGAGCCGGGCGTCAGGAAGGCTGCCGGCAGACGCCCGGTGCTACGAGGGTTGGCTTCCACGCGATTCCTTCCGAATTGGCGGCGGCCCGCCGCTGGGGCCGGGCCGATCTTGCATGCACTGCACGGAGATTACCCGTGCCGTCGCCGGTCATCCGTCCCGGTGCGGCCTGCCTGCGACCTGGAGCACCGGGACGGACAACTGAGGGTGTCCCCAACGCAGTTAGGGAGTCACTCTCCGCCCTTCTGGACGAAGGACCTCACGAAGTCCTCGGCGTTCTCCTCGAGAACGTCGTCGATCTCGTCGAGCACGGAGTCGACGTCGTCCGACAGCTTCTCCTGACGCTCCTTGAGGTCCTCGGAGGCCTGCGCGTCCTGCGCCTGCTCCTCGACCTCCTCGGTGGACCGTGTGGCCCGCTGCTGCCCGCCGCCGGTGTCCTTGGTCGCCATATCCCTCACCCCGCTCGGATTGCCCGTTTGGTTCGGCTCACTCAAGATCAGACCCTACAAGCAGGGTCTGACATCGGCCCCGCACTTTCCTCAACGTCCGGGGGTTACCGCAATGATTCCCGGACGCGGACCATTTCAGCCGCCGGACAGGACCCGGACCAGGTCCTCGGCCGTGCGGCACCGGTCCAGCAGCTCCTTGACGTGGTTGCGTGTGCCCCGCAGCGGCTCCAGCGTGGGCACTCGTTGCAGAGAGTCACGACCCGGCAGATCGAAGATGACCGAGTCCCAGGAGGCCGCGGCGACGTCGTCGGCGTACTGCTCCAGGCACCGGCCGCGGAAGTAGGCCCTGGTGTCCTCTGGAGGCTTGCTCTCGGCCCGTTCGACGGCGGACTCGTCCAGCAGCCGCTTCATCTTGCCGCGGGCCACCAGACGGTTGTACAGGCCCTTCTCGGGACGCACGTCGGCGTACTGCAGGTCCACGAGGTGCAGCCGGGCCGCGTCCCAGTCGAGACCGTCCCGGCGCCGGTAGCCCTCGAGGATCTCCCGCTTGGCGATCCAGTCGAGCTCGCCGGACAGGCTCATCGGGTCGTTCTCGAGCCGGTTGAGGGTGTCCTCCCAGCGGATCAGGACGTCCTTGGTCTGTTCGTCGGCATCGGCGCCGAACCGCTCCTCGACGTGCTTCCGGGCCAGCTCGAAGTACTCCATCTGCAGCTGGACCGCGGTGAGTGTCCGTCCGCTGCGCAGCGTGATCAGTCGCTGCAGGTCCGGGTCGTGGGAGACCTGGTGCAAAGTGCGTACCGGCTGGTCGACCGCGAGGTCCACATTGATGAAGCCGTCCTCGATCATGGACAGCACCAGTGCGGTCGTGCCGAGCTTGAGGTACGTCGAGATCTCCGAGAGGTTGGCGTCACCGATGATCACATGGAGCCGACGGTACTTCTCGGCGTCGGCGTGAGGCTCGTCCCTGGTGTTGATGATGGGCCGCTTGAGCGTGGTCTCCAGGCCGACCTCGACCTCGAAGTAGTCGGCCCGCTGACTGATCTGGAAACCGTGCTCGTGGCCGTCCTGGCCGATTCCCACGCGGCCCGCCCCGGTCACGACCTGCCGGGACACGAAGAACGGCGTCAGGTGGCGCACGATGTCCGAGAACGGCGTCTCCCGCTTCATCAGGTAGTTCTCGTGCGTGCCGTAGGACGCGCCCTTGTTGTCGGTGTTGTTCTTGTACAGGTGGATCGGCTGGGCACCGGGAAGCTGCGCCGCCCGCTCGGCCGCCTCCGCCATGATCCGCTCGCCGGCCTTGTCCCAGAGAACGGCGTCCCGCGGGTTGGTGACCTCCGGGGCGCTGTACTCGGGGTGGGCGTGGTCGACGTAGAGCCTGGCCCCGTTGGTGAGGATCACATTGGCCAGGCCGATGTCCTCGTCCGTCAGCTGGCTCGAGTCGGCTGCTTCACGGGCGAGGTCGAATCCGCGGGCGTCCCGCAGCGGATTCTCCTCCTCGAAGTCCCAGCGCGCTCGTCGTGCCCGGTGCATCGCCGCCGCGTAGGCGTTGACGATCTGGGACGAGGTGAGCATGGCATTGGCGTTCGGGTGGCCGGGGACGGAGATCCCGTACTCCGTCTCGATGCCCATTACTCGCCGTACGGTCATGCGGCCCTCCTTGCCCGGCGGCGCTCCCGTCTGGGGGCGGCGCTCAAGTACCGCTCGGTCTCCGATGCGTGTGCGGTGCCCGTCCCCGCACTGCGCGACTCGGCGGCACCGACGAGCCTAGAACGCCTCTGCGCTGGTGGGGAGATCAATTCGGTCATTGCTCCGTGTCGTCGGGTTACCCACCCGGGGCCCTTGGAAAGCAGGCGGCTGCGGACGCCCTTCCGGACATCCGCAGCCGGTCTGCGATCTACAGGTATTGACCGGTGTTCGCCACCGTGTCGATGGAGCGTCCGGTGTCCGCGCCCTGCTTTCCGGTGACGAGAGTGCGGATGAATACGATCCGCTCGCCCTTCTTTCCGGAGATCCTGGCCCAGTCGTCCGGGTTCGTGGTGTTCGGCAGGTCCTCGTTCTCCTTGAACTCGTCCACGCACGCCTGGAGGAGGTGGGAGACCCTGAGACCCTTCTGGTTGTGGTCGAGGAAGGCCTTGATGGCCATTTTCTTGGCCCGGTCCACAATGTTCTGGATCATGGCGCCGGAATTGAAGTCCTTGAAGTACAGGACTTCCTTGTCGCCGTTCGCGTAGGTGACCTCGAGGAAGCGGTTCTCCTCGGATTCGGCGTACATCTGCTCCACGACCGACTGGATCATGCCGTGGACCGCCGCCTCCTTGGAGCCGGTGTGCTCGGAGAGATCGTCCGCGTGCAGTGGCAGCGAAGGCGTGAGGTACTTCGCGAAGATGTCCTTCGCGGCCTCCGCGTCCGGACGCTCGATCTTGATCTTGACGTCGAGCCGACCGGGCCGCAGGATCGCGGGGTCGATCATGTCCTCCCGGTTGGAGGCACCGATCACGATGACGTTCTCGAGACCCTCCACACCGTCGATCTCGGCGAGCAGCTGGGGGACGATGGTGTTCTCCACGTCCGAGCTGACGCCGGAGCCACGCGTGCGGAAGAGGGACTCCATCTCGTCGAAGAAGACGATGACGGGAGTGCCCTCGCTCGCCTTCTCGCGGGCACGCTGGAAGACGAGGCGGATGTGCCGCTCGGTCTCACCGACGTACTTGTTGAGGAGCTCGGGGCCCTTGATGTTGAGGAAGTAGCTCTTCCCCGCGGGCCGGCCGGTCACCTCGGCGACCTTCTTGGCAAGGGAGTTGGCTACCGCCTTGGCGATCAGTGTCTTGCCGCAGCCGGGCGGGCCGTACAGCAGGATGCCCTTCGGCGGCCGCAGTTCGTGCTCCCGGAAGAGGTCCGGGTGGAGGTACGGAAGCTCGACCGCGTCGCGGATCATCTCGATCTGGTTCCCCAGACCGCCGATCTTGTTGTAGTCGACGTCCGGGACCTCTTCGAGGACCAGCTCCTCGACCTCGCTCTTGGGCACGACCTCGTAGACGTACCCGGACCTGGGCTCGAGCAGCAGGGCGTCGCCGGGACGGATGGTGGCGTCCAGCAGCGGCTCGGCGAGCCGCACCACCCGTTCCTCGTCGGTGTGCCCGATCACCAGGGCGCGCTCGCCGTCCTCGAGGATCTCCTTGAGGGTGACGATGTCCCCGGTGCGCTCGTATGCCATGGCCTCGACCACGTTGAGCGCCTCGTTGAGCATGACTTCCTGGCCGCGCCTGAGCTCGTCGAGCTCGACGCCGGGGCTGACGTTCACCCGGAGCTTACGGCCCCCGGTGAAGATGTCGGCGGTGCCGTCCTCGTTCGACTGCAGGAAGACACCGAAGCCGGCCGGCGGCTGTGCGAGCCGGTCGACCTCCTCCTTGAGGGCCACGATCTGGTCGCGGGCCTCACGGAGCGTGTTCGCCAGTCGTTCGTTCTGAGCGGACACGCCGGCCAGGTTTGTCTGCAGCTCGACGATCCGCTCTTCGAGAATCCTCGTATGACGCGGAGAGTCGGCGAGCTTGCGGCGCAGGACGGCGATCTCCTGCTCAAGATAGGCAACCTGGCCGGCTGGGTCTTCAGACCCCCGTCCCGGCCGGAAGCCGCGGTTGTTGTCGTCGTCGTGGGCTGCCACGGTCCTCACCTCCTCCAAGGGGAGCTGGACGCTTCCTGACCCTACCTGGGTGGGTGGTGATTGAAACCCCTAGATCACAAAGACGGAAGGGGTGTGTCCGATCTTCACCCTTGCGCTCTCCCTCACGCCAGGTGAATACCCACCCATCAACATCGGAAAGCGGGCGGTTGTATCGTCGGAACGGTCAACACCCGTCAGGGCTGGCACCTATTGATGCACACCGCGCAGGAACGGCAGGCGACATGAACGAGGCTCTCGAGGTCTGGATCGACCAGGACCTGTGCACCGGCGACGGGATCTGTGCACAGTACGCCCCCGAGGTCTTCGAGCTGGACATCGACGGTCTCGCCTATGTGAAGAGCGACGACGAGCTGTTGCAGCAGCCCGGGGCCACAACGCCCGTACCGCTGCCGCTGCTGACCGATGTCATCGACTCGGCCAAGGAATGCCCCGGCGACTGCATCCACGTACGCCGCATGTCGGACAAGGTCGAGGTCTACGGACCCGACGCCGAGTAGACGCAGAGTGAGCGGTCAGTCACCGCTCGTGGCCGAAACCGAGTGGCGGGACTCGACGAACTTCCCGCCGCGCCACTGCCACTTGGCCGTCTCCCGCACATCCGGGCAGCAGCGCGGCACCTCGAGCGAGGAGTAGCCGAGGAGCGTCGCCGTGACGGCTCCGTCACGGACGGCGAAAGCGCCCACGCTGAGCCGCTCGGACGGTTCGACGAGGGTTGCCACGACGCGCGGGGCACCGGCCCTGGAACGTGCGACGACATAGACGCCGCTCGGCGGGGTGCCGGACCCGGCCTCGCAGCGGGCAACGACGGCCGTCTCGGCAGCGCCGTCGCCGTCCAGGTCCCCCGACGCCTTCTTCACGACTGTCGTACCGGCTCCGCCGCACTCCATGGGCAGTTCCACGGCACCCACGTCCGGGGCGGGCGCTGCGGCCGCCGCCAGTTCGGGACCCGGAGGGCCGGCCTTCGCGGCATCCGGCTGGAGCAGGCCGGCGCCCGCGACGACAGCGGCCATCGCCGTCGCGGTGGCGAGCCAGTGCACCGGGCGGGCCTGGGTGTGCGCGAGGTCCGGAAGGGTCTCGGAGGTCTGCACGCGGAGCGTCTCCTGTGAGGGCTGCGCCGGCAGGCAAACCGGCGGTGGGAGGAGTACGCATCGTGCCACACGTCACACGGAGCGGGAACAGGGGGGTGGGTAAAGGCCAACGTAAAGCCGCCGCCGTCGAGTTCCCTTTTGTCCCCGGGAACTCGACGGCGGCGGTATGCCGTTGTGCGGGACCCGAGGACGCTCGGGACGTGGCCTCAGCCCTTGTTCGGGCCCTCGTAGTCCTCGCCGTAGGCGCCCTTGGCGGGGCGGCGGCGGCGCATCGGCGGCTCGACACCGTCCGCGAGACGGCGGGCGGTGACGAGGAAGCCGGTGTGTCCGATCATGCGGTGGTCCGGGCGGACGGCCAGGCCTTCCACATGCCAGTTGCGGATCATGGACTCCCACGGCTGCGGCTCGGCGTAGCAGCCGAACTCGCGGATGGACTCGACGGTCCGGGCGAGCTGGGTGGTGGTCGCCACGTAGCAGCACAGGATGCCGCCGGGAACGAGCGCCTTGGAGACCGCCTCCAGGCACTCCCAGGGAGCGAGCATGTCCAGGATGACGCGGTCGACGTCCGTGTCGGAGAGGTTGTCCTGAAGGTCACCGACGGTGAGCGTCCAGGCGGGGTGCGGTCCGCCGAAGTACCGCTCGACGTTGCCCTTGGCGATCTCCGCGAAGTCCTCCCGGCGCTCGTACGAGTGCAGCATGCCCTCGTCGCCGATGGCCCGGAGCAGGAAGCTGCTCAGCGAGCCGGATCCGACACCGGCCTCGACGACGCGCGCGCCGGGGAAGATGTCGGCGAACGCCAGGATCTGCCCCGCGTCCTTGGGGTAGACCACGGCGGCGCCGCGGGGCATGGACAGGACATAGTCGGGGAGCAGGGGGCGCAGCGCGAGGTAGGCGACGTTTCCCGTGGTACGGACAACACTGCCCTCGGGAGCACCGATCAGCTCGTCGTGGGGGAAGGAACCCTTGTGGGTGTGAAAATTCTTCCCGGCCTCGAGCGTGAACGTGTAGTGGCGTCCCTTGGGGTCGGTGAGCTGGACCTGGTCCCCGACCTTGAAGGGCCCGCGACGGCGGGCGGCACCGGTCGGTTCGGACATGTGACCAGAGTACCGGGGTTACGAGGACGGTCTCGCCATGGCCTTGACGAAGGCCCGCTCCACATCCGCCGTGGACAGGACGCCGTAGATCTCACCGGTCTCCTCGACGACGAGGTACTCGGTCGCGGGCGCGGCCCTGAGCCGCTCGAGAAGTGCTTCACCGGCGAGTTCGGCGGGAACCCGCATCCCGTCCGTGAGTTCCTGGGCGAGCCCGCTGACGGCGACCCAGGGACGGCGGTGTTCGGGGACGCCGACGATCGCGGACTCGCGGACGAGCGCGGTCGGCTCGCCGTGGCCGTCGACGACGACGAGGGCGCGGGCTCCGGCCTCGTTGGCGCGGCGCAGGGCCTCGGACAGGGGGGTGCCGGATTCGACGGGGACGGCGCGGCGGGTGAGGGTGCGGGCGCGCAGTTCGGGGAGGTGCTCGCGGAGGCGGGCCATGCGCAGGCTGTTGCCGGCGCCGGTCCAGATGATGGCCGCGAGGATCGCGGCGAGCAGGGCGTCGGTGACGGTCTCCATGCCGCCGATGTCCTCGGTGGCATTGCCGAGCGCACCGGTGTGGGTGAGCAGGGGCAGACCGATCAGGACGGCGACAGCGAGCGCGCGGCCGACCCAGGCCGCGGCAACGGTCCCGCTCATGGGCTTTCCGGTGATCTTCCACACCACCGCGCGGAGCATCCGGCCGCCGTCCAGCGGGAGTCCGGGCAGCAGATTGAAGGCGGCGACGATCAGGTTGGAGATCATCAGTCCGGCGAGCAGTACGCCCGGCACAGTCCCGGGCTCGACGGTGCGCATGCCCGCGTAGAAGACGCCGGCGAGCACGAGCGAGAGCAGCGGACCGACGAAGGCGAGGACGAATTCACGGCCGGGCGTCTCGGACTCCTTCTCGATCTCCGAGACGCCGCCGAAGAACTGGAGCTGGATCCGGCGCACCGGCAGCTTGTAGCGCAGCGCGACCACGGTGTGTGCGAGCTCGTGGACGAGTACCGATGCGTAGAAGGCGACCGCGAAGAACAGCGAGACGAGATAGCGGGCGCCGCCGAGTTGGGGCAGGACCCGGTCGAGCTGTCCGCCGAACACCCAGGTGATGAGGGCGGCGACCAGGAACCAGCTGGGGGCGACGTACACGGGCACTCCGAAGGGGCGGCCCATGAGGATGCCGCCGCCGGGCTCGTCGGAGTGCTGCTGCTTGCCGCTGACGGGGTCCGCTCCCCCCGTGCCGGACCGTGGCCGCGTGTGCTCGCCGCTCTCCTCGTCCTTCTTCACGGGTTCCCTTCGGTGCGAAGCGTCGCTCGCTCGATCATGCAGTGCGAGAGGGTCTGCCGTCGATGGTATTCCGCTCGCTGTCAGTGGCGGGCCGTAGGGTCTGAGTCATGAGTACGAGTCAGCCGCCCGCTTCGGAAGGCCACCCGCCCGCTTCCCCGGGCCGGCCGCCGCTCCCGGACGAACCGTCGGCCCTGGACGGACACCCCTCACCGCCGGAGACTCGGCCGTCCGTGCCGGAGAGCCGGCCTCCTGTGTCGCTGTCGCCCTCACGGGCCGGCGACTTCATGCAGTGCCCGTTGCTGTACCGCTTCCGGGTGATCGACAAGCTGCCGGAGAAACCGAGCGAGGCCGCGACCCGGGGCACGCTCGTGCACGCCGTACTGGAGCGGCTGTTCGACGCACCGGCCGTGGAGCGCACACCTCCACGGGCGAAGGCCTTGATTCCCGGCCAGTGGGACCGGCTGCTGGAGTCACGGCCGGAGCTGGGCGAGCTGTTCGCCGGGGATCCGGAAGGCGAGCGGCTGGCGCGCTGGATGGCGGAGGCCGAGGAGCTGGTGGAGCGGTGGTTCTCGCTCGAGGACCCGACGCGGCTGGAGCCGGCCGAGCGTGAGCTGTTCGTGGAGACGGAGCTGGAATCGGGTCTCCGGCTGCGCGGGGTGATCGACCGCGTCGATGTGGCGCCCACGGGAGAGGTGCGGATCGTCGACTACAAGACGGGCAAGGCACCCCGGCCCGAGTACAGCGAGGGCGCGCTGTTCCAGATGAAGTTCTACGCGCTCGTGGTGTGGCGGCTCAAAGGGGTGGTGCCGCGGCGTCTGCAGCTGGTGTACCTGGGCAGCGGCGAGGTGCTGACGTACGACCCCGTCGCGGCGGATCTGGAGCGGGTGGAGCGCAAGCTGCTGGCCCTGTGGGACGCGATCATGCGGGCCACCGAGACGGGCGACTGGCGGCCTCGCCCGACGAAGCTCTGCGGCTGGTGCGACCACCAGTCGGTCTGCCCCGAGTTCGGGGGCACACCTCCGCCGTACCCGTTGCCTCTGGTGCGGCCCCGGGACGGCGAGCCGGACGCCGGGCGCCCGGCGGAGTCCCCGGAGGGGCCTCAGGGCAGAATGGGGCGGGTCTAGCGAAGGAGATCCCGTGGCTATCCGCGTCCTACTGGTCGATGATCAACCGCTGCTGCGCACCGGCTTCCGGATGATCCTGGAGGCGGAGCAGGACATCGCAGTCGTCGGTGAGGCCGGTGACGGCCTCCAGGCTCTGGACCAGGTGAGGGCGCTGCAGCCCGATGTGGTGCTGATGGACATCCGGATGCCCCGGATGGACGGCGTGGAGGCGACCCGTCAGATCACCGGGCCCGGGAAGGACGGCCCGGCGAAGGTGCTGGTGCTGACCACGTTCGATCTCGACGAGTACGTCGTGGAGGCCCTGAAGGCGGGGGCGAGCGGCTTTCTGCTGAAGGACGCCCCCGCGAACGAGCTGGTTCAGGCGATCCGGGTGGTCGCGGCCGGTGAGGCAATGCTTGCGCCGAGCATCACGCGCCGCCTGCTGGACAAGTACGCCGACCATCTGCCGTCCGGCGACGAGCCGGTCCCGAGCACGCTGCACACGCTGACCGATCGCGAGGTCGAGGTGCTCAAGCTCGTCGCCCGGGGTCTGTCGAACGCGGAGATCGCCGCGGATCTGTTCGTCAGCGAGACGACGGTCAAGACGCATGTGGGCCATGTGCTGACGAAGCTCGGCCTGCGCGACCGGGTGCAGGCGGCGGTCTATGCGTACGAGAGCGGACTGGTCCGTCCCGGAGCCCAGTGAGACCTGCCCGAAGCGGGCGAGGGGCCCGGTCCGCACCGCGGACCGGGCCCCTCGCTGATCTGCTCGGCTCGTCGGAGCCGGTCAGCCCTTCTTGATCTCCCAGAAACGGAAGACGGTCGAGGCGTCGAGCGTCCACTCGAGGCCGGTGATGTTGCCGTGCGCCACGGCGTACTGCTTGCCCTGCCACAGCGGGAGGAACGGGACCTCCTCGGCGACCATGTTCTGAAGCTCCTCGAACTTCTCACCGGTGGACGCGCGGTCGGCTATGGCCGCGGTGTCCGGGATGATCTTGTCGGAGATCTTCTTGTTCTCGTAGTTGTTGCCGAGGACGTTGTCCTCCCCGAAGAACGGAGCCGTGAAGTTGTCCGGGTCCGGGTAGTCGGGCACCCAGCCCTTCACGTACACGCCGTACTTTCCGGCCTTGATGTCCTTCTCGTACTGACCGATCTCGACGGACTTGACGTTCGCCTCGAACAGCCCGCTCGCGTTGAGCTGCTTGGCAATGGCGCCCAGTTCCTGGTCGGTGGCGGGGCCGTAGCGGCTCGGCGTGGACCAGAGGGTCAGCTTCACCTTCTCGGTGATGCCCGAGGAGCGCAGTGCCTTACGGGCCTTGTCCGGGTCGGGCTTGGACCCGTAGCGGTCGAAGAAGGCCGTGTTGTGGCCCGCGATACCGGCCGGGACGATCGAGTACAGCGGCTCGGCGGTGGCGTCGTAGACGTCCCTGACGAGCGCGTCGCGGTCGACGAGGTACGCGAAGGCCCTGCGCACGGCAAGCTTGCCGGCGACCGGGTCCTTGACGTTGAAGACCAGGTGCTGGACCTCGGCGCTGTCGCCCTCGACGACCGCGATCTGCTCGTCGTCGGCGGACAGGGAGCTCTGGAGCTCCGTGACGTCCTTGGCGGTGAGTCCTCGGTAGGCGACGTCGACCTGCCCCTGCTTGAGGGCGGAGCCGAGACCCTTCTGGTCGCCGTGGAAGAACTTGAGCGTGACACCGCCGTTCTTCACCTCTGCGGTGCCCTTGTACTCGGGGTTGACCGAGAAGACCGCTTCGTTCTCGCCGTACGAGTCGAGCTTGTAGGGGCCCGAGCCGACCGCGCTGCCGTCGGTGCGCAGCGCACCGGCGTCGTACTCGCGGTGGTCGACGATGGAGCCGGCACCCGAGGCGATCTTGCTGGGGAAGGTAGCGTCGGGCACCTTCAGCCGGAAGACGACGGTGCGGTCGTCGGGGGTGTCGATGCGGTCGATGGTGGTGAGGAGCGGCACCGGACCGGTGTCGCTGTCGATCTTCATCGCGCGCTCGAAGGAGAACTTGACGTCCTCCGAGGTCAGCGGGTTGCCGTTGCTGAACTTGAGCCCGTCCCGCAGCGTGCACTGGTAGACGGTGCTGCCACCGCCGTCGAAGGCGCACTTCTCGGCGGCTTCCGGCTGAGGCGTCGAGCTGCCCTTGGGGAAGCTCATCAGGGACTGGAAGACGTTGTTGAAGAGCAGCCACGAGCCGGGGTCGTAACCGTCCGCGGGATCGGTGGCCAGGACCTCGTCGGACATGCCGACGACGATTCTGCTCTCATCGCCCGCCGGGCCGTCGCCCGTGTCAGCGCCGCAGCCCGCCAGCAGAACGGCGGAGAGCCCCACGGCGATCGGGGCCGTCCTTCTCTTGAATCGTGCCTTCACAGAACCTTGCCTCTTGCTTGCTGCTGGTGAACCGGCCGCGACGTCCGCGGCCGGGTACTGAAGATCAGGCGGTGCCGCGCGCGAGCTCCCACAGCTGGAGATCGGACGAGGAGTTCAGCGTCCACTCGACGCCGGTGATGTCCGACCGCGCGGCCACGTACTGCTTGCCCTGCCACAGCGGCAGCACCGGCACATCGGTCGCGACGATGTCCTGCAGCCTGTCGAAGGGCTCGGAGGCGGCGCTGCGGTCGGCGTGGCGGCGCGACTCGGGGATGAGCTCCTTGCGGGCGACAGTGCTCACATAGGGGGTGTTGAGGAAGTTGTCCTTGTCCAGGAACGGAGCGATGTAGTTGTCCGGGTCCGGGAAGTCGGGGAACCAGCCGAGGCCGTAGACGGCGTAGTCGCCGCGCTTCTGGGCGGGCCGGAACTTGGACCACTCGGTGCCCTGGACCGTCACGTCGAAGAGACCGCCGGCGTTGAGCTGGTCCCGCAGCGCGGCGAACTCCTTGGCCGTTCCTGAGCCGTAGTGGTCGGTGGTGTAGTGCAGGGTGAGCTTCACCGGAGTGCTGATCCCGGCTTCGCGGAGGATGCCTGCGGCCTTGCCCCGGTTCGGCTCGCCGTACTTGTTGAAGAACGAGTTGGTGTGTCCGGCGATGCTGGACGGGATCAGCGAGTAGAGCGGCTCGGCGGTGGCGCCGTACACCTTGCCCGCGATCTGGCCGCGGTCGACGATCGACGCCATGGCCTGGCGGACCGCCTTGTCCTTCACGGACGGGTCCTTGGTGTTGAAGCCCAGGTAGCGGATCTCGAGGCCCGGCATCTCGCTGAGCGAGATGCCCTCCTTGGGGCTCTCCGTGAGCTCCTCGATCTGCTCCGGCGACATGGCGCGGGCCATCATGTCGATTCCGCCGGACTCCAGGGCACTGCCCATGGCCTCGGCATCGGGGAAGGACCGCAGCTCGACCTTGTCGTTGCGGAGCTTCAGGTCGCCCTTGTAGTGGGGGTTCTTGGTGAAGACCGCACTGACCAGTGTGCCGCCCTCGGTCTCGGTGTCGAGGACGTACGGGCCCGAGCCGTCGATGTCGAAGCCGTCGCGAAGCTTCTTGCCGTCGTACGCGTCACGGCTGAGGATGCCGGCGACCGGCGTCGAGAGCTTGTACGGGAACGTGGCGTCGGGAGTGCTGAGGTGGAAGACGAGCTCCTTGTCGTCCTTCACCTCGATGGTGTCGATGTTGGCCAGCAGACCGGCGGCACCGTTGTCGGAGTTGATGGCGAGGACACGCTCGATGGAGAACTTCACGTCCTCCGCGGTGACGGGCTTGCCGTTGGCGAACGTGAGGCCCTCACGGAGCGTGCAGCGGTAGCTCTCGCTCTCGGTGTCGGTGAAGGAGCAGCGGGACGCCGCCTCCGGTACGGGCTCACCACCGCCGCGCGGCACGTGCATCAGCGTCTGCACGGTCTGCCGGAGCACGTTCCAGGCACCGGTGTCATAGGCGTACGCCGGGTCGAACGGCGCCGGCGCCTCGCTGGTGGCCACGAACTGGTCCGTGGTCCCCACGACAATGGCGTCACCACTGCCGGACCCACTGCCTGATGTGCCACAGGCGGCGAGTACGGGAGCGAGCAGGCCCACCACGGCCGGCAGCACCAGAGTCTTGCGGTTCATCCTGGACGTTTCTCCCTCATCCCACACTGGGATACAGCGACATACGGGATACTCCGCCGCGGCCGCCCGGTCGGGGGCGGTGCGATCGGGCCGGGATACGGAGTGATCGGTCCTGTGCGCACGAGGACTCGGGTGGTGCGCGTGGCTCAGGTTGATGCGGCGAAGTTCTCGCGTCCGAGATTAATGGGAGACGCCAGGAACGCTGGACCGGGCGAGAGTTGGGGTTCGATCGCCCGGTGATGAGTAATGGCGGCGCATCGATATCCATGCAGCTGGATTAATCGCACAGACCGATAGCAATCAGGACATAAGAGCACCCCCGAGGAGCATGGGGCACCCCCTGTCACGCATGGTCAGCACACCCCGGCGTCACTTCGAGTGACGAACCTCACGCCAGGAGGGGGGTTACGGAAAATACACGGCCCGATGCCCAGAGTTTCCACAGGATTTGAAGGACACACTGGGTGTACGCCTTAGTTCATTCGGGTTACCAGGGTGCGGAGGAAGGACAGGTCGACTTCCTCCAGCGAGCCGACGACCACCCTGCCGTCGGCGGGCGCGATGGGCGCGACGGAGGGCACCGCGACGACCCGGCAGCCGGCCGCCTCGGCCGCGGCGACACCGGTGGCGGTGTCCTCGATGACCGCGCATCTCCCGGGCTCGGCGCCCAGGCCGCGGGCGGCGAGGAGATACGGGTCGGGGTGCGGCTTGGTACGGGGGACCTCGTCGCCCGCGACAGTGAGCGCGAAGCGGTCACGCCCCAGGGAGGCCAGGACGCGGTCGATGATGCGGCGGTGCGAGGCGGAGACCAGGGCGGTGGGGACGTTGTGCGCGGCGAGCTCCGCGAGCAGCCGCTCGGCCCCGGGCATCAGCGGCACCCCGCGGGCGATCCGGCCCTCGAAGCGCTCGTTGAGCAGCACGGTGAGCTCCGGGAGGGTGATGTCCGCGCCGGTCGCCTCGATGAGATAGCCCGCGCTCCGGGTCATCGGGCCGCCGACCACCACGTCCCGCCATGCCTCGTCCAGCTCATGGCCCAGGTCCGCGAAGACATCCACCTCGGCGTCCCACCAGAAACCCTCGGTGTCCACCAGGGTTCCGTCCATGTCGAGGAAGACGGCTTGCAGGCTGGGCGCACCCGCCCGGTGGAGCGCGGCGGGAGCGCCGTCTGCCGTGCGGGGCGAGGACGCGGGGACCGTGCTGGTCATCGGCACACCTCCGAGAGGGACGAGAAGGCCGGCCGCCTTCCCGGTGAGGGAGGGCGACCGGCCTGCACTGGACCGACCAGTGTACGTCCAACCCGCGCGGCGTGCGCTGTCGGATCGCCGGGGGACGATGCCCCGGTTGCTCCGGGGCCCGGGACAGCGGGCCGACGGGACCGCAGTCCCCGCTATCGCGCGTTGAAGTACTTCGCCTCGGGGTGGTGGATGACGATCGCGTCGGTGGACTGTTCGGGGTGGAGCTGGAACTCCTCGGACAGCTGCACGCCGATCCGCTCGGGCTCGAGCAGGTCGGCGATCTTCGCGCGGTCCTCCAGGTCCGGGCACGCTCCGTAACCGAGGGAGAAGCGGGCACCTCGGTACTTCAGCGCGAACATGTCCTCGACATCCACCGGGTCCTCGCCGCCGAAGCCGAGCTCGGCGCGCACCCGGGCGTGCCAGTACTCGGCCAGCGCCTCGGCCAGCTGGACAGAGAGTCCGTGCAGCTCGAGGTAGTCGCGGTAGGAGTCGGAGGCGAACAGCCTGGCGGTCGCCTCGCCGATCCTGGAGCCGACGGTGACGACCTGCAGACCGACCACATCGGTCTCACCGGACTCCTCCGGGCGGAAGAAGTCGGCCAGGCACAGCCGCCGGCCGCGGCGCTGGCGCGGGAAGGTGAACCGCGTACGTTCGGAGCCGTCCTCGTTGAGCAGAATCAGGTCGTCGCCCTTGGACACACAGGGGAAGTAGCCGTGCACGACGGCCGCCTCCAGCAAGTTCTCGGTGTGCAGCTGGTCCAGCCAGCCGCGCAGCCTCGGCCGGCCCTCGGTCTCCACCAGCTCCTCGTACGTCGGCCCGCCGCCCGTGCGCGCCTCCTTGAGGCCCCACTGGCCCTTGAACAGGGCGGCCTCGTCGAGCCAGGAGGCGTACTCCTTCAGCTGGATGCCCTTGACCACGCGGGTGCCCCAGAAGGGCGGCTCGGGGACCCGGTTGTCGGTCGCGACGTCGGAGCGCACGGCTCCTTCCTCGGGGCGCTCCTCGACGACCGCCGTGGCGGTGGCCCGTACCCGGCGTTGCTTGAGTTCGGGGAGGGTGGCGCCGGGGACGCCGCGTTTGACGGCGATCAGGGCGTCCATCAGGCGCAGGCCCTCGAAGGCGTC
>NZ_JBWKDP010000009.1:306026-342870 GCF_056435905.1 Streptomyces sp. NPDC043861 | reverse complement strand
CTACGAAGGACCACGCGAGGTCCTGGTCGCCATGGCCGACCCGGTCCGCCTCGCCGACTGCACACCGACCGGCAAGGTGAACCTGCGATGACCACTCCGCACCCCGACGCCGCCGCCCTGCCCCGGCCGCCCACCGTGCCGCCGTTCGCGGTGGTCTCCGGAGCCGAGGTCTCCCGTGCTCTCGAAGGCCGCGAGAAGGAGATCACCGCACTCATCGAGGCGACCTACCAACTGCACGCCGCGGGCGATTCGGTCAATCCGCCCTCGTACTTCCTGCGCTTCCCGGACCGTCCCGCGTCCCGGATCATCGCCCTGCCCGCCTCCATCGGCGGACAGGTATGCGTCGACGGCCTCAAGTGGATCTCCAGCTTCCCCAAGAACGTGGAGGCCGGGATCCCCCGGGCCTCGGCGGTGCTGATCCTCAACGACCATGACACCGGCTACCCGTTCGCCTGTCTGGAAAGCTCCATCATCAGCGCCACCCGCACCGCCGCATCGGCCGCACTGGCGGCCGAACGGCTCAGCCAGGGGCGGCCACGGCCCCTGAGGGTCGGGTTCTTCGGCACCGGCCTGATCGCCCGCTACATCCACAGCTATCTCCTCGCCACCGGCTGGTCGTTCGACGACACGGGCATCCACGACCTGTCCCCCCAGAGCGCGGCCGGCTTCCGCTGCTATCTGGAGCAGACCGGCACCGCCGGCCGGATCAGCGTCCACGAGGGCGCCGAGGAACTCATCCGCTTCAGCGACCTGATCATTTTCGCCACCGTCGCAGGCACCCCCCACATCACGGCCCCCGACTGGTTCGACCACCACCCCCTGGTCCTGCATGTGTCGCTGCGCGATCTGGCCCCCGAGGTGCTCCTCGCCTCGGCCAACATCGTCGACGACGTCGACCATTGCCTGAAGGCAGACACCTCGCCCCACCTGGCCGAACAGCTCACCGGCAACCGCGACTTCCTCACCGGGACCCTGACCGACGTCATGGCCGGGAACATCGGTGTCCCTGCGGACCGCACGGTGGTGTTCTCCCCCTTCGGCCTCGGCGTGCTCGACCTCGCCGTCGGCAAGTTCGTCTACGACGAGATCGCCCGCAGCGGGCAACTGCGCGTCATCGACGACTTCTTCCACGAGATGAACCGCCATGGACGGACACCGGAACGACCACCGGGACGGCCGGACGGCACAGAGCCGAGGAGGCCGATGCAGGACTGATCCCACGAGAAGGACCACGGGTCACGTCGCCGCAGACAGGCGCACGACACCACGGCCACTGATTGCAGGGTCCCCCCGGGCGCTCTGCTGCCGATGAGGAGGCCATCGTGCCAGTCATATCCGCCCCCTATGAGTTCAACGAAGAGGAGCTCTATGTCGACCTGCGGTCGATCTTCGGGCATTCGCTCTTCCTGAAGTGTGAGGGCTTCAACTTCGCTGGCTCGATAAAGCTGAAGGCCGCCACCGAGATGGTGGAGAGCGCCGAACGGAGCGGAGTCCTCAAGCCCGACTCGGTCCTGGTCGAGTCCTCGTCCGGAAACCTCGGTGTGGCGCTGAGCATGATCGCTGCGAGCAAGGGTTACCGGTTTCTGTGCGTCACCGACTCCCGCTGCAATCTGTCGACCAGGCTGCTGATGGAGGCTCTGGGCAGCCAGGTGCACATCATCGCCGGGCAGGAGGCCAACGGCGGTTTCCTGGGCGCACGGATCGACTACGTCCGCGCGCTCTGTGCCTCCGACAGCCGGTACGTATGGCTCAGCCAGTACACCAATCCGGACAACTGGAAGGCGCACTACCGCAGGACGGCTCCGGCGATCGCCCGGAAGTTCCCGAAGCTCGACGTGCTGTTCGTCGGGGCGGGTACCACCGGCACCCTGATGGGCTGCGCGCGCTATTTCCGGGAGTGGCACCGCCCCGTGCGGATCGTCGCCCTGGACAGTGTCGGATCGGTGATCTTCGGTGGGGCTCCGGGGCGCCGGATGATTCCCGGTCTCGGCATGAGCATGCGCCCGCCGTTGCTCGACGAGTCCTATGTGGACGAAGTGATCCTCGTCGAGGAGGCGGACACCATCCGTGCCTGTCATCGTCTGGCCAGACGCGGGTATCTGTTCGGCGGCTCGACCGGCACAGTGGTCAGCGGCGCAATGGACTGGCTGGGGAAGCACGACGCGCACGACCTCACCTCCGTGGCCATCGCCCCCGACCTCGGCGAGCGCTACCTCGACACCATCTACCAGACCAACTGGCTGCAGGCTCTCTACGGTGAGGACGTGCTCACCGCCGGGAGTCCCGACGCAACCGCTGCGGAGCCGACCGCCGAGACCTGGCCGGCCTGCCCTGCGCCGCCGGCCCGGTCACCGGGGCGACGGCCGCGTCTGGGGACGGGTGACCGCGGTGGTGGCCGCAGCCGGGATCGCCGCGCCTGAGCGGGGAAGCCGTCGCCAGTACCGCTGTGCCGTGCAGTCGGACCGGCGGGGCGAGCGAACGGGAGCCGGTTCAGCGCATCCCGCCGCCGGGACGTTCGTCCGCGCCCCCGGCCGGCCGGCGGCGGGGAAGCACCGTGCCCGTGCCGGCGGCGGGGAAGCACCGGGTGGACATGTCGTACCCACGTCCGCGCCCCTCCTCCGCACGGCGAACCGCGTGAGCCGGACCAGTCCCGACCATCGCGGGCGGGCCCTCCGCCCCCGTACCGGGAGAGGGCCTTGCCGGTCGCGCACACGGCCCTCAGCCGGAAGGCCATGAGGCTTCCGGACCGATCGTCCGGAAGCCTCATGGTGCCGTTCAGTGCCGTTCAGTGCCGGTCGGCTCACTCGGCGGCGCTGAAACCCGGTCCCGCCGTCGCGGACCGCCCGGGAGTCAGGACCCGACGTACTCGCGCAGATGCCGGGCCGTCAATGTGTCGCCCTTCGCCACCAGGTCCGCGGGCGTCCCCGTGAAGACCACGCGGCCGCCGTCGTGGCCGCCGCCCGGGCCGAGGTCGATCAGCCAGTCGGCGTGGGCCATGACGGCCTGGTGGTGTTCGATGACGATGACGGTGTTGCCGTCGTCGACGAGACGGTCGAGGAGGGCGAGGAGCTTGTCCACGTCCGCCATATGGAGTCCGGTGGTCGGCTCGTCGAGGACGTACGTCGAGGACTTCTCGGCCATGTGGATGGCGAGCTTCAGCCGCTGGCGCTCACCGCCGGACAGAGTGTTCAGCGGCTGACCCAGCCTGAGATAGCCGAGGCCGACGTCGCTCAGCCTGCCGAGGATGGTGTGGGCCTGGCCGGAGGGGAAGAAGTCGTACGCCTCCGCGATCGACATGCCCAGCACTTCGCTGATGTTCTTGCCGCGGAGGAGATAGGTGAGCACCTCGGGGGTGAAGCGCCTGCCCTCGCACTGCTCGCAGACCGAGGCCACGCCGGCCATCATCGCGAGGTCGGTGTAGACGAGGCCGAGGCCGTTGCAGTTCGGGCAGGCGCCCTCCGAATTCGCGCTGAACAGGGCGGCCTTGACGTTGTTGGCCTTGGCGAAGGCGGTACGGACGGGACCGAGCAGTCCGGTGTAGGTGGCCGGGTTGGAGCGGCGGGAACCGCGGATCGGTGACTGGTCGGCGACCACCACCCCGTCCCGGCCGGAGAGATAGCCGTGGATCAGTGAGCTCTTGCCGGAACCGGCGACGCCCGTGACCACCGTCAGCACACCGATGGGGATGTCGACGCCGACGTCCCGCAGATTGTGCAGATCGGCGCCCTCGATGGAGAGGTGCCCCCGCGGCTCGCGTATGGTCGCGCGAAGCCTCGCCCGGTGCTCCAGATGGCGTCCGGTGAGGGTGCCGGAGGCCCGCAGACCGGCGACGTCGCCGCTGTAGCAGATGTGCCCGCCGCCGGCGCCGGCGCCGGGCCCCAGGTCGACGACATGGTCGGCGATCGCGATCACCTCGGGCTTGTGCTCGACCACGAGGACCGTGTTGCCCTTGTCGCGCAGCCGCAGCAGCAGGTCGTTCATCCGCTGGATGTCGTGCGGATGGAGCCCGACGGTCGGCTCGTCGAAGACATAGGTGACATCGGTGAGGCTGGAACCGAGGTGGCGCACCATCTTCACCCGCTGGGCCTCACCGCCGGAGAGGGTGGATGCCGGACGGTCCAGGCTGAGGTAGCCGAGTCCGATCTCCACGAGCGATTCGAGCAGATGGCCCAGATTTGCGAGGAGCGGTGCGACGGAGGGATCGTCCAGTTTCCGTACGAAGTCGGCGAGATCGCTGATCTGCATGGACGAGCACTGGGCGATGTTCAGCCCGCCGACCTTGGAGGAGAGGGCGGCAGGGCTCAGCCGCGTACCGCCGCAGTCGGGACAGTCGGCGAAGACCGCGGCACGGTCCACGAAGGCACGGATGTGGGACTGCAGTGCTTCCCGGTCCTTGGCGAGCCAGCTGCGCTGGATCTTGGTGATGAGTCCTTCGTAGGTGAAGTTGTTGGACCCGATCCTCACCTTGCAGGACTCCTTGTGGAGCAGGTCCGCCCACTCCTGCTCGGTGAAGTCCTCCAGCTTCTTGTCGGGGTCGTAGAAACCCGAGTTGGCCATGACCTGCCACTGCCAGGAGTCCACGGCGAAGTTCGGGACGGTGATCGCCCCTTCGTTCAGCGAAAGCCCGCGGTCCACCAGCTGATCGACATCGATGTCCGACACCTCGCCGAGCCCTTCGCATCGGGGGCACATGCCCTCGGGGCTGTTGAAGCTGAAGGCGGTGGACGTCCCGATGTGCGGGCTGCCGAGACGGCTGAAGATGATCCGGAGCATGGTGTACGCATCGGTGGCGGTGCCGACCGTGGAGCGGGAGTTGGCCCCCATCCGCTCCTGGTCCACCACGATCGCGGCGCTGAGATTGTGCAGTCCGTCCACGTCGGGCCGGCCGAGGCTGGGCATGAAGGACTGGATGAAGGCGGTGTAGGTCTCGTTGATGAGGCGCTGGGACTCGGCGGCGATGGTGCCGAAGACGAGGGAGGACTTTCCGGACCCCGAGACTCCGGTGAAGACCGTGAGCCGGCGCTTCGGGAGATCGAGCGAGACATCGGCCAGATTGTTCTCACGGGCGCCACGGATCTGGATCACTTGATGGCTGTCGGCTGCTGCGGTGGGCCGGTTGCTGCTTGCGGGGGCGGCGGGCATTCAGGCTCTCCTTGGGTACAGCTGTACGGCTTCCGGTCTTTCCTGTGCTCTCGGTCTACAGTTCTACCGCTCGTGTCTGACATCTCGGGCGGGAAGACCGGAAGGAAGAGATATGGGCACGACGGACGTCCGGCAACGGGTGCTCTATGTGACGGATCCGGCCTATCAGGCGCGCGGGCGGCGATACTGCGACGAGGACATCCGTCTGACGTCACGGCTGCGCGAGGCGATTCCCCTCGCGCAGTGCCATCCGCGGGACGCGGAGTCGCTCATGGACGCGTTCGATCTGGTCGTGGTGCGCAACAGCGGCCCGGTGATGCACTACCAGCAGGCCTACGACGCCTTCCGCACCCGGGCGCGCGCCGACGGGGTCAGGGTCTACAACCCGCTGACAGGCAAGGGGGACATGGCCGGTAAGGGATATTTGCCCGAGTTGTTCTCCGCCGGGTACCCCGTGATACCGACCGCCGACCGGACGGCGGATCTCGCACGGCTGCCCGAGAGCGGCGAATACGTGGTCAAGCCCCTGTTGGGGGCGGATTCGGCCGGCCTGGAATTCGTGCCCCGGGACCGGCTGGACGGGGTGGAGTTCGACCGGGTCCTCGTCCAGCCGCGGATACGGTTCCAGTACGAGGTGTCGTTCTATTTCATCGACCGCGCGTTCCAGTACGCCCTGTACGCGCCACGGCCGGACCGCCGCTGGGAGCTGGAACGGTACGAGGCGAGCGCGGCGGATCTCGAGTTCGCCCGGGCGTTCGTGGACTGGAACGCGCTCGAGTACGGCATCCAACGGGTGGACGCCTGCCGCGACGAGGACGGGCGGCTGCTGCTGGTCGAGCTGGAGGATCTGAATCCGTATCTCTCGCTCGATCTGGTCGACGAGGACACCCGCGGGGCGTTCGAGCGGGCATTCGTGGAGTCGGTACGCCGGGCGATGGGGTAGGTGCGGGAGCCGGCTGCGCCGGGCTCAGCCCGCCCCGTTCCGCGCGACCGGGGCCGGCCCGTTCAGCAGCCGGTCCATCGTGCCGCGCAGGATCAACTCCCGGTCCTCTTCGGTGAGATCGGCGAGCAGGATCCTGCCGAGCCCGATCCGCAGATCGAGGAAGACGGCATCGGAGCCGAACACGATCCGGTCCGCTCCGACCTCGGCGACGAATCGGCAGAGGTGGCGTGCCGTCATACGGGAGCTGCAGGTCTCCAGGACGAGGTTCGGGCAGCGGGTGGCGGCCTCGATGGCCGGACCGTATCCGTGCGGCGCCAGCCCCGAGTGGCCCATGAGCAGGGGGACCGTGGGATGGCGGGGTGCGACCGCGACGAAGTGGCGGGCATCGTTCCAGGCGCTGCGGTGCTGGCTGTGCGCGAGGACGGGACAGCCGCGCTCGGCGGCCACCTCGAAGGCCGCCGTGTAGGCGGGCTGGTCGAGGCCCACCTCGTGCACATCGGGATGGAGCTTGACGCCGATGACACCGGGCACGTCGAGGAGATCGCGCAGGCGAGGGGCCGCCTGAGGGTCATGCGGGTTGAAGACGGCGTAGCCGAGGAGCCGGCCGGGGTGCGCTTCGAGCGCCTCCAGGAGGAGGGCGTTCCCGACGCGGGCGTCGGGGCCGACCGCCAGCAGATGCGAGACACAGGACGCCCTCACCCCGCAGAGGTCCATCATGGCGACCAGGCTCGCGGCGGAGCCGTCGGGGATGGCGAAGGCATGCCAGCGGCCGAGATGCCCATGCGCGTCGATCACACCGGCCACAGCCGCCCGGGCTCCGGAAACCGCCGGCAGCGCCGGGTCTCCCATGGCTCCAGCGGCTCCCGGAATCCTCGGCCCGTTCATGCCTCACCTCCCAGCAGCCGCAGCGCATTGCCTCCGGCGACGAGCGCCGCGTCGGCGTCGGGCAGATCGAGGGTGTCCAGCAGATGGCGCGGACCGGCGTCGTCCGTGACGGGGGCCCCGGTACCGAAGAGGACGCGGTGGGCCCCGTACCGGTCGGCGACCCACTCCACCTGACGGTGACCCACAAGTGTCGATGTGTCGACATACAGCTGTGGGTGGACGTCGAGCAGATCGGCGAGATCGCGCAGGCTGCGATAGCCGGTGCCGGTGAGCACGATCCGCAGCGAGGGAGTGGCGGCGGCGAGCGAGTGCACCTCGGCGGCGGTGACCGCGGCCCAGGCGAGCAGCACGGTGGTGCCCGCCAGGGCGGCTTCGGCAAGCAGGCCGAGGGCGTGCGGACCGGTGGCGCTCCAGCCGTGAAGGTCGGGACAGAGCCGTACGAGTGGGGCGGCACCGGCACCGCCCCACTCCCCGGTGCCGAGAGGCCCCGGGACGAGTACGGGCACGGGATGCAGCCGCCGGTCACCGATGAGGTCCAGTCGGCCGTTGCCGTCGCGCGGGTCACCGTGCACCGCGTGGGAGTGGACGACACAGGCCGCGTCGATCCGCAGCCGGTCCAACTCCCGGATCAGGCCCTTTTCGTCCCGGCTGGGCACGGCGTCGTGGGGCAGCGGGCCGAGGGTGCGGTTGATGTCGACGACGTTGATGACGCCCCCAAGAGCTGATGGAGCGTCACATACTAGTCCCCGCACCGGGAGGCGGGGGCGCGGCACGGCCCGGAGGCTGCGCGCAGGGCGCACCGCCCCAGCGCTCGGCGGCCGACGGCGCGGCGAGGGCCAGTGCGCGGTGCGTGCGCCGCAGCATCCGCCGGGCCATGAACGGGTGCACATGCCGCACCAGGGCGAAGTAGAGCCTTCCCCGACGGTTGTGGGTCCGCACGACCGTCGTGAGGGTCACGTCCCGCTCGCCCACCAGGAGCGAGGCGCGGAAGTCGAGATGGGACGCGTCCTCGCCGAGCAGCAGCTCGTCACCCTCTGCCGCCTTGACGGCGAAGGGCAGTACGCCGCGCCAGGCGCGCGGGTCGCGGTCCATCCCGGGCCCCAGCGGCAGCTGCCAGGCGTCGTGGAAGTCGGCGTGGTCGAATGCGGCACGGGCGAGCCGGGCCCCTTCGGGCACGGCGACCGCCTTCGGCCGGTCCCAGAGCAGCCGGTGCATCAGACGGACCCAGGGGGACCAGCGCACGGGACGGCCCAGGGAGCCGGTGGCCGCGCGCTCGACGTTGTCGAAGAGCTCTTCGACGACGACGTCGTGCATGGGCCGGACGGCGAGCGACCAGGCGAGCGCCTCCTTGAGGCCCTGCTGCTGCTCGAGGACATGGACGACCCGGCAGCGCGAGGGACCCAGCGGCTCGATGTCCACGCGGTGAAAGCCGTTTCCGGGCGGGCCGAAGTCGAAGCGGACGCTGCGTCCGGGCTCAAAGGCGGCGACCTTGTACCGGACGAAGCCGTGGCCGCCGTCGGCGCCCACGGCGAGGGGCCGGTCGAAGCGCATCGCCGGCCAGGCGGGCGTGGGGAAGAGCGGGTCGTCGTCGGCCGAAAGCCGGTCCATCAGGGCACCGACGGTGTCGGCGGGGGCCTCGACGATTCGCTCGTGGACGTTCCGTACCGTGCGCAACACGCACCTCCATACGCCAACGTATGTTTCTCCATACGATACCGTATGGTTTTCGGCATGGCTCGACTCACCGCACAGGACTGGGCCGACGCGGCACTGACTGCGATCGGCGAACGTGGCCTCGCCGCTGTGGCGGTGGAGCCGCTGGCGGCTCGACTCGGGACCACGAAGGGCAGCTTCTACTGGCACTTCGCCAATCGCGAGGCGCTGATCGAGGCGGCTCTCGCGCGCTGGGAAGTGATGTGCACGGACGAGATCATCACGGCGGTGGAGCGCGAGCCCGATCCCGAGAAGCGGCTGCGTCTGCTCTTCGCGGAGGCGACCGCCGCGGCGGCTGATGACCCCCTGGAGGTGTCCCTGCTGTCCACCGCGGACCACCCGCACGTCGCTGCGGTCCTGCGTCGGGTGACCGACAGACGGGTGTCGTACGTGTCCGCGCTCTTCGAGGAGCTCGGCTTCCCTCCGGCACAGGCGCGTCGCCGGGGACTTCTCGCCTACACCAGCTATCTGGGCCACACGCAGCTCACCCACGCGGTACCCGAAACGCTCCCGAAGGGCGAGGAGCGGTCCGCCTACCTGACCTCGGTGCTGGACACGCTGCTGCGCCGGGACTGAGGGAGTGGGGCACCGCCCGCACACCGGGAAACGGGAGCACCGCACCCGCACGACGCCACGCACCGGCCGGACCGAAAGACACGGATGTGCCGCAGGCACCGGGTCACGCCACCGGGCCACGGGCGCACCGCCCGCGTGAGCCACGCCGCGCGGACCGCACGCGGAGACCACCCCGGCCCGCCGGAGCCCGGACAGGATGTGCACCACGGGCAGCCGACCGCCGGGCCGCACGAGCAGGGAGGGGCGGCAGGCGGCGCCGGACAACAGGGGCGGCCGGACAGCGAGGCGGCCGGACAGCAGGGCGGCAGGGGCGGCCGGGCGGCACACCACCGCCGGTACTGCCGGACCCCGGCCCCGCACCGGCCCAACCCCGTGCGGACCGGAACCTTCCCCCGGACCGGAAGCTGCCGGACCTGGACCGCACTCGCCCGACCCCACGCCCGGAGGCTCACTGCAGATGCCTGCGGGCCGGTGGCGCCGCTTGCGCAGAAACCCGGCAGCCCGGCAGGCCCACGGCGACCCGGCCGCCCGGAGCCGGAGCCGGAGCCGGGCAGCGGCTCAGGCCGAGGCGCGCTTGCCCGGGGTCGTCTTCTTGGCGGCGGCCTTCTTGGTCCCGGACTTCGCCGAGGACGACTTGGACGCCGCCGACTTCGAGGCCGCCGACTTCGAGGCCGTCGATTTCGTCGAGGTCGCGGCCGCCGACTTCTTCGTCGTCGAGGTGGACTTCTTCGCGCCCGTCTCCTTGGGCGCGGCCTTGGCCGCGGTCTTCGCCGGAGCCTTCGCCGCCCGCTTGCGGGGCTTGAGTTCGCGTACCTCCGCCGCCTCCGTCGCGCCGCCCGCAGCCTCTGCGGCCCCTTCCCCCTCACCCGCGCGGGCCTCCTTCGCCGCCTTCACACTGCTCTCCAGGGCGGCCATGAGGTCGATCACCTTGCCGCCGCCCGCGGCGGGGGCGCGCTCCGGTTCCAGCTCGACGCCCTCCGCCTTCGCGGCGATCATTTCCTCGACAGCCGCCCGGTAGTCGTCGTGCAGGGAGTCGAGGTCCACCTCGCCGAGCGTGTCCATCAGCGCGTCCGCCAGATCGAGTTCGGCGTCGCGGATCTTGACGTCGGTCTCCGGGGCAACACCCTCTGGCCGCCGGATCTCGTCCGGCCAGAGCAGGCCGTGCATGGCGATCACATCGTCGACGACGCGCAGCATGCCCAGCCGTTCCCTCCCCCGCAGCGCGAACTTCGCGACCGCCACCTTCTTGCTGCGCTTGAGCGCCTCACGCAGGAGGGTGTACGGCTTGGCCGCGGGCACGCCGTTCGCCGAGAGGTAGTACGCCGCATCCATCTGCAGCGGATCGATCTCCGAGGCGGGCACGAACGCCACGATCTCGATCGTCTTCGCGGTCGGCAGGGGCAAGGTGGCGAGGTCCTCGTCCGTGATCGGGATCATCGTCCCGTCCGCGTCCTCGTACGCCTTGCCGATGTCCGCCGTCGGAACCTCCTCGTCGTCCAGCTCGCAGACCTTGCGGTAGCGGATGCGCCCGCCGTCCGCCGTATGGATCTGACGGAAGGAGACCGACCGGCTCTCGGTGGCGTTCACCAGCTTGATCGGGATGCTGACCAGCCCGAAGGAGATCGCGCCGTTCCAGATGGATCGCACGTGTCATCCCTTTCATCCGATATTGAGGGGATTCATGGGATTCTCATCGTATGACGCCCATCACAGAGGTGGAGGGGCGGCGCCTGACGCTCAGCAACCTGGAGAAGGTCCTCTACCCGGCGACCGGGACCACCAAGGGCGAGGTGCTGCACTACTACGCCATCACCGCCACCCCCCTCCTCGACCATCTCCGCGGGCGGCCGGTGTCGTTCCTCCGTTACCCCGACGGCCCGGACGGCCAGCTGTTCTTCACCAAGAACCCTCCCCCCGGCACCCCTTCATGGGTCCGGGTCGCCGAGGTGCCGCGCTCCTCACGCGAGACCGGCGAGCAGGTCGTGGTGGAGGACCTGCCGTCCCTGATGTGGGCGGCGAACCTGGTGGTGGAATTCCACACTCCGCAGTGGCAGGCGGACGAACCGGCCAGGGCCGACCGGATGGTCCTCGATCTCGATCCCGGGCCGCCGGCCACCGTCGTGGAGTGCTGCGAGGTGGCCCTGTGGCTGCGCGAACGGCTTGCCGCCGACGGCCTGGAGGCCCACGCCAAGACATCCGGAGCCAAGGGGCTGCATCTGCTGGTGCCGCTGGAGCCGACACCGTCGGCACAGGTCTCGGCCCATGCGAAGTCCCTCGCCGTCGAGGCCGAGGCCGAGCTCGCCGGCCTCGTGGTGCACCGGATGACCCGGGCACTGCGCCCCGGGAAGGTGTTCGTCGACCACAGCCAGAACGCAGCGGCCAAGACCACCGCGACCCCGTACACCCTGCGCGCCCGCCCCGAGCCGACCGTGTCCACGCCCGTGACGTGGGAGGAGGTCGAAGCGTGCGGCTCCCCGGAGGCACTGGTGTTCCGGCTGGGCGACATCGCGGAGCGGCTCGAGCGGTACGGCGACCTCCTCGGACCTCTCCTCGACCCCGAGCGCGCGGGCAGCCTGCCGTGAGTGCACAGAGGACGACTCCGCTGCGACCGCCGCTGAAGGTGGCGCTCGCCGAGTCCGTGGCTGCGCTTCCGCGCGGGCGGGGGCTCGCCTACGAACCGAAGTTCGACGGCCACCGCATCCTGCTCTTCGCCCTGGACGGCGGCGCCGTGCTGCAGGCCCGATCGGGGCGGATCGTGACGGCGGCCTTCCCCGACCTGGCGGACGCGGCGCGCGCCCTGCCGGACGGCACGGTCCTCGACGGGGAGGTCGTGATCTGGACCGGCGGCCGGATCGACTTCGCGGCGGTGCAGCGGAGGGCCGCCGCGACGGCGGCGCGCGCCCGGATCCTTGCGCGCAGGCTGCCCGCCTCGTACGCCGCCTTCGATCTGCTCGCGGAGGACGGCGAGGACCTGCGCCCCGCTCCGTACGAACGCCGCCGGGAGCGGCTGGTCGGGCTGCTCGGTCCGCTGGGGCCGCCGCTCCAGCCGGTGCCGATGACGACGGACCCGGAACTCGCGGCCACCTGGTACGAGACCCTCACCGAGAGCGGGATCGAGGGCCTGGTGATCAAACGGCTCACGGGGCGCTACCGGGCGGGCGCACGAGACTGGCGCAAGCTGCGGCACACGGATGTCCGGGACGCGGCAGTGGTCGGCTTCACCGGTCCGGCGGACCGGCCCGCCGCGCTGGTGCTCGTGCTGCCGGACGACGACACGCCCGTGGTGTCCAGCCCCTTGCCGCCCGCACTGCGGACACACGCGGCGACGGTCCTCGCGGGCCGCGGCACCGCCGCCCCCGACGGCCCGGCGATGGCGATCGGCGTGGGCGAGGTGCCGTACGGCGGGGTGACGCCCGGGCTCACGGCGGAGGTGGAGAGGGGGACGACACGGCACACCGTGGTCACGGTCCTCCGGATCCGGGACGATCTGAGTAATCAAGTTTGACTAGAAGAGATCGGGGTATTACTGTCGACGTCCAGTAGTCAAGTTTGACGAGGAGAACTGTGCCCCAGCTGCCCGACACCGGCTACACCCCGACCCCCGGCGAGCTCGAGAGCATCGAGCAGTGGTTCGCCGAGTACGACGCGGCCAGCGCCCGCCGCGATGTCGAGAGGATGGCCGACATGGCGGTCTTCCCGCTCAACCTCGTGAGCGACGACTCCGCGGGCAACGGCGCGTCCGCGCAATGGGACCGCGAGCGGTTCGTCGCCACCATGACCCAGGTGATGGGGGACGGCTCGCAGGACCTCACGTTCACGTCGACGCGTACGCCGGTCTTCCTGACCCCGGCGATGGTGGTGGTGTTCACCGATTCGGTCATGACCATGGGCACCACCGAGCAGCGCCTGCGGTACGCGGACATCCTGATCAGACAGGACGGGAAGTGGATGTTCCAGACGATGCTTCAGGGCGGATGGGGGGACGGCCTGCGCTGAGTTCAGACGCGCAGCCAGGTCCTGCGGTCGCGCGCGAGCCAGTGGAGCGCCTCGACGTCCGCCGGTTTCAGGACGGCGCGCGGCCGGGTGAACGCCGCCACCTCCTTGTCCTCGACGATCAGCACCTCTCCGGCCGCTCGCGGTGCGTCGAGCCGCGCCGCCCCGACCACGGCGAGCACCGGCCGGACGCCGACGGCCAGGGCGCGTGAGGCCCACGCTGCAGCCCGACGGGCCGGGCCGAGCTCGGGGCGGGGCTCGGCGCGGCCGGTCGCCACCATCGGGTCGGCGACCCGGACCCGGCGGCCGCGGGCGGCGAGCGTACGCACCGCGAACACACCGGCCGGGCCGATCGCCAGGTGGTCGATGGGGTCGGCGCCGGGCAGCGGCACGGAGTGGAGAACCCGCCATCCGGAGTCTTCCAGCCGCTCGAGCCCGGCACCGAACCGCTGCCGTGCGGCGAGTTCGGCATGACGGGGACCCGGCCACAGGTGCCGCCGGGCGGACACGCCGTCCAGCGGGGGATACAGGGCCTCGCCGGGCCGGTTGGGCGCCAGGTCGTCGTCGGGAGGGAGGCAGAGGCGGGCAATTTCGCCGGGAGTGGGAACCGGCGGCGGGCCGATGGTGAAGCCCCCGGTGACGTACGGTGCGAGGGCGGCGACGACCTCGTCACGGAGCCCGGCGAGAACGAGGCTGACGCGATGGGTGTCGCGGTCGTACCAGGCCGCGTTCCGTCCGCTCGGAAGACTGACGTAAAGACGCGAACGGCCGTACCTCACCACCGGTGTGACGCGCAGTCCGGTCGTCGCCATCGCTCCCTCACCCCCGCCGTCCATGGGAGCAGGCGGCGGACCGAACGGGCAACATCCCGTACCGGGGGGGCGGATTCGCGGGCCGGGACGGCGGTCCCGGACACCTTTGCAGCGTGCCGGATTTCGGAGTCCTCGTTGCCGTCGTCCTGGTGCACACTCTCCCCAGACACCTGGCTCGCGGGAGGGAACGGCGTGTTCACGGGGATCGACGAGGTCGACTGGGCGTCGCTGGGGCATGCGTACGGCCCGGCGGACGACGTCCCGGGGCTGCTGCGCGGGCTCGCGTCGCGCGATCCGGTCGAGCGGGAGGGCGCGCTCGACGGCATGTACTCCGCGGTGCACCCCCAGGGTGATGTGTACGACTCGACGCTGGCCTGCATCCCCTTCCTGCTGGAGCTCGTCGCCAGCCCCCATGTGCAGGACAGAGGCGCCGTCGTGGAGCTGCTCACCAGCATCGGGGGCATCGAACTGGACGGTGACGACGAACCCGGCCCGGACGAGGAGGAGTTCGAGGAGGCCGCGAACTACGCAATGGCGGCGGCCGCCGTCGCCGCGGGCGCGGATGTGTTCGTCGGACTGGTCTCGGACGACGACCCCGGAGTGCGCCTCGCGGTGCCCTGCGCGCTCGCGATGCTCCACGGGGAGCCCGCGCGAGTGCTGGCACTGCTGTGCGGGAGGCTGGAGGCGGAGCCCGACACGGAGGTACGGCTCGCGCTCGTCGAGGCGGTGGGCCGGATCGCCCTGCGGCACGCGGCACTGCGGACCGAAGCGCTGGAGTGGCTGACCGGGCTGCTGGCGCCCGCACACGCACCCGGGCTGCGGCTGGCCGCACTGACCCAGCTGACCCGGTGCGCACCGGGGAGTCTGCCACCGGAGGTCGCCGCGACGGCGACGGCCCTGCTGCGGGAGGCGGACGAGCCGACGGGCGCCGGCGACGGCTGCGGCGCGGACGACGACCTGCTGCGCACCCTGCACTCGGCGCTCGGCGACCGGGTCGACGAGCGCATCGCGCTGCTCGTGGGCCGGCTGAGCAGCGGGGACCCTGCGCAGCGGACGGACGCCGTGTGGATGTGCCACGGACTCATCCGGACCTGGCGCGGCGGCTACGAGGAGCTGGTGCGGTGCATCGGGGCGCAGCTCGGCGATCCCGAGCCCCGGCTGAGGGCTGCCGCGTCGAGCCTGCTGGAGAGCCTCTTCGGGCTGGCGCTGCCCGCGGCGGACGCGCTCGCCGCCCGGCTCGCGAGGGGCGGGTCCGCTGCGGCCGCGCGCGACGACCGCGCCCTGATCGCGCTGGCCCGGCTGGGTGACCCACGGGCGGTGCCGGCCCTCGCAGCGGCGCTGGAGGAGCCCGATGCACCGCGGGAGGTGGTTTTCGCGGTGCCCTATCTCGGGGCCGCCGCCTCACCCCTCGCACCGGTCCTGCGGCGTCGCCTCGCCGAGGCCGAGCTCGACGACCAGCTCTTCGACCGGGCCGGGCCGCTGCTGCTGGCGCTGGGGGCGCTGCGGTCGGCCGAGGCCCTGCCCGAGGTGCTTCGGGTGCTGCACGGCGCCCCCGAGCGGGGCGGCGACTGGGTGACCGAGTCCGCGCTGCGGGCGCTCACGGCGTTCGGGCCCGCGGCCCTGCCGGCCGTTCCGGAGCTGCGCAAGCTGCTGGGCAGCCCGTGTTCGTCGGTGGCCACTGCCGCCGCCAGGGCACTGTGGGCGATCGCGGGCGACGCCGACGCCGCGCTCCCCGTGCTGCGGGACCTTCTCTCGGCCGACGGCCCCGACGAGCGCCGCTCGGCCGCTTCGGCGCTCGGCTTCCTCGGCCCCCGGGCATCGGCCACGGCGGCCGCCCTGCACGACCTGCTGGCTTCCCCCGAACGCTGGCTCCGCATGGACGCGGCGATCGCCCTCTGGCGGGTCACCGGTGAGGCCGGGGATGCCCTGCCCGTGCTTGTCACGACCTGGGAGGAGAATCGCTACGGCCGCGTCGAGATCGCCGAGTGCCTGGCCGAGATGGGCCCGGCGGCCTCCCCCGCCGCTTCTCTTCTGCGCGCCGAGCTCGCCCGGCCCCGGCGGCACAACGTGCTCGACGGCGGCTCCGGCACCCACGACATCGAGCAGGACGAACGGCTGCTGGCGCTCTGCCGGAGGGCTCTCGCGCGCCAGGAGTGAGGACGCGGCGCCGATGCTGCCCGGTATGTCCGCGGAATGGCACGGCACGGACCCGAGCATGCGGGTGCCGGCAAGGCCGCACTGCACGACCGGAGTCCCGGCGCCGGGCCCGCGTGCGCGGGTACGGCCGGGCACCGACGCGAGGCAGGCGGGCGTGGTCCCGTCGCGGCGGGCTCCGCGCCGACTCCGCGGGCGGACCGGGGCCGGTCCTCTTCCCTCCGGCCTGCGGCCTCCGGGCCCCCGGCCCGGGTGGCCCGGGTGGCCCGGGTGGACCGGGTGGCCCGGGTGGACCGGGTGGACCGGGTGGGTGGCCCCGGGGGCCCGGTCCCGGTCCCGGGCGTCCTTCCGGCATCCGGGCCTCGTTCGGGTGGGGTGGCCGATGGGCTGTTGTTACCTCACCGATGAACCACCGCAACAGCGGATATATACGCTCGAACTTCGCGGCATATATGCGCCTCCGCATATGGTTGTCGGAAAGACCGACCGGCCCGAGCCCCTTCTGACGCGGAGGACGGCGTAGCCGCAGCATCAGCAGGGAGCCAGACCGTGAATCCGTACCGCACCGCCATGGGCGCAGTGCTCTCGGCTGCGGCCGGCGCCCTGCTGCTGACCGGCTGCGGAACCGCGGGCGGACTGGAGAGCGCGGGGGCGGCACCGACCGCCGTCGGCCCCGTGGAGCTGTGGCCCGACCTGCCGCCGATCTCCGCGCCACCGGTCGACTACGGGGAGAGCGACACCGCGCACGTACCCGGTGTCAAGGTGCCGGACGGCAATGTCCGGGCCGTGGATCCCGTCGCCGTCGTACAGGCCGATGTGGCCGCGAATCCCGGGCAGGTCACCGGCGCCGACGGACTGTACAAGCAGACCGCCGACCAGATTCGCGCATGCACGTCGAAGCCGCAGGCCTGCCCCGTTCTCAAGCCGTACTACAGCGACCTCACAGGCGACGGCAAGGACGAGCTGATCGTGGCCGTCTCCATGCCCGACAAGCAGACCGCCCTCCGGGTCTACATGCCCGAGAAGGGCGCGCTGACGCGCATCATGACGTACTCGGACGCGATCGTCAGGGTGGAACTGGCCGGCAAGGACCTCATCACCCGCGCCGTCTCGGCGGGCATCCCCGGATACGAGTACCGGACGGCCTGGTCCTGGGACGAACGGCAGCACGCGATCCTCCCCGACCGCGACGAGATCATCCGGGTCAAGCCGACCGGGTCCCCGGCGCCCGTCCCTCAGGCGGGGACCGGCCGATGAGCCGACGCCACAAGGACCGCCGCCGCATCCGGCTGCGCCGCACCCGCTTCCGCCTTCCCGCCTGGACCGCGACGCTGACCTGGAAGGCCGCACTCTTCATCACCGTGATGTGCTGCGCCCTCGCCGCTCTGCTGGGCGCGCTCGTCCATGTGTCCGTGACCCGCCAAACGGTCGAACAGGCACGTGAGAAGGCCCTCTCCCGGCTGGAGGACGCCACCGAGGCCTACGAGGCGGGCGAACCGCTCGGCCGGTACGGCGAGGTGGATCCGCCCGGGCTCCCGCCCGAGCTGCGCGCCCTCGCGCTCCGCGGACAGCGCGGAACGGTCGTCTCCGACTTCGCCGGCAACCCCACCATGTGGGCTGCGGGGCCCGCCGACGGCCGGGCCCTGGCCGTGCGCGTCGACTACACGCTCAGCGCGGACACGATCAGCAATCTGGACCGGGCCATCCTCGGCTCCTCGGTCCTCGCGATCGGTACGACACTGCTCGTCGGCGCCTTCGCGGTGACGCGTGTGACCCAGCGGCTGCACCTGACCGCCCAGGTCGCCCGCCGCATCAGCGCGGGCGATCTGGACGCCCGCGTCAACGACCCCCGTACCAGGAACCCTTCCCGCCCCCAGGACGAGGTCGCCACGGTCTCCGGCGCCCTGGACACCATGGCCTCCACGCTCCAGGAAAAGCTGCTGAACGAGCAGCGCTTCACCGCCGATGTGGCCCATGAGCTCCGCACCCCTCTGACCGGACTCTCGGCCGCCGCCGAACTGCTGGCGCCCGGCCGTCCGTCGGAGCTCGTCCAGGACCGGGTGCGGACGATGCGTGCCCTGACCGAGGACCTGCTGGAGATCTCCCGGCTGGACGCGGGTGGTGAGACCGTCGACCTGGACATCCACGAACTCGCGCCGCTCACCGAGCGGGTCGTCCGCGGCGTGCGCAGCGGCGGCTTCGAGACGGACCTGCGGATCGCCGACCCTTCACAGGTCGAGACCGACAAGCGCCGGCTGGAGCGTGTGCTGGGCAATCTGATCACCAATGCGCACAAGCACGGAGCCCCGCCGGTCGTCGTTTCGGTCGAGGGCCCGGCGGTGTCGGTACGGGACCACGGCCCCGGGTATCCGCAGTATCTGCTGGAGCACGGCCCCCAGCGCTTCCGCACGGAGTCCGGGGGCAAGGGGCACGGCCTCGGGCTCACCATCGCCATGGGCCAGGCCGCGGTGATCGGCGCGGAACTGGAGTTCCACAACGCCCCGGACGGCGGCGCGGTCGCCCGGCTCACACTGCCCGAGTACGTGCATCTCGGGGACCCGGCGCCCGTCGACGACACACGCGCACCCTGGACGGACGGCACGCCTGAGTCCATGGATAGGCGGACATAACACCCCCACTTGCTACGTTGCGCGCATGACCGCAACGACGGCGGACGCTCCCCCGCCCGCACTTCGCCTGCCGAAACGGCGCGGGGTCGAGCTCTCGCTCCTCGTCTGCGCCGTCTTCATCTCCGTCTACGGCTATGCCGCCGTAGGGCTCACCCGCACCGGCGCCCTGCCGCCCGATGCCGTCGCCTACGGCGCGGGGCTCGCACTGCTCGCCCTGCTCGCCCATCTCGCCGTACGACTCCGGGCCCCCTACGCGGATCCGCTGCTCCTCCCCATCGCGGTCCTCCTCAACGGCCTCGGCTTGGCACTGATCTACCGCCTCGACCTCGAAACCCCCGCGGTCCGCGCCGCCCCCGCCCAGCTGGTCTGGTCGACACTCGGCGTCACTCTCTTCATCACGGCAGTCGTTCTCCTCCGCGACCACCGGGTGCTGCAGCGGTACGCATACCTCTCGGTCGCCGCCGCACTGGCCCTGATGGTCGTGCCGATCTTCTTCCCCGCCGTGAACGGAGCCCACATCTGGATCCGGGTCGGCCGATTCTCCTTCCAGCCCGGCGAGTTCGCCAAGATCCTGCTGGCCGTCTTCTTCGCCGCGTATCTCGCCGCGAACCAGGGCGCCCTCGCCTACACCGGCCGCCGCATCTGGAAACTCCAGTTCCCCACCGGCCGGGTGCTCGGACCGATCGTCACGATCTGGCTGCTCAGCGTCCTGCTCCTGGTACTCGAACGGGACCTCGGCACCTCGCTGCTCTTCTTCGGGCTCTTCGTGATCATGCTCTACGTGGCGACCGGGCGGACCGGCTGGATCGCCGTGGGGCTGCTGCTCGCCGCCGTCGGAGCCTTCGCCGTCGGCACCGTCGAGCCGCATGTGCACGGCCGTGTCGAGGACTGGCTCCATCCGTTCGCCTCCATCGAGGCGGGCAACGGGCCCGGCCAGCTCGCCCAGTCGCTGTTCTCGTTCGCGGCGGGCGGTGTCCAGGGCACCGGGCTCGGCGCGGGGCACTCGATCCTGATCGGTTTCGCCGCCAAGTCCGACTTCATCCTGGCGACCGCGGGCGAGGAGCTGGGACTTGCCGGACTGACGGCGCTCTTCCTCCTCTACGGGCTGCTGGTGGCCCGCGGCTATTGTGCGGGCCTCGCACTGCGCGACTCCTTCGGCCGGCTCGTCGCCGTCGGCCTGGCCGCGATCCTCGCCGTGCAGGTCTTCGTCATCGCGGGCGGGGTGACCGGGCTGATCCCGCTCACCGGCATGGCCATGCCGTTCCTCGCGCAGGGCGGTTCGTCCGTCGTCACCAACTGGATCATCGTCGCGCTGCTCATCCGCGTCAGCGACTCGGCCCGCACCCCGCTCCCCGAGCCGGCCGGGACCGGATTCGTCGAACCACCCGCCATGACGACGGTTCAGGGGGACCGGAAGTGACCCGCTACATCCGCCGAGCCGCCGCGCTCTGTGTCGTCCTGCTGGTCGCGCTGCTCGTCAACGCCGTCCGGGTACAGGTGCTCGACGCGGACGAGCTCAATGCGAACCCTGCCAATCGCCGCCCGGCCATCGCCCGTTACGCAGCACCGCGCGGCGACATCCTCGTCGGCTCGAAGCCCGTCACCGGCTCCAAGGACACCCGGCAGCAGTTGCGTTACGAGCGTACGTACCGCAATGGCCCGCTGTACGCGCCCGTCACCGGTTACGCCTCCCAGCTCTACGGCACCACGCTGCTCGAGAACGCCGAGGACGAGGTCCTGGCCGGCACGGATCCGCTCCTCGCACCGATCCCGCTGTGGAACGAGCTCACCCGTTCCCGCCGCCCGGGCGGCGCAGTCGTCACCACGATCAGGGCCCCGTTGCAGGAGGCCGCCTACAAGGGGCTGGCCGGGCGAAGGGGCGCGGTCGCCGCGATCGAACCGTCGACCGGCAGGATCCTGGCGCTGGTCAGCAGCCCGTCCTACGACCCGGGGCTGCTTTCCGGGAACAGTCAGGACGTTGCCGCGGAGTGGAGACGCCTCAACGAGGCGGGCACGCATCCGATGCTCAACCGGGCGATCCGGCAGACCTATCCGCCCGGCTCCACCTTCAAGATCGTCACTGCGGCCGCCGCGCTGGAATCGGGAGTCGTCACCGACCCGCACGCCCCGACCGACGCGCCCGACCCCTATGTGCTGCCGGGGACCCGGACGAAACTTCCCAACGCCGTGAAGGGTTGCCGGAGGGCGCCGCTCACCTTCGCGGTCCAACGGTCCTGCAACACGGTGATGGCAAGGCTCGGGGTGAAGGTGGGGCTCGCCAGAATGGTGGAGGCCGTGGGGAGGTTCGGCTTCAACGACAAGTCACTGCGGATCCCCTCCCCGGTCGCCGTGTCCACCTTCGACCGGCGGATGAGCGTCGACCAGCTGGCGCTGTCGTCGATCGGTCAGTTCGACACGGCGGCGACGCCGCTTCAGATGGCGATGGTCTCGGCCGCCGTCGCCAACGGCGGAGAGCTGGCGTACCCCCATCTCATCGACCGTACGACGACCTGGAGCGGCGACACCGTCCGGGAGACCCCCCGCCGCTCCTACGGGCGGGCGATGAATCCGGTCACCGCCCAGCTGCTGCAGCGGATGATGATCGAGGCGGTCGAGAGGGGCGGGGGGAGACGTGCGGCGATCGACGGGGTGCTGGTCGGCGGCAAGACGGGCACCGCGCAGCACGGCCCCCGCAACACCGGGAAGCCCTACGCCTGGTTCATCGCCTGGGCACAGAAGCCGGGCTCGGGCCGCCCGTCGGTGGCGGTCGCGGTCGTCGTCGAGGACGCCGAGGCGAACCGCGCCGAAATCAGCGGGGGCGGGGACGCGGCACCGATCGCACGGGCGGTGATGAAGGCGGCGCTGTGACGGCACGGTCGCCTCCTGCGATGCGGGGTGCCTCTCCGGTGACCGGCGCCTGCCGTCGGCGTGCCTGCGGGGTTGCCGTCACCGGCCGCCGGACAGCACGTCGGGCGTCCGGTGATCACGCCCGTCACCGCGCAACCGGCCTGCACCGGGCAACCGCCGCCCACGGCTCCCGCCCCGGGGCGGGAGCATCAGCCGCCGGGAACGGGCTCACGGCGGATCAGCCACTCCTCGGGGACCGCCCCGACACCCGTCGCCGCGGACACGATGCCGCCCGTGATGGCGCACGTCGTGTCGACGTCACCCAGGCCCTCCGCCGTCGCCCACAGCGCGGCCGTCAGATCCCGGGGGTGCCGGGCAGCGGTCCATACGGCGAAGGGGACCGTGTCGTCGGCCCGGATCCTCTGCCCGTTGCCCAGCAGGTCCGCCGCACGCCACGGCTCGGTGCGCAAGGACAGCCCCGCAGCCCGTTCCAGCCCCTCCCGTACGGCGCCGGCCGGTGTGGCCTCCGCGACGGCGGCGATGTCGAGCCTGCCGCGCGCGGACAGCGCCGACGCGACGGCCACGGCGACGGCACCCGCGACACCCTCCGGGTGGGCGTGCGTCACCCGTGCCGACAACTCGGCCTGATGGGCGGCGAGTTCGATGTCGTCGGCGAACCAAGCGCCGAGCGGCGCCACGCGCATCGCGGCGCCATTGCCGAGGCTGCCGCCGTCGAAGAGCTGCGGCGCGAGCGTGCGCCAGTCCTCGGGCGCGCCCAGCAGGGCGGGCAGCAGCATGTGCATGCCGTGCCCGTAACCGCGTGCGGGATCCGCGTCGTAGGTGAGGGCGAAGCAGGCCGCCAGCCGGTCCTGGTCGACGGTCCCGTGCTCGTCGAGGACGCGCAGAAGCGCAAGGGCCATCGCCGTGTCGTCGGTCCAGTGCCAGTCGGGCTCCTGCGGCAGGCGACGGGCCCGGATCTCGTCGTACGCCTGCCGGGGCTCCCGGAACAGCGGGAACCACCGCTCCCCGAAGGCGTCCCCGAGCGCGAGCCCCTCGAGGCTGCGGCGGGCGGCGGCACGGTCGACAGCGTGAGTCATGGCGACCATGCTGCCGCGCCGGCCGGCGACATGCACACGAGTTCCCCGTCCGCTCAGGTCGGTTGCGCGTCCGCTCAGGTCGCCCCGTCCGCGATGGCCCGGTCCACCTCCGCCACCCGCGCGGCTTCCTCTGCCGTGAAGCGCTCGCGGTCGAGCTGGTCGGCGAGCTCCTCGTCCTGGGTCATCAGGAGGTCGAGGTTGGAGTCGCCGAGCTCGAAGACGCCCATGTCGACGTACGCCTGCTGCAGCCGTTCGCCCCACAGACCGATGTCCTTGACGCACGGCACGATCCGGCTGAAGAGGAGCTTCCTGAACAGATGCAGGAACTCGGACTGCTCGGTGTATTCCTCCGCCTCCTTCCGCGGGATGCCGAAGTCCTCCAGCACCTCCAGGCCCCGGATGCGGTCACGCATCAGATAGCAGCCCTCGATGACGAACTCCTCGCGCTCCCGCAGCTCCGCGTCCGTGAGCTGTCGGTAGTAGTCGCGCAGCGCCATGCGCCCGAAGGCCACGTGCCGTGCCTCGTCCTGCATGACGTAGGCCAGGATCTGCTTGGGGAGCGGCTTGTCCGTGGTGTCGCGGATCATGCCGAACGCGGCGAGCGCCAGGCCCTCGATGAGCACCTGCATGCCGAGGTAGGGCATGTCCCAGCGGGAATCGCGGAGCGTGTCGCCGAGCAGTCCCTGCAGATTGTCGTTGATCGGGTAGAGCATGCCGATCTTCTCGTGCAGGAAACGCCCGTAGATCTCGGCGTGCCGGGCCTCGTCCATGGTCTGGGTGGCGGAGTAGAACTTCGCGTCGAGGTCGGGCACGGACTCGACGATGCGCGCCGCGCACACCATTGCGCCCTGCTCGCCGTGCAGGAACTGGCTGAACTGCCAGGAGGAGTAGTGCCGGCGCAGATCGCCCTTGTCCTTTTCCGTCATCCTGGACCAGTGCCGCGTGCCGTAGAGGCTGAGGGCTTCGTCCGGGGTGCCGAGCGGGTCGTACGGGTCGACCTCCAGGTCCCAGTCGATGCGCTTGGCGCCGTCCCACTGCTTGTCCTTGCCCTTCTGGTAGAGAGCCAGAAGGCGGTCGCGGCCGTCTTCGTACTCCCAGCTGAAGCGCGCCGCGCCGGAGGCGGGGACGGACCAGATGAAGTCGTCGGGGGTGGTGGTGTAGAGGTCACGTGTCGACACGAACGGCTCCTTCGCCTCAACGGACGGACCGCTGACGGTCCGTCTGACGTCCCTTTGCAGGCTCACACGTTGGTAGACGCCGGGTCAACAAGTGCTGCGCAGGGGATTGACGGCGTTGCTGACAAGCAGTCTCATACAAGCCATGACGACTGTGACCCCACGCGATCTCACGCTCCTCCGCGACGCCCTCGGCCCGCTCAGGGACCGCGAACAGGTCGCCGAGCGCCTGCTCGAGTCCTCTGCCAAGCACTCCTTCGACCCCGACAAGGAGCTCGACTGGGAGGCACCCCTCGAGGAGGGCAAGTGGTTCTGGCCGCCCGAGCTGGTGTCCCTGTACGACACCCCGCTGTGGCGGAGGATGTCCGAGGACCAGCGGATGGACCTGGCACGGCACGAGTCCGCCTCGCTTGCGTCGCTCGGCATCTGGTTCGAGATCATTCTGATGCAGCTGCTGGTTCGGCACATCTACGACAAGCCTGTGACCAGCAATCATGTGCGGTACGCGCTGACGGAGATCGCGGACGAGTGCCGACACTCGATGATGTTCGCGAAGATGATCCAGAAGGGTGGCACCCCGGCGTACCAGGTACCGCGGGTCTACCACAATCTGGCCCGCGTGCTGAAGACCGTCTCGACCACGCCCGGATCGTTCGCGGCGACGCTGCTCGGTGAGGAGATCCTCGACTGGATGCAGCGGCTGACGTTCCCGGACGAGCGCGTCCAGACGCTGGTCCGCGGTGTGACCCGCATCCACGTCGTGGAGGAGGCCCGCCATGTGCGCTACGCCCGGGAGGAACTGCGCCGCCAGATGGTGACCTCACCGCGGTGGGAGCAGGAACTGACCCGCATCAGCTGCGGCGAGGCCGCGCGGGTCTTCTCCATCTGCTTCGTCAACCCCCAGGTGTACGAGAACGTCGGCCTGGACCGGCGGGAGGCCATGGCCCAGGTGAAGGCGAGCGGTCACCGCCGCGAGGTGATGCAGACGGGGGCGAGGCGCCTCACGGACTTCCTGGACGACATCGGCGTTCTGCGGGGAGCAGGACGCAGGCTGTGGAAGAGCTCGGGGCTGCTGGCTTGACCGCCGCGCCGGGGCGGGACGACCGGCCGCCACCCCGCCCGGGGCCCGACGCATCGGCGGGAGCAGTACGAGCGCGGCCCACCGGCCGAAGGGCGGGCCCGCAGTGGCGCGACCGGACCCCCCGTCCGGGGTCGACGGTTACGCTGCCCGTATGACCTCGAGTGCTCCCGCAACGAATCGCGCCTACAAGCGCCTCAGTGTGGAGGAGCGGCGCAGTCAGCTGCTTCGTGCCGCTCTCACGCTGTTCGCCCACCGGGCGCCCGAGGACGTGTCGCTCGACGACGTTGCCGAGGCCGCCGGGGTGTCCCGGCCCCTCGTCTACCGTTACTTCCCCGGCGGCAAGCAGCAGTTGTACGAGGCCGCCCTGCGCAGCTCCGCCGACGCGCTCGTGCTGTGCTTCACCGAGCCGCCCACCGGCCCGCCCACCGAGCGGCTGGGCCGTGTCCTCGACCGCTACCTCGACTTCGTCAACGGGCACGACGCCGGGTTCAGCGCACTCATGCGCGGCGGCAGCGTCGCCGAGACGTCCCGCGCCGGGGCGATCATCGACGAGGTCCGGCGCGCCGCGGCCGAGCAGATCCTGGTCCACCTCGGGGTGCCGGACCCCGGCCCGCGGGTGCGGATGATGGTCCGCACCTGGATCGCTGCCGTCGAGGCCGCCTCGCTCATCTGGCTCGACGAGAACAAGCACCCGCCGGCCCATGAGCTGAGGGACTGGCTCGTGGACCATCTGCTGGCCCTTCTGGCGGCAACGGCGGCCTCGGACGAGGAGACCGCGAAGGTCGTCCGAAAGCTGCTCGCCCTGGAGACCCCGTCGGGTGCGATCGGAGCGCTCGGCCGGCGGGTGATCCCCATCCTGGGCGATGCGGGCCACCTGCTGTGACACTGGTGCTGTGAAGAGCGAGAACACCCCCTTCGTCGGCGGGCCCCTCGACGGACGGGTCCTGCCCGTCCTCGTCGGCCCCACCGGCAACCCACCGCTGTGGTACGAGGTTCCGGTACCGGACGACGCCGGCGGACCGCCCACGGTGTACGCGTACCGCCGGGTGCCCGCCGGGCACACCAGGCGGCTCGGACTGCCGCGCGGCTGGAGGTACGAGTACGCGCCCGACGGCCGTGAGCGCCGGACGCTCAACTGGCCCTGGTCCAAGCCCAAGCAGGCCGAATAGGATCACGGCGACCGCACGACCAGGGGGGAACTCGCCGGTGGAGCCGCTTCAGCAGGACGATCCGCGCCGTATCGGGCCGTACAGGACGCTGTCGCGATTCCGGGAGACCGCGAGCGCCGTCCAGTACCTCGCCCACGGTGGTCCGGACGACGCCTCCGTCATCGTCTCGCTGGCCAGGTCCGGGCTCGCGGAGCTGCCGGCGTTCCGCCGGCGCTTCGAGGCGGAGGCCAGGACGGCGGACCGGCTCGCCGGCGGCTGGGTGCAGGCGCAGGCCGGCGCGGCCACGGACGGTCCGGAGCTGTGGACCGCGTACGCGTACGTGCCCGCCCTCACCCTCGCCGAGGCCATCACGCTCGCGGGTCCCCTGCCGGAGCGTGCGGTGCGGACACTGGGCGCGGGCCTCGCCGAGACCCTCTCCCGGGTCCACGCCACGGGCACCGTGCTGCATGGCCTCGCCCCGGAAACCGTGCTGCTGGCGACCGACGGGCCGAGGCTGACCGCCTTCGGTGCCCTCGGCGCCGCCGCGCACGCCGAGGCGGGTGACGGCGGCCGGCTCTCGGTACGCCTCGCGTACGCCACCCCGGAGCAGCTCGCCGGCGAACGGCCCGGAGCCCCGTCCGACATCTTCGTCCTGGGGCTGCTCCTCGCGTACGCGGCCACCGGCACGACCCCGGCCCTCCCCGAAGGCGCGTCGGTCAGCGCGGACGGTCCCGAACTCCGCGGTGTTCCGGAGGAGTTGCGCCGGCTGGTGGCCGCGTGCCTTGCCGCCTCCCCCGCCGACCGCCCGACCGCCGGAGCGGCGGCGGTCACCCTGGCGCTGGAAGGCGCCGCCGCCCTGGCAGGGCACGGCTGGCTCCCGGAGCCCCTGTCGGCCGCTCTGACGGCACAGGCGTCCTCGGTCTCGGCGGTGCGCGGGCGCGGCGCGGCGGCGGAAGCCGCGGCGGGCATCGACGACGCGCGGCCCGCGACCTCCGACGCACTCGTGCCGTACGACGCGCGCACCGCGGCCGGGGCCCCTGCGCAGCAGGACGTCGACGCCGGCGGGGCGCCACCCGCTCCCGGTGCTGCACCCACCCGTGGCCCGGGCGACCCCGGCCCGGCCGGGAGTGCCGGATCGACCGGGGACGGCAGCGACACGCCCCCGGCGGATGCGCACGGGGATGCGGCCGTGCTCGTGCCGAGCGCAGCGGCCGCATCCACCGCACCGCCCGCCCGCAGCAGCACCGGTCGCAAGACCCTCGCGCTGCGCGCCCTCGGTGCGCGCACCGAGGGCGGCCGGAGCACGCGCACCACAGCCGACAAGATCACTGCCGCGCTCGGCATCCCGCGGGCACGCGTCGGCAGGGGGGCCGAGGAAGGACCGCACTCCGCCGCCACCGAGGCGGCCGTCCCGCCCGGCACCACCGACGCCTCGGGCCCCGGGCAACCGACGACCGCCGCCCCCTCGCCCGCCCCCAAGTCCGGCCTCACCGCATCCGTGCTGGCCGCCCGGGCCGAGGCGCAGCGGCGCGTGGTCGTCACCGGAATCGCGGCCGGGGTTGCCGGGCTGCTGGTGGGCGGGGTGGTCGGGGGTGCCGTCACCGGAGGGGACGAGGAGCCCGCGGCCACCGGCAAGACACCCACGAAGGCCCCGGCGCCCCTCCCCGGCGTACCGCCCACCCCTCTGTGGGCGTACGAGCACGCGAACGACGGCCCCGTCGAGCCGGCTGTCTGGCGCGACAGGGTCCTCGTCCTCGGCGACGCACACGGGACCACCGGAGTCGATCTGCGCAACGGCCGCCGCCTGTGGACGCAGCCGGGCGCGGCGGCGGTGCAACGGCCGGTCGTGGCGGGCGACAGCGTGTTCGTCGTCGGCGCCGCGCACTTCCTCTGGCTCTCACCGCAGGACGGCACCGTCCGGCATCGCGTCGCCGCTCCCGCGCACGTCACCTCGACGGCGGCAGCCGACGGGACGGTCGTCTGGTTCAGCGGCACCGCGGGCAGCGGTACGTATCTCTTCGCCTACGACACCGTCGCCCGCAAGGAACTCTGGCGTACGCAGGTCCCCAACGGCCGCGCCCGCAACGCCCTCCCGGTGTACCAGGGCGTCGCCGTCCGTCCCGACGGCATCGTCGTACGGCAGGACAGTGCCTCACTGACACCGCAGCAGCGGAAGGCGGGCAAGGGGCTGGCTCTGTTCACGCTCTACGACCGGGCCACCGGGAAGCGCCTGTGGGGCAAGTACTTCGGCAGCGTGCTCCAGGACGCCACCGTCTCCGGTGACGCGGCGGGCAGGCTGTACGCGGCGGTCGGCGACGGCCTCCACGCGTTCGACACCCGGGGCGGCAAGCGCCTGTGGCGGGCGGCCGGAGCGGCCGCTCCCGGCGCCACCGGCCGCAATGCCTTCGGTGAGGGCGTCGTCCACGACGGCACGCTCTACCTCGGGACCACGCATCACCAGCTGTACGCGCTGGACGCGGCGTCGGGCAGGACGCGCTGGTCCCGTTCGACGGAGGCAGGTGGCGGCGGGCGGCCGCGGGTACTGCTCTCCACGAGCGGCAGAACCGCTCTCGCTCTGGAAGCCACCCAGGTCACGGCGTTCCGAACGGCGGACGGCAGCCGACTGTGGAAGTTCCAGGACGCGGGCAGCTCCGCACCCGCGAAGCCGGGTGCCCAGCGCGGCGTCATCACGGGGCGCACCGCCGTCGTATGGCGCGGCAGGACCCTGTACGCCCTGCCCATCGGCCGCTAGTGCTGTGACCGGATAGGTTCACCGGCTCGCGACGCCCTGCACGGCACCTCGCTGCGTTGTCGAATCACCCGAGTACATCCAGTACGAGGGCGATACTCCGCCTTGCGATGCACCGCACCGGACGCCGCGAGCTTCCCGGCAAACCTATCCGGTCACAGCACTAGGGCCTCTCGTTCGGATCTTGCCGGGCTCGCGTGCCCCGGCACCGATCCAGCCCGATCCAAACGAAAGACCCCAGGTCCCGTCCGGGCGATGACCGGAAAACCGGCAGGGCGCCGCCGGGCCCGGGCGCTGCGGTGCAGGGTCAGTCGTCCTGGCACCACGCGGAGCGCGGCGTCTTCACGACGGTTTCCTTCCCGCGCAGAACGAGCCGTACGGAACCGTGCTGGAGCGTGCATTCGTTCCCGACGACAGGGCTGTAGCAGGCGAGGGACTGGCGGCCGGCCAGGCTCCTGGTCGTGCAGCCCGACTTCGCGCCGCTCACGTTCACCACGGAACCGCTCACGGAGACACTGCGGGAACTGCCGTTGCCCACCACCATGACCACTTGCTTCTCGGAACGGGAAACATTGATGTAGCAAGCGGACACGGTCACTTGACGGTTGGCACTGTGGGCGGTCTTGCCCGAGCACTTCCACCGGTTGCTGGCGTTCACCGACCCCCAGTGATGGGCCGAAGCCGTACCGGCCGCAAGCAGGACGACCGACAGAGCCGATGCCACGACGGCACTTCCTCGCACTGCGCTTCGCATGGTCCAGATCCCCCGTACAGATAGTCCGGCCGCTGCCGGACGTGGTCAGCGGCGACAACGGCCAAGATCGTATGGGCCGTTGGCGCCTTGGAACAAATTCTCGGCATTCGGCCCGGCACCACGGCCGGCGGCGAGAGGCGGGGGCTGACACGGGCCTGGTCCACTGGAGGCGCCTTGGGCCAGCCGCCACGCCGCATCACCCGAGGATCGGCCCGTCGCGGGTGGTGGGGTGCGCCGCACCGGCCACGATCCCCGCCATCCCGTTGCCGCCGACGCATCATCGCTCCTGTAGTCAACCGGAGGTGATGACATGTCAGGCAGACTGCTGCGCACGATCTGTACGGCCACGCTGGCCGCCGCGACGGTCCTCGTGGCGGCGGCACCGGCGGCCGCCGAGCCGGCCGACCCGGAGTCCGCGGCCGCCGCCGGCGGCGAGGCGCACAAGACCACCGCCCAACTGCTCGCCAAGCTCCAGGAGCTCTACCGGCAGGCGGAGGAGGCGAGCGAGGCCTACAACGCGACCGAACGGCAGCTCAGTGCCCAGCGCGTCGAGACGAAGCGGCTCAGCACCGAGCTCACCGACGCCCGCAACGCCCTCTCGCACAGCCGCGGCGAAGCCGGAAGGCTCGCCCGCCAGCAGTACCAGGGCAGCTCCGACCTCTCCGTCTACCTCCGGCTCCTCCTCTCCCGCAGCCCCCAGCAGGCATTCGACCAAGGGCATCTGATGGAGCGCGTGGCGGACGGTCGCGCCGCGACGATCGCCCGTCTGGAGCGCAGCGAACGTCACGCCGACAAGCTGGCCGCGCGTTCCCGCAAGGCCCTCGATGTCCAGCAGTCGCTCGCCGGGAAGCAGCGCAAGCAGCGCGACGCCGTCCAGGCACGGCTGAAGAAGGCCGAGGCATTGCTGGCGTCGCTCTCCGGCGACGAGCTCGCCGAGCTGACCGCACTCGAACATGCCGGTACGGCGGGGGCGCAGCGAGAGTTGCTGAAGTCGGGCGTTCTCGACGGCACCCGGCGACCGTCGAAGGCGGGCCACGCGGCGCTGAGATATGCCGTGGCACAGATCGGAAAGCCGTATGTCTGGGGTGCCGAGGGCCCTGGGTCGTTCGACTGCTCGGGTCTCACCTCCCGGGCCTGGGCCGACGCGGGCCGCGTCATCCCGCGCACCAGCCAGGAGCAATGGGCCCGGCTCACCAGGATTCCGCTGCGGTCACTGCGTCCGGGCGACCTGGTGATCTACTTCCCCAGGGCCACCCATGTGGCGATCTACCTGGGCAACGGCCTGGTGATCCAGGCCCCCCGCCCCGGTGCCCGCGTCAAGGTCTCCCCGATCGCCTCGAACCCGCTCCTCGGCGCCGTCCGCCCGGACCCCACGGCCGCCCCGCTGGCCGTGTACACCCCGCCCCGGCTCCCGAAGGGCTCCGCCGACGGCTCGGACACGGGGTACGGCGCGTCGGCGGCGCCTTCCGGGGGCCGGACACGGGTCACATCACGCACATGACCCGCTATGACAAGCAGACCGCCGAGTGAGCTGGTTTGCGGCACTCTCCATCCGTGGACACCCGACGAGGCCACACCGGCCCGAGGGTTTCATGGCCGATCCCGCTGTTCCGCGAGGGCAGTCCCGGGCCCCACGCGCAGGCAGGGCACCGGCCGCAGCCGGCCCTGCCGGCTCCGGCCCCTTCGTCGGTGCCCCCTGCGCGCAGGCCCGTCGCACTACGGCTCCGAGGCTTTGCGCAGCCCGATGTCGCGGGTGCGCAGCTTCCTATCCCTTGCGATCGCACGCACCGGTCCCCGCTCACCGATCCAGCCTGATCCAGACGAAAGACCCCAGCGCACCTCGTGTCGCACAGGAGAAGGAAACGACACGGACGGCCAAGATGGGGCATTGGCGGTAGAACGTTCATGGGTCCGGGCGGTCGGACGGTCCCAGAGGAAGGTGCGGTGGCTGAGGTGGTGGAGGCTTCGACGGACAGTCAGGCCGGCGGGAGTGGCGACGATTCCGTCGAGCTCGGCGGATACCAGCAGGAGCTGAAACGGACGCTGGGCTCCTTTCAGGTGTTCGCGATCTCGTTCGCGTTCATCTCCGTCGCCGTCGGCATCTTCGGAACGTACGACGATGTGCTGGTGAACGCAGGGCCGGTCGGGATCTGGTTGTGGGTCATCGCCGCGGTGGGGCAGGTTCTGGTGGCGCTGGTGGTCGCACAGCTCGCGGCCCGCATCCCGCTCAGCGGCTCCTCCTACCAATGGGCCTCGCGGCTCGCCAATCCGAGAGTCGGCTGGGGCTTCGGCTGGCTGACCTTCTGTTACCTGGCGGTCGCCGTGGTGGCGGTCGACAATGCGCTGGCGAGCCAGGCGTTCATGCCGCTCGTCGGCCTCGCGCCGGACGAGGGCACCGCACGCCTGATCACGGTCGTGGTGCTGCTCGTTCAGGCCCTGCTCGCAGTGGCCTCGACCCGTATCGTCAGCGTGATCAATGCAGGCGCGGTCGGGGTCGAACTGGCACTCGTCGTGGTGGTGGCGATCGCCCTCAGCATCGCCGTGGCGGTGACGGACAGCGGTGCAGCCGGCAACCTCGTCTCGCGCGGTGTCGCCGAGAACGCCCCCGACTACTTCGCCGTCGGCGGCGGACTGATGCTCGCGATGATCATGGGCCTTGCCACACTGGTCGGCTTCGACTCCGCGGCGAACCTGGCCGAGGAGGCCAAGGATCCCCATCGCAGCGTCCCGCGCGCAATCGTGGGATCGGTCGTGGCGGCCGGAATCCTGGGGATGCTGTTCCTGGTCACGCTCACCATCGCGATCGACGACATCCCCCGGATCACCGCCGACGGCTCACCGGTCGCGGCGATCATGCGCGATCAGCTCGGTCCGGTGATGGAGAGGACGCTGCTGGTCGCGATCACGTTCGCGTTCTTCGGCGCCGGGATGGTGGTCATGGTCGCGTGCTCGCGGATCATTTTCGCGATGGCGCGCGACTCACGCTTCCCTGCTCACCGGCTGATGCGGCGGGTCGACCCGCGCACGCAGACGCCGATCCCCGCGACGATCCTCATCTTCGCCCTGGGCGTCATCCTGATGGTCGCCCTGCCGGGTGCCGCCCTGCTGGAGCTGATCACGGCATCGACGATCCTCCCGGCGATCATCTACGGCTCGACGATCGTCCTCTACCTGGCGGTGCGCAAACGACTGGATCGCAGAACGGGTGCGTTCGATCTCGGGCGCTTCGAGCTGCCGGTCGCGATCTGCGCCCTGGTGTGGACGCTCATCGCGCTGTTCGTGCTGGTGGCACCCCGGGAGTCGCTCGTTTCCGTCGTGATCGTGGTCGGCTTGCTCGTCGTGGGCGGGCTGTTCTTCCTTCTGATGCTGAGGTTCAACCGGGAGGCGCTGGAGACCGAGCCCGGAGACGTGAGCGCCTTCACACATTGATCCGAAGGCGGCTGCCGACGTTCGGCTCCTTCCGTCGGGCGGTCCGTCCGTGGGCCGTCCGAGGTCGTCCGACCACGACCGGGAACGGCCCACGACGGCGTCCGCATCACCGGTCGGCGGCCTGCACAGCCTCCGTGACCGAGGCCAGGTACGCCGCTGTCCTCTCGGGCTCGTAGAAGAAGTTCTCGAAGTCCGCCGGGTCGTTGAACCCGTTCGCGAACCGGTCCGCCACCGGCTGGAGTCCGCCCGCGGCACCGATCAGGTCGAGGACGTGCTCGGGCGGGACGCCGAGCATCGCATTGGTCCACTTGGTGACGTGCCGGGCGGTGTCCCAGTAGCGGTCGAAGGTGGACTGCATCCACTGCTCGTCGAAGGGCTTGTCACCGTGCTCGGTGATCGACGCGAGGTACGAGGCCGCGCACTTCGACGCGGAGTTGGACCCCTGCCCGGTGATCGGGTCGTTGGCGACGACGACGTCCGCCACGCCGAGGACCAGCCCGCCGCCCGGCAGCCGGCCGACGGCATTGCGTACGGTCGGGGCGTACCGGCCCGCCAGCGTGCCGCCCGCGTCCGTCAGTTCCACCTTCGTGGCCCGGGCGTACTCCCACGGCGTGTACTTCTCCATCAGCCCCAGCGTGAGCGACAGGTGCTCGGCCGGGTCCTTGACGCCCTGGAAGACGTCGAGCGGACCGCCCGGAATGCCCTCCCAGAAGAGGATGTCGGCGCGGCCGGACGTCGTGAGGGTCGGCATGACGAAGAGCTCGCCGACGCCCGGCACCAGGTTGCACCGCACCGCTTCGTACTCGGGGTGCTCGGGCCGCGGGCCGAGGCCGTGCACATAGGAGACGGCGAGGGCGCGCTGGGGCTCCGCGTACGGCGAGCGGGACGCGTCACGGCCGAACATCGACACCAGCTCGCCCTTGCCCGCCGAGACCAGCACCAGGTCGTACGTGCGGGAGAAGTAGTCCAGGTCGGAGACGGCGGCACCATGGATGACGAGCTGACCGCCGCGCTGGGCGAAGGTCTCCATCCAGCCGGCCATCTTCACCCGCTGGTCGACGGACTGGGCGTAGCCGTTCAGCCTGCCCACCCAGTCGATGACCCTCCCCAGGCCCCCGCCGGGCGTGCTCCCGGACTCCGGGCCGGCGACGGACACCCCCAGGCCCTCGATCTTCGGGGCCTGGGACTCCCAGAAGTTGATCTGGAGGTCACGCTCGTGCTGGAGCGCCGTGTCGAACATGCACTGCGTGGACATGACCCGGCCGGACCGGATCTCGTCCGCCGTGCGATTGGACATCAGCGTGATCTCGTATCCCTGCGACTGCAGGCCGAGGGCGAGCTGGAGCCCGGACTGACCGGCGCCGACAATGAGGATCTTCCGCATGGCGGGGTCTCTTTCGTTGGACGGGGATTATTCGGGAATGACGTCGAGCGCGTGCGCCACCAGCGCGAGCAGCGACTCGATCACCGTGATCCGCTTGCGCGCATCCATGATCACCACCGGGATGTGCGGCGGTATGGTGAGGGCCTCCCGTACGTCCTCGGCCTCGTGGGCCGGGGTCCCCTCGAAGTGGTTGACGGCGACGGCATACGGCAGTCCGCAGCTCTCGAAGTAGTCGAGCGCGGGGAAGCAGTCCTTCAGCCTGCGGGTGTCGGCGAGCACGATCGCACCGATCGCGCCGCGGACCAGGTCGTCCCACATGAACCAGAACCGCTGCTGGCCGGGTGTGCCGAAGACATAGAGCACGAGGTCGTCGTCGAGCGTGATCCGCCCGAAGTCCATCGCGACGGTCGTGGTCGGCTTGTCGGGCGTGGCGGAGAGATCGTCGGTCTCCTCGCTGGCCCGCGTCATCAGTGCTTCGGTCTGCAGCGGCGTGATCTCGGAGACGGACCCGACGAAGGTCGTCTTGCCGACCCCGAAGCCGCCCGCGACCACGATCTTCGTGGCGATGGGGGCGCGGGTGCGGTCGTTCTGCCAGGGCTGTACGTTCTCGTCCTCCGCGACGGCGGGGAGGTCGGAGAGGTCAGAGACGGCGGAGTCCACTCAGCACCCTTTCGAGCAGTGCACGGTCGGGCTGACCGGTGCCGTGCCCGGTCCCGTAGACCCGTATCTTTCCCTGGTCCGCCAGGTCACTGAGCAGCACCCGGACGACACCGAGCGGCATCCTGAGCAGCGCCGAGATCTCCGCGACCGTACGCATCCGGCGGCACAGTCCGATGATGGCGCGCATCTCGGGCATGACGCGGGAGACCAGGCTCCCCTTCGTCAGCTCCTTGCGCTCCTCGCCCGCTTCGAGCGCAGCGACGAAGGTCTCGACGAGCAGGACGTGTCCGAACCGCGTACGGCCGCCCGTGAGGGAGTACGGGCGCACCCGGGCGGGACGCCTGCCCTCGCCGCGGACGGGAAGCCGGGGTGAGGGTTCCGCGGCGGCCATCACTTGGCGCCCTCCAGCGACTTGCGCAGCTCACTGCGGAGTTCGGGGGTGAGCACATGTCCGGCCCGGCCGACGAAGAGTGCCATGTGATAGGCGATGACGCTCATGTCGCAGTCGGGCGTGGCGTGCACACCGAGCAGCGAGCCGTCGCTGATGGACATCACGAAGACGCTGCCTTCCTCCATCGCGACCATGGTCTGCTTGACCCCTCCGCCGTCCATCAGCCTGGCCGCACCGATGGTGAGGCTGCCGATACCGGAGACGATGGTGGCCAGATCCGCGCTGGAGCCGCGCGGGCCGCCGCGTCGTGGGACGTTGACGGGGGCGGAGTTGTGCGCCGGATCGGACGAGAGCAGGAGGAGTCCGTCGGACGAGACGACCGCCACGGAGCGGACTCCTGGAACCTCCTCGACGAGGTTGCCCAACAGCCATTGAAGGTTGCGGGCTTCCCTGCTCAGCCCGAATGTGCCGGTCGCAGTCAACTTCGTGCCTCCTCGACGGTGTCCCCCGGTTCCTCGATGTGTTCCTGGTCCTTCGTGGTGCTGCTTCGGGTCGTCTCCCCGAGCTCGGCCGCGATGTCGCGGCGGCCGGCCTCGGCGCCCCGCCGGAAGCCGCCGAGGCGGCGGCGCAGCGCCTCCGCGTCGACGGATCCGGTGCGCCCCTTCGGCGCGGTGGCGGGCGTGACGATCTTGGGTGTGCGCTTGGGAAGACCCTTGTCGGTGACCGGTTCGGCCGCCTGGGCTCCCTCGGCACCTGCGGCTCCGCCGACGCCGTCGGCGACCCGCTCATGTGCGTCGGGCTCCGACGCGGGGTGCGGAAGGCGGACCTGCAGGGTGGTCTCGTGCGCGGCCGGCTCCGGGACGGACTCCGGCTCGTGCGCATGCGGACGCTCGTGCACCGTGTCCGCAGCCGGCATGTCGCCGCCGGGACCGGACTCGGTGGCAGCGGGGGCGGCATCGGTGGCGGCGCCGCACTCGGCCGCCGGTACGGATTCCGTGCCCGGCGCGGGCTCAGCGGCCGCCACGGGCGCGGGGCCCGCCGCGGACCGCGGCCCGGTCACCTCCGGCACATCTGCCGCCACGCCCGGCACGGGCTCAGGGCCCGGCGCGGGCTCAGGGCCCGGCGCGGGCTCAGGGGCCGCCACGGGCCAAGGGCCCGGCAGGGTGCTGGAGTCGGCCTCGGTGTCCGCCACGGGCGCGGGGCCCGCCGCGGACCGCGGCCCGGTCACCTCCGGCACATCTGCCGCCACGCCCGGCACGGGCTCAGGGCCCGGCGCGGGCT